>JAFGKY010000007.1 GCA_016928305.1 Bacteroidales bacterium
AAAAAAAAAAAAAAAAAAAAAAAAAAAATACAATATAAGTCAATAGGTAATCTTAATTTAGAAAGAATATAAATAAGAGTGAAAAAAAGAAAATTCATATGCAATGGCAAGAAGTGCAAAATGGTTAAATCTGAAGGAAAGTGATCAGGCACGCTTTGCAAAAGCGCGCCAGTGGGAATGCCTTCGTATACCGCATAATCCTATGATCCTGAAAATCCTGCAAACCTGCCTGCCGAAGTCTTGACGAAGGCAGGTCCCAATTCAGACAACTAACCCCCTCCACACATGCACCAGCTTCTTCGTTTCAAAAAACGGTTCGCTGAAATAATCGCTGAGGTTATAAACGGTTGATGCGGCCCGTAGCGGTTTTAACTCGCTGTCCAGTTCCCCTCCTTTCAATGCGAGCAAACCGTTCTTAAGGGTATTATCCCCGCCGGGCCGGATGTTTTTGCCCGTCCATTTCAGCAAGGTCGAAATGTCAGTAACCGCCCTTGCAACAACAAAATCAACCGGCCGGGTGAGTTTCTCAATCCTTTCCCTCACGGTCTCGCAGTTGGTCAATCCCAGGTCATGGATCACGGTTTCAACAACCTTTACTTTCTTGGCAACCGAATCGGCCAGGATGAATTTCACCTGCGGGAAGTACACGGCCAGCGGGACACCGGGAAAGCCTCCACCTGTGCCTGCATCCATTATTATCGTTCCGGGAAAGAATGTAATTATTTTAGCAATGGAAAGGGAATGCAGGACATGGTGGATGTAAAAGTTCTCCATATCCCTTCTGGAGATCACATTGATCCGTTTATTCCAATATGTATATACCGGTCGGAGTGCACGTATTTGTTCCTTCTGAACCGGAGAAAGGGAGGGGAAATATTTCTCTATGATCTGCATGAATAAAAAACGGGAAGTTTACATCTTCCCGCTTGTGTTTTTCAGAATGTTGTAGAGCAGCTCCCGGGCCCTGAACAGCTGGGCCTTAACGGTACCGATAGGTAACTCAAGCTCTTCGGCTATCTCCTCATACGAGAGTTCATTGAAATAGCGTAGTTCAATAAGCTTACGGTAGCGGGGTTTCAGCTTTGATACCACCGACCGCATGAGTTTTATTTTTTGTTCGTTGATGAGGGTTTCCTCCGGATCCATCACAGGAGCCTGGATGTCCATGCTGGCCTTCTCGTGTTCCTCATCGTTGTGATTAAGGGAAACATGATTGGCCTTCTTCTTGCGGATAAAGTCGATGCAGTTGTTGGTGGCTATTTTGAAAAGCCAGGTGCTGAAAGCATAATTGGGTGCATATTGCATGATATTCTTGAATGCTTTTCCGAAGGCCTCGATGGTAAGGTCCTCGGCATCACTGGCGTTGTTCACCATTTTTAGCAGCATATAATAGATTGCATCCCTGTACCGGCCCATCAACTCCGCGAATGCCCTCTGATCACCACTTACAGCACGCTGAACCAGAATAAAATCACGCTGTGCCTTCTCTGAAAGATTAAGATTTACTTCCATGGACGGTTTCTCACACTTATACGATTTGAAACAAAAATCACAAAGTTAATAAACAAAGCAAAAACATCAAACAGTAACGAATATAGTAATAAATTATTCTCTTTCAAACGGATCATGGCATTTTTAATGATAATGAGTTGTATGATCAGACGGAATGCAAAAACACCCAGCACATATAGGCTGATCTCAGGAAAGAAAAGCAATGCAGCGAACAGACCGTAAAAAATGAACCGGCTCACAGGTTCCAACAACAAAAGGAATTTATCCCTGAACTTGTATAACGGAGCTGTTGTCAGGTGCCTTTTCTTCTGCCGGATCCACTGGCGTATCGAATGACCGGGATCGGATCGCGTATGGCTCTGATGTGAGCATTCAACGGTGGTATTCCTTCGGGTCGCGTTCTCATTGACAAACAGATCGTCATCGCCGGAGAGCAGATGAAGATGACGGGTAAAACCCTTTGTTGCATTGAAAAATGACTTCCTGTAAGCTATGTTGCGCCCCACGCCCATGTATGGAAAACCACTTATCGCAAAACTCAGGTATTGCATAGCTATGATCAGGGTGTCGTAGCGGATGTATTTGTTTAATAATCCTTTCCGGCTGAAATAGCCTCCGTATCCAAGCACGATTTCCTTACCACCGGTGAAACGTGAGACCATGCCTGACAACCATTGATTGCCAGCAGGTTCACAATCAGCATCGGTAAATACCAGTATGTCATTTTTTGCTGCCTTAATGCCAATGGTAACAGCAAGCTTTTTGCTGTGCGAGAATTTCTTGTCCTCACGTATGGTAGTGGTGCGCAAATGAGGATACATTGCTTTCAGCTGCCTTAATACTTCTTCCGTTTCATCCGAAGAACCGTCATCCACCACAATGACTTCGAAATCGGGATATTGCTGTGAGAGGACCACCGGAAGATACTTGCCAAGGTTTTCAGCTTCATTGCGGGCACAAATGATCACCGATACAGGTTCAGATGTCGCGGTAATGTTCCCTCTTGTATAAAAGGTAAGCCGGGAATAAATGCCAAGGTAAAAGAAAAGCTGTATGAGAAAACAAAAAAGGAAAACACCGGCAGGTATATGCAGTTGATTCTCAATAAGAAAGTTTACCAGGTATGCAATATCCATAGTTCAAATTCTGTGCACAACAATTTTATTAAAGATTTTTATCGAAAACAAATTAAAGTATGACAAGAAATGAATAGTTATTAAACAAGGGCGGGTGGAAGATTGGAATGATGCCATAATGGCTGGGGTGGTTATCGTTGTCAGCCAGGATAAAGGATACCGGATATCAGATGTGTGAGAGAGCGTTTCGCGCTGAAGGTTTTCTAACTTCTTAATTCTTATATCTTGAGTCTACTCCGAAAAGTATCATGGTAGATTTTCAGCAACTTTCTACCCCAACCCTAAAGGGTGAAGTTGCTGAAAATCAGG
>JAFGKY010000082.1 GCA_016928305.1 Bacteroidales bacterium
ATATAAACCAGCATTTGAAATTTTGGTCCCATAGCTCAGCTGGTTAGAGCATCCCGACACCTGGTGTCGGGAGGGTCCTTGGTTCGAACCCAAGTGGTTCAGCCAAAAAAAGATATAAACCAGCATTTGAAATTTTGGTCCCATAGCTCAGCTGGTTAGAGCACCTGACTCATAATCAGGGGGTCCTTGGTTCGAGCCCAAGTGGGACCACAGATGCAAACCTCACAGAGACATGAGGTTTTGTTTTTATATGCATGAACGAAGTTGAATCCACTTGGGCGAGAAGCCTGTGCCGATGCATTTTTCGTTGCCATTTTGAAGCATGAAAAATGGCCCAGAAAAAGCAATCGGTAAGCCCAAGTGGGACCACTCCTCACCCCCTGCCCCTCTCCTGAAGGAGAGGGGGTAGGAATTGCCTGCATCACTTTTTACTCTTCATCTATTCCCCGGGCTAACACCCGAGCTACCAATATATCGCCCCGCTGGGGCTGGGGTTGCAGCTTTTTCATCATTTTCATTATCATTCTTATTCCGGCTCTGATTTTCACCTTTCAATACCGCTTATCAGGGTATCGTTGTTGAATAGTCTTTGGATATAAAGGATCTGTTTCGAATAGCCAGCCCCCTTAAAAGGTTTGCCGCTCCTTTGTTTCATCCATACCAATTTGCACAAGGTATACCCCTCTCCTTCAGGAGAGGGGCAGGGGGTGAGGCTTTCTAATACCCAAAGCGCTGGAAATAAATAAATTCTGCTGAAACAACCTTGTTTCTGGTTACGGCAACTCTTATGCCCAGGTCGATTTCGGCAAGGAGGCGAAACACATTGACATCGAATAACAGATCGATGCCGGAAGAGAAATAGGTTTTGTTTATTATTGCATCCTTCCCTGTTCCAAAATCCGCAAACAGGTTGGTACGGATACGTTTCAGGTAAACAATCGAACCTATTCCCAGATCGGGATAGCATAAGGGCAATGCATAATCCACCGAGAACAGGGTCAGTTCCTCCTTGGCCCGGGGTTCATAACCCCTGAAATACAATATTTTTGAAGGGAAGAGGTACACCTCATCAGGGTCCGGGGCTATGTTTTGCGTTTCATAGGCAGCATGTACGCGTATCGAATGATGCCGTGCAATGCCTCTAAAATAACCGGTAAGTGAAACGGATAAAAGATGGCTGTTAAAATCACTTCCGGCAACCGATCGCTGATAACTTGTATTAAGCATAAAGCCGAGGGAAGGATAAAAGTCACGCGAGGCCATCTGCCTGTATCCGGTCCAGGATAAAAACAACCCTGCGGCACTTAAGGTGCCGTTACCGAGGGTATAGTCATCCTTGAATGTATGATCCAGGTCACTGACCATAATATATTGATAATCGGCTGTAACATTCATGGTTTGTAAAAATGCCTCACGGGTAAGGTTAAAAGGCAGTGTAACCAGGGCCATGATGGCGTTTTCATGCCACTGAAAATATTCACTGCTGTCCCGGCCGTATTCTTTTAGCATGGTACGGTTGCCTGTTGAAACTCCGGCGCTGAGACGGGGATATATTCCCGAATACGAAAAGCTCAGGTACTCATTTGTATTCTTTTCATTCTGGTTGTATTGAATTCCTGCCGTCACACCAAACACGGAAAGCGGATCATTAAGGAAAAGGGCTCCTTCTATTCCCTGATAAGACGGCAGTATCGCCCAACTGTGTAACCGCAACCCGTCGGTAAAATGATGATATTTACGGATCCTGTAATCTGTCTTATCGGGGATGGATTCCAAGAAAATATCTTTATAATTGCCCTTTTCAACAACGGGTGTGATATAATATTCAGCGGGCCGCCACCGGCTGAATGCTGTGAATTTATTCCTGTCGGGTTTCCATGAATACAACCGGTATCCTTCTTCGGTGTATCCTTCCACAATTACTTCCTCATCATTGCATGCACTTGTCGGGTTAAAGAATCCATGGCCCCCGGTCAGCGCGATATACCGTTGATCGGTTGAAAGGCTCAGGGCATGAATTTCATTTTTCCCTCTCACCGATGTGCCGAAAAGAATGAAATCATTCCAGAAAACGGGTTTGGAAATATTCTCAGCCGTGGTCTTCAGCAGGTTCTTTGATTCGCCATTCCTCAGATCGAGCAGGTTGAGAGAGATAACCGAGTCGGCGGTGGCGGCATATACCAGCATGGATTCGTCTTCCGACCAGGCAGGGGTGCGAACGGAAGAATATGCCGGAAAGTGGAATTCATCAAGGGTATTGCCATGGTTCAGATCAATGATATCAATGCTGCAGGAGACGGTGTCGTTATAACGCACTGCGGCGATTTTATCACCTTTTGGAGAAACCGACAGGGAACCGTATTTTCCTTTGCGTGTCAGTTTTCTGATCTTGTCATTCCGGACATCCATGACCATAATATCGGAATAGTCACGCATTCCCCATCTTTTATCAGGCGTCAGTGTAAGCCAGGCAAGGATCTGTCCGTTCGATGAAATATACATGTCGTTGTTAATGCCCCGGAGGATTTTTTCCCTGCCATCAGCACTGACATTTATCAGGCGGGGCGGAACAGCCATTCCGTATTTCATACACACCAGTGAACCATCCTCCAGCCTGTGCCCGTATTTGTAATGTGTGTACACTTTGTTGAACGATGTCTTCACAGCAGTTATTTCCGGGGGCATAGTAAAGGATTCGGCTTTCCATATATACTTCAATTCTTCCATCGTATTCCTGTAGGTACGGGTAAGATTATTACCGGTATATTTTTTCAGTCCTTTGGAAAAGGCGAACGGAGAAAAAGCGGTATGGGTCACTTTTTCAATAACATCAGGCCATGTGTTCAATCCGTAGTTCCTGGCCACATGGGTATACATAAAATAACCCAGGTAGTAATGATTGGGGAAGTAACGCCTGTAAGAACGCAGGTAGGCCTGGTTATAGGTAAATCTTTTCTGGTGGCCCGTAAGGATGGCTTTTGTTTCCATTTCGAATTCGGGGAGCCTGCCCCGGCCGGTATTTGTCAGAATTGTCTCTGCCGAGATGGCATCTCCTTCATAATACCATTGCGGTACGGCCCATAATGCAACAAAGGTTTGCCCAAGCTGTCCAAAGAGGGTGGACGGCAGGAGGGCAAAATTCCGTTTTAAGTAATCAAATTGCACAACATGCCTGTACTCATGCACAGACAACAGTTTTAGCCAGTCTGTGCCACCGGTTTGGGTGACATCCTGCGGGGCATGCAGATACCATTGCATATACCTTGGCGCCAGGGTAACATAACCGTTGGCGATAACCGACTGGTTATTGAGGTACAGGTTAATTTTCTTTGTTTTAAGGTTATAGATATCGGGCACTTTACCGGAGACATAATCCATCAAAGAGGCAACCTGAAACGCTTTGTTTTCGAGACCCCTGGGGAAGACGATGTTGAAAGCAGGGGTTGATATCTTTTGCAGGTGAAGTCCCGGCGGTGGCTCGTTCTGAGCCATAACGGGCAGACTGATAAAAAAGGCCGTCAGGCTTAACAGAAAAAAGCAAAATCGTGTACCTGTCATATCCAGTATGAAATTAAAGGCCAATCGATAAACCAATTCCGAAAAAGAAACCTCCCGGTTTTGAATTCGTTATTGTTTCTTTTCCGTCTTCGCTCAGCTCGGGTTGTGAAGGCTTTAAAGCATAACAGTCACCGGTCGAAATATCAAAAGCATATCCGATGATAAAGTTTAGCCGTCCTCTTTTCCATAACCTCCACATATAACCAACACCAACATTGATATTGTTTACAGGCTTCAATTCAAGCGAAACCGAGTCTTCAACTCCGGAAGCAGTTTCAAGCTTCATCTTTATTTCACGTCTGCCGGTTGAGCGGTTAAACCCGGCAGAATAATAGAGGCCATTCGGGAATTTGTTGTAGTACCTGATGTCGGAGGTGAGTCTGAAGCCCCAGCTGCCGATCCCGGCAGAACCGGCCAGCGTTAAGTTTTTTAACACCCTGAATTCGGCCATAAATCCCATCGTTCCTATATAATCTATGCCGCCGCCGATGCCGATATATACATGGCGGATGTCTACCGGTTTGGATCGTTTTACGGAATCTGTATGATGCGTTTCATAATAGGGTGAGGAAATGTATTCCTGTGCCCCGATGGGGAATATTGTGGTGAAGCAGGCTATTACAACCAGGATTTCTTTCATCATAACGTGTCTGGCTTTTTGCCGGGAATAAAAATAGGGATTTTTTAAAGATTTGTAAAGTATGCGATCAAATTCATATAATATATAAGGCTCATCATAAATATGAGTACCTGTCATCAGTTGTATTTATACTTTCTTTCCTTGAATGAAAGAAAGTATCAAAGAAAATCAAGCCAAAACGAATCCCGATGCGCTCTGCTGCAATGCAAGAATTTCTAATGGAGTAATCATGCAAACGGCGTTGAATATAATTTTAATAGCATTGCATTATTTTACACTGGCGATATTCTGTTGTAATACCCTTTTATCCGTTTACATTAAATCCCGCTATGCTCCGCTAGCGGGACCTCCATTGAAATTCTATGCATTACAGCATTATTCACAACTTTAAATTGTTTTCAAAGGAGTTCATGAGTCGCTTCGCGAGTACACCACTTGCCCTTCCTTCACGTTTTGGCTGGCCCTCGCACTTCAAGCATAACAATAACATTCCTGTTTTAATATAAATTATCAAAAGCGCAATAATCCATTTTCAGGTACGAATTATAATGATGAACCATTTTTAATAAAGCCTTCTAACCCGGGCGGGAAGCCAATGCAAAATTCCCCCTGTTAACCAAAGCTCGGATAAGGGGAAATGCCTTAGCATCAGACACTCCCCTTTCCTTTGGAGAGGGGTCAGGGGAGAGGCTTCTCTTCGTGTTTGAAGAACCGTTTCTGAAAGATGAGGATAACAATCACCCCGGTGGTAATGGATGCATCGGCGATATTGAAGATGGGACGGAAGAATACCAGTTCCTTCCCTCCAATCCAGGGGAACCAATGCGGATAATGTGTATCGATTACAGGGAAATAGAGCATGTCGACGACCCTGCCATACAGGAAGGGGGCGTATCCGCCTTCTTCGGGGAACAATGTGGCAACGGTTGAATAGCTGCTTTCGCTGAAAAGAAGACCATAGAAAGCACTGTCGAAAATATTGCCGGCGGCTCCGGCAAGGATCACGGCAACGCAGATGATAAGACCGGCAGAAACCTTTTGTTTAATAAGTGAATTCAGGTACCATCCGATAACACCCACAGCCAGCAAGCGAAACAGGGTAAGGGCAGGTTTGCCGAATTTACCCGGCAGGTCAATACCGAAAGCCATTCCCGGATTTTCAATAAAGCGGATCAGGAACCAGTTGCCGATTACCGGCAATGTCTGGCCCATGGTCATGTGTGTCTTGACCCATATTTTAAATATCTGATCGGCAACAAGGATGACGATTACGATAAGGATGACAAGCAGGCGTTTTGATTTAAGCGTATCCATTAAAGTTTATTTTACCACGAAAATATAATTTAAACCATAAAAAACACTAAGAACACAAAAAATAAATTTGCCACCAAAACACCAAGAAAATAATATTGGCCACCAAAGCACCAAGACACCAAAGCGTGAAAAATACGATACAATAAAAAATAGTATAAGCATGTATTGTTTGGTGATTTAGTGTTTTGGTGGCTTAAATTCTTTTATGTTTTAGTGGCAAAAAAATTATTGGTTACCGGGTGACAAAAAAAATGATTGGAACAAAAGTGCCCCAATCATTGATACTGTTTTTCTTTCCGGTTCTTACCGCTGCTTTTGTTTGGCATCGATCGAAAGGGTTGCATGCGGAACCGCCCTGAGTCTTTCTTTGGATATCAGTTTCCCGGTCTCGCGGCAGATGCCATAGGTTTTGTTCTCAATACGGATAAGGGCGGCCTGCAGGTGTTGAATGAATTTTTGCTGTCGTTGTGCCAGCCTGCCGGCTTCTTCTTTGGAAAGCGTTGCTGCTCCTTCTTCCAATACCTTGAACGTAGGAGAAGTATCTTGCGTGTCGTTACTTTCACTTTGTGTAATGGCACTTTTCAGAAGTTCGAAATCCTTTCTGGCTTTGTCAAGCTTGTCCAGGATAATCTGTTTGAATTCCTCCAGCTCTTCGTCGGAATATCTTGTCTTTTCTGCCATGTTACTGGATTTTTGGTTAACTAAAAATATAAAAAATAATCAACAAAATGCATCTAAAAGAATTAAATCTTACTAACTGCAATAAGGGTGGTTATAGTATCATCAATATCAATTGTTTTTGCATCCGCGGGATTAATTTTTTCAACAAGGCGGATGGATTTTGCCAGGGTTTGTAGACGGATGTAATCACCAAAATGTTCGATGGATGCATCAATTTCTTTATGTTTCTGGATATCAATGGTGATCTTATCGGTCACCTCAAAACCACTTTCCTTACGTATATTCTGGATACGGTTTACAAATTCCCTGGCTATGCCTTCTTCTTTAAGCTCATGGGTAAGGTTCACATCGAGCGCTACCGTAAGTTTACCCTCGGCAGCAACCAGCCATCCGGGTATATCTTCCGAGGTGATCTCGACGTCGTCGAGGTTCAGGGTCAGTTTTTCCCTGCCGGCATTTATTTCCATTGAACCTTCCGTCTCCATCCGCTGGATATCTTCCTGTGTGAATAAAGCCACAGCGGCAGTGATGTCTTTCATCAGCTTTCCATAACGGGGTCCCAGCTGTTTGAAATTGGGTTTTATCTTTTTGATCAGCAGATCCGATGTGTCATTCAACAGCTGCGCCTCTTTAACATTCACCTCAGTGAGGATCAGGTGCTTAACGGCTTCAAACTGCTGACCGAAATGGTTGTCGTGCAGGGGTACCATTATTTTTTTCAGCGGCTGCCGCACTTTGATGTTCACCTTTCGCCGAAGGCCCAGTATCATGGATGACAATTTCTGTGCGATGTCCATTCTTTCCTCCAGTTTTTCATCAATGAAAGAAGGATTTACTTCGGGAAACCGAACCAGATGAACCGAGCTTTCGGGATGCCGTCCTGTCACCCTGTTCAGGTCGCGGAATATCTTGTCCGTATAAAAAGGTGCCAGCGGGGCAGCCAGTTTGGCAACAGTCTCAAGGCAGGTATAGAGAGTCTGGTAAGCGGCTGTTTTGTCATCGTTTATTTCTCCGCCCCAGAAACGTTTACGGTTCAGCCTTACGTACCAGTTGCTCAGGTTTTCCGTCACGAAATCCTGGATGGCACGGCCGGCCCGGGTTGGTTCATAATCTTCATAACACGCCGTGACCTCTTTTACCAGGGTATTCAACAACGACAGGATCCAGCGGTCAATTTCAGGTCGTTTTTCGAAAGCGATCTCGGGGCCTGAATAAGTAAACCCGTCGATATTGGCATAGAGGGCAAAGAAAGAGTATGTGTTGTAAAGGGTGCCGAAAAACTTACGTTTTACCTCATCCACGCCATCAATATCGAATTTAAGGTTATCCCAGGGCTGGGCGTTGGTGATCATATACCAGCGGAGCGGATCGGATCCGAACCGGCGTATCGTGTCAAAGGGATCGATGGCATTGCCCAGTCGTTTCGACATTTTGTTGCCGTTCTTGTCGAGTACCAGTCCGTTGCTGATGATATTCCTGAACGATACTGAATCAAAGAGAATGGATGCTATGGCGTGGAGGGTAAAGAACCATCCGCGTGTCTGGTCAACGCCTTCGGCGATGAAGTCGGCGGGGAAAGAGGTCGGCAGCCGGAGGCTGCCGAAGGGGTAATGTATTTGTGCAAAAGGCATGGCACCAGAATCAAACCATACATCGATGAGGTCGGGTTCGCGGAACATCATTTCTCCTTTTGATGACACCAGGATGATATCATCCACAAAGGGTCTGTGCAGGTCAAATTGTTCGTAGTTGGCAGTAGAATTGTCACCTTCTGTAAAGTGTTCCAGCGGATTTTCTTTCATAAAGCCTGCCTTCACCGAACGGGCAATCTCGGCTTTCAGTTCTGCCACGGAACCGATGCATCTGTATTCTGTCTTGTCTTTGGTAACCCATATAGGCAATGGGGTTCCCCAGAAACGTGAACGTGAGAGGTTCCAGTCAACCAGGTTCTCGAGCCATTTTCCGAAGCGGCCTTTTCCTGTAGCCTCCGGTTTCCAGTTGATGGTATTGTTAAGTTCAATCATCCTGTCCTTCAGCGCAGTGGTTTTAATGAACCATGCATCCAGCGGATAATAAAGCACGGGCTTGTCGGTACGCCAGCAATGCGGATAGTTATGCACATGCTTTTCGATTTTGAACACCTTGTTCTCTTTCTTGAGATGAACGGCGATATCGACATCAACGGTCTCATCGTTATCATTCAGGGTCTCATCGTATTCATTTTTTACATAGCGCCCGTTGAAATCATTGTATTCAGCAGTATTAACTGAACTGCGGATGAACTCCTCATCGAGGTCGGCAAGGGGAATAAAGCGGCCCTTCTTATCCACCAGGGGCATGGGGTGACGTTGTTTGTCCAACACCAGCAGGGGCGGAACGCCATATTTGGCTGCCACCTTAAAGTCATCGGCACCAAAAGTGGGTGCTATATGCACGATACCGGTTCCTTCCTCGGTGGTGACAAAATCGCCCGTCAGCACACGGAATGCTCCCTCTCCGGGATCTACCCATGTGATGAGCTGTTCGTAGCGGATCCCTTCGAGCTGTTTGCCCTTGAATGCGTCAATGACCTTAAAGGGGATCTGCTTGTCCCCCGGACGGTAACTGTCCAGATCCAGTTCCCTGTATTTCTCATTGAAATAAAGCGGTATCAGGTCTTTGGCAAGGACGACCGTCACCGGGGCAAAAGAATAGAGATTGAAAGTCCTGACCCGGGCATAATCAATGTCGGCACTTACAGCCAGGGCGGTATTCGATGGCAATGTCCAGGGGGTGGTTGTCCATGCCAGAAAAAAGACTTCGGTGTTAATGGTATCATAGAGAAATCCGGATTTTGCATCGCGGATGACCTTGAACTGTGCCACACAGGTCGTGTCTTTTACATCACGGTAGCAGCCGGGCTGGTTCAGCTCGTGCGTGCTGAGACCCGTGCCTGCGGCCGGTGAATAAGGCTGTATGGAATATCCCTTGTACAGCAGCTTCCTGTCATACAGTTGTTTCAACAGGTACCACAGCGTTTCAATATAGCGGTTATCATAGGTGATGTACGGATGTTCCATATCCACCCAGTAACCCATTTTTTCGGTGAGTTCTTCCCATTCGCGGGTGTATTTCATCACCTCCTTTTTGCAGGTTTCATTGAATTCCCGGATGCTTATTTTTTCTGTTCCTATGTCCTCCTTGGTAATGCCAAGAGATGATTCAACGCTCAGCTCCACGGGCAGGCCATGGGTGTCCCAGCCGGCTTTGCGTTCCACCAGGTAACCCTGCATGGTCTTGTAGCGGCAGAAGATATCCTTTATCGCACGGGCCATCACATGGTGTATGCCGGGAATGCCGTTCGCTGAAGGAGGACCTTCATAGAAAATAAAAGGCTTGCATTCCCGACGTATCTCAAGGCTTTTCCTGAAAGTGTCTTCCTTCTTCCAGGTCTCAAGAACCTCATTATTAATGTTGGCAAGATTGAAATGCTTGTATTCCGGAAATCTTTTAGCCATTGTGAATCAACAATATAACTATAAAAATCAATAAGAAAAAAGGTTCACAAAGATAGGCTTCTGGTTGAGAAAAACAATGAGTTTCTTATAAAATAGTCGTGCAGGTCGTGCAAGTCGTGCAAGTCGTGCAAGTCATGCAGGTCGTGCAAGTCATGCAGTCGTGCAGGTCTTTTTGGGTAAAGGATTCTGAGTTATGAGAAAAGTCAAGTTAAAATGCTTTTTGATCTATTTTTTTGAATTCAGATATTTAATAAATGCTCCTAGGCTGTTTATTAAACGCTGTGCCTTATTTCTTCTGTCCAGAGCAGTTTCTGAGTATACCATTTTTTGATCTTCTCCAATATAATACATGCTTTTTACTTCACCCGCAGATCCTTTTGAGATGTTCAAAAAATATTGAAATTCTGAATCACTTTTTCGCCAAAATCCTTCAGAAATATTATTCATAACAGAAATACCTGCCCTTGTAATCTGATCCCTGAATACAAAATCCCGGTTACTTTTAAAATCTGAATAAATAAGGTTTACCAATTCCCTTGACATTTTCCAAATCTCAAGATCTTCAAAGTTTTTTACAGTTGCCATTGTTTGAATGGTTTAAATCATTTAATTAATGTATAAAAAATTACTTGCATAACATTCAAAAACTAGAAACTCACACTGACCTGCACGACCTGCATGACTTGCATGAAAACTCCCCCACTTTTCACTCCTGCCTACCGGTCAGGCAGGTTTCGTTTTTCACTGTTCACTGCATATCTTCCCCGGCCGCCACCCTGCCAGGGCCCCGCGCTGAACCAGCCGCCGCCCTTGCAGGGTTCCACGCCCCGCAAACCCCTTTCCCACACTGACCTGCATGACCTGCATGACCTGCATGACTATTATTTTAAATACATCTCACACATAAACCTTACCGATTCTTTAACGGGTATAAAACCGATTCCTGTTTGCCTGACGATCTTTTCATTTGAATACATGGTTCTATGATCGGCTATCTCAAGGGCTTTCAGGGTGATCTGCCGCGGTGTGCCGGTGACCAGCGCCCTGACAAAGTCACCCGTGACGGCGGCTGCCTTCATCCATGGTCTAACCCTGTATGCCGGTGGCTTTTCCCCAAATTCGTGTGCGATTAGGGTAAACAGATCGAGAAAAGACAGGTTTTCGGAATTCAGGATGAATCTCTCTGCATTTATGTCGCTGTTCATCAGCCTGTACATAGCCGAGGCCACATCGCGGACATCAACGCACCCAATTACACCGGCCGGATAGAATGAAAGTCCATTATATATCCGCTTTATAATCGCTGCCGTGGAAGAATACCATACACCCGGGCCAAGGATTACCGAGGGATTCACAATGACGGCCTGCAGGCCTTCGTGGATACCCCGCCACACTTCGAGTTCCCCCTTAAACTTACTGTAGGAATAATCATCTGTTTTCTTGTCGGGTTTTAACATGCAGTTCTCATCGATGAGACTGCCATCAACGGTGGTGCCAAGGGCCGCGATGGAACTCACATGACAAAGCTTTATGCCGGGATTTTCAAGACAGGCGTTGACCAGGTTAGCCGTTCCCTGCATATTTGTTTTCAGTATTTTCTTTTTGCTTACCTGTCCGAACGATACAATGCCTGCCGTATGGTATACTTTTTTTACACCCTCTGTGGCAACAGCAAGCGAACAAGCGTCCAGCACATCCCCCTTCACCCATTCGATGCTGTCCGTGATCTCGCCGGAATCCGGAAAATAATACGACAGCGTTTTTTGCGTACGCAATTTTCCCGGTTCACTGCGGTAGAAAGCTCTTACCTTTTCTCCCTGTCGCACCAGCTCGGCTATCATATGCGATCCCAGCAATCCCGTAGCCCCTGTAACAAGATTCATAAAATGCAGATATTAAACCGTTAAAAATACAATGTTTTTTTGGTTTCTCGCAGAGATGCTAAGAAGAGAAAAGGGAGTTCTCGCAGAGGCGCAAAGACGCTAAGAAGAAAAATGGGAGAACCTCCTCTTTCTTTTCCTTTGCGCCTCTGCGTCTTAGCGAGAAATTCTCTTAGTATTTCTTTTTTGCTCCATTCTGCGAGAAGTAATATATTTGTTCAAGGATTAAAACTCATCAACATGTTCTCAGGAATCGTAGAAGAAGCTGCAACCGTGGTTGCCCTTGAAAAAGAAAAGGACAACCTGCACATCACCCTTTCGTGTTCTTTTGTGCAGGAGCTGAAGATCGACCAGAGCATTTCACACAACGGCGTCTGCCTTACGGTGGTCAAAAAGACACACGACACCTATACCGTCACCGCCATTCACGAAACCTTGCTGAAGTCGAACCTCGGACTGCTGAAAGCAGGCGATAGGGTGAACCTCGAACGGAGTGTAAAAATGGAAAGCCGCCTTGACGGTCATATGGTGCAGGGGCATGTCGACCAGACCGCTGTATGCACGCAGGTGAAGGAGGCTGAAGGGAGCTGGTATTATACTTTCAGCTATATACCTGCACAGGACGATTATATAACCGTTGAAAAAGGCTCGGTCTCGGTGAACGGCGTTAGCCTTACCGTGGTCAACTCAAAGGAAAATTCCTTCGACGTGGCCATCATACCCTATACGTACGAAGTGACGAATTTTCATCAGATTAAAGAGGGAACAGTTGTTAACATCGAATTCGATATTATCGGCAAGTATATTGCGAAAATATTGAAACAGCAGTTAGGGAGGTAATCGGTAATCGGTAATCGGTATTCAGTAGTCGGTAGTGTGGGATTTGGATGAAGGGTTGTGATTTTTCGACCTCACCCCCTTACCCCTCTCCTAAAGGCGAGGGGCGATAGGTTCTGCTGGTTGTAAGGTTGTAGTTATATTATATTAATATATTAATAAAAACCATTGCGCTAACCTTCCTGTTGGCACAACTTATTCCCCCTCTCCTTGGGAGAGGGGGCCAGGGGGAGAGGCTTCTTACCTACCTGCTCCTCGCCCTTTTCACCACAATATTATACATTGCTTTCCAGAAGTAGCGGAAGTCGGTGAAGAAGGGATTTTTTTCGTAAGCGTTGAGGTATTTCATCTCCGAGGCTATGATCTCTTCGAGGGTTTTGGGCATGTCGACATAGTAAGGGGGTATCATGCCGGGTTTGTATCTGATGCGTTTTTGCTGCAGCTCGGGTGTATAGAGCTCAAAATACTGACGGCTGAGCGGTCGCACACCGAAGAGCTTCATCTCACCCCGTATGAAGTTCACCAACATGGGCACCTCGTCGAGCCAGAAGATGCGCAGTATCTTTCCCAGCGTCGATATCCGGAAGTCGTCTTTGAACTTGCCTCCTTTGTCAAGCCCGGAGCTATTGTACATATATTCCTGCAGGTATTCGGCAAAGGGGTGCATGGTGCGCATCTTGTACACCCTTATTGGCTTGCCTTCCTTGCCGATGCGGTCGAGCGCCACAATGGGACCGTAACTGGGATCAACCGGGTACAGAGGCTCTTTTACCTTACGCGCCACGAAATACAGGTAGCCGTTGATGAACCGTTCATCCTCGATATGAAATCCGCATGAGCACAGGCGCCCGTAAGTCTCGGCCTTGCTCAGCACACGATTCTGGCCACGTGTGAGAAAGAAATAGATGCCCTTGGTAGGGGCAAACTTGGGAAACACCCTTTTGACCATGAAATCGGCCATGTAGTATAGCCAGTTGACAACGGGAGGGTATTTATTCAGGATGCGATTTTTGCGCTGGTCTTTGGTTTCTACATAATCAACGTAAATACCCCCGACGGGCAGTTTTTCATTCACCGCCTCGAAAAACTTGTTGAGGTACCGCACGTCGTTGATGCGTTCGAGGTTGACGATCGCATTAAAACCGTTCTGTGCCAGCATCTCAATGTTGAACCGCGAGCTGGTGCTTACGATGAGCGTCTTTGGCGAATCAATGGGGGCGTACTGAAAGATATAATCGAAAACCGGCTTGCTTGTCTCCAGCAGCAGGGCATTCTGGCGTGCCTGTGTGCGGTATTGCGAAAGCGGCTTTCCTCTTGCCTGCCGCTTTGCCGTGGTCATATTCCCGTTATTATTTCCGTTGCGGGGATATCCGTTCATCTGGCCGTTCTCATGGCGCAGCTGGGCATGCACAAAAGCATACCAAACCGAACCCACCAGCAGTTCGGCGGCGGTGGCAATGGCCACGGTGCCGATAACGATAAAGCGTGAATAATAATCCTGGCGGATGAGGAACATCAGTCCCGATACCAGGCTGAAGATGACAATGTTGCTGAACAGCACCTGCCGTATGAAGATGCTGATCTTTTCGTGGTTCTCCAGCCGCTGCTTGCCGAAAAGGGCGGATATAACCACCCATATGCCCAGAAATACCAGGAAGGAATTAAGATATTTGTACAAATAGTGATAGCTGGGGCCGGGTTTCAGCCATACAGCCATGATATAAGCCAGCGTAACCAGCAAAAAATCGGTAAGAAACCGGGGGAACCAATTTATTTTCATACTTAGAGAAACGGTTGGAAAAAATAATTCAGATTAACATGGTATAAGTAACAAAGATAATGAAAGAAAGTTTAATACAAAAGCCCCCCTATGGTCCCCCCCAGGTGGGGGGACTTTGCCGCGCGAAGGACCATCGTGGTGCAGGTAGGAGGGTTATGCGAAAAAGAATATCTGGTAATAAGAAATATTTACCCCTCCTCCCGATGTTTAAGTGAAAGCACAAAGCTAATTCTATGAGATCTTCCTCCCTCCCCTTGGGGGAGGGCCGGGGAGGGGCTACTCAGATATCAAGGGCTACCTCTGTTAAAAAAGCTTTTATCTCTTCTTCGGGGACGGGATTACCGATATATTCCAATTTCTCCGAATAATCAATATCCTCAAAATAGCAAAGTTGCGCCCTGAAAAGCTTTTCGGAGAATAACGCACCAAAAATTTCAGTTGCCTTATCTGAAATTTGTGAAATGGTGTAATGAGATTTAAGAATAAAATAGAGGTCGACATAATCTTTCCATTTAGATCTTCTTCCCAGTGCAAATGCTTTCATTGCCGCCAGGGTAAGGAGATCAGGGAATTTTATTATACCATCGAGCTTCACGGTAGCCGGAATTTCATAAGGATATTGATAAAAAGTAAGTTTTACCTTATGGATTATTACGTTCAGCTGTTCCGTAACCCTTCGTGTAACCATGCATGTATAGGGAGATGCATTTAACTTCTGCAGTATATCTTTATGATTCAACGGATTGTATTTGAACAGATAAAAATCAACCGACCTGCGATGACCGATGTGGAGCGCTACTGCAGTGCCTCCAACCAGACAGAATTCCCGTCTGAACCTTGCAATTAAAGGAAGCAGTTCAAGCTGTTCCTTACTCAGGATTTCTTTGTACATGGTTATTAAAGTACAGCGTAAAAAAGTTATAGATCTCGGGATAATAATTATATACTTTTCTACCCTTTGCACTGAAAAAAACAGCGGCCGCATCAGCATGTCCCATAATTGCAAGGAGCTTTCGGACGGCTTTCATGTCGCCATAATTCAATATGGTCTCAACCAGCAGTTCGTCGCATATGTTCACCTTTTCAGCTTCAGGGGTGTACCAGAAAAGTTCACGGTATTCACGGATAAATTTCTTTATTTCGGGTGAATTTTCGGTATTCATTGTTTGTAATCGACTATTACAAAGATAGCAATTTTCTTCCTTATTGGTGGCCGAACCGGAACAAAGTCAATCGCCTGGCTCTACCGGGTTTCTGAATGAGGATGCCTCCCTGAATCCCTGCCTGAAAGACGGCAGGCAAGCCCCCAGGCAAGGGACTTTAAGAATGCCCTCTAAACTCCAACCACAACACCCAACTTACAACAACAACAACCATAACCATCACAACCTCTTCTCCCCCACTTTTCACTTTTCGTTTTTCACTATTCACTGATTATTTTCGTACATTTGCCCGTCATTCAAAATACCATGGATCCATACCCCGAAATATACCGCGAAGAAGACAGCATCGACATAAAAAAATACCTCTTCCTCATCCTGCGCAACTGGTGGTGGTTTGCACTTACCATTTTTATAGGACTCAGCATTGCTTACATAATAAATCGTTATTCCGAGGAGGTATACAGCAATTCATGCACCCTGATAATCGGTGAGGAAGGCTCACAGGCAGGAAGTATTGAAAACATTCTGGATGAACTTACCCGTCTTCGCACGCGGCGTACAAAAGCGGTAGTGAGCAACGAAATAACCGTGTTGAAATCATATATAATGGCACGTAACGCCCTCGGGGAACTGCCTGATTTCGACATCACATACGTGGCCGTGGGCCGGAGGGGTATAGCCGAGAGCCGCATGTACACTTCATCTCCTTTTGTGCTTGTACCGGATACATCAAAGGTAAACGCCATCGGGCATCGTATTAATATTACCATGCTTTCCGAAACGAAATACGGGCTTGATATTGATGATCGCTTTCATATATCTGAAGAACTGGAATTCGGACAGCCCTTTGAACATCCTTCCTTTAATTTCACCATAAAACTGCGTGATCCGGAAAAAATACCCAACCTCAGTTCAGGTTCAAGGAAATACTATTGCATCATAAACAGCATACACTCACTGGCAAACCGATACAGGGGTGGATTGAACGTTGAGGTGAACGACGAAAAAGGCTCCATCCTTACCCTGTCGCTTACCGGCCATGTCCCACAGCAGATATCCGATTACCTCAACAAGCTCAGCGAGGTATATATCCGTTCGAACCTCGAGGAAAAGAACCGCGTGTCGGTGAACACCATTGGGTTCATCGATGAACAGCTCAGCGGCATTGTTGATTCGCTCGAATCGGCCGGAATCCGACTGCAGAACTTCCGTTCGGCCAACAAGGTGATCGACATGAGCAAGGAAGGCAATTTCCTTTTTGAGCAAATGGAAAAGCTGAATTCCGAAAAAGCAATGCTCGACATCAGCGGAAGGTATTATAATTATGTTTTGAATTATATCAAAAGCAAGAAGGACCTGAGCGATATTGTTGCTCCTTCAGTAGTAAGTATTAACGATGAATTGCTCGGATCACTCGTGATGAAGATCAACGAATTGTATACCAAACGCAAAAATATCCTTTTCACCATACAGGAGAATTCACCCCAGCTTGAGCAGATAAACTCCGAAATTGAAAATAACCGGAATACGCTGCTTGAGAACATCACCAACCTTATCGGTTCGAATGAACTAGCTGTAAAGAACCTGAACTCCAGGCTGGCCAACATTGAAAAAGAAGTGCAGAAACTGCCTTACATCGAGCGGCAGTTCATCAATATCCAGCGGAAATTCGACATCAACGACCAGATCTATACATTCCTGCTCGAGAAACGGGCAGAGGCCGGCATCACCAAGGCTTCCAATACGGCAAATCATAAAATACTGGATATAGCCCGGCCCGAAAATGCACAACGCATCAAGCCAAAGACCTCCATGAATTATATGATGGCACTGGTGATAGGGGCACTGATACCGCTTATTCTGATCCTCCTTATCGAATATTTCAACGACAAGATCATCGACCGCCGGGATATTGAAAAGCTCACGAAAGTACCCATCCTGGGGGCTGTGGGACATAACGAAAAAAAATCCGAGCTGCCCGTGTTTGAAAATCCCAAGACCTCGCTGGCCGAATCATTCCGTTCACTGCGTGCCAATTTACAATATTTCATGAAAGAAGGGGAAAGGAAAACCATTGTGATATCCTCCACGGTGAGCGGCGAGGGCAAGACCTTCTGTGCTGTCAACCTGGCCGTCATCAATGCCATGGCCGGAAAGAAAACCCTGCTGGTGGGTCTCGACCTGCGGAAACCCAAGATCCACCGCTTGTTTGATTTAAAAAACGAGACCGGACTAAGCACTTTTCTTATAGGAAAGAATACAGCCGAGGAATGTATTTATCCGACCCATATCGAAAATCTTTGGGTGGCTATTTCCGGTCCCATACCCCCCAATCCGGCCGAGCTTATCGGATCACAGCCCATGATCGATTTCGTTCAGCATGCCAACACAAAATTTGATTCCGTCATTTTCGACACCCCGCCCATCGCCATCGTCACCGATGCACTGCTGATCAAAGATTATGTTGATATATACGTGTTTGTGATCCGCCACGGCTTTTCCTCGCGCCATGTTTTGCAGCTGGTTGATGACCTTTACCACAAAAAGGATATGAAGAACATCTCCATCCTGGTGAACGACGCACAGGTGAAGGGTTATTACGGCTACAGCTCGGGTTATGGCTACGGATATGGTTACGGTTACGGCTATGGCCGCGGCTACGGCTATTCAGCAACCGGCTATTACGATGAAGATGAGGTGCAGGATAACTGGAGGAAGAGGGTGTTGAGGGTGTTTGGGAGGGGGTAGGCCGAGGGAAGCGAGGCCGGGTTTGTACGCAAAGAGAATGTTGAATATATACTATGTTGCAGTCTATAATTGCTTAGGCACATCTTCGTGTCTTTTGCCTGTTCGTTGCGATTACTCGCTACCCACAAGCAGGCTCGCACGGCTGCTCTCCGATAAATCGGAGCAGGCTATGAGAAAAGTTGCCACGCCATGCACAATCATCCGTTTACAGCACCAGTCATACATGTTGCATGGCTCGCAATGACTCAAGGTTTGACCGAAGAAGTCATTGCGAGGAGGCTTTCAGAAATGATTCAGTTTGTTGAAAGGATTGGGCCGACGTGGCAATCGCATAGCACAGGCAATACTTTAATAAACAGATATGTATTTTAATGATTAAAAGTACTTAGTGGGTACCTTATGCCAGTTCGACCCGATTGCTTCGTCGCGTATTTACATTTATTTTCAACTTGTACACAATTAATGTTACGCTCCTCGCAATGACGTTTTCGGCGAGGCTCGCAATAACCTGCTTGGTAGGCTGATCACAATTTTCACAACCCTCAAAACCACAATACTCCTAAAAAATCTTATTTTTACAGAAATGTTAATCCCCAATCCCAATGCCAAGTTCAACCCATGCATTATGGTACGCCGCCTACACCAAATCGCGGGCGGAGAAGGCGGTGGCGCGGGAGTTTGAGAAGCAGCACATCCATTACTACTTACCGTTATACAAAACCATCCGGCAGTGGAGCGACAGGAAGAAGAAAGTTGAGCTGCCGCTGATCCGTTCCTATATTTTTGTCCGCATAACACTAAAGGAGTATTTAAAAGTACTGGAAACGACAGGTGTTGTCAAGATAGTCTGTTTTTCGGGGAAGCCGGTCCCCATCCCCGAGTGGCAGATCGACAACCTGAAGCTGTTGCTGGGGGCCGGGGTGCCGTTCACCACCGGTATGTGTAAATACAGGCCGGGAGAAGAAGTGGTTGTAGATAAGGGGCAGTTATCGGGACTGAGGGGAACGATCGTGAAGGTAAAGGGGAAGCATAAGCTGGTGATCAGTATTTCGGCGCTGAGTTATAATGTCACCGTCGAAATTAATCCGGCTTTTGTGGAAGGAGTTTAGTTGTCTGAACAGGATTTAAAGGATTGGAAGGAATACAGGATTTTATTGGGAGGATGGTATGTGCGCGGAAGGAAGACCTGCCAGAGTCTTCAAGACCTGGCAGAGTCTGTAAGAGAAAATCAGAGCGGGTGATTTGTATAAAAGATGATATCAGGGTGTAGTTTTGAAAACTACACCCAGCGTGGGGATATAGATTTGGGGTTTGTGGAGAGGGCGGCCACACCCTCGTCCCCCTCTCCTAAAGGAGAGGGACGATAATATTTGCTAGTTGTTATGTATGGAACAAAATGGTGTAAGGTAGGAGGAAGGTAATCGGTATTCGGTAAACAGTAGTTTACGAATCCCGATTCAGCCATTTTCTTTTCCTTAAAATTCATTATCTTTGTAATAGCTGAACCATAATGTTTTAAATGAAATCCAATAAAAAAGCTGACACTTCACTACCCGAAAAATTCAGGAGATATTTCTGGGATGTTTCATTTGACGAGCTGATCTTCGAAAAACATTCGAGGTTCATTGCAGAAAGGCTGCTGAATTACGGAGATCTGAATGAGGTCAGATGGTTGTTATCACACACCAACAGGCAATTTATCAAATCACTGCTGAAAAAAAGCCGGAACCTGAATACTAAAACGGTTAATTTCTGGCAAATGATGCTTGCTTAAGGTTGTCAAAGGAAGTACCATTATGATTGAAAAACTGCACCTGGATATTTTACCTGAAGAACAGTTAAAATTGTTTGAAACATTATCAGTCCGGTCCTTTATTAAGGATTTTTACCTTGCCGGGGGGACCTGCCTGGCCTTACAGATAGGGCACAGGCAATCCATTGATTTTGATTTTTTTATTCCGGATGATTTTAATACATCAGCTGTCATTGCCCGGCTTACACAGGCAGGCAATTATGAAAGGGAAAATGAGGAAAAGAATACAATCAACGGAAGATTAAATCAGGTAAGGATTTCATTTTTTGGATACAAATACCGAATAATTGATTCTTTTAAAATCTTTAACAATATCAGGCTGGCAGGAATGAAGGACATAGCTGCAATGAAGCTTGAAGCTATAGCCGGAAGAGGCAGTAAAAAGGATTTTATCGATCTTTTTTTTCTGTTAAAAGAGTTTACGCTTAAAGAAATCTTTACCTTTCATACTGAAAAATACGGAACGGGTCTAAGCAATCATTATCATCACCTGAAATCGCTGGTTTATTTTACAGATGCTGAAGCGGAGGTTATGCCTGTATTGATCCATCCGCTTGATTGGGAGGATGTTAAAGAGAAGATTATTTCGGTTGTAAAGGGTTACAGGATTATTTAGGGGGAGTCTGAACCGGAATAAATTGTCTGAACAGGATTTTAAAGGATTGAAAGGATTACAGGATGATTTGGGGAGTCGGAACAGGATTGAAAGGATTGAAAGAAATACAGGATTTTATTGGAGTTCAAGCCCCGGAGGCCTGCCTGCCTCTTTATAGGTCTGGCAATAGCAGGCAGGGGCGACATGTTGGTAGCCCCGGGCGTTAGCCCGGGGAATAGATGATGAGTAAAAAGCGCTGCAGGCAATACGTCAAAAAAAGTTTAACGAAATATGCAGCGCAAAAATAAAGGACATCCAAAATTGGCAACAGACCGTTGGCAAAGGAAGACCTCACCCTTATTCCTATTTCAGCCACACGGTTTCCAGGATAGATGAAAATCATAAGAAAATAACTAATTTTGTTACAAACGATACATTATGCCGGAGGTCTTCAGAAAATTTGGCTTTGAATTGATAAAAACTAAATGGGATGAAGTATTTGGTAGCTGAACTGACAGCAAAGGCAGTTAAGGTATGGTATGAGAACCAACAAATATGCATCAGACTCGAAGATGAAAGAGAAATAAGGTTCCCAGTCAAAAAAAATAAAATACTGAATAATGCCTCTGTTGAAAAGGTTTCAAATATGGAAATTATATGTGGCGGAACAGGAATACATTGGCCTGAACTTAATGAGGATCTGAGTGTAACCGGAATCCTCGAAGGAAGATTTGGCAGGTAAGTTTCTCTAATGAAAAGTATTCAGAGTTCAGAATTTACAGGATTTGCAGGATTTTGGGATTAAATGATTATGCCATATCAATTACCTGGTTTTACCGGGCCAGATTTGGTACAAATATGTAAATAAAATGCATTTTTGTACGACCTGCAACCGACAACAACCACGATCCATTTTTTAACTTGTTTCCTTTGTTTTATTTCTGAAATGCACTATTTTTGTTGCAAAACAGAAATAAAAATGAATTTTCTGGAATTCAGAAATAAGTTTTTTTCCCTGGCTTGTTTTACCGTTCACCAGGTATATACCTGCTGGCCTGGTTTCAACCGAAACAACCTGGTGAGATGGACCGAAAAAGGATATCTTATCAGGTTAAGGCAAGGCCTCTATACTTTTCCTGAATATAAGGGCAGAAAGGATTATATCTATTATTTTGCCAACCGTATGTACCGGCCATCCTATATCAGTCTTCATACAGCGTTGGCATTTTACGGTTTGATACCGGAGGCAGTGGTACAAATTACCAGTGTTACATCATTGAAGACTTCCGCCATTCGAAATGAATTCGGGGAATATTCCTATAAAACTGTCAAAAGTGAGCTGATGTTCGGATATGATTTAAAGCCTGTCAGCGATGGCTTGGTGCTGGCTTTTGCCGGACCTGAGAAAGCACTGCTTGATCTTTTATATCTCTATCCGTTCTATAATTCTGTGAAAGAGGTAGAGGCATTGAGACTTGATGAAGATTTTCTGCACGGTAAACTAAACAAGGAATTGTTACAGCAATACTCAGACCGATTTAAGAATAAGGCGCTGGAACAACGGATAAAAATACTTTGTAAAGCCTATGCATTATGATAAAAATTGAAACGATAAGAAACTTTGCTCCCTCTGTCATTCGCGATAATCCTGTCTTTTATAAATATTTGCTCAAGGAATATATTCAGCTGATGATCCTTGATTATTTGTCAAACACAGCCTATACCAGGAAAATAACCTTTATCGGTGGAACGAACCTGCGATTGATTAAAGGTATAGACCGGTTTTCGGAAGACCTCGACTTTGATTGCAAGGAAT
The DNA here is from genome assembly GCA_016928305.1 of Bacteroidales bacterium. GTDB lineage: Bacteria > Bacteroidota > Bacteroidia > Bacteroidales > UBA10428 > UBA5072. The sequence continues at coordinate 22,323 of JAFGKY010000082.1, forward strand.
TCACCCAGGAAGAATTTACAGCAATGACGGATAAAATACTGCAGTTTCTAAACCGGAATGGCCTGAAATCTGAAATAAGAGACAAGGATACTGCAAGAGTTAAAGCCTTTCGCAGCAATTTTCATTTTCCGGGGTTATTATTTGAACTGGGATTGACAATGCATCGTGAAGAGCGTATGTTAATAAAAATTGAGAGTCAGGACCAGTTGGTCCATTATAAGCCGGTGATCGTAAACATAAAAGGCTACAATTTTTTCTTCCCTTTTCCGGTTCCGCCCGATGATGTGTTATGTGCAATGAAGGTGGCGGCTATGCTGAACCGGCAAAAGGGGAGGGACTTTTACGATGCGATGTTTCTGCTGGGCCAGGCAGGACCTGCCTACGGATTTCTTTCCATCAGGTGCGGCGTTAACGATCTTGCAGCACTCAAGCAGGCAACTGCGAAGATGCTTAATACAACAGATCTGAAAGCAAAAATGAAGGACTTTGAGCATTTGCTGTTTAACAAAGAAAACAGCAAACGGATCCTCCGTATTGGAGAATTTATCAGCGGATTACGGGAGATGTAATGGTTTTAGGTTGTATATTGTTGTAATGGTTGTACATGGTTGTATATGGTTGTATATGGTTGTATATGGTTGTAACAATGTACAACAACTACCCTTCTTCGCCGTCAAACACCTCAAAACCAGCTACAGCTTCGAAGGGCGAAGCAACAACTACAACAACATACAATCACAACCCTCACAACAACCCCAACCCCAGCCCCAATTAACCATTGACCATTACCCATTACTCCCAATTATTTATTAATTTTGAACCCATATTATATAAAAATGAACTGTCAGCAGCACATAGTAACCGATCAAAAGGTGCTTTATGGTAAACCTGTAATAAAAAAAACCCGTATTCCTGTGGATTTGATACTGGAAAAACTGGCAACAGGAGACACTATTGAGGACCTCTTAAATGCTTATCCGAATATTACAAGGGATGATATCAATGCCTGTTTGTTTTATGCTGCAGCAGATTTTAAGGATTAATTATGTTATTATAAAAATCCATGAAAGTAAAATATGACAAAGAAAATGATATATTATATATCAGGTTTTCAGATGCACCGGTAAGCGAAAGTGATGAAGAAAAGAAAGGCTTGATTCTTGATTACGATGCTGATGGCAATATAGCAGGTATTGAAGTTATAAATGCATCAAAAAGGATTATCCAACCTTCAAAACTTGAATATGAGGTTGCATAACCTTGATGGCATTCCTCTAAATTCACATGGCTGTTTATTCTTTGCCGCAAACCAGGTCTTTGAGTTTTCTAGTCACCTGGTCCATAAGTCTTCGGGTCTTCTAGTCCATGAGTCTTCTAGTCTTCGGGTCTTCTAGTCTTCTAGTCAATATGTCCTACGCACTTTCCAGACCAGCAGACTAGCCGACTAGCCGACCATCAGACCAGTAGACCAGCAGACTAGCAGACCAGCCGACCAGCAGACCAGTAGACTAGCCGAAGTCTTCCGGTCTTCTAGTCTTCTAGTCTTCTAGTCAATATGTCCTACGCACTTTCCAGACCAGCAGA
>JAFGKY010000083.1 GCA_016928305.1 Bacteroidales bacterium
ACTTTAAATGACCTCACCGGAATGCCTCTTTCGTAAGCGGTATGCAAAAAGCTGCCGTTGAGCATCCTGTAATCGTCAGCTCCGTAGCCTACAATATTGAAATCATCGGATGTTAAACGCGTATGGAACGAAAGGCTATCAAGATTCTTGAGGTCAACCGAAAAATCGAGGAAAAACTGCAGGCTTCCCGTTGCGCGCATGCCAATTAAACTGGTAAACATGCCCTGTGGAAGCGACCTGAAAAAATCATCGGCATTCCATTTGGTATTCAGCAATCTGAATATCACCGCGGGAGAAGGGTTCAGCTGAAGACGCAAGTAAGGCCGGAATGCAATGCGGTTAACTTCGGCTATGGTAGCACTGTCAATTTCCAGGTAATCCGGTCCAATATTTGCCTTGAAAACGGTTTTGAACCGGTTAATACGGATATTTTGCGAGGAAAGCCGATCACCGCTTAATTCAAAACGGGTAAAACTAAACGTTCCCCGGGGTGATACCAGGTGTCTGTTCCGGCTGGCCAGGTCAATTTTAAGATGCAGTGAATCAAACCCGGCAGCTATTCCAAATTTATCCTTCAGAAAAGGAATGGGAAGCAGGGTGGTATCGGCATTTATCATTTCCAACTCCATAAGGGAATTCGCCCTGTTAAACTTTCCGGTAACCGGAATTTGTGCAAAAGCCGAATCTCCTTCGAAAATAAGCGCTGCGCTCATCACCCCATTTTTGACCTTCAGGTTATGAAAGCCTGCCAGGGTAGTGGTGCCATTATATGTCAGTGCCATTTCCATACGCTCCATAGACACGCGGGCAGGCAGAAAATTAAATAACCGGCGAATGTTACGGTTAGCAAAACCGGCAAGTTCGTTGTTTTTGATTTTCCCTGTCAGCAGGCTGTCGTTACCCGTAGCAATAATTTTCTCATCCGACACGGAATCGGCAACATGAAGGTTTAACCTGATCACCTGACCGCGGAGCATGCTTATGCGGATTTGCTTTAAGGCCAATGGCATAACACGCACGCGAACAGAAAGCGAATCAATGTAAAGTTCATCAGGATCCGACTGGTGTTGTATGTGAAGGCGTCCGAAAAAAACAGTCCTTATTCCCCTGAACCTTACATTATCCCATTTTGCCTCATACTGATGCGCCATTAACCTGCTATTTACCGAAGCCATTGCCTTATGCAACATAATGCCCCGGAGTAAAAAGAAAGCTGTAATCAGAAGAGTTGCCAATGCAATGCCTGCAATGTAAAAAAGTCTGCGCGTAAAGGAAAATTTCAAATTCATATGGACTTAAGTAAGCAGGCAAAAATAACCATAATTGGCGCATAATAGCATTTAACAAAAGGTATTAATATCCGCCACCTTTAATATTAACAATGGCATGGTGATTGTTGGATCATACTGAAACTTTATCAGCACACCACCGTAAACGAATCAGTAGCAGAATCAGAAGTAAAAGCATATCAACATTATGAGGTCAATATTTGTACTTTTGTATATAGCTGTATATTCCCTGTCATTCGCCCAAACTCCCGAAGATGTAAAGAACAAGGAGGTTATGGCGCGAAATAAGGTGAAGCAGCAAACCAGCTGGGACTATAAATACGTGGGTGGAAAACCCGACAAGAACGGAGTTAAAACATCGGTAACCCTGTTCTCAACCTCGGGAGAAATTGCCCAGGTAAATGCTTTTAACCCTGCCGGTGCAGTGTTGCACACCGAAAAATACAACTACGATACCCGCGGTAATAAAACAGAGTACACACGCAAATCGGGTGACAATTCATACCAGAAAAAATATGTTTACAATGAAAAGAACCTGCTTATCGAAGAAAGCGGATTTGACGGCGTTGAAAACTTCAGGAACCTTTATGCATATGATGCACATGGTAACATGACTGAGATACGGTATCTAAAGAACTCGGTATTGCATGAAAAGCGTGTTTTCAAAAAAGACGGCGTAACCACAACTGTTTCGGTTTATAACAAAACAGGTGCATTGACTTCGAAACTGGTACTGATTTATGACAGCAGAAACAACCTGATTGAGGAATCAATATATGGAATCAACCAGAGTCCGCTGGAGAAAAAAACGTATAACTACGACGAAAAAAAGAAACTGAAAGAGGAAGCCCGCTACAAGCTCAATAAGATAACGATCAGGAATACATATAATTACAGCCCAACTGGCTCTCTGACTGAAATTACCGAAGAATCGCCCACTGTAAAAAGTTTCACCAAAAAAAGCATGAGCTATGATGCAAAGGGTAATCTTATCGAGATCAAGTGGAGGCGAAACAGTTCCGAGGAATTCAACAGCATTTCCTATCAATACAACGACAAAGGATTATGCCAGACCGCAGATACTTATTATCCTTCAACCAAATACCGGGTTTTAACCAAATACACATACGATTTCTACTAATGGTAATAAGTTTAGTACTGCGTGCACCAAACCCCGGATAAAACAGTACCTTTGCTTCGCAATTGCTTTATGCATCTAAATGTTGCTTAAAATTCATCCCGATACGCCCGGGCAAAGGCAAGTTCAACATGCAGTTGAAATTCTCAGGGACGGAGGAGTTGTCATTTTTCCCACAGACACCGTTTATGGCCTGGGTTGTGATATTTTTAACCACAAAGCAACCGAGCGTGTTGCACATATTAAAGGTATTCATCTCGAGAAGGCCAATTTTTCGTTCATATGCCATAACCTGAGTCACCTCACCGATTATGCAAAGCATATCAACAACCCCACCTTCAAGCTGATGAAACAGTGCCTTCCGGGACCCTTTACTTTTATTCTTGAAGCAAGCAACAACGTACCCCGCATATTCCGAAGCCGTAAAAAGACTATTGGTATAAGGGTGCCTGATAACAATATTATTCTTGAAATTGTCCGAGAACTGGGTAACGCCATATTAACCACTTCTGTTCACGACGAAGATGAAGTGCTGGAATACACTACCGACCCTGAACTGATTTACGACCATTATAAAAACCAGGTAGATGCAGTGATCCATGGTGGTTTTGGCAACAATGTTCCCTCAACGGTTATCGATTGCACAGGCCCGTTACCCGAAATTGTGCGACAGGGTATTGGCATTGTTGAATTGTAAGCTTACCGCATCTGAATTTCAAAAGCCCCTTGCCGATTAACCGACCAGAATGCAATCCCACCCTCTTCGCATGCCTTTTTCCATTGTTTATCGCTGTAGTATTTTACAGACGAATCGGTTACTATTATAGCAGGATCTATTACACGGCGTAACGAAATCATGTCGGGTCCAATATTTCCCGAGACAATTACCATATCTGCCTTCAACGGCAGGTCACTTGCAACGCTGTAGATGCAATTGTCCAGTAAAACAACGATACACTTGTTACAGAAATGGAATAGCCGGTTCCGGCCCAGCCATGCTGAATGACTTTTACCGGAAAAGGAAACACCTGGGTCATTGAGAAAAGTGTTTAGTAGTAGGTTTATCTGCAGTTTTTCCTTAACACCACTTCTGATCCAGTATTCATCAAAAGCATACCTGACCTGCGGGTCTTTTGGGCTTACAGGTTGATCGGTAAGATAAACAGCCTTTCGGCCCTCGACAAAATGTATTGCCGTATGATTTTTCAACACCCCGACCATGATAGCCCTTTGATTATGCCATGATATATTTTTTATTAGGCTGCTCAGTTCAAAAATCACCAGTAATGAAAGGAAAAGCCACAGATGATTCATGCGCCGTTGCATAAGCAACAATGCAAAAGAAATCACCAGTAAAAAAAGCAAAACCGACTGGACAGCATTCACATGTATATTTTCGATAAGTGAAAACGGCAATGATTCGGTAAGCGCAACCGATTCATACAGTATAAAAACCAGCCACGAAAGTATTTTTCCCAGAAGGGTCATTAAAGGATTGATAAAGGAAACCACCAGAAAAACAACTGCCAGCCAAATAATTACGGAAACCAGTGGGATGACATACATGTTGGTGAGCCAAAAATACACCGGAAACTGATGAAAGTAGAACAAGGTAAGCGGCATAGTGGAAAACTGTGCGGCGCATGAAACGGTAAACAACTGCCACGCTGCTTTGGCCAGTCGGTTTTTGAAACTTAAAAGCCCGAATAATGGTTGATGTAGTATGAGAATACCCAGCACTGCGGCAAATGACAGTTGAAAGCTCACATCGGCAACGAGCGAGGGCGAAATGAGCAAAATAAAAAATGCAGTGGCAAATAGTATGTTACAGGTATTGATTTCCTGGTTGAATGTTTTACCTGAAATCAGAAACGTAACCATAACCGAGGCCCTGGTGACAGACGGAGATAGACCGGTCACAAAAGCAAACATCCATACAGTGGCCACAATCAGTATAGTCCTGAAAATTCTGCCTGGTAACGAACGGTTGCAAAAACAAAATATCATACTCAGGGCCAAAACAATCACAGCCACGTTAAACCCCGACAGAGCCATTACATGCATTACTCCGGCTTCAGCAAACATCTGCCGCGTAGCAGCCTCAAGGTCATTCTTATACCCGAGCGTAAGCGCCGAAAGCAGGCTCAGCTTTGTCCGGTCCATGCCGGTCATGCGATATGTCTCCAAAAGATGCTGTTGCATAAGTTGTGCATAGGCGCGAACAGGTTTTATGCCCTTATAAGGGATAATGGTCCAGGCTCCATGCGGCAGGTAAAGCTGATGATAAAAACCCCTGTTTGCCAGGTACTTTCGGTAATCAAACGCAAAGGGGTTAGAAGCCGCCCGGATGGGTTTCAGCGAACCTTTAACAAGAATGCGGGTACCCGGGCGAAGATTAATAGCTGTGGAATCTTTTTC
>JAFGKY010000008.1 GCA_016928305.1 Bacteroidales bacterium
CCTGATTTTCAGCAACTTCACCCTTTAGGGTTGGGGTAGAAAGTTGCTGAAAATCTACCATGATACTTTTCGGAGTAGACTCAAGAATAACGATTTAAGATCTACGAAGTAAAATGTATAGTTAAAATTATTCGTTGCTTTAAGCTCACATAATTTGGGCATACCGGTACAGGATTCAATTTAATGGAATAATTTTTAACTTTGCACCTCGTAATAAAAAAACAGATGATTAAAATTTCATTTCCCGATAGTTCAGTCAGGGAGTACGATTCCGGTATTACAGGACTGGAAATTGCCTCACAGATCAGTCATGGTTTGGCGAAAGAAGCTGTTGCCGTTACTGTTAACGGTGAACTATGGGATATAACCCGGCCCATTACTTCGGATGCAGCTATTAAGTTCCATAAATTTGAAGATTCCGAAGGCAAACATGCATTCTGGCATTCTTCGGCTCATCTTATGGCGGAGGCACTGGAAGATATCTATCCCGGTACACGGTTTGGCATTGGTCCGGCTATCGAAAACGGTTTCTATTACGATGTAGATCCCGGAAACGGTGCCGTTATCACCGAGGCTGATCTGCCGAAGATTGAGGAAAAAATGCACGAGCTGGCCCGTCTGAATTCCCCTTATATAAGACAGGAGATCAGTAAAAAAGATGTGTTGGAATACTATGCTCAAAAAAAGGATGAATATAAGCTGGAGCTGATCAACGAACTGGAAGATGGTACCATTACTATTTACAAACACGGCAATTTCACCGACCTGTGTCGCGGTCCTCATTTGCCGGATACAGGCCGTATTAAGGCTATTAAATTGCTGAGCCTGGCAGGTGCTTATTGGCGCGGGGACGAAAAACGAAAACAGCTTACACGGATATACGGGATCACTTTCCCGAAAAAACAAATGCTCGATGATTACATGGCCATGCTTGAACAGGCGAAGAGCCGGGATCACCGTAAGATCGGCAAAGAACTGGAACTGTTCACCTTCTCGCAAAAAGTAGGACAGGGACTGCCGTTATGGTTACCCAAAGGTGCGATGCTGAGAGAAAGACTCGAGAACTTTCTGCGCACGATTCAGGTTAAATATGGCTACCTGCCGGTAATCACACCGCATATCGGTCAAAAGGAACTGTACGTGACTTCGGGACACTGGGAAAAATACGGTAAAGACTCCTTCAAACCAATTCAGACTCCGGCTGAAGGAGAGGAGTTCTTGTTAAAACCCATGAACTGTCCACATCATTGCGAAATTTATAAAAGCAAACCCCGGTCGTATAAAGAATTGCCCGTACGATATGCGGAATTCGGTACGGTGTATCGGTATGAACAAAGCGGTGAATTGCATGGACTTACCCGGGTCAGGGGATTCACCCAGGATGACGCTCATATATTTTGCCGGCCCGACCAGCTGAAAGATGAGTTCAAAAAAGTAATCGATATCGTATTTGCTGTTTTTAAAGCATTTGATTTTCAGGATTTTACAACTCAGATATCCCTTCGTGATCCGGATAATAAAGAGAAATATATCGGATCGGATGAAAACTGGATCAAAGCCGAGAAGGCCATTATTGAGGCTACTGAAGAGAAAGGAATGAACGCCGTCGTAGTTACGGGTGAGGCCGCTTTTTACGGTCCAAAACTTGATTTTATGGTAAAGGATGCGTTGGGCCGCAGCTGGCAGCTGGGAACCATTCAGGTGGATTACAATCTCCCGGAAAGGTTCGATATGGAATATGTCGGCAGCGACGATCAGCGTCACCGTCCGGTCATGATTCACCGCGCTCCTTTTGGATCCATGGAGCGCTTTATCGCCGTATTGATCGAACATACTGCCGGAAAATTCCCGTTATGGCTGACTCCTGAACAGGTTATCATCCTACCTATCAGCGAAAAATATCATGTTTATGCTGAAAAAGTTTTAAATTTCCTAAATAATTGCGATATTCGCACCCTGATTGACAGCAGGAACGAAAAAATAGGTAAGAAGATCAGGGACAGTGAGTTAAAGAGGATCCCTTACCTGTTGGTTGTAGGTGAAAAGGAAGAAGCTGAGGGAACGGTCTCCGTGCGCCGACAGGGTGAAGGTGATAAAGGGTCCTTTAAGCTTGATGATTTTAAAGATATGATAATAAAGGAGGTAAACAGGCAAACCGACTTGATAGTTGATTAACCAAAGACAGGAGGACCGAAATATAGCAACACCAATTTTCAATAGATTCGCAAGAAAAGAGGAAGTGCCTCAGTTTGCGGTCAATTATCAGATTAAAGCCCCGGTTGTTAGAGTGGTGGGCGAAAATGTTAAAAATCCAGGGATTTTACCAATTAAAGAAGCCCTTCGGATGGCTGATGAAATGGAACTCGATCTGGTTGAGATTTCACCCAATGCCAATCCACCGGTATGCAAAATAATCGACTATCAGAAGTTTCTGTATCAACAGAAAAAGAAACAGAAAGAACTTAAGGCGAAAACAGCCAAGATTGTGGTCAAGGAAATCCGTTTCGGTCCCTATACCGATGATCATGATTATAATTTCAAGCTGAGACACGCCCAGAAGTTCTTACAGGATGGTGCCAAGGTAAAGGCATATGTTTATTTCAAGGGCCGTTCAATCGTTTACAATGAGGACGGTGAGGCAATATTACAACGTTTTGCCAATGACCTCGAAGAGCTTGGTAAGGTTGAACAAATGCCAAAACTTGAAGGAAAAAGGATGATTATGCTGATTGCGCCTGTACCAAAGAAAAAATAGAAATTAACCAAATAGAGTCACACGAATGCCAAAGATGAAAACGAAATCCGGTGCAAAAAAACGTTATGCGCTCACCGGAACGGGAAAGATTAAACGAAATCATGCTTACAAGAGTCACATCCTGACAAAGAAGTCAACCAAACGGAAACGTGCTCTTGGATATACCGGCCTCGTTTCCAAGGCCGATAAGAAAACTGCCAAATTATTACTTGCGTAAGTTTTTCCTGTTAAAATAGTTCATGGAGTATTAACCAGGGTGAATTAGCCGTAAAGAGTCCCGATAATCCGGGGTCGCTAACCATCCAAAAATGTAAAATGTATGCCACGATCAGTTAATGCAGTAGCCTCAAGACAACGAAGAAAAAAAATCCTCAAAGAAACCAGGGGAAATTTCCTCTCAAGAGGTAATGTATGGACAGTAGCCAAGAACACATATGAAAAGGGTTTGGGCTATGCTTATGCGCATCGCAGGACCAAGAAAAGAAATTTCAGGTCGCTGTGGATTGCACGCATCAACGCCGGAGCTCGGCAGCACGGCTTATCGTATTCCGAGTTTGTTGGTAAACTTAATGAGAAAGGGATCGAAATCAATCGAAAAGTGCTGGCCGATTTGGCCATGAATCATCCCGATGCTTTTGAAGCTGTCGTGAATTCGGTGAAATGAAATAATCCCGTCAATGATTTATAACCCTGGCAAGGTTTCAAAATCCTGTCAGGGTTTTTTGCATTCATTCCAATACTTGCGGATCTCAACACCCTTTCGGGGTGTATAAAAAAATGATTTACCTTTGTGTGTAACCCACAAAAAAATCTTCTTATGAAAATTGCACTTTTAGGTTATGGCAGGATGGGCAGGGAAGTGGAAAATACAGCCCGTGCACGAGGCCATGAAATCAGCCTGATTATCGATATAACCAATACAAACGACCTGACAACAAAAAATCTTACAATGGCGGATGTGGCCATTGACTTTTCAACCCCGGACAGCGCCTATCCGAATATCATAACCTGTTTTGATGCTCAGATACCCATAGTGTGCGGGACTACAGGATGGCTTAATAAATTTGATGAGGTTGTCGAGATGTGCAATGCAAAAGGACATTCCTTCTTTTATGCGTCGAATTATAGCCTGGGTGTGAATATATTTTTCAACCTGAATAAGCACCTCGCCCGGATTATGAACAATTTCAATGATTACAATTGTTCAATCGAAGAAATCCACCATATTCACAAACAGGATGCCCCCAGCGGAACTGCAATAACCCTGGCACGTGACCTCCTGGAACGGATTGAGCGTAAGAACCGGTGGGAACTGAATCAGGCTTCAGATCCGTCGTCAATCCAGATCTCTGCCGTCCGTGAAAATGAGGTGCCGGGTACCCATATAATCACTTATGACTCGGTTATTGATACAATAGAGATTAAACATGCAGCGAAAAGCCGCCAGGGATTTGCATTGGGTGCTGTACTGGCAGCCGAGTTCCTGCAAGGTAAAAAGGGATTCTATACCATGAGTGACCTGCTCGGCTTCTAACCTCAAAATATTCATGTTGTTCCGGAAAATAAGCAGAAAAAACTTGTTGCGCTTCCTGTTCTGTTCAGCAGGATATTCGTTGTTTGTACTGTGGTGCGGGAATTATTGGCTGTTTTTTGGAATATTGTTGCTGGCTGAACTGTATATATTTCGGTTAATTCCCTGGAAATACCTGAAACGGAAAAGAAGTAACAGCAAAATGCGATTCTTCACTGAATTGCTGGAAATAATAATCCTCGCAATCGTAGTAGCTTTTTTATTGCGTTTATTTGCACTGGAAGCTTATATGATTCCAACTTCATCCATGGAAAAAACCATTAACGTGGGCGATTATATTTTTGTGAATAAACTAAGGTATGGCCCTCGTATGCCAATGACACTTTTTTCCGTGCCTTTTGTACACAATACACTCCCGTTTACGTCGAGGCCTTCCTATAAAACATGGACCGAACTTAAATATAACAGGTTGCCGGGGTATTCCCGGGTACGCAATTTTGATGTTGTGGTTTTTAATTTTCCCGAGGGTGATACCGTTATACCCGACCTTACGGATAAAAATGAGACCTTTTATACCCTTGCACGAAAAATCGGAAGGGATTCCTTGCTGAAGCAATTCAGGATATTTGTCCGACCGCTGGATAAGAAAGAAAATTATATCAAACGGTGCATAGGAATACCGGGAGACACGCTGCGTATTTTACATGGAAAGGCATACATCAACGGATATAAAGAACGTGAGCCGGAACAAGTACAATATAACTATTTTTTATTATCAACTTCCGGAAATCTTGGGAGCGTTCTTTTGGATTCACTTGATATATCATGGTATGATGTGAATTATAATGAGTATAACGGTATTTATGAGGTCCCTCTTACCCATAAAACCTATGCCATGATTCAGCAGTCGGGGATGATAAAAGGCATACGGAAACACGAAAGTGTGGATCCTGCGTTTACGAACCAACAGGTATTCCCTTTTGATAAAAATTATTTATGGACAGAAGATAATATGGGCCCCCTTATCGTTCCTAAAAAAAATATGACCCTGCCAATAAACGGGGATAATATCTCGTTATACCGGAGGATTATTTCCGTGTATGAAAAAAAAGACCTGCGCATTAAGGATCAGGATATCTATATAAACGGAGTTAAATCGGATCATTATACTTTCACCATGGACTATTATTTTATGATGGGTGACAATCGGCATAACTCCAATGATTCCCGGTTCTGGGGATTTGTCCCTGAAGACCATATTATAGGGAAAGCTATGTTTGTATGGATGTCCTTTGATAAAGACAAGCCGGGCATGAAAAAGATTAGATGGAGCAAAATATTCAAAATCATTAAATAAGTATTATTTTTAACGTTCAAAAATAAAGTCCCATGAAATATTCCCGTAAAGACCTTATATACTTTATAATTGTTGGAGCCATTTACATTCTTTGGGTCATATGGCTTAAAAATTACTGGTTCTTTTTCGGTTTGATCGTTATTTTTGATATTTATATCAGTAAAAAGGTAAACTGGAGTTTTTGGAAAAGAAGGGACGGGAAGAACAGCAAGCTGGTGGAATGGATTGATGCACTGATATTCGCTGTTATTGCCGTTACCATCATCAACATTTTTTTATTCCAGAACTATAAGATACCAACCGGTTCTATGGAAAAGTCCCTGCTGGTTGGAGACCACTTATATGTCAGTAAAGTGGCTTATGGTCCAAGGATTCCCAATACCCCTGTTGCCTTTCCTTTCACGCAACATACCTTACCTCTTACCAAACAAACAAAATCCTTTGTTGAATGGATCAAATGGCCCTACAAACGGTTGGCTGGTTTTGGAAAAATCAAACGGGATGATCCCGTGGTTTTTAATTTTCCGGCAGGAGATACGGTGGTGATACAGCATCAGAACGTGAGCTATTATCAGTTGGTACGTGATGCCGCCATGAATATACAAAAAAGAGATTTGTATGCCGGTAAACCATTAAGAACGGAAAAGGAATATTATTCTCTTGGAAGGGAAGAGGTATGGAACCAGTTTGATATTGTAATACGGCCGGTGGATAAGCGTGACAACTATATTAAGCGTTGTGTGGCAATTCCTGGAGATACACTGCAGATCATCAGGGGGAAGGTGTATACCAATGGAAAACCACAGAAGGAAATACCGGGTATCCAGTTTGAATATTATGTATTTGTGGAAGGGCAATCCATCAGCCCGCGGGTTCTTAACCGTATGGATATTTATGAAACCAGCATTATTCCAGGGACTCCTCATATCACAGCCAGGATGACGGATGAAAATGTAAGGAAGATAAAATCCTTCAAAAATGTAAAGGAAGTCCAGCGATATTATGACGATACATACGATTATGCAAGAAGTTATAATTATTTTCCGAGCGATTCCAGTTACCAATGGACACTCGATCAGTTCGGTCCCCTGTATATTCCTGCCAAAGGTTCAACCATTGATTTAAATACCGGGAACCTGCCGCTGTACGAACGAATTATCCGGTACTATGAGAAAAACGAGATGGAAATCAGGGATGGCAAAATATATATTAATGGAACCGAAACAGATCGGTACACTTTTAAAATGGATTACTACTGGATGATGGGAGATAACCGGCACAGCAGCCTTGATTCGAGATTCTGGGGATTTGTTCCAGAGGATCATATCATTGGACGGCCAAGATTTGTCTGGCTGTCAATTGACAAGAACAAACCATTCCCAAAACGGATACGTTGGAAAAGGATGTTGATGATTATTAAGTAGTTAGTAGTTAGTAGTTAGTAGGTGACGATCCCTAAAGGCTGCACGAATTAACCGGCGACCTCCTGGTTTATCAATGCGCACTTTCTCCGATGATCCTGAATTTGTCTCCTGTTTCTCTCACAACCATCCGGTACCATTCTTCATTGTAACCGGGTTGACTGACACCGGGATTGCGTTGCCCTTCCACCGTGGTCTTGACATTACCATCCATGTATTTGGTGAACAAATGGGCATATAATGCTTTCCATGTATTAAACGTATGAGCTCCGGCCTGACATGAAAATTCCGTTAGCATTAAGCGGACTTTCTTCGTTTTCTTTTTATTGTATAAGTCTAAAGCAATTTTATCGGTCTTTATGACATCATTTACATAGGTGTTTTCAAGTTCCTTCTGCCTGTCTTGTATTTCTGGTATCATATAACTATACTTTGTATAGGCGAAATTGGAAACCTGATTAAAGATCCAGAATGCCGAATTTTCACTGAATTCCATCATCGAACCATTTCCCACGGCATAATTTTCAGGCACGCTGGTTATCCCGCAATACATAGGGGTGTATACAGTACTGTAGGTATCGTCGACCCCAAACCAAAGGATCCCTCCGATTGGATCAGGGAGCCAGGAGCGTGATTGTGCGACAAATGAAAAGCCGGTTTGCTGCGTGGAAATAGCCCTTTCATTCAAATAGCTGACTCCATCAACCTGCCATGTCATCGGACGCCAACGAACTATGCATTGAAAAGGACCGGCTCCGATGTCTTTTGTCATGTCCATTTTGGTATCCTGGAAATAATCACGCATCATCCCCATGACATCCTGAACGGTAACTTTCCGCTCAGCCTTTACCCACAAAGGCATTCGATTCTTAAGATTCATTCCCATGGCATAATCCTCATATTGTTCCATTTCCTTTGCTACTTTACGGAATCCAGTCCATACCCTCGATTCGCAAAATCTTGCCGCACCAAAGTCAAGTGGTGCATACGCATCGGAAAAACTGAACTCTTCATCATTTCCGCTGAAATATCCTTTTTCCCGGGCAAATGAGATTACATCTTTCGCATAAAGACAGTTTTCAGGGTCATTAAGCGGAAAAGTTGTAATCCGTGCCTGGTTGGCATGTCCGCATACATAACCATCGGGAATCCTGAGTGCAACCCATACAGCTCCTTTGTTACCAACACCCTTGCCGATCATTTCCATGATCCAGACTTCGTGCGGATCGGATATGGATAAAGATTCACCGCTGCTGCAGTATCCGTATGCAGACATCAAATCTCCCATCAGGATTATTGCTTCACGTGCTGTCTTTGCACGCTGAAGAGCTATAAACATTAAACTACCGTAGTCCATTATGCCAGTGGAATCCACCAATTCATGCCTGCCTCCATAGGTAGTCTCTCCGATAGCAACCTGATGTTCATTCATGTTGCCTACAACAGAATAGGTATGTTTTACCTGGGGTATCTTACCGAGAAATTTGCCGGTATCCCATTCATAGACGTCGAGCATGGTACCCTCAGGATAATCCCTTGCTGGTAAAAAATACAACTCCCCATATAACACGTGAGAATCAGCTGCATACGTTATCATAGTAGAACCATCTGCCGACGCTCCTTTTGTGATCAGAAAATTGGTGCATGGTAAGACATTATTCATTGAAAAAACACCAAATGTAATAAGTGTGGCAAGAATTTTATTTGTCATTATTGTATAAGTTTATTTGAACGTAAAAATAATATTTTATCTTGTTTATCATAACAGAAGGATATAGCGTTTAAGTGTATTTACTACGTTTTTTGAAAAAAATGATATTTTTATAAATGAACCCTGGTTTTTTGTTGGTTCATTTATTAATATGTTCATTTTATCAAAATGATTCCTGTGTTCTGTGAAGTTTTTTTATCTTTGATGAGAATTTAATAAGTATAAATTAACATTTTTTAATATTTCTTGTTTCTATTTTAGAAAGAAAGGAAGTAGTTTTGCAGTAATAAATAGTATAATGGTTAGTTAGTTAGTATTCATAAATTAGTAGGTTTAGTTAATAATTAGTTTGTTTTTTTGTAGTTAGGGTTAAGGTTGGGTGAGGATCTTCGGATCCTCATCTTTTTTTAATGAGACTCGGTTTTCAGGAGCCGGCAGGCGAACTGAACACCGCAAGTCGAATTATCCCGATAGCGGAGCGTATCGGGATAGAGCTCGGTTTTCAGGAGCCGGCAGGCGAACTGAACACCGCAAGTCGAACAAAGCGAAGCAATCTCACGAACGAAGAGAGTAATTATCCCGATAGCGGAGCGTATCGGGATATTTTGAAATAGTATGGTTGACGGGGATCCGTATTCTTACCTTTTAATTTCCTGCTTGCATGTTGCAGCATGGTTCAGGTAAATAATGCCGGAGGATGAATCCCGGCGGGCTCCTGTTGCACTTGCAAGACAATTAATTTCCTTCCGAATTCTCAATACACCCAAAAGGGCGAAAATCAGTGCTTCTTTATATTTAATTATTGTATTATCGGGGATTACGATTTTACACCGAATGCTTTCCCGGATCAACTCCATCAGAAAAACATTCAACGCTCCGCCTCCTGTTACCAGCATTATCCGGGCAGGATCATTACTAATATTTGCAGCGATTTGTCGTACAATATGCTGATAGATTGTTCTGATAAGATCAGGTATCGAATGCTCACAGGTGTCAATCAACGGCATGACAATTTTTTCGAGCCATTCACGGCTCAGTGATTTCGGAGGGGGGGCCAGGTAATAAGGAATGCGGTTAAGTGTTGTAAGAAGGGATTCAATTATTTTTCCGGAACGTCCTGTATTTCCATCCGTATCAAAAGGCAATCCGATTTTGTGGGAGAGATGATTGATGATGCAGTTAACGGGACAGATATCGTAAGCTATACGTCTGTCAGACAGCCGGTAAGAGATATTGGCGAATCCCCCGAGATTCAGGCAATAATCAAATTCATCGAAAAGCAGCTCATCACCGATGGGAACCAGTGGGGCTCCCTGTCCTCCCAGGGCGATATCATAAGATCTGAAATCACAAACGGTTATATTTTTACAGGTTGCTGCCAAAACAGCTCCGTCACCCAGTTGAAATGTCAGACCTTGTGTGGGTGTATGAAATACAGTATGACCATGTGATGCAATAAGGTCGGGAGGTTTAGTATTTTCCAGAAATGCATTTACCTGGTCACCGATATACTTCCCATATTCTTTATGAAGCAACAAAAAAGAGCAGGCATCCAGAGTATGCGCCTGTTTAAGCCGCCGGTACCATGCATCGGGGTAAGGAACCGTGGTAGCCTTTTCGATACTATACTGCCATTTCTTTTTCGTGAAGGAAAAATAACACAAGGCAATGTCAATTCCGTCCAGACTGGTACCCGACATAATACCGAGGGCCCGATAGGTATTCTTTGTTTTATCAGTCATTCGTCTGGTATAATTAAAAATAGAAATGTCCTTTGAACTTACGGACATTGTTCTTATTATCGGTAACAATCAGCTCAAGTATGTGTTCCTTATTTTGTGCAAGCCTTGAAGGATCGGGTTTATAGAATAAGAGGCTGTTTTTTGCATCGTACTCAAAAAGTGCCCAGTTTCCATCGATAAATCCGTTATAGGAGTATATTCCGGATAAATTATCGGTTATTTGAAAGGAGATGGCTTGGTTTGGGGTATATTTTCCTTTGCTGATAAAAGATGCCGGTCTGATTTCCGGGGGTATGCTGTCGACAGCCACAGCAAACCTGCCAAAAGAACCGATTCGGGATGTAACCAATCCTTTTGCATAATCCCCTCCCTGACTGATAAGCCTGTTATTCTTGTCTATCATAACAACAATGGCCTTTGATGTCATCGCATCCGGCAGGTTAACAGGTTTGATAGAAACCATGTACGATCCGTGAACGGGTGTTCTTTCATCATGGATCCAGTGCAGGCAGGAGAACAGGGTATCGGGGGCCTTTTCCATCTTATACCTGAACCCAATATGGTCGTATAAAGCATCATTGGGTATGACAATTCTGACATCCTTGGTTTCGTATACGTTCAGGCTGTCGTAATAAAAAGTTCCGACACAGGTTGAATCCTCAATAATTATTTTTGGTATATTGCGATACTCACTTTTAACACTGAAATGAAGAGAAGTCCGATTTCCGGCCGCATCCTCTACCTGTATTGTGATATGGTGTTCAAGTGAGTCGGTGAAATTGCAGATCCCACGGTTAAAAGAAAGGGTATAAATATCCAGTTTATTATTGGGATCGAGATAGAGTTTCTGGATCTTCCTTCCTGTTTGGATCATTTCGGCAAAGTCGATATGGCTGTCAACATAGGAGGTTTTTCCAAACGATATTCTGTCAAGCTCGTATGAGAATACAGGATAATCATCCACCAGCAGGGAAACCGATAATGGGCTGCATGTATTCTCTCTACCATCCAGAAAATCATATGTTTCAACACCGAATCCTATATTCCCCCATACCTGTATGGGGGTTGGAAGCAATATTTTTTCACCGGCATTACTCTTCAATGGAAGGATGGCTTTAACGCACGAATCAGCAACCTGGGATTCCGGATCGAGTGGATATACTCCAAGACAGTTAATGCGTGGTCTCCGGTTATCAGCTATGGGGAGGTTAAATTTAAGCACATTCAGCGGGATTTGTCCTCGGTTGTCCCGTATTTCGAAATGAAGATGTGGTCCAAATGAATATCCCGTATTCCCTGATAATGCAATGAATTGTCCTTTCCTGACCGGGAATTTTTCTTTGGCTGGATATAAGTTAACAACATATTTCCGCTTATGATATTGCTGATCGGTAACGTATTTTTCTATTTCGGGCATAAATGCATTGAGGTGCCCATATACACTGGTGTAACCATTTGGGTGGGTGATATAAAGAGCTTTCCCGTATCCATTTAAGGTTATGCCGATTCGAGATATGTATCCTTCATCAATCGAATAAACTCTGTTTCCGGATTCGGATAAAATATCAATACCCGAATGAAAGTGAGTTACCCGTATTTCACCGTAATTGCTTGTTAATAAAAGCGGACCATCAACCGGTGGAGCAAACGACCCTGAGGATAATGATTGCTGGGCAAAAGACTGCAGGCAACAGAGTGAAATGCAACAGGGAAACCATCGCAGGGTATGTATTAAATGGCGTATCATAGCGGATCCGTGATGATATTTAGAACTATCCGTAAAACTATTAACTTCTCCCTTTTTTATGGCAATTTGAACCAACAAATTATTAAATTTGTTTTAATAATCGAAAATACACACTATCTTTGTAAGTGATGGATAGCAGTAAGGAAGATCTGGTTTTGACTCTGAAGAGTAAAGTAAAGACAATAATAGATTTATACGAAACCCAAAAAAAAATAAATAAAGAATTAGAGAATAATAACCGTGAATTAAAAGAAAAGCTGATTCTGTTGGAAGATAAAGTAAGTGATGTAGAAGAAAAGTACGAAAATCTGAGGCTGGCAAAAGCTCTCGTATCATCAGGTGACAGCGAGCATAGCCATGAAGCAAAGATTCAAGTAAACAGAATTGTGCGGGAAATTGATAAATGTATTGCTCTTTTAAACCGATAGTATTTTTTATAAACTAATGGATGAAAAGTTATCAATTAAAGTGAATATTGCTGATCGCTATTATCCATTAAAAATAGAAAGAAAAGACGAGGAAAAGATTAGGAAGGCAGCCAAGCTGATCAATGAAAAAGTTCTTCAATATAAACAACGTTACCTTGACAAGGATACACAGGATTTTTTAGCCATGGCTGCTCTTCAGTTTGTTTCGAAGGTTCTTGAGTTGGAGGAGAGGTTTGATGCAGGTCCGATTGAACAGCAGGTAAGGGAATTAAGCCAGGAACTGGAGGAATATATCAGAGGAGAGTAATATACGTTCTTTAAAATATATAAGGCATAGCCCGCATAATTTCTTCTTGATGCTGTGAAACTCAACACTATGTAAATTGGAGTTTCGCTCGGTTCAACACGAGCAGGCCATAATCCCGGTTATACCGGGAATTTCGATTCGTCGAGACAATGGAAACTCAACCTGAACAGGCAGCTCCACCCGTGTTAAAATGGGGTTTTTTCAACATTTGGAGAAGTTTATGCGGGTTTTTTTTTAATTATAATTAAACAATATGAAAACAATTATAATAGCTGGAATTATAAATATACCTGTTATTTTGGCAGGTGTAATTGCCTTTCTGGCGGGAGGAGCACTGTCGTATTACTTTTGGAATCTGGCGCTGGAAAAGAAAAAGAAAAAAATAATCAGGGAGGCTGAGGCAGAATCGGAAGTGATCAAAAAAGACAAAATTCTGCAGGCTAAAGAAAAATTTTTTCAACTCAAATCCGAACATGAAAAATATATCAACGATAAAAACAGTAAGATCGGTATTACAGAATCAAAACTGAGGCAGAAGGAAAGCCTGTTATCCCAGAAATGGGAAGAGACACAAAGGACAAAAAATGAAGTAGATACCATTCGTGAAAATCTTAATGCACAATTGCTGCTGATTGAAAAGAAATCTGAAGAACTGGATCGGTTGCATAAACAGGAAATCGAACAGCTTGAAGCAATTTCCGGATTGTCAGCGGATGAAGCTAAAAATCAGTTGGTTGAATCACTTAGGGAAGAAGCCAAAAGCCAGGCAATATCGTATGTTAATGAAATTATGGATGAAGCCAAAATGACGGCTAACCGGGAAGCAAAAAAAATTGTTGTGGAAACGATTCAACGTGTTGCATCGGAAACTGCTATTGAAAACTCCGTAACCGTATTTAACATCGAAAGCGATGAAATTAAAGGAAGGATCATCGGACGGGAAGGCAGGAATATTCGTGCTCTTGAGGCTGCAACTGGTGTGGAAATCGTTGTGGATGACACACCTGAGGCAATTATTTTATCCGCCTTTGATCCGGTACGCCGTGAAATAGCCCGACTAGCGCTGCATCAGCTGGTAACCGACGGACGTATTCACCCCGCCCGCATAGAAGAGGTTGTAGATAAAGTTAAAAAGCAGGTTGAGGAAGAGATTGTTGAAGTGGGAAAAAGAACAACCATTGATCTTGGCATCCACGGAATGCACCCGGAATTGGTGCGACTTGTCGGTAAAATGAAGTACCGTTCATCATACGGTCAAAACCTGTTACAACACTCGCGTGAAGTCGCTAACCTGAGCGCAATAATGGCATCGGAACTGGGATTAAATCCAAAAATTGCAAAACGTGCAGGCCTTCTGCACGATATCGGAAAGGTGCCCGATGATGAACCCGAAATACCCCATGCTGTTTTTGGTATGAAGTTGGCCGAAAAATATAAGGAGAAACCGGAAATTTCAAACGCAATAGGCTCGCATCATGATGAGGTTGAAATGACAAGTCTTTTTGCACCTATTGTCCAGGTGTGCGACGCAATCTCAGGAGCAAGACCAGGTGCCCGAAGGGAGGTGGTGGAATCGTATATCAAAAGACTGAAAGATCTTGAAGCTCTTGCACTTTCTTACCCAGGAGTTTTGAAAACTTATGCTATACAGGCAGGCAGGGAACTCAGGGTTATCGTAGGAAGTGATAAGGTTACCGATAAAGAAGCGGATAACCTTGCATTTGAAATTGCCAAGAAGATTCAGGATGAAATGACTTATCCCGGTCAGGTGAAAATTACTGTAATTCGTGAAACCAGAGCCGTGAGCTACGCTAAATAGGAAGAAAATGACAGTACCGACTACTAGCTACTGGCTACTAGCTACTGAATATTCTACCTCTAACATGGAAGGACCACTATTCCGATACCACGGCTAGTAACTCTTTTAACTCCAATATCTTCTCAGGGGATCCCAGTTTTTCGTACGAGAGAATAAGATTGTTGATCAGCCGAATAATAATATCACGGTTGGAGCAGGGTACATAAAAGCTTTTCTGAGGCTTGAGCTGTTGTTGGGTAATAAAATAATCAATTTCCCTTTTGCCCAAAACAGCACCTTTATTGTATGGATTGATATAAAAAAGTATATCATCTTCTTCGTTTTCTGCATCACGCAACCGGTATTCGTTCTTATAGGCAAGAATAAAGTTCTTGGGAAGGTTTACTCCGTATACCGGTAATCCCAGCCTGTATGCTACGGAAAGGTACAGGATGGCCAGGGAAATAGGATTCCCTTTTTTGGTTTCAATTACTTTGTTGATGTAACAGTTTTGTGGAGAATAAAAATCCGAAGAATTCCTTGCGTAATGATGCAGATCAAAAATGACATAATTCAGAATTCTTATTTTTTCAAGGGCAGTAAGGTTATTGTTTATTTCCAACCAGATATCTTTTCGTATAATTTCAATCTCCTGGTTAATTTTCTCAAAACTAATTTCCGGGTATTGAAATTGGGCCAGGAAAAAAGCACCTTCAAGAATGTATTCGGCTCCTGTATTAATCCAGCGGATAAGATTTTCTTGTGCAGTGGTAAACTGTATTTTCTGAATAATGTTCTCAAGTTTTTCCTGTAGCTTTTCATCCAGGGTATTTTCCCACGCTTTTTCAAGGTCGGGCACGGCTTCCATACCCCGTTTCAGCAATGAATCCGATATCATGCTTGCAACCTCCTGATCAGGGTCTTCAAGCAAAGCAATAATCGCTTTAAGCTCTTTTGGATCCATCATGCTGTTGAGAAAAAATTATTGTTACCAAATACAAAATTAATAAATGTTTACGAATGTCCGGAATTTTTTTGTTTCAATCCGGATGTTTCAAACCGGTTCAACCGGTCAGTTACAACAAAACTATCCATTTGCTTAAAATAAATACAAATGAATTTATTAACAGCTTATTCATAAAAACGATCAGCAAAATTTATGGGAATAAAGAAAGTTTTATACTTTTGAAAAAAAACATATTCAATGATACAGCGGATACAATCAGTTTATCTTTTATTGGTTACCGTATTAATGTCTCTATTATTCTTTTTGCCTTTTGCGGAACTTACCTTGCAGGATGGTCACTTAGTGGTATATCACAGCTATGCAATGAAAAAATTCATCACCTGTGAACACTCGGAGATGATGATTCGAACTTTACCTGTTGTTATCATGATTTGCGCCATCGGTCTGATCAGTTTTGTTAATATATTCTTGTTTAACAGAAGGATAATACAGATGCGCATCTGTATTTTAACTATGTTGTTACTGGCTGGAGTTCTGATGATGATATTTTATTATTATTATATTGCAAAAAGCAATTTCCCTGTTAAAGATCAGATCCTGAAATTTCCAGTAATTTTACCGGTGATTGGTATTATTTTTTCGCTTCTGGCATATAGAAGTATAAATGAGGATGAAATGCTGGTAAGTTCATATGACCATTTGCGCTGATTCTCAGATCACTTCCATATTATCCTGATCGGTTATCTTTTCGCAATAAAGGCATTTGAGTTTAACTTCCTTTTTCGATACCACCTTAAATTTTGTAATAATTTTTTCACTATTGGTTATGCATTGCGGATTCATGCATTTTACGATACCAACAATATCATCAGGGATCTCCACTACCCTTTTTTCTACAACATCATAGTTTTTTATTATGTTAAGCTTGGCTTGGGGAGCAACAAGAGCAATTTTGTTGATATCCTTATCCGGGAAGAAAACATCCGAAAGCTTAACAATGGCCTTTTTGCCAATCTTTTTACTGTGCAGGTTTGTGCCAAGTGTCATCTGGTTATCGAGTTTATCGAGTCTCAGAATGGCAATGACTTTGAAAAAAGCCTTGGGTGGTATATGATCAATTACAGTGCCGTTTTCTATGGCACTTACTTCCAGAATTTTATCTTTCATGGCATTCTTTTTAATGACTCACTTCGTTTAGTTTAAACCAAGAATAGAACTGATGATGGCCTGCCTGATATAAACGCCATTTAAAGCCTGTGTAAAATAGTATGCTTTGGGATTGACGTCTACATCCTGGTCAATTTCATTAACACGGGGCAGGGGATGCAATATTCGCAGGTTTTCTTTCGTGTAGGTAAGCATCTTATCTTTTAGTACATAAGCATTTTTCGTTCTTTCGTATTCAATAGGATCAGAAAACCGTTCTTTTTGCACACGGGTCATGTATATAATATCGGCTTCAGCAATAATATCTGTAAAGTCTTTATGTTCGTAAAATTTAAGTCCCAGTGAGCGTAAGAGTATTCTATATTCTTCAGGCATTTTAAGCTCCTCCGGTGAAATAAAATGAAAAGTGGTATTGAACTGCGACATGGCCATTAGCAAAGAATGCACAGTACGACCATATTTCAGATCACCAACCATATAAATAGTAAGGTTATCCAGTTTGCCCTGAGTTTTTTTTATGGAATAAAGGTCGAGTAATGTTTGTGTGGGATGCTGATTGGCACCATCACCGGCGTTGATAACAGGAACACTGGCAATCTCACTGGCAAAACGGGCACTCCCTTCAAGGGGATGCCGCATTACAATCAGATCGCAGTAGTTACAGACAATTTTAATCGTATCATACAGCGTCTCACCTTTAGTAACACTTGATGAATTGGAATCACTGAATCCTATAATTCTTCCTCCCATCTTGTTAACAGCACTTTCAAAACTGAGACGTGTTCTTGTTGAGGGTTCGAAAAACAGGGTGGCAATTACCTTTCCGGCGAGCATATTCCCGACCGGGTTGTGTTCATAATTTTCTGCCAGTTCAAGGATTTTCAGGTAATCACTTTTACTGAAATCAGTAATGGAAACCAGACTTTTGTTTTTCATTCATTTATGGTTTAGCAGATTCTTTAATGGCATATTATCATCTCTACGGTTGAAATTTGTTTTTATTCCCGGCTTTTTCGTCATTCATTACCACAAATTTCAATCCATCGAAACGGTTTATTTTTTCTTTGAAACGCTCGAGAAAACCTGCAGGAACATATATAAAAAGTGTACAGGTATTATCATAAACGGGACTGACCGGGGTGATAGCTTCTTCTTTAAGAATTTTCAGAATACCGTTGAGCAAGGCATAAGGAAATGTCAGGTTGCATTTTACGTCAATAGTCTGATGAATCACTTTTGCCCTGGATATCATATCGGCAGCTGCCGACCGGTATGCGTTAGTTAGTCCGCTGGTTCCCAGAAGGGTGCCTCCAAAGTACCGGATAACAACGATCAGAATATTCGTCAGATTATGCGAAATGATTTGTCTGTATATTGGCCGACCGGCTGTACCTGAAGGCTCCCCGTCATCGTTTGTCCGGTAACGTTGAGGATTCTCCCCGATCCTGTATGCATAACAATGATGCCGTGCATCGTGATATTCTTTCCGAAGAGAACTGATTATTGATTTTATTTCTGTTTCTTCCGTAACCGGAAAACCAAAAGCCAGGAATTTACTCCCCTTTTCCTTGAAAAGTCCTTCCGCCTTTTCAGCGAGCGTTTTATATGTGTTTTCCACGGGGCAAATGGTTTTCGGATAAAAAAAAAGGTTCATCGCTGAACCTATGTTAAAACTTTAGTTTTTTCTCGATTTCTTCAATTTGATTTTTGAATTGTTTGTCTGTTTCAATCAGGTTATTAACGGTCTTACATGCGTGCAATACTGTAGCATGGTCTTTTCCCCCAATCTGAAGCCCGATTGTGGCTAGCGATGATTTTGTCAGGTTTTTGGAAAAAAACATGGCTATCTGTCTGGCCTGAACAATTTCCCTCTTGCGTGTTTTTGACTGCAATGAATCAACAGGAACATCAAAATAATTACATACCACTTTCTGAATGTAGTCAATTGACACCTCACGTTTAGTGTTTTTAATGAGCTTATCAATCATTTCCTTGGCCAGATTGAGCGTAATTTCTTTTTTGTTCAGGGTGCTCTGTGCCAGCAACGAGATAAGCGCTCCTTCAAGTTCACGCACATTGTCAGTAATATGTGTGGCAATATATTCAATAACTTCCGAAGGCAAAAGGATTCCGTCCTTGTATATTTTTTGCTCCAGGATGGCTATGCGGGTCTCAAAATCAGGAACCTGCAGATCAGCTGAAAGGCCCCACTTAAAACGGCTTAGCAGCCGTTGCTCAAGTCCCTGTAATTCTACAGGCGGTTTGTCGGATGTAAGTATCAATTGTTTTCCTGACTGATGCAAATGATTAAAAATATGAAAAAAGATGTCCTGCGTTTTTTCTTTTCCGGCAAATTCGTGAACATCATCAATCACAAGAACATCAATCATTTGATAAAAATGGAGAAAATCATTCTTGGTGTTGTTGCGGATGGCTTCAACAAACTGTGTCTGAAAACGGTTCGCAGGAACATAAAGTACAGTTTTATCAGGATATTTTTCTTTGATTTCAATACCTATAGCTTGTGCAAGATGTGTTTTACCAAGCCCCGATTCCCCGTAAATCAGTAATGGATTAAATGCTGTACCTCCGGGGTTATTGGCCACGGCATATCCTGCTGAACGCGCCAGCCTGTTACATTCTCCTTCTACGAAATTATCAAAAGAATATTCCGGATTCAGCCGTGGATCAATATTCATTTTTTTAATGCCCGGAATAATAAAAGGATTTTTAATGGTGTTCTCCTCTACGTTGATAGGTACTGTAACAGGATTGTTTTTAATCTCAACCTGATTTTTAGCCGGTAGTTTTACCGTGTAAGGGCGGGTGTTGGAAAACCCCGGATTCTCCATAACAATATTGTATTCAAGCTTTGCATCATAACCCAGCTCTTTGCGAAGAGTTTTACTGATAATATCAATGTATTTTTCTTCAAGGTATTCGTAAAAAAAAGGGCTCGGCACTTGGATTGTCAGTATTTTATTTTCTAATCTTAATGGTACAATTGGCTCAAACCAAGTCCTAAAACTTATAGAAGGAACATTGTCTTTAATTACTTTCAGGCAATTGTTCCATAGTTCTTTGTGCATAAATCTTATCTCATTTAGCTTTAGGTGAATAGAAATTTCTCTGCCGGAATGTTTTCTATTAGCAAGATTGTGAAAAAAAACAAGAAAAAAAAATCATTTTTCTCTTGATTTATTTAAAAAATATATATCAAATTTTAATTCAACAGGTTGAAATTTTAAAAAAAAAATCTTTTTGTAACATGCAGTATATCAGTATTATAACAATTTTTTTTATTAAAAAATTGTCATTTAATTGTTTACTTAATTTCACTTGAATAAAAAATTAATGAAGAAACTGGTTTGTTAAAAGAGTAATACGGATTTAAACAAAACATTACGGCTCCATATTAATTTGTTTTCAATTGCAGAATAAAAAATTCTTTTGAATTATGAATGAGTAAGCCTCATCGCGATTGGCGAAAATATTATCATAGCTATTGCACGTGCAGTGTATTTCAACAGGCCAATGAAATGAGTGCCTGTTATAATGAATGCAGTAATTTAATTTTTATAAGGGTCTTAATCAGTTCAATTTCTTTTTCACCTTTCACCTCCACCTGAAATGACCTTTCTCCTTTATACGGTTTAGCATGCGTTATAAGTTGCCATACAGCATCGGGTAGTTCAGCTTCCTTTGCTGCATTGATGGCTTTCTCGCCGTATACGAAAAGAACGGTAAAATATCTTTTGTTGGGGAATAAATACAAGATCGTACGATCTTTATGCCTTAATAATAATGTCCAACCCGATGATTCACCGTAATTCTTCCATATTTCAGTAACCGGTGAGACACGATCGCGAAAATATTGAACCAGGTCAATCCATGTGCCATAGCATTTACCCAGTACTTCCATTGTTTCGACTTTCGAAGGAGGATGCGTTTTATCGTTAAATATACTCAGGGACATACGAAAAAAAAATTAATAGTGAAACTGCCGGCCGTAATAAAACGAAAAGTGAAAAACGCAAAGTGAAAACCAACATGTGCTATTCATTATTGGTACTCACAACATTCGTCACCCAATAATGAATATTGACCCCTGAATACCCATATACTCATCACCCTATACTGCCTGTTGCTCATCTATCAGCATTCACCGGGCTTCCGCGATTCATTAATCAAAGTTAAGTCAAATATTGTCATTAAAGTACTTGAGTTGGTAAAAAAAAAATTCCTTTTCATCAGGACATGCGTATAGTAAGATATGAGTGTAAACAAAAATGAATTTATTAAAAACCTTGATTCTGTCCTGGAACTTTTCCGGCATTTCAAGAAAAAAATGGTCAGCGGAAAAACCTCTGTTGATAAGGCCTTTATCACAAATTTCGAGGAAATCATCAGGAACTATAAAATTATCCGCGAGGAAATTCCGGATGATCTTGTTTCAAAATTCGGGATGCCGATTCAGGTGATGGCCCTGCAGCTTGTTGAACAATTGCGGCATGAACTGGAAGATCAACGGCAGGATTTACATCGGCATAAACCGGAACAAAAGATTGATGACAAGCTGAAGAATCCCACTCTGTCGGTCAAGGAAATCGACGATCTGCTCGACAAACGACTTGCTATTCTAAAAGACTGATTAATACAGTCTGTTTCCCTTCCTGTTATTCAACTGTCAGGCCTGGTTATTATCTGGCAGGTGTCATGCAGATAGATTGTACCTGTGTTGACTCACAAAACTTGTTCTGTATATTTGACACTGGCATGTTGAGGTACATTTAAGGTCTATTATTAAGTTTGTTGTATACCGTTGACCTGCACCGGTCCATTATTCTTGACAAAGAGCATACTTCCGGTACTTTTGTCCGTTACCTCTCAATCCCTGACAAAGGTTATGAGGTCGGGATTAATCATAAAATAGCTACCGGTTCTAATGATATTGCATGAGAAATAATAATACATTCCGGGAAAGATAATCCAGGAAATGCAATTATGAGATACTTTATGGATGTGTTTTATTTATTTTGGTTTGGTAATAAAATACAAAAGTTAATAAAACGAGGATTAACCTAATACATTTCATATTATATTTGTCCTCCGCTGGTACGAATCATCTATTAATCTTTATCTCCATGGCGATTGTAGGTACTATTCTACAAGGTGTTGTCAAGCATAAAAAAGGATCCCTTGACAAAAGGCAAATCAATTTTGATCTCCAGAAAAAAACTCTTAAAAAGCTTTTAACAAGAGCAAAAGGAACGGAATTTGGCCGAACATTTAATTTCGCGGAAATACTGGAATCTGTTGATTTTTTGAGAGAATTTCAGAAAAAAGTGCCGTTATACGATTATGAAAAGCTTTATTTTTCGTTTTGGCACAAGTTACTGGAAGGGAAAAGCAATATATGCTGGCCGGGAAAAGTCAAATATTTTGGTCTTACCTCAGGCACATCCAATGATTCCAGTAAACGTGTGCCGGTTACACAGGATATGATCCGTTCCATCCGTCGGACCGGAATCCGTCAGCTATTATCCCTGGCTGAATTCGAGCTCCCTCATCAATTCTATGAGAAAAGTGTTCTGATGTTGGGGGGAAGCACACAACTGGTAAAGATGGAGAAGTATTTTGAAGGTGACCTTAGCGGGATTCTGACAGGGCGCTTACCTTTCTGGTTTAACCGTTTTTATAAGCCCGGTGCGATTTCAAAGGAAAGAGACTGGAATACAAAACTTGATAAAATCGTAAAAAAGGCCATTGACTGGGATATCGGAGGAATTGCCGGAGTACCGGCCTGGGTGCAGATTTTACTTGAGCGTATAATTCAATATTATGGCGTTAAAAACATCCATGAAATCTGGCCTAACTTCATGGTATATTCACACGGTGGCGTATGCCTTGCACCCTATAAGAAAAGCTTTCAGCGATTGATGGGTAAGGAAATCTATTTCCTCGAAACTTACCTGGCTTCTGAAGGATTTCTGGCTTATCAGCGCAAGAAGGACAGAGATATGCAACTGGTTCTTGATAACGGTATATTTTTTGAATTTATTCCATTCGATGCTGACAATTTTACTCCTGAAGGTCAATTGGTTGAACATCCCAGAACCATGCTGCTGAATGAAGTTGAGGAAGGTGTAAATTATGCTGTCATTATTAGTACCAATGCTGGAGCATGGCGTTATATGATTGGTGATACCATAAAATTCGTTTCGGTTAAGGACTATGAAATCATCATTACGGGGCGAATTAAACATTTTCTGAGCTTATGCGGAGAACACCTGAGTGTAGATAATATGACAAAAGCCATCAGTATAGTGTCTGACAAACTGAACATCAATATAAAGGAATTTACGGTGGCAGGCATACCCTGTGAGAATCTGTTTGCGCATAAATGGTACATCGGTACCGATGATCCTGTTCCTGATACGGAGGCATTTGCTTATTTACTTGATGACACGATTAGGAAACTGAATGATGACTATGCTGTTGAACGAAAGGAAGCATTAAAAAGAGTCGTTGTGGAATTCGTGCCCTCGTATTTATTCATTCAATGGTTGAAATTAAAGGGCAAAGAAGGCGGACAAAACAAGTTCCCCCGTGTAATCGGTGAACGGTATAAGGAATGGGAGGAATTCCTGCAACAAAATCGTTGATCTATGGATCCTTTCTTAAAAGGCATAATTACTGGTCTGGTGCTCAGCCTATATGTAGGGGCTACATTTTTTATGCTTGTTGAAACAAGTATTACACGGGGATTAAAAGCAGCCCTGTTATTCGACCTGGGAATTTTCTTAAGCGATGTATTCTGTGTGTTGCTGGTCTATTTTTTTGCTTCAGAGATATTGAATACCGTCATGAATAATTTGTATGTGGGTTTGTTTGGCGGCGTCGCATTCATCGGGTTCGGAGTAAACTATATGATGGATCGTCAGAAACCACAATATGGGCAATTATCAGCAAAGTATGCAGTAAGACTGCTTTTTAGCGGATTCATAATAAATATACTTAATCCTTCGGTTTTCGTTTTCTGGTTGGGAACCCTTGCTGTTGCTATAACCCATTTTCATTTTACCGGTAAAGATATTTTTCTTTATTTGGCTTCAACATTGTTCATTGTTGTATGCGTTGATGTATTGAAAATATATTCTGCATGCTGGTTACGAAGGTTATTAACACCGCGTGTCAAAAAAGGGCTCTGCTTTTTTTCAGGAGCCATCCTTATCCTGTTTGGAATTGTTGTTATTATCAGCAAAATCAGGACTTTCTGAGATCCGGTAAAGCTTCATGCCTGGATGATATTCTTCATACAGCAATACGGGAATGCTGAAATATCGTTTTATTCACAAAATTAATGTTTTCAACAGTAAAGAAAGCGTTCGGATTATAGTGTTTGATTGTACTGATTACTTCTTTCAGTTTTTTCCGGTTAATTACTATATATAATATTCCTACTTCTCCCTTCATTCCCATTGCTTTAACTGAGGTGACCCCATAACCGGCACTGCGAAGAGCACTGGTTAGCTCATTGGCTTCCTTTTTTGTAATAACTCTTACCATTTCAAATCCGATGGCAAGTTTTTCATCCAGCAGCATGCCTACAAAGTTTCCGGTTGCAAATCCTCCTGCATAAGCGACATAGCAAATCCAGTTATCAATGTTCTGCATAATGCGGGTTATTACAACAATCCATATGAGCACTTCAAAGAAACCAATGACAGGGGCAATGAACTTATATCCCTTTGATACAAAAATTATTCTGAGCGTATCAAGGGAAACATCACAAATTCTGGCAATAAAAATGAAAAATGGCAGAATCAGCAGATCAAAAACAGGTGAATCTATAAATTCCATAGTCCAAAAAATAATTTAACCGAATTTCCTGTAAAGTTACGGGAATTATTTGAAAAACTGATTTTCTTTCACCCTTCACCCTCAGTTTTCTTGTTATCCTTAAAGCTTTGGCTGGTGAAGAACGCGAAACGCAAAACAGGGACGAGAGACAAGAAACAAGGGACAAGGGAAGACAGAATGTGAAACACGAAACAAATCAACTCCCTCTTTCATAGGCAAAAATACCTATTCATTTTTGGTATAACATCCGATTTCATTCTTGTTTATCGTTCGGTAAATTTGAATAACTGTTTCAGAACATCAAGATGTCCGATTATTATCAAATACTGAAAGAAGATATACGATTTGAAGAAGGTCTTTCAGCCTGTATCCATTGCGGTACATGTACAGCTATATGTCCGGCTGCTGAATTTTTTAATTATGATCCAAGACTTATTGCAGAGACTGTCCAGACTGGAGATAATAATAAAATTTACGAATTGCTAACCGGTGATGCAATATGGTATTGCGGTGAATGTATGTCATGTAAAACTAGGTGTCCGAGGGATAATGCACCCGGTCTCGTGATCATGGCATTACGTTACCTGGCTATGAAAACAGGCCTTTTCACGGCATCAGAAAAAGGCCGTCAGCAACTTGTTATCAAAAGATCGATAGGGGAGTGGATATTGAAGTACGGATACTGCGTGTATCGCGAAGAACTTACCCTGGACGATCATCCTGAACAGGGCCCTACATGGGAATGGCAGAATAGCCACCTGCCGGATCTCTTAAAGCGACTGGGGATCATATATAAGGCAGATGGGCCGGGTGTTCTTAGAAAGATACCCGAAGAGGCTTTGGAAGAGATCCGTTCCATTTTCAGGGAGACCGGAGGTATCGAATTTCTGGAAGACATTGAGAAGTACTCGGCTGAAAAAGCAAAGGAAATGGGACTTGAATTTGATGAACGGCTCAACTGCGAATATATGCACGATATATATCAAACAAACGGGAGTCATCATACACGGAAAGGCAATTTATGAAGATTGAAGGCAAAAAGCGACTCTGGAAGGAATACCAGAAAGATATAGCCAACGACAATTACTTTTTTGTCCGTAGTTGTATCCGGCAGAGCTTCTTTCCCGGTGCGGAAACAATGTTCCTTAAGATCATGCGGGAAGACCTTGGAAAAGTTGTACATGAAGATCCCCGACATACTACCTGCACAGGGATTGGCTATCATGCCGATATCGTTCCGCTGGAAACTACCATGACGGTTGTGGCCAGGCAGTTTGCCCTGATGACAGAAGCCGGTTATAAAAACTACGCTGTCTCCTGTATCACTTCATTTGGATTATATACCGAGATACTTGAAACCTGGAAACATCACCCGGAAATTGAAACAAAAATCAGGGAGCACTTAAAAAGGGCAACAGGAAGAGAATTTCGCCTGCCTGAAAATATTGCACATGCCAGTGATATCCTGTACAAGTTCCGTTTTGAAATAGCCGGAAAGGCGAAATACAGGCTGATCGATAAAAATACCGGGAGCCCTCTCAGGATTGTTGAACACATTGGTTGCCATTATGCCAAGATGTTCCCACACAAAGGCGTTGGTGGTGCGGAATATCCTTATGTTCTGGCCGGCCTGGCAGAGGCTCTTGGCGGTGAGATAATCGATTATCCTGAACGCAGGCATTGCTGTGGTTTTGGATTCAGGCATTATATTGTCAAGATCAACCGGGGTTATTCACTTTCATGCGCAAAGGTAAAGTTCGACTCCATGGAACCTTACAAACCCGACCTGATTCTTACAAATTGCCCGGGATGTCCGTTCTTTTTGGATCGATGGCAATATGCCATTGGAGAAATGGAAGGTAAGACATACGGCGAAAATGGTTACGGCATTCCCGTTTTAACCTATGAAGAGCTGGCCGCTCTTTGCCTTGGTTATGATCCATGGGAAATAGGTCTCCAGACCCATCAGGTAACACCTGAACCTTTGTTGAGAAAGATGGGAATACCATTTGATCCGGAACGGAAATACCTTGGAGCAGACGATAAGGATATTGGCAAACCGGCTAAACCAACTGTTTTAATGGTAGAATAGCGAACAATTGAAAAAAAAATTAATATGCAAATATAAGCTACAATCATGAAAAGTATTGCGATTATTGGTGGAGGTGTAGCCGGAATGGAAGCTGCAGCAAAGCTTTCAAGAATGGGTTTTTCGGTTACTATTATTGAAGAAAAGGAACAGCTTGGTGGTAAGCTGACGCAATGGCATGCTTTGTTTCCCGCACGCAGGCCGGCTGCTGAAGTACTTGCCAACCTGAAAAACCATGTTAAACTGGGCATCAATACGATTTTAAATGCCAGGGTAGAAGCCATTGAGAAAGATGATGATGGGTTTGCCATAGCCCTCAACCATAACCGAATGATCACTGCTCATGCCATTCTGCTGGCAACTGGCTTTGATGTTTTCGATGCAAGCAAAAAGGAAGAATATGGGTATGGCATATACGACAATGTAATTACATCGGTTGATCTTGAAAAAGCCTTTAACGAGGGAAAAGTGTTGACAGCCCAGGGCAAAACACCAAAAAAGATAGGATTCATCCATTGCGTGGGGTCACGTGATGAGAAAGCAGGGAATCCACATTGTTCGAAAGTTTGTTGCATTACTGGTGTTAAACAGGCAATTGAACTGAAGGAAATGATCCCCGATAGTGACATTACCATGTTTTATATGGATCTGCGTATGTTTGGACGTCATTTTGAAGAATTATATAAAGAAGCACAGGTAAAACATCATATTCAGTTTATACGTGGCCGTCTTTCAGAAGCATTTGAGAACCAGGATTACACGGTAATGATAAAAGTCGAGGATACGCTGCTGGCCAAACCCCTGAAAATGAACCTTGATCTGCTGGTATTACTGGTTGGTATACAACCGGCCCGCGGAATCAATAAAATTTTATACGATCTGGAGGTTGAAAAAGATGCAGATGGCTTTCTGAAACAGACTGATAATCAGCTGTCGCCAAGTAAGACAAACACGCCGGGTGTATTTGCTATCGGCACAACAACCGGCCCAAAAACTATAGAGGAGACTATTAGCGAGGCACGTGCAGTAACCCTTGAAATTTCGGATTATCTGCATAACAAAGTTGCCTCGAGAGTATTGATGAACGAGAGTTATTTCATATGATTGAATTCGGATATTCCCTGCAAACAAACAGGCAGATCGATGTTGATATTAAAAACCTGCGTTTACTCAAATACGTCAGGAAGAATGAACCTTCTGTCGACTGGTGTATGAGTTGCGGGACTTGCGCATCGGGATGCACTGCCGGCGAAAGCACTGATTTCAGCCTCCGGAGTATGATATTGATGGCCAGAAGGGGTGAGGAAGATGAACTGATGACCAGCATTTTTCGATGCAGGTTCTGCGGAAAATGCCTTAATGCATGTCCGCGTGGTGTGAATACCCGTAATGTCATTTATTGGATGCAACAAGCTGTAAAAAATATCAATGCCCTATGAAACATCAATGCATAAATGTTCGCAAAAAAACACAAATAATATATTGGTGTTCCATCCGAATTGATTATTAAATAAATTAATGTCAATTATTTACAATTAATGCGAATTAAAATATTGTACGGATGAAATTCGATTATTTTGTACTGCCCTTTGCAATGGGTTTGGCATTTTTATTCATCTATCTTGCTGTTACCTATGCGATCTGGTTTTTTAAGCTTGAAAAAGATGATAAAAAGGCGATACGGAACGGATTTTTAAGCCGTAAACTATTCACTGCCCTCGGGGAGATTATCTCAGAAAGCCTGCTGCACCGAAAAATATTCAGGAAAAACCTGTTGCTGGGTTTTATGCACATGAGCCTGGCCTTCGGGTGGTTTTTACTTATTGCCATCGGTAATCTCGAAAGCCGTATCTATGAACCAACGGCAATGAATCCCCCTTATGTCCCCATCTTTTTTAAGTTTTTCAATACTACCCTACATCCCTTTCCGCTTCATAAGTTTTTCTCCGCGTTGATGGACTTACTTTTACTTTTGGTGCTTACAGGAGTTATACTGGCATGGGGCAAACGCATTGTATCACGGGCATACGGCATGAAACGAACTACGAAACTTTCGTTGGGTGACAAGCTGGCCATGTCGTCACTATGGTTTATATTTCCGTTACGGTTGTTGGCCGAGAGCTTTACGCATGGAGTATATGCGGGAGGAGATTTTCTTACAGGAACCGTTGGTAACCTGCTGAATTCAATCTTGCCTTCGGAACAATTGTATTATCCTGCCTGGTGGGCCTATTCCCTTTCGCTCGGACTTTTTTTTGTAGCGCTTCCGTTTTCACGATATATGCATATCCCTACTGAGGTGGTGCTTATATTTTCAAGGCATTTCGGACTTCGGGAGAAAAAGGTTCATACCCCGGTTACCGATGTTGAAGTACGATCGTGTTCCCGCTGTGGGATCTGCATTGACACCTGCCAACTTTCTTTTGCCGGTGGTATAAAGAATGTGCAGTCGGCTTACCAGATAAGGGCCATCCGTTACCACCATATTCAACCTGCCGAACATCTCAATTGTATGATGTGTGGCCGGTGCGAAATTGCATGTCCGGTTGGCATCAACATAAAGAATGTACGATTGATTTCCCGAAATGAACTTAATGGTTACCCGATCAATAAACAGGATTATGTGCCGATAAATATCAAACCTGTTAGGGCCGATGTGATTTATTTCGGAGGTTGTATGACACATCAAACACCTTCTATCAAGAAATCGATGATCAAAATTCTGCAGACAGCCGGAATCAACTATTGGTTTATGGATGAAGAGGGTGGTATCTGCTGCGGAAGACCATCTATCCTTACAGGTCATACCGAACAGGCCAAAATTATAATAGACACTAATCTAGATGCTATCCGAAACAGCCATGCAAAAATCCTTCTAACATCCTGTCCTATATGTTATAAAGTATTTAAGCAGGATTATCAACTGGATATTGAAGTGCTTCATCATACCGAATTCATTAATAACCTGATAAATGCCGGCAAAATAAGTGTTGCAGGCTTATATCAACACGCTGTTTACCATGATCCCTGTGAATTAAGCCGTGATATAAGAGTATACGAGGAACCCCGAAATATTCTTCGACACATGGTAAATCTCATTCCGGTTTCCTATGAAAGGGACAATTCATTGTGTTGCGGGGGAAGTCTTGCCAATCTTTCCATCGCCATGGATAAACGGAAGGAAATTACCCGTGATGCATATCTTAAGCTGACGGTTCAGAACCCTGATTACCTGGTAACTTCCTGTCCGCAATGTAAGAAAACCTTTGAAAAAACAGCTGAAATACCCATCCGAGATATTGCTGAAATAGTCTGTGAGGGAATGCAGAAACGGATTGCAGTTAAAAAAACCGGGCAATTTCAAAGGACTGACACTGAAATGGTTACAAAAACCAGGCTGCTGACAACAAATTGACTTATAACCCTGGCATTATCTGCTTTCGTCTTTTTTTACAACAGGTAATAAATCCACCTTTTAACGCAACCAATTCCATTATTATTACATCTATTTACATGATTGATACAACAATGCACTTTTTGCTGAATAATTTGAGTTACTTAATGAATCCCAACGTGTATTTGTAGGGGCTGTATTTATAAAAACCGGCAAAATAACATATACCATGAAAAGAATAACCGTTGTTTTTTCATTTTTGCTTTTACTCGTCAACTGCGAGGAAAACAATTATTATGATACTGATCCCCGGCTTTTCAACGATGCCATGCACGGTAATATCGTTGGAAAAGTAATGCAGAAATCCAGTAAGGCCATTGTGATAATAAGCCAGGTCAATCCTGTTGACTCAGCCGAAATAAACAGCGCTGACGGGTCTTTTGAAATTAAAAACCTGCCCATTGGTAATTATGATGTATCAATAAAAGCTGATAACTTCCGGATATACAAGCTCTGCAATGTAATGGTTCAGGGTGCCGGTAATACTTATATCGGCGAAATTGACCTATCAACAGTTCCCGACCTTGTATCCTCTCATTATCCCGAAGATCTTGCCGAGATAGTATACAACAACCGTTATTCAAGACTTACTGTATCAATTATTTTTACACAGCCGATGGACCGTGAAAGCGTTGAAAAGGCTTTTTCCACCATCCCCGCTACGGAAGGTATTTTTCATTGGGGGCAATATTCCGAAGCCCCGTCCAGGATTTATTATTCCGATAAGGCTGAAAACTGGGGTTACGAGGAAAATGCCACCATCACCACCTTCAGTAAGATTACGGCCTTTAGTTACCAGATGGCACAAAAAGACTGTTTTACAGACACAAGCTATAAGGTAATATTATCAACAGAAGCCAGTGATACAGCGGGAAATCAACTGCGATTTCCGCTTGAATTCAGTTTTAGCACCGTGCAATCTTCCAGCACGCAAAATGGGATCATTACCTATCCGAGTCATGGTGACATTGATGTTGACCTAATATCGAATAACGGGATACGAATGACATTTCCCCGCAATATGGATCGGATTTCAACAGAAGCTGCTACTCATGTTTCGCCTGTTTCGGACAGGATGTGCCTCTGGCCCCAGAAGAATCAGCTTACCATATATACAGGCGGAGTGTTTCATGCAAATACGGAATATACCGTAACTATTGATTCAACGGCTGAAGATATGGACGGTATAAAACTTGGAAATTCATTTTCATTTTCCTTTAAAACTGCTCCAGTCAGCATAAGTTCAACTTCACCAAGGAATGGAGAATTGTTTGTCTCCAATTCCTCTGCAATATATCTATATTTCAATACGTATATGCAGAAGTCTACTGTTCAAAGTGCTTTTAGCATAAATCCTGGTATTCCCGGCACGCTGGATTGGAATTACGATTCAAAAACCACGATGAAATTTACTCCATCCCAGAGTTTTCAGTACAATACAGAATATACGGTAACAATTGATACACACGCCAAAGATATATTTGAAACGCCCTTAAAAGAAACCTATACCTTCTCATTCATTGTCAGACCGGAATGATGCACGGTTTTTCCTGTCAGGCATCCGTTCAGTGAACCTGCCGGCATATTCTGCAACCTGTACACTATGGGTATTGCCTGGAAAAAGGCAATGGTGAACCAAACAGCGCACTGTTTTCAGTGCCTGCCAGCTGTTTATCATGTCGACCGGTAATAATCTCCCGATGAATCAGTCGGCTGATACCATGTAAAGATATATTCCTTCCTGTTTGCATTTCTTAACACTTCATTAATATTCTTTAACATTTCGCAGGCGTAAAATGATTGCCCGTGGTACTAATTTTGTCTGTAAATGTTAAGACTAAAGGGTATCCGATGAAATCAATTGTAACATTCCTTCCGGTTCTGGCTTTTTGCGTTTTATGCAGCAAACGGAGGATTTTTGCAGTTTTCCAGGAAAACCATGATAGTCATTTGTTTGTTGGCCAAAACGGCAGAGATAAAACGGGATTGTTATTTTATTAAATGAGTATTGGAAACCAATAACATAATCATAGCTGTAAGTGGCTCAAGTCATGTTGAGCGTATCCGAAACATGATGTCAAACAGGTCACCCTTCGACTCTGCTCAGGATGACCTTTTCAGCTTGTTTTATGCATGATTTCCAATACTCATGTTTTAGTAATGCAATCACTCATTACAGACTTGTCAGGTACCATGTCCCTGAGATTGATCTGTCGTTAAACCTGATCGTACGAAGCATCAAATAAAAACAGCATAATAATTATACAAAACTAAGGAGGTACATAATATGAAAAAGTTTGTTCATCTGGTAATAGCTTCAATAGCAGGAAGCGCAC
Organism: Bacteroidales bacterium; assembly: GCA_016928305.1. Taxonomy (GTDB): domain Bacteria; phylum Bacteroidota; class Bacteroidia; order Bacteroidales; family UBA10428; genus UBA5072. The sequence goes on from JAFGKY010000008.1 coordinate 32,674, forward strand.
TTACCATAGGTTTCTTTATGGCAGCCGGAATTAATAAAAAAGCAACAGAACCGTTTCTGAAGTCTTTAAATGCCATACCTGCACATAATGTTGTCTATTCTGTTAAAGAAGACGGTGAAATTGTCCCGCTCGAGTTCACGGAAGTATCAAAACAAGTTATGGATGCAGTGGTCCATGTCAAAACATCCAGAAAGATTTCAACGAGGAACCAGGGTTTTTATTTTCCACAGTTTCCATCCGATCCTTTCAGTGATGATTTCTTCAGATTCTTTTTTGATGAACCGGTAAAACCAAAAAATTACAAGGAAAAAGAACAACCACTGATTCAAAGCGGTTCGGGTTCCGGTGTGATCATTAACTCAAACGGATATATAATCACCAACAACCATGTTATTGAGGGAGCTGATGAAATTGAGGTTTCACTTCCCGACAATGAAATATACAAGGCTAAAGTGATTGGTACAGATCCTTCCACTGATCTGGCTCTGCTGCAGATAAAAAAAGATAATCTGAAAAGCATCCCGATGGGAAATTCCGATGCTGTTGAAGTTGGCGAATGGGTGCTGGCTGTGGGAAATCCTTTTAACCTTAATTCAACGGTAACAGCCGGTATTGTGAGTGCCAAGGGAAGGAATATTAATATCATCAATGATAAGTCAGCCATAGAGGCTTTTATTCAAACCGATGCGGCCATCAATCCGGGCAACAGCGGAGGAGCACTGGTTAATCTGAAAGGTGAACTGATAGGTATCAACACCGCTATTGCCAGTCCTACCGGAACATACGCCGGATATGGCTTTGCTATTCCGGCCAATATCGTAAACAAGGTCATAACCGATATCATGAAATACGGAATGGTACAGCGGGCTTATCTTGGTGTCATCATTCGTGATATCGACGGCAATTTTGCTCAGAAAAATGATCTGAATGCCTATACCGGTGCTTATGTCGACAGCCTGGTTGAAAAAGGAGCTGCATTCACCGCTGGTATAAAAAAAGGTGATGTAATTACGGGCATCGAAGGAAAACCGGTTAGGAGGACCGCTGATGTACTTGAACAGATAGGAAGACATCACCCGGGCGACGAAATCAAAGTAACGGTTGACAGAAAAGGAAAAGAAATGACCTTTGATGTTGTACTGGCCGATCTGAAAGGGCATAAGAAATTGACAAGCAGAAGTGAACAGAATATTTTAGATTTACTGGGAGCTTCATTTGAAACGGTCGATGACAAAACTGCGCAAAAACTTGGTATTAAAGGTGGTGTAAGGGTAAAAGAGCTTAAGAACGGAATACTGAAAAATCAAACCGGTATGAAAGAAGGTTTTATTATCACGGGTGTAAACAATAAAAAAGTAACAACAGTGGAACAGATGAAAAATGAGCTCAATGAAATTGAGGGCGGGGCCATGTTCAGCGGTATATACGAAGATTATCCAGGAGAAATGTATTATGCTTTCGGATTGAAATAAAGGTTGATGTAAAAGTATACTCCTGAAAAGGTAATGTATTGACTGTTAATTTCTTACAGAATATATTTTAATAATAATTATAAAATACTTTCATTTGTTTGCTTAATTCAATAAATTTATCAGCATTAACCAAAATACAACGATTATGAAACCATCTGCACCGACAACGCTGGTCTGGATTATTGCCCTGATTGCAGGGATTGTAGGGATAATCGGACATTTTATCAACATTGAATATGTATCTTCTATCAGTTATTGGTTGTTGTTGGGAGGCTTTGCGCTGCTTGCACTGGGTACTACATTTAAAGAAATATAATAAATGTGCATTGGATAATTTACATATCCCCGTTTTACCCGAAACGGGGATTTTTATTTCAGGTGGTTACAGAGATAATCCAACCAATAGAAAAATAATGTTATTTTTATTTCTTGTTAGAATTCAATAATCCAAAAATAATATATAAGAAAAAAATAAAGAATATGAAAATCCTTAGTCACATCAGAAATAATGGCAGTTTTATGATGTTTGCCGGTTTTATTCTAATAAATATAAATAATGCCTATGCTGCACCTTCTTCGGACGCACCGTTTGATACAGCACGCATATATCATGCCATGGCTAAAGCACGCAGGGGAGAAGCAATCACTGTTGGCGTTATGGGCGGATCAATAACAGCCGGTTCCCTGGCTTCGACGGAAGAAAAGCGCTGGGCCAATCTTGTGACAGCCTGGTGGCGTTCACAATTCCCTTCATCCGAAGTAACTCTTGTAAATGCTGGTATTGGTGCAACAGGTTCAGATATCGGGACCTTCAGGATTCAAAAGGATATGCTGCAAAAGGATCCTGATTTCGTTGTGGTGGAGTTCTCTGTAAACGACAGCGGTGAAGATAGTGTATATGTTAGAAAAATGATGGAAGGAGTTGTTCGTCAGCTACTTGCTGATTTCAATATGCCTGGTATAATGTTGCTTCTTTTAAAAATGGAAGATGGCAGCACAGCCCAGTATGATCACAAAATCATTGGAAATTATTATCAAATACCCTGGGTAAGCCAGGCGGATCTTATCGGCCCTGCTCTGATTGAAGATGGATTGGTACTGAGTGATGTATACGGAGATACACCTAATGGCATTCATCCCAATGACCTTGGAATGCAATATATTGCCGATTTTATTACCGAGAGGCTTGACAGCATTTATGCCCATCTGCCGGGTGATGAGGCTCTGCCTGAGATCAGCATGATATTGCCCGATCCGCTGGTAACAGACGTATTCGCCTGTACATATACCTTCACGGCCTCAACGTTAATACCTTCTGTGAATAAAGGCTGGAATGCAGGAGCAACACAGTGGACTGCTAATACTCCGGGGGCAGAACTGGTTTTTACTCTCGACGGTAATGCTATTGCTGTAAAATACGACAAGGTGTTCTCTACGAACAGGGGACGGGCAGAAGTATGGGTTGATGATAACCCTCATAAAATCATTGATGCATTCTTTACAGAGACCTGGGGAACCAAACCCTGTTTCGAACTGGTGGCCGATAACCTGCCGGATGGTGAACATCTGCTTCATATTAGAATCCTGGAAGAACATAATCCGTTGAGCAACGGTAATTATGTGCCGATATTATCGGTATACAAAGCCGGCAACATTACTTCGGCACCTCCGATTGCTGTGCCAGGATCCCCAAAAAAAGAACTGGTCAATATTTCTGTTATCCTGGATGGCAGTTTAAGTTATGATCCCGATGGAGATACCATAACAACCTATCAATGGATGGTTCAAAGTGCTCCTTCCGGAAGCACAACTGCCATCGAAAATGATTCTGCCTGTATTACATCGTTTACGCCCGATTTGGCAGGCTATTATACCATCGGATTAAAAGTTACCGGCTTGCTGCAGGAAAGCGTTGTTCGGTCATTCTTTATTCACGTTGTCGCTTCCAATACAATTCCCGTAGCTGATGCTGGTGAAGATATTATACTGGCAACAGGTAAGCGGGTAAAACCTGATGGAAGCAATAGTTATGATGCCGACGGAGATCCTCTGTCCTATGAATGGTCCATTTTGTCACAGCCGGAAGGGAGTTCAGCCCTCCTGTATCAGGGCAATACCCCAACACCCTATTTCTTTGCCAATGTGCAGGGTGAATACGTTGTAATACTTGTCGTCAATGACAGCCTTGCCAGCAGTTCTGCCGATACCATAAAGGTTACAGCTATTGACGGATACACGGCATCACCCAGGGTGGAGACAGACAAGGCTGATGTACGTGTATATCCAAATCCTGCCGATAATATTCTGACTATTCAATATCACCTGACCTGCACCATGCCGGTTCAAATAAGGTTATTCTCGCCCGAAGGCCATACGTTGTCTGAACCTCTGAATTGTATCCAGAAGGATGGATTACACGAATTGAAACTGAACCTCGGATCCCTATCACATACGGGGAAAGTAATGATCCTTCAGGTTAAGACCGGAAATACAATTTACAATCAAAAGATAGTAACATTTTGAAATACCAGTATTAATCCAAAAGGAAATTAGTCCAGTTTAAAGGGGGTTAATACATAATACATTACATTGTACATTGTACATCGTATATCGTACATTGTATGTCACACATCGTATATTTTTATTCCTTACAGAGCCAAGAGTCAAGAACCATGAACCAGGATAAAAGAACAATGAACAAAGACGTACTGCTGTTTACGAAAGTGCAGTGTACTCTTGGAATTTTGAAAATTTGAGTGTTGAAGATTTCCCGTGCACCTGCCTGCCTGAAAGGCAGGCTGTGAAACGTAAACCGTTAACTCCCCTTTTAGTAAAACATTGCGATGATGTGCTTTATATTGTCAAATGACCGTACAATGCTTACGATACTTATAATGGCAATGAAGCTCCCGATGATAATGGTAAGAGGTCTTCGCTTTATTAGTTTTACAATGTACGCAGCAAAGGGTGCTGCAAATAATCCTCCCACGATTATGCCAAGGGTTGGTTTCCAGTCGTGTATGTCAATGAAAAACATAAAAACCACAGAAGAACTGATAGTAACAAAAAACTCAGCTGTATTAACGCTGCCAATAACGCGTTTTGGTGTTATTCCTTTGTGAATCAGGTTGCTTGTGACAACTGGTCCCCAGCCTCCTCCACCTATTGCATCAAGTAATCCGCCTGCAAGTGCGAGTCTTTCTGTATGTTTTACCTTTCTGTCGGGTTTCTTTTTTGCCAGCAATTCCTTATAGATGATCCACAGCCCCAGTATTAGCAAGTATGCTGAAATAAACGGCTTGATGATTTTACCGTCGAAGACTTCGGATAACAGGTATGCTCCTAAGACAGCGCCAATAACACCGGGGATGAGCAACCTGACAAACAGCTGTTTGTGAAGATTTTTCAGCAGGGTATGCGATATGCCGGATGCTCCGGTGGTAAAAATCTCGGAGATATGCACACTGGCAGAGGAAAGGGCAGGCGGTACGTTAAAGGCAATAAGCAGGGTTGAGCAACTTACACCAAATGCCATTCCCAGTGCCCCGTCAACCAGTTGGGCACAAAGACCCGCCAGGACAAACAGAAAAAACCTGCCATCCAAAAACGCGCGGATGTTGAAATTGTTCGATGACAGCGGATTTCTGATGAAAATTGCCACCACAATTGCAGCAACGAGAAGGAGGATAAGACCAACGATCAGTTGCTTATTTACCAAACGCGTTAACCGGGAATAAAAAGCATTCATTGTTCTTTCAATATTGTAAGCGTAAAAGTAAACCGTACTCGTATTTGTCAAAATAGGAATAATCACCAATTAACACTAGGCTTTTATACCTAATTTGGATTGAAAAGTTTTACAGATGAATAAGTGTTTCAATGGTGGTTGCAATTTGTAATGATTGGGGATGTTGTAATTACCGTTCACCATTAACCGTTTACCTGTTATGGCGAACTGTAAGCACAAATCAAGAAATCAAAAATACTTAAAGTTGATTCAGGTACCGTTCTGCATCAATGGCTGCCATACAGCCCGTTCCTGCTGCCGTTACGGCCTGTCGGTAATGCGGATCCTGCACGTCGCCACAGGCAAAAACCCCGGGTATGTTGGTTTTGGTTGTTCCGGGAACCGTTTTGATATATCCCGCTTCATCCAGGTTTAAAAAAGGCTTGAATATTTCTGAGTTTGGAGTATGACCAATGGCAAGAAAGAATCCGTCAATCTTTATGGTCTCTTCCTGTTCCTCCGGCGTTCCCTTATGTCTGATCAGAACGGCTTCCTGCACCACCCGATCACCTCTGAGCTCTTTGGTATTACGTTCAAACAGCACTTCGATATTCGGTGTCTTCATCACCCTTTCCTGCATAATCTTTGAAGCTCTGAAATAAGGCTTGCGTATGATCATATATACCTTGCGACACAGTCCTGCCAGGTACAATGCCTCTTCGCACGCAGAATCACCGGCCCCAACAACTGCCACATCCTTACCTTTGTAAAAGAAACCATCGCATGTGGCACAGGCTGAAACTCCTGAACCCATATATTTTTGTTCTGATTCCAGTCCCAGGTACTTTGCCGTTGCCCCTGTTGCAATGATTACCGTGTCGGCTTCCACTATCTTTTTATCATCGAAAGTTACTTGAAACGGGTGCGCTGAAAAGTCAACCGATATGGCTATGCCCCAACGGATATCGGCTCCGAAACGCGCTGCCTGTTTTTCAAAGTCTTCCATCATTTTGGGGCCATCGATGCCCTCTGGATATCCCGGAAAGTTTTCAACATCGGTTGTTGTGGTTAACTGACCTCCCGGTTGTATACCTTTGTAAAGGATTGGTTTCAGGTTAGCCCTGGCTGCATATATGGCAGCCGTATATCCGGCAGGACCTGATCCGATGATCAGGCATTTTGTCTTTTCGGGTTCAATCTTATCAGCATTTGCAGAGGATGCCCGGGTATCAATGTTTAGTTTTTGAAAAAGGCTCATAAATAAATTTTTACAATTTTTTACATTTACCAATCAATCATTATGCCATAAATGCAACTCTGACATAAACGCAGGTTGTGCAGAGAAAATCGTTTTAAAGGTAGTAATTTAGACAGATTAACCGGATGGAATCTGCTTATCATGCCAGAAATTCCGGAGGCAAGTTTTGCCTTATTTATAATTTTCATCCATCTAAATCAGTATATTTGTTAGCGATCACTTCATGTCATACACCTATGGACTTTGCTGAAATTATACTCAAAAACCGCAGTTACAGAAGATTTTATGAGGAACAATCCATCCCGGAACAAACTATCAGGGAGTTGGTGAATTATGCCCGACTTTCGGCTTCAAGCGGTAACATTCAGGGATTGAAGTTTTATTTGTCAACGGAAACCGCTAAAAACAAACTGATTTTTTCGTCGGTCCGGTGGGCTTATTATCTTAAAGACTGGGATGGTCCGACCGAAGGAGAAAGACCTTCCGCATACATTATTTTACTGGGAGATACAGAAATTCACAAAACCATTGATGTGGATGTGGGAGTTGCTGCACAAAGCATTCTGCTTGGAGCCGTCAGCATGGGCTATGGTGGATGTATGATTGGTTCGCTTGACCGGGTGAGTTTGAGGAAAAAGCTTGAAATACCTGACCGTTTCGAGATACCCCTGGTAATTGCACTGGGGAAACCCAAAGAGAAGATTGTTATTGAAGAAATCGGTGAAGAAGGAAATATTGAATACTGGCGTGATGAGCATCAGGTCCATCATGTTCCGAAAAGAAATCTTGAAGAATTGATCATTCATTTATTTTAACCCGACATGAAAAAAACAATTGCTTTAGGCATTGCTGTGCTGATGGTAATAGAAATGCATACTTTGTCTCAAATGGTCAGTAACCTTACTGATGAACGGGTTCTGGAACTGTATGCCGGACTCAGGGTGGCCGATGTGTCCGATGGTATGGATATCGTGGGGCTGAGGGATGCAGGTATTTTGAATCAAAAAATTGAAGCCTTATGGAAGGATACGGATAACTTCACACACCGGTTTTGTGGCATTGCTGTTACTGCACGGTATGTCCCGACAAACAAAATAGTGAAAAATCCCATGACCGACGAGGAGTTTAAAAAATGGGAATCAGAATGGTATAATACGCTTTCTCCGGAGCCCTGGACCGATTATATTAAGCCGGGCTCCATTGTGGTGCTTGATGTGGAGGGGGATGGTGATACCGGATCGGTTGGTTCAGCCAATAGCCTTGGCTATGTTAAAAAAGGTGCCAGGGGCATTATTTCCAACGGTGGAGTGCGGGATACAGATGAAATCATCCTGCAGCGTATTCCTGTGTACCTCGATTGGAACCAGCGTGGCAGAGGTATCCGGCCGGGACGGAATGAACTGGAATCATACAATAAACCGGTGACTATTGGTGGCGTGCTTATCCGTCCCGGCGATATCATCGTTGCTGATGGTGACGGCGTTGTCTGCGTACCTCGTGAATATGCAGAATCTGTGGCCCTTAAAGCCCGGAAAATACTTGACAGTGATAAAAACGCAAGAAAAGGCCTTTACCAGGAGCTTGGAAAAGAACTGGATAAGACGGTTTTGCCGTAATATAATAGATTCCCCTTTTTCTTAAAGACTAAAATAATTCTAATTTTGTTGCATCATATAATAAATCCAAAACGATCATGAAAAAATTCATGGATGAAAATTTTTTGTTGCAGAATCCTACTGCCCAGAAACTATATCATGAATACGCCGCAGGAATGCCTATCATCGATTATCATTGTCATATTAATCCAAAAGATATTGCTGATGATCGGCAGTTTGAAAACCTGACGCAGATATGGCTATATGGTGATCATTATAAATGGCGCGCAATGCGTACCAATGGTGTACAGGAAAATGATATTACCGGGAATGTGACGGATTATAAGAAATTTGAGAGATGGGCGGAAACGGTACCCTATACATTGAGAAATCCATTGTATCATTGGACTCACCTGGAGTTGAAGACCGCATTTGGCATCAATAAAATTCTCAGTCCTGAAACCGCACGGGAAATCTATGATGAAGCTTCGGAAAAACTACGTTCAAAAGAATATTCAGTCAGGAATATCCTGAGAAAGTATAAAGTACAGCTGGTTTGCACAACCGATGATCCGGTTGACAGCCTGGAACATCACCAAAGAATTAAAGAGGACGGTTTTGAAATTCAGGTTTTACCTGCCTGGCGACCTGATAAAGCTATGGCTGTTGAGAACCCGGACACTTACAATATATACATAAATAAGCTGTCCGATGTGACGGGTATTGATATTGCAGGATTTTCAGATCTGCTGAGTGCCCTGGAAAAGCGACAGAAATTTTTCAGCAATTATGGATGCAGGCTTTCCGATCATGGACTTGAGCAGATCTATTGCGAAGATTGTTCAGAAGCTGAAGCAAAATCAATCTTCAAAAAGATCAGGGGTGGAAGGAAGCTCGACAATACCGATGTTGATAAATTCAAATCTGTCATGCTTCTTGAGTTTGCCCGGATGGATCAAGATTACAACTGGGTGCAGCAGTTTCATATCGGGGCAATACGCAACAATAACACACGGATGTTTAGCCAACTTGGCCCTGATACTGGTTTTGACTCTATTGGAGATGCTGAAATTGCATTGTCCCTGTCACACTTTCTCGATAGGCTTGAGCGACAAGGTAAACTGACAAAGACCATCCTTTATAACTTAAATCCAAAGGACAATGAGGTTTTTGCCACCATGTTAGGGAACTTTCAGGATGGGTCGGTGCCGGGGAAAATTCAATTTGGTTCCGGCTGGTGGTTTCTTGATCAAAAGGATGGAATGGAAAGGCAAATGACGGCTTTATCAAACCTTGGACTACTAAGCCGTTTTGTTGGTATGCTGACGGATTCACGCAGTTTTCTCTCTTACCCGAGACATGAGTATTTCAGGAGAATCCTGTGCAATTTGTTTGGCAGTGATGTCGAGAATGGAGAATTACCTGCTGATCTTGAGTGGATTGGTAAAATAATCCGGAATATTTGCTATTATAATGCGCGTGATTATTTTGGATTTCAACTACCCGATCCTGTAGATGGCAATCTGTAATTGACAACCTTATCATCAGGTAACATAAGGCCGGATTTTTCATCGGGGGAAGGATGATAGGGAATCGTAAAATAAAAACATGATCCTTGCCCGGGTGTAGATTCAACCCATATGTGACCACCAAGCAATTCAACCAATGCTTTTGATATTGCCAATCCCAGACCTGTCCCTCCAAACATTCTGGTTGTGGATACATCAGCTTGCATGAATCGTTGAAAGATTGTCTCTTTTTGTTCGTGAGAAATTCCGATCCCTGTATCGCTGACATAAAATTCTAGAAACTCTTTCTTGTGCCGGTATCCGAGTGTAATATTACCAATTTTGGTGAATTTAATAGCATTGGAAACCAGATTGATAAGTACTTGTCTTAATCTTGTGGGATCGGTTATGATGGTATCACATTTGTCTTTCAAAACGGTTTCACAGCTAAAAACGATTTCCGGGTTAATCTTGGCTGCAAACAAATTGTGTATTTCACTCAACAAGTCATGAATTTCAACAGGTTGTATATTAATTGACAGTTGATTTGCTTCAATTTTTGCTATATCGATCAGGTCATTGAGGATAACCAACAGTTGATTTCCGCAGTTATTAATGATTTCAATATAATTAATCCTTTCCTCTTCTGTAATATCTTTTTCTGATAAAAGGTTGGCAAAACCAAGTATACCATTCATGGGTGTTCGGATTTCATGCGACATGTTGGCCAGAAAAGCTGATTTCAGCCGGTCGCTCTCTACAGCCTTTTCACGCGATTTTTTTAATTCCTCGACGATGCCAGTCATTTCCTTATTCACCTTTGATAACAATTTATTTTTTTTGTGTAGTTCTTTTTCCGCTTTTTTTCTTTCTTCAATGTTGTTCCATTCCCGCAGTGTCCGTTCAATGAACCATTTAATGTTGGAAAAGTTTTCCGGTGTTTTAACAAGATAATCCAGTGCTCCTGATTTAATCATTTCCACGGCAAGAGCTTCATTCCCATAGCTTGTCATAATGATCACCGGTATGAAGCCGGCACATCTGGTCACAATACTTCTGGCATCCCCATCCGGAAGTTTAAAATCAGCCAGAATGATATCCGGCTGAAATTTATTCACCTGGTTAAGAGCCTGTTCAAGTGTATAGGCTGCTTCGGTTGTATATTCATGGCTTTTCTCCAGCGCCCTCAGAATAAGAGTAACATGATCATTCTCATCATCAACAATCAACACTTTTTTATGCGCGTTCATAATGAATGAAAGATTAACAAGTTAAGCATGAAATGGATTCTTATTCCAGCAAATCCAATAAAATCCAAGAATTTCCATGAGTTCAGTAAAATTTTTAAAATTGACAGGTTTGACCAGGTAACTGTTGGCATGCAGATGGTACGCTTTTACAATATCGGTTTCAGCATCCGATGTGGTCAGGATAACAACAGGTATGTCGAGGTAATCCGGATTGGTTTTAATGTGACTCAACACTTCAAGTCCATCGACTTTAGGAAGTCTCAGATCCAATAAGATCAGGTGCGGTAATTTTTTCTCCTGTTTTGCATTTGCGAGATACTTCAACGCCTGTTCACCGTCTTCCAGATGGGTTATTATATTGGCTATCTGAAATGCTTTGAGCTTTCTTATCACCAGAAGTGCATGATCTTCATTATCTTCCACAAGTAAAATGGAGATGGGTTCGCCATGTATTGTTTTCATATTATTTTTGTTTTTTTACAGGCAGCGTGAACCTGAATGTAGCACCGTGTCCGATGCCCCCTGATTCAACATATATAGTGCCTCCGTGTACTTCAATAACGCGTTTTACCAATGCCAGGCCAAAACCTGTACCTTCGGATTTGTTATCTAATTTATTAAATAATCCAAAGATGGTGTCAAAATACTTCGGATCAATGCCAATGCCATTATCGCGGATAAAAAACTCGACTTCTCTTTCACGTGTAGAATATCCTATCTCAATTGCCGGTTTAGGTTGATCACCCATAAATTTTACAGAATTCTCTATCAGGTTTTGCCAGACCTCCGTTATACGCTGAACATCTGCATACACTTCAGGCATTGATTCGGGTATTGTTATCATGACCTGTTGCCGTTGGATAATTCCTGAAAGCGAATCAAGAGTTTCCTTTACAAGTTTCCTCATAGAGACTTTTGTAAATGGATTGTTAAATCTGCCAATCCTTGATAATTCCAACAGGTTGTTGAGCAGGTTGCTCATTTTGTCGGCTGCAGATTTAATGCGGAAAATATTCATTCGCACATTTTCGGCATCACCCGACTCAATGTCTTCTTCAAGCAGGCCGACAAAGCCTTTAATGGTTACCAACGGACTTTTCAGATCATGAGAAACGGTATACGTAAACCTTTCCAATTCTTCATTCTTGCTTTTAAGCTCTTCTTCTTTCTCTTTTAATAGAGTGATATTATCGTATGTGCCCAGCACGCCGATTATTTCATCATCAAGGTCACGCAGCGGAACTTTACTTGTCAGAAGCCATATCCGGTGACCTTCGGGTGTGGTTTGTTCTTCCTCATAGTTCATCTTGGCAATTGCAGTTTCCATAACCTCTTTATCATCCCTGCAATAATTTTCCGCCTGTTCTTCCCAGGGCATGTCATAATCTGTTTTACCGATCAGTTCTTCAGGAGATGAATGCCCTGCATCCCCGGCAAAACTCGCATTGCATCCTATAAAGACGGATTCTGTGTCCTTCCAGAATACACGGGTTGGTATGGTGTTAATAATAAGCTTCAGCATTTTATTGGCTTCGGCAATTTTTCGCCGGCTTTCCAGTAATGCCGTTTCTGCATTCCTCCTGTCGGTTATATCCTGAAATATTCCCAGGACACCGTATACCACACCATTTTCGTTCATCAGGGGAACTTTACTTGTGTCGATCCAGATTTCCCTGCCATCTGCCTGTCGTATGGTTTCAATAATATTATTTTTGGGTTTACCCGAATGAAAAACTTCTGCATCATCAGCTCTATAATGATCCGTTTCCTTTCTTGACCATGGCAGGTCAAAATCAGATTTCCCAATAATTTGCAAAGGATGGTCAAAGCCGGCCATTTTCGCAAAAATCTTGTTACAGCCCATATATTTACCTTCACCATCTTTCCAGAATACCGATTGAGGGATTGAATTCAACACCGTTTCCAGCATCATCTGATTTTTTTGCAACTCCTCTTCAATATGCTTTCGTTCAGTAATATCAAAAGAGATTCCAAAAGTCCCCATCGTTTTTCCATCTGCGTTGTGCCATGCCATCTTGGATGAATTACACCATCCTCTTTCCCCGCTAGGCCAGGTTTCCAACTCATCTTTTCCGGCTAAGGGAATCCCGGTTCTTATGATTTCCTGCTCGTCATCAAATGCCTCCTGTGCATGTGTGATCTCGAATATATCAAAATCGCTTTTCCCTATTAGTTCATCTGGATTATCAATATGCAATCGTTTTGCAAAGGATTTACTGACACGTAAAAACTTACTGTCAATATCCTTCACATAGATCAGGTGGGGAAAGTTCTCCATTAATGAGTTTAGGAAATCAAGCTGTTGGGCAAGTCTTTCTTCGGTTATTTTCTTTGAAACAGCAACAGCAATCAGGTTTGAGGCAAGCGTAACCAATTCCAGTGCTTTGCTGTCAAGTATTTTATCCTCTGAATGGGTGTAAAGGGTAACAATGCCAATCAAATCTTTTCCGGTCTTCATAGGAACCCCGATCCAATAAGCCGGAATCTCTTCTGCATATTTTATACGATCATTTCGAATAACGGATGTGAATTCTTCTTTTGTCAATAAGACAGGTTTCTCGGATTTCATTGTATAATCCAAAATTCCTTTTTTCGAAGGTATTTTTTGACCGCGGTTATTTTCCGACCAGGCACAATAGCTGCATGTAAATATTCTGTCTTTTTCATTATACAGTCCAATATAAAGATTATCAGCAGGTATAAGTTGCGACAGGCTTGATTGAACCAGAGCATAAAAATCGTCCAGCGATATTGCGGCAACCAGGGCATCCGATAACGTTTGCATGATCTTGTTCCGGAGTTCCTTGTAACTTGCCTCGCTTTTTACTAATTCATTTTCAGCTTTTTTTTGTTCACTGATATCTTTTACCAGGGTTATTATGCTTTCTTCGTAAGCACTAATACGTGCTTCAAAAAACCTCAGGTTGCCTCTGATATTCAATGAATATTCAAAGGCTTGCATCTCTTTTGTCTTGTAAGCTTCTTTGATATAATGCAACCCTTTTTCAGCAACATCAGGCGGTAGTATGGCGCTGATCGATTGTCCGATTATCTTTTCGGGTTTAACGAATAGCAGGTCTTTGGATGCTTTGAAATCGGAAAAAATGCCGTTTTTATCGGTAACAAACAATAGATCAGGTATGGCGCTCAGTAAGGCTTTACTATGTGCTTCACTTTTTTTGAGCGATTCTTCCGACTCCTTTTGCCGGGTGATATCGATGCCGGTGATAAAAATGTGAGTAACATTCCCATTGTGGTCAATAAGCGGTGTTTTATTGAACTGCAGAATAATTGTCTTTCCCGTATCTTTCACGGGAAAACTATGGATGATATCCCTCAAAGAATTTTTCGAGCGAATGATTTGCTTATCCTCTTCCAGAAATTGCCAGCTAATATCTTTCGGAAGGAAGGTCTCCAGTGACTTGCCTTCAATTTCTTCAACCTCTTTACCATGCAGTTCTGCAGCCTTTTTACTGATTTTAAGGATACGGTTTTGCGTATCTTTTATCCAGAAATACATGGGCGCTGTTTCGAAAAAGGCTTTATATATGGAAAAGCAATCATCCCCGCTTGATCCACCCCTTGCTTCATGACCTGCGCCAGCCGAATATTTTGCCATCGGATTAAGTTGTGATAAGTGTGTATGCATTAAAATACATATAAAAGATAACATTTTTTTTTGAAATTCTGCACGTCAGCATGCAATATAAATCACAAGAAAGGAGAGAAGAGAAAAGAGAAAAGAGAAAAGAGACAGTACTTTTATGAGGATTGTCTGCATGATCACTCAGGCTGTCAGGGATTGATTATCAGGGTAGTTATGATCAAATAGAAGCAGTGCATTGACATTCTGCGATTTGCAGAATATCAATCCATCCAGAAGAATCGTACAGAAGTAAGGTTTTCCGAGTCGGGACCTATTCCAATCCTGTATTCACCGGGATCAACAGTGTAATCGCCTATGGCTTCATTATAGTATTCCAGGTCATCCGATGTGAGTTCGAAGCTTACCTTCCTTGTAATACCCGCTGACAGGAATATTCTTTCGAATCCTTTCAATTCCTTTATGGGACGAGGAAAATCTGTGGCCGGGCCGGTCAGGTATAGTTGAACAACCTCTTCGCCGTCGATTGCTCCCGTATTGGTAATGTTAATGTTGATTTTTATGGTATCACCATTACTGTATTTGTCATTACTCATTTTAATATCGCCATAGTTGAATGTTGTATAACTTAATCCATAACCAAAAGGAAACAACACCTCTTCGGTAAAATAGCGATAGGTTCTACCCTGCATGGAATAATTTTCGAATGGAGGCAACGGATCGGTTGATTTATAAAATGTCAGCGGCAAACGGCCGGCCGGATTATAATTACCGAAGATCACATCGGCAATGGCTTCACCGGCAGCCTGGCCGGGATACCAGGCTTCAATAATAGCAGGGATATTCTCCTTTGCCCAGTTGATTGATAAAGCACTCCCGTTTAATAAAACCAGCACGACAGGTTTTCCAAGAGCTGCAATCTTTTTTAATAATTCTTCCTGTACGGCCGGTAAATCAAGTGTCAGTCTGTCGCCACTCCGGAATCCTTCCACGGAGACATCCATTTCTTCACCTTCCAGGCGGGGAGAAAGACCCAGGAAGACAAGGGCAACATCAGCTTTTTTGACAGCAGCTATAGCCTTCTGTTCAAGGTTTTTATCCGGAACCGACCAGATCAGCCTCATAAAAGCATCATTCAGAAAGTTTGAAAATTCAACCCGCAACTGATAGGATTTGCCGGCTTCAAACCGTACCTTCCTGAAGACCTTCCGTTCATGGTGAAGATGGTTATATGACAGGAGCAACGAATCCTCAAGATATAGGGTGAAGCGGTTTAATCCTTCTCCACCAAGCAGGTATTCACCTGTGCGTGGTGCTTTAATATAGCCTGTCCAGCGTACGGAGAAATCATCATCCTCCAGGGATGCAAGGGGTGAACCGTCCCACCAGTTAACATCGATGGATGAATCACTCCGGATTACAAGAGGATCTCCCTTCATGTCCATATTATCAAAAAACTCAGTTAGAAGGCCTGGATTCCGGCAGTCTTCATCATGATAGAATACTGAATCCGGAAGTACCGTAAAGGATGTCATATTCTCAGCCCATTCACAGCCTTGTTCATAAATAATTCTGGTATTGGGGCCTGCTCTTTTTTTTATTCCCTGCAGAGGCGTTGTGGTAGTATATGCATATCCGCTGTAGTTGCCTTTCAACACTTCTTCATCGTTGGCATTGGGACCAATTACGGCTATGCACCTCAGATTCTTGTCAATGGGCAACAGATGGGTCTCATTCTTCAACAAGACAATCGATTTTCTGGCAGTTTCAAGGGCCAGCATGCGGTTGTTCTTACAATCCACAACATTATAAGGTATCTGTGCATAAGCAACTTCTTCCGGCGGATCAAACATACCCAGGCTGAACCTGGCTTTTAGTAGCCGTGAAAGCGCGAGATCGATTTCTGATTCCCTGATCAAACCATCCCGGACAGCTTGGCTCAATAACGGATACACATTACCGCAGTTGAGATCTGTTCCCGCTCTTAGAGCAAGAACAGCTGCTTCGGTTTCGGAATTTACCAACTGGTGACCACGGAAAATGTCAGCTAACGCCCCGCAATCGGAGACCACATATCCATCAAAGCCAAGTTCTTCCCTGAGTAATTGATTCAGCAGCGTATCACTGCCACAACAGGATTTGCCATTGATACGGTTATAAGCACACATTACCGATTGAACGTTAGCTTCACGGATAGCCATACGAAAAGCAGGGAGATAGGTGTCCCTGAAGTCACGCACGGATACCTGTGCATTGAATCCATGCCGTTCGGGTTCCGGCCCGCTATGCACAACAAAATGTTTTACAGTGGCAATAACTTTAAAATAGTCCGGATCATTGCCTTGCAGACCGCGGATAAAACTGACACCGATTTTACCGGTCAGGTAAGGATCTTCGCCATATGTCTCCATCCCGCGGCCCCACCTTGGGTCACGAAAGATATTGATATTCGGTGACCAGAAGGTAAGTCCCTGATAGAGGTTGCGTTTTCCCTCCCGGACAAACTGATGATGTTTGGCCCTGGCCTCATCCGATATCGCATTCGCTACGTTATGAATAAGTTCTTTATCAAAAGTTGCTGCCAATCCTATAGACTGCGGAAAAACGGTAGCTCTTCCGGCTCTTGCCACACCATGCAGGCATTCACCCCACCAGTTGTATGCAGGTATCCCCAATCTGTCAATGGCAGGAGCATCATAAGACAGCTGGGCAATTTTTTCATCGAGAGTCATCCTTGAAATAAGATCATTAACCCTGGCTTCAATTTCCAGGGATGGATTCTGGAAAGTATATTCATAACGGTATGAATTTTTGCAGCCGTTCATGGCCAAAATAATGATAGCCGGTACCAGATAAAACCGGATGTTAATTTGCCTGGTAAAGGAATAGACGATCCTCATATGAATAGGTTATGTTGATTTCTTTATTTATAAAATCCGTGAATACAAAATCAGCGAACTATTAATACTGAAATCAATAAGATAAAAGAGGCCGGAAATCAATTCAAACCAGCATACCATCATCAAGATGAACCACCACACGTCTGATCCTGCCGTCGCGGCTAATGATTGAACGTGTATCTTTCCTGCTTAGCATATAATCATCCATAGTCTTGTTTTTCCCGGTTTCTGTCTCAATCTCGATACCCTGTTCTTTATCCAGCAAATATACGAAGCGCACCCTGCAAAATGTATATGTCAAATGCGGAACTGTAGTAAATTCTGACTTGATAATAAATTCATCCTTTTTCAGCACCACGGGGCGTATTTGGATCTGTCCATCGCGTACCGATAATCCCAGTTCAAAAAAGCGGCTGATGATATCTTCTTTGACCTGCCCGGTCATTCCGGGTTGCTGCACTCCGGCCATTGAGGGTGTGTGGGAATAGGGCTCAAAGGGGAACGCACCGTACCGATCAGGTGGTTTATGAGCGCCGATGCCTTTCTTAACTTCTATGTAGTGCCTGACAAGCCTGTTAATTTTACCGCGGGATGCATTGTCATCCATTGCCCGGGCTATGTTTTCCCCTATTGCTACCAACAGCTTGGCAACCATATGCCAGTATATGCTTCCAAGTCCTTCATATTTATAGAAGGTCCCTGATCTTCCTGTAAAGGACTGGTGATCGAATACTTTTTCATAAATACCGAGAACCATTTCAACTTCTTCATCGGTAACGTGAATAACTGATGTTTCTTTCAGTTTAAAAAGGGCTTTTTTCAGGTATCCTGCATTGCTGAAGGTACCATGAAAATGATATTTTCCTTTTCTGTCCCTTGCTATCACACTGGTATCTCCGATACGGATTAGTTCACTCAGCAAATGCGATTTCTTTACGTCATCAGCCGGTATGTTGTTTTTCTCAAGGTACCAAGGCAGTCTTTTATCGGGATACAACAAATAACTGTCCTGATCAGGCCTGTAAAGAGCACTTTTTCTCATGGTATCGAGAATTTCTATCACTTCATCCACTGAAAGCCTGCCTGAACTTAGTACAGCTACCTGCCCTTCGAGCATTTCATAAAGGTATCTTAATCTGAGCTTGTCTCCGTCAAAGGTTATCAGATTATAGGCATTGTATAATTTATCACTTCGTTTGTTAGCGTCAATGCTTTGATCAATAAACCTGAGCGCCAGGTTGAAAAAGCTGACAAGCGCCTCAGCCGTGATCTTCATTTTTTTGCCGGAAAATCCTTTGTATATTTTGTCCCTGTATTCACTGCCGGCAATACCGAGTTGATCCGTTACACGTTTGCGGCCAGCATCATCAAAACCTTGTTTCAGCATGTCTGAATTCTTCCTGAATATTGCATCTACCTGGTACAGAAAGTCGGCCATCTCCTGTGATACATTATAGTTATGATCCCTCGCAGTCTGAAACAATCCGTTAATAAAACTGATAAACCGGCGGATGTAACAAAGGGTTACCATTGAAACGCCATATCCTACCAGTGCATTGTTGGCATCGTTCCACTCGGGACGAAGGGTATTCATCCAGATCCCGGCCTCAGGTATAAGATTGCTCAATTTTGACAGGAGAGGTGCCAGCAGCTTTTCGGTGAAGTTCACTTTCATGACTTCTCCGGATGAATCATGCAGAAGTTTCCCATCCGTACCTGTTTGCTTAACATGCTTTTTGATTTCTTCATTCAGTTCACGGTTGAATGTAATGGAGTCATGCGGATTTTTTACGATCTCGCCATAGGTCTTAATACGATACGGTATATTGGAATAGACAAACAGGCATTTATTCAGCCATGAGTTTAGCAATCCTGGCATAAAACGTTGTGAAACTTCCATCAGTCTTAACAAATAAACTATCTGATGATCTCCCCAGTAGCCAATATTTGACCAGGGATTTTCCGGATCCGGTTCTTCCCAGTCAATCCCATCCCTGGTGATCCGGTATGGATTATATCCGTCGGCGGAAGATGCATTAACGAATTTGGCAATCATTCCGTTGACAAATAAGGGATAGGACAGCGAAAGGGCTTCCCAGTTCTGGAAGATATCACGCCAGTTGCCCTGATAGTAAAGTATTTTGTTGCCGGCAGCATCCCTGACATTGATGGAGAATAGGTTCCATGGCCGGCTGGGATCACCGTGCCTGCGACTGAATGTTAACGGCAGATACTCAAGGAATAATCTGTACAGATCTTCATCGTTCTGTCTGCTGATCCGGTCTTCAAGATCTTCATACTTCAGCACAGCCGGAAGGCTGTTCAGGAACCTGTTGTGCTTTTTCCACACCCTGAAATTGAATTTTTTAACATGGTTGATCAGATCGGCCTTTTGGATTGTATATCCTTCACTGAAAATCCCACCCCGCATAACATTAAACAGCACATTGGAAAAATGACGCGAAGTAATTAATTTATCAGCCGTATGCTGGATACCGTCAGCTTCTTCAACAATCGACCTTAAATTTTTTGTTCCTGCTGAAATATCATCTTCCAGTATCCCGGCTATGTCTTCACTGTTTTCCAGAAAATCAATCAGGTTATTCACTCGAACGGAATCCTGATTTACTTCTGCCACAACATACCAATCTCTTTTTTCTTTTTTTGCAAGTCGCATTTTACAATTAACAAAAAAAGCACCTTTCATTCCTTTAGCCTCTTCTTCTCCATGAATGGCAGCGCCTCTTCTGAACCCTTCCAGCTGGCGAGAACTCAGCAAGTATACAGGTCTTTCAAGACCATAACTCCAGACGGTTGTAACCTGTAATGCTTCACTTGGCTCGGCCTTATCAACAGGTATTGATTCCAGCCTGAAAATACCAATATCCGGTTTTTTTAATAATTCGCATTTCTTATAGCCATCCAGTAGGGTTGAAAATTGATTTTGCATAAAAGGCGTTATTCCGTACGGCATAATATTCTGAATTCCATCAATAATGATAATTTCAACAGCTTTTTCACTTGTATTGATCAGGCTGCTTTTTTTTATCCATCCGAATTTATCCGAATTCATCCAGCCATACCGGAATGATAATCCCAGGTCGGTATTGATTTCTTCGAAAATAACCTTATTTCCTGTTGTACTTTTAAAAACATTTCTTTTAATGTCGTAAATGCCGTGATTTCGTTCAGAAAAAGGCTCCCAGAGAAACACTTTATTTTTTCCCCGGACATGGAAAATTGTTTTACTACCTGTGATATCAGCGGTATCATGAATTTTATCATCGGTGTAGTAAGGAAATAATGCATTATCGGGATTGATCCTGCCTGCTGATAAACCTCCCGTGCTTGAAATGAACATCCAGTGGTTGGAGTCGCTTACAAGGCTCATGAGAAAAGGCAGCATTGAGTCGTAATTCCTGATTTCATAAAATTCCTCACCGTTAATGGTCACCAGCTGTCCTTTAACTTTTCTTTCCGTTTTCCGGACCGGATTCTGACCCAACATCAAATTTATATTGGTCATAGGATTGTAGTTTGTAACAATGATAAAGAATAAAAATCAAATTACCGAAGCCATTTTGCTTTCTTATCCGGATTGAGAAATATTTGATGTATTATTTCCATTCTTGTAACATTTTTCAATCTTTGGAGGCAAATATTTTTGCGTATATTGCTGCAGTAATACCGGGTGCATCTATAAGACCTGAATGGCAAAGCATTCAGGTGTTATATTTGCCGTGTTACTAAAAATGAACTAACCTGCATTAAATTTATAAAACAATGGCAAAGCTGTCATTCAAAGAAAAGACCGGATATGCACTTGGAGACACTGCATCTCATTTCGTCTGGGATATGGTCGGTTTCTGGATTCTGATTTTTTATACCGATATATACGGCCTTCCTGCCGCTACAGCCGGCACCATAATGCTGATAGCCAGGTTTTGGGATATGGCTGTTGATCCGGTTATCGGTATTATTTCTGACCGGACCTCTACACGGTGGGGCAAATTCCGGCCTTACCTGTTGTTCGGAGCCATTCCTTATGCTATTCTGGCTGTCTTGACCTTTACAACGCCCCATTTCGGAGAAACCGGAAAGATCATATACGCTGCACTAACCTATATCCTGCTGATGACTGCTTATGCTTTCGTTAACCTGCCGTATTCCTCCCTGGGCGCTGTGATGACATCCGATACTTACGAAAGAGCGGGCCTTAACTCATACCGTTTTATTGCAGGGTTTGCCGGTCAGTTTATTGTAACGGGACTGGCCCTGACCCTTGCCATATATTTTGGAGGCGGTGACAAGGTGACCATTTCGTTTACAGCTCCTTCATCGGGTAAAGGCATAATTTCACGAATCAACAACGACAGTCTTTTCTATGCACCGGGACAGGATTTCACAGGCATCGACACCTTTCAATATGCCATCAGCAAGCAGGGTGCGGATACCGGCCGGGCAACTGTTTATGTGGTGGTTACGGATACGGCTGATTCACTGTGGTCCTCGCCGGTTGTCAATCCTTTTGTGAAGGGGAAAGCCAGACAAAAACCATTGCAGGAAGACATACGTACAGTCAAAAAAACTTTTCCGGAGGCCCAAAACGATACCTTCTATGTCTCCAAAAATGCAGCACCTGTGAACCTGCATCTGACAAGAAACGATATCGTGGTAGATTATGCAAAAGGTTACCAGAGAACACTGATCATGTTCGGCTTGCTGAGCCTTGTCTTCTTCTTTATCACCTTCAGGACCACCAGGGAACGTGTGCATCCCCCGAAGTCACAAACCAGCTCTCTCCGTGCCGATCTGAAGAACCTGGTCACCAACAGGGCATGGATCATCCTGGCCCTGGTAGGAATCGTTTCCTTCATCATGTTCGCCATGCAGAATGCGGCCATTGCTTATTACTTCAAGTATTACATTGGCAAGGAGCAGAATGTACAATTATTCAATGTTGTGGGGACGGTTGCATTAATTCTCGCCCTTCCGCTGGCAAAACCGCTTGCACAGGCTTTCGGTAACCGGAACATATTCATTGCCAGTTCGCTGATATCGGGTATCTTTTTCATGGCGATATACCTGCCCGGGGCGAAGAACCTGGTGACCATCTATATTTTCAATATTATCGCAAAAATGGCCTATGCGCCTGCAGTGCCTTTGCTCTGGACCATGATAGCTGATGCTGCTGATTACGGCGAATGGAAAAGCGGCCGCAGGGCAACAGGGTTATACTTCTCAGCCGCAGTATTTGCACAAAAGGCAGGATGGGGCATCGGTGCTGCCATGGTTGGCTTGATCCTTAAGATATCCGATTATATCCCGAATGCAGTTCAAACGGATTCCGCCATCACAGGCATCAAGCTGCTGGTATCGATCATTCCGGGCATCCTGTACATGTCCTGCGCCATTTTCATGATCTTTTACAACATCGATAAGAAAACCACTGAAATCATAAAAGTCGAATTGGAGGCACGGAGGGAGAAAGAGAAAAGCAAACGGCAAGGATAACGGCATGACATGGCAAGAATCCAGAGACAAGAACCAAGGAACTGGAACTAAAAATCAGGAATTAAGAACAAAAACAAATCACCAAATCACCAAATCACCAAATCACCAAATCACCAAATCACCAAATCCTATATATCGCCCCAGTTTTCTCCTTTCTTAATACGGCTTATCTGCATTTCGGAAACACCAAATGTCTTAGCCAGAACCGCACCTGTGATACCCATGGCAAGCTGATGTTTTATTATCCTTACATCTGCAAGACTGAGTTTTGTATAATGCCTGGGATCGGGTGATTTATAACCGCTGCCCAGAAAGTCCTTCCATCCATTCCATTCCGGATAATAATACTCGGGCCGGGATGGAATATTAACCGGACGCTCTTTCCAGTTAACATATTCCTTTGAATTGGAAATACCTGCTTCACGGGCAACTCTCCCTGCATCACGATAACTGAGATAACTTCTTCTTTTCCTCTGATCAGGATTCCCAAGAAAGTCACGCCATCCTTTCCAGGTGCCCTTTCGCTTAAAGTATTCATCGGGAATCCGGGGGAACCGCCGAGGAAGTGGCTTCCCGTCGTGTTTATAGGCATCAAACCTGCGTGCTGATGTAACTCCCTGTGGAACCAGATTGTTAATAGCATACTGACGGGCCAAACTGTAAGACCACTTAATTATTTTATCCCAGTTATCAACGGCAATTTTTCTCATATTATCATCATTCACGTAAAACAAACATTTGTTTTTCTTGTTTCAGGTGATGGTTTCAGAGATCGCTTAGCTGAATCAGATAAGGCAGGTGAATGCGAATATGCAAAGGTATAGAATTTTCAAAAAAAAACAAGCCGCTTGTTTAGCTTGCTGCTTATTTCGTTAATTGGTCATTTTCTCGTTTCTTGGCATCTTCCCAGATGGCATTCATTTCATCAAGCGACATGGTACTGAGTTTCTTTCCCTGCTTCAGTGTCTTGTTCTCGAGATAATTGAACCGCCGGATGAATTTGATATTGGTCTTTTCCAGTGCTGTCTCCGGATCAATGCCATAAAGCCTGGCTGCATTAATAACGGAAAAAAGCAGGTCGCCAAATTCCTTCTCGGTTTTTTCTTTATTCATAGCTTCTACTTCCTGCCTGAGTTCATATAATTCTTCGTTTACTTTATCCCAAACCTGCAACCTGTTGTCCCAGTCAAATCCTACGGCTCTTGCCTTTTCCTGAATGCGATTTGCTTTTATCATCGCGGGCAGGGATGAAGGCACACCTCCCAACACAGAATTGTTTCCTTTCCTGATTTTTAGCTCTTCCCAGTTTTTCTTCACCAGTTCGGGATTATTCATAACGTCCGTGTCTCCAAATACATGCGGATGGCGGAAGATTAGTTTTTCGGAGATGGATTCAGCAACATCCCTGATATCAAAAGATCCTGTTTCGGAACCTATTTTAGAATAAAAAACAATGTGAAGCAACAGGTCACCCAGTTCTTCTTTAATGTTATCCATGTCCTTCATCAGAATGGCATCCGCCAGTTCATAAGTTTCTTCAATCGTCAGATTACGTATGCTTTCAAACGTTTGCTGCCGGTCCCACGGACATTTTTCACGAAGCTCGTCCATGATATTGAGAAGTTTTTCCAGTGAGGCCAGCTTTTCCTGCATTGTACTCATTTTTTAATGTTTGTTGATTTACTGATTTATTGATTTGACGATCTAGATTCACAATTTACGGCAACCGATAATAATAACAACCACAACAATCATAACCTACACAATCTCTCAATTCCCGCAACTGGCAAAACGTTCAGAATCCGTATAACCTTCAATCGTAAAATTTTATTCGCACCACCGAATTCACACTTAAATTCAACAAGTCGGCAGCATTACCGTTGTTTATTGCAATCTCAAGCAAATCCAGCGAATTGAACAGGGCAAGCATTTCTCCGGAAGAACTATCGTAATAATTTTTATTGATGCGGTTAATCTTATAATAATTGCTCTGTATGAAAACATCAAAAGGTCTCTTTCTTCTTATTTGATCAAACAGTTCCCGGCTGATATTGGTAATTGCGTTTCGGTATGAATCAATATACACAACACTGCCGTTGATGGTTGATTCATCAATCGTTGGCAACATGGGAATTTGTTTTGAAACGGATTTTGCAGGTGAACCCAGTTCATGCAGTTTCTTTTTATGAATTATCCCGCAGGCACAATCGGCAAATACAAAAAGCTCGGCAAACATACCCGGATGATGGGAATCCTTTTTTAGGGTGACGATCTCTTCCGGATCCTCATTCAGCAATAAACCGAATATACCATTGTCGCATCCGATAAAATATTGTTTCATGGCCAAGACAACAATGTGAGGTTTATCGGGTGATGCCTCAGTATTGACACAAATGAGATGAATGGTACCATTGGGGTAAACATGAAAGCAATTTCGAAGAATAAAAGCTGCCTGGGCACTGTTAAACGGTGATACCTGGTGTGTGATGTCAACGATAGTCGTATCAGGACAGTGGCTCAGAATCCTGCCTTTTAAAGCGGCAAGATAGTAATCATTCTTGTTCCAGTCACTAATAATGGTAACAACAGCCATCGGTGGCAATTCTTTTGCTAATTTTATGTCAGGAATTGAAGATTGAAAAAAATACCCTTATTTTGTAAGTGCCAAAAGTAAGCATTATTCTTTAAATTCTATGATTGAAAAAACCATCTATTTGGAAGGGATTGATCCGCTTACCTTTTATGGAACCAACAACCAAAACCTTAATAAACTGAAATCCTTATTCCCGAAACTTAAGATTGTAGCCCGTGGTGTTGAGATAAAAATCGTTGGGGATCAAACCGAAATCTCCCGCTTTGAAGATGACGTAGATAAGATCCTTGAATTCGTTCAAAAGAAAAACCAGCTTGCGGAAGAAGATATCGAGAATATTCTGCTGACGGATGAACATGCTCTTCATCCGGTGAACTTTCCGGAAGAAGATGTGATCATATATGGAAACCAGGGAAAGGCAATTCAGGCCAAGACCATCAACCAGAAGAAGCTAATATATGAATATGAGCAAAATGATTTGATCTTTGCCATCGGTCCTGCCGGTACCGGGAAAACATATACTGCTATTGCGTTGGCTGTTAGAGCATTAAGAAATAAGGAAGTTAAACGTGTCATCCTCACCCGGCCGGCGGTTGAAGCAGGTGAAAAACTGGGATTCCTTCCGGGCGATTTGAGACAAAAACTCGATCCTTACTTACAGCCGCTTTATGATGCTCTGGGTGATATGATACCCCATAAAAAGCTTGAAGGATACATTGAAGAAGGCATCGTAGAGATTGCTCCCCTTGCCTATATGCGTGGCCGGACACTGGGCGATGCTTTTGTGATCCTGGATGAAGGACAGAATACTACGGTGAAACAGCTTAAGATGTTCCTTACACGAATGGGCAAAAACGCCAAGTTTATTGTAACCGGTGATATTACACAAATTGATCTCCCTGAACGAAGTGCTTCGGGTCTGATTAAAGCTCTTGGATTGTTGAAAGATATCAAGGGTATTTCCGTCATTGAGTTTGATGCCCGTGATATCATCCGGCATCGACTCGTAAAATATATTGTACATGCCTATGAACAAAATAAAGATGCAGATGAACAAAGAAAATAAAATCATATGAATATGATACAAGCACTTACAAAAACAAATTTCTCCCTGCCTGGTCAGAAAGGTATTTATGTGGGGAAAGTGAGGGATGTATATAACATCAATGACAAATACCTGGTTATGGTTGTTACCGATCGCATTTCAGCCTTTGACGTTGTATTGCCCAAAGGTATACCCTATAAAGGCCAGGTGTTGAACCAGATTGCTTCGAAATTCCTCGATGCAACAACCGACATTGTCCCGAACTGGAAGATTGCCAGTCCCGATCCCATGGTTACCGTTGGATATTATACGAATCCCTTTAAGGTTGAAATGGTAATCAGAGGATACCTGACGGGTCATGCTTGGCGTGAATATAAGGCCGGAAAAAGAACTCTTTCAGGCGTATCGATGCCAGACGGCATGGTTGAAAATCAGCAGTTCCCGCAACCCATTATTACACCAACAACAAAAGCAGAATCCGGTCATGATATCGACATTTCAAAAGAAGAGATCATGAAACAGGGTTTAGTAAAGGACAACGATTATGCATTTCTTGAAAAATACACCCGTCAGCTGTTTGAACGGGGTACAAAGATGGCTGCAGAAAAGGGATTGATCCTTGTTGATACCAAATATGAATTTGGAAAGAAAGATGGGAAAATCCACCTGATTGATGAAATTAATACCCCTGATTCGTCACGGTATTTTTATGCTGAAGGCTACCATGAAAGACTCAGGAAAGGAGAACAACAAAAACAGCTCTCCAAGGAGTTTTTGCGTCAGTGGCTGATCGAAAGAAATTTCCAGGGAAAGGAGGGCCAGGTATTACCCGAAATGCACGATGAATTTGTAATGCAGGTAAGTGAACGCTATATTGAGCTGTATGAAAATATAACCGGTGATAAATTTATACGGCCGGATGTTTCACATCTGGAGAAAAGAATTGAAGCCAATATAAGAAAATGTTTGAAAGAACTGACGTAGTCTATGCTTCCTGAAAAACATGTTTTCGTATGTTACCATAAAGCTTACTGCGAGGTATATCATGGCAATCTTAACTATCGATACGGAATGGTCAAGACTTGCAATCGTTACTATAATTAATGCAGCAAAAAATAAGTATGTTTTTTCCTAATTCCTAATTCCTAATTCATTTATACTTTGTATTTTTGAGGCGTTTTAACAATAATTATTGATTTCCTTGAATTCTTATCTTCGATATCTGACATTGTGCATATTACTGACAAGTCATGTGTTTATTGTTACTGGCCAGTTTCAACCAGCTGAAGTATTAAAATCAAACCAGAAGGTAATCATTCAGGGCAAATATTATTATATCCATACAGTACATCGGGGACAAACATTTTACTCTATCTGCAAGGCTTATGGTGTAAGCCAGGAAGCCGTACTCGGTGAAAATCCGGGTATTGATCCCGAAGCCCTCAGTGAAGGGCAGGCAATCCGAATTCCCGACTATACACACATTACTGTGCCGGATTCTCCCCGCGAATCAAAACAAAAGGATAAACGTTTTCATTATCATACGGTAAAACCCGGACAAACTGTATATTTTCTTTCGAGATTGTATGAAGTACCCGAGGATTGGATCTGTCAGTTTAATCCGGGTACAAGAGAATCTCTATCTGTGGGCCAGGTAATTATCATTCCCAAAAGAAAGGAATTTGAAGCCCTTCTCTCCCCTGCAGATACCAGTGAATATTGGTATTATACAGTTAAAGAAAAAGACACGCTGTATAACCTGTACCGGCTATATGGTGTTGGCATAGACCGCATTATTAACGAAAATCCGGCATTGCAGCAGGGATTGAAGGCCGGTACCGTTATAAGGATACCAAAAGCTTATGCTGACACACTTTATAGAGATGTTGACTCAACTACATTCCTTGCCGCTGAATCTGTTTGTGAAAACTGGATACGCGACAGAAAGGATTTTAAAATTGTTTTGATGCTTCCTTTTTTTTCAAACCTTAAAATAGAAGAACCGTTGGAAGCGCAGGAAGCAATCAGCGGAGAAATACCAGAGAACCCTGTCGTA
The DNA here is from genome assembly GCA_016928305.1 of Bacteroidales bacterium. Taxonomy (GTDB): domain Bacteria; phylum Bacteroidota; class Bacteroidia; order Bacteroidales; family UBA10428; genus UBA5072. The sequence continues at coordinate 61,217 of JAFGKY010000008.1, forward strand.
CGTCAGCAGGAACTTATCGGAAGAAGTTTTATTGAGTTTTATGAAGGATTTCTCCTGTCACTTGATACCTTAAAAAGTAAGGGTTTTTCTATAGAACTTTTTGTTTATGATACGGAAAGAGATACGATTAAAGTTAAATCGATCATACAACAGCTGTATATGGTTCAGCCCGATCTGATCATAGGTCCTGTATATTCTGATGATGTAAGCCTTGTTGGTGAGTTTGCCCGGAACCAGGGAATAAACCTTATTTCGCCCTTATCAACACGATCGGAATTGATCTCAGATAATCCCAGTGTGATTCAGGTTGTCCCTTCCGAAGAAACTGAATACAAATTTTTTGCCCGGACTATATCACAATATAAAGATACGCCGATTATACTTCTCAGAGGCACAGACAGTCTTTCACTGAGATCATCCTGGATACTTAAAAATGAATTACTGTCTTACCTGGATAAGGACTCACTGGGAAATCCATTGAATTTCGAAGAATACAGATTGAATGATTCTACAACGAGAAATCTCGGTAAAATATTAAAACGTGATGTTGAGAATATTATCATCATCGCTTCAGAAAATGAGCCGGATGTAACTGCCATGATCGGGAAATTACGTGTTCTATGGGCCCGGGAATTTAAAATGACAATATACGGTGTTTCGGTCTGGCAGGTTTGGAAAAATATTGATATCGACTACTTTCACACCATGCAATTGCAATATTGCACACCTTTCTATATTGACTATGATGATCCGGATGTCATTCATTTTATTAAGAAATGCAGAAAAGTGTATGGTTTTGAACCCTATGAGGTTACACCAAAAGGATATAACTTCTGTATGCTGGGTTACGATATTGGATTATATTTTATAAGCGCACTGGAGTATTATGGCAACAGTTTTGCTCCCTGTATGAATAACCTTGATGTTAAACCCTTGCTTACACAGTATAACTTTATAAGGACGGGTGAAGGATACTCCAATCAAACCATCCATATGATTCGCTACAAATCGGACTATACGATTGAAAAAGTATTGTTGGACCAGCTGCAGGAAACGGCTTCAGAATAGAGAGTAAAAGACTATCATCACAACCATTACAAGAACAATTACACTGAGAAATCCCACCAGGTGTCTTATGGTTCTGGTTGATTTATCCATGTTTTTTCTGTATTTCAGTCGCTTTATTATTTTTCGCACCAGACCATCCAGTGCAGAAGTGCTTTTAATAACGTAATCAATGGCACCTTCTTTGATAGAGCTGACCGCTGCGTCCACATCCTGCAATGTGGTATGAAAATAAATATCGGTTGAAGGGCTTTCTTTCCTGACTCTTGCCAAAACCTGATGTCCAAGTAAAGCATTCTTATTGAACAGGTATTCAGAAATTAATATATGTGGACGGAGTTTGAGGGATTGATACATCCTGTCGGGATCGGAGAATATAATTACCGAACGGATTCCTGCTACCTGCAGGTATTGCGCTATGATCCGCTGATATATAAGGTTGGAATCGAGGACAAATACAATGACTTTATCGGAGGATTTCATTCCAATACGGGTTTTTGACAAGAACAAAATTACGTAACCGGGAATGCAAAGAAAAGAATTGAATCAGTCAATTTGATCAACGGTCATAATATATTTACGAACGTCATATTTTCGTTCACAACCGTTCCGGTTCATAAACCGGATCTTACCAAAAATATTTCTTTCTTTCCATGCACGATCATGGATACCGCCTATTGCCCACATGCACCCCGTATAACCGTTGGGATCACGTCCGTCCAGTTCGTATTTGTCATTAAGATAAATCGCGGTTTGCAGGGCTTCTTCCGGTGAGGCTGACCATTCCAGTATTTTTTTTGCCCAGTACATACGCATATACCCATGCATCCTTCCGGTTTTGGTCATTTCACGCTGGGCCGCATTCCATAGGGTATCATGCGTCTTTGCAGATTCAAACTGAATGAGGGAATACAAGAAATCACGTTTGTCGTTACGATGCTGATCAAGTGTTTTTCTGGCCCAGTTCTGTATTCCTTCCAGCGAGTCATAATGGGCATTGTAATAACAGAAATTATCAGACAGCTCACGCCGTACTATCAGTTCCTCGAGAAAGGCATCATTTCCCGGATTCCTGGGATAATTCTTCAGCACTTCAAGAGCTGCACGTTGTGCAGAAAGGTGTCCAAAGTGGAGATACGGAGATAAAGCCGATGTTGCATTCAAAACAGGATCATTCTTATGTTCGGCATAATTGGTCAGTTTTTCTGTAAGAAATCGCGTCAACATAGTTCTGGCTGCAGTTTCACCCGGCTTCATCCATTCCACTGGTTTTACCGACCGATCCAGGGATAGTGAAGACAATATCACAGCCCAGTTGTTCCTTTTCGTCTGATGATGACAGGGAAAAGGGACCAGCGGAGGAAATTCATCCAGGAACTCGGGGAGAAGTCTTTGTATCTTAGGCCGAAAGGTGTAAGCAGCATACTCTTCTTTATCGGAGGCAAACCAGCAGGGAATCAGATTGTGTGCATCGACTTCATAAACCGGTATTGTTAGCTGATCGCATACTTCTTTTTTCCATTTTCTCTTTATGGAAAGGGGATCAAAATCGGTTATAAGCTGGCTGATATGATGCTCGGAAATAAATGAAGGAAGTGTGGAAACCGGATCCCCCAGTAAAACAACAAAGGGTACGTTCAGGTGCGACAATAAAGACTCGGTTTTGCTTAATCCATTGATCATAAAATCATATTGCCTTAAAGTTGCTCCCAGGAATTTGTTTACCAGGGTAAATACGACGATCAACTGTTCCTCAAGATCCTGGGCGAGTTCTATGGCGTATGCCATAGCCCAGTTATCGTTAACACGCTGATCACGGCTCATCCAGTAAATAACGGGCCCTTTTCGCAGTTCTCCTTCTTTCAGTTTTCTGATCCTATTCTTGTTTATCATGGTGTTTAGAAAGTAAGTTTACGGTTCACGGTTCACTGTTCACTATATTCCCCCCGCCGCCTCCTTATCCAGGTACCACTCTAACTTACCCCGTAAAGGTTTTATATGCCAGGCTGGGTATAACTTAGCCACGGATTCATCAGCCATAATCTCTTTTATTCTTTGATTTTTTGACCTACCGGTTACTATGAAGGAGATCCGATCGGCATTCATGATTGTTTTTCCGGTGAGGGTGATCCGTTGTTGTCCCGATTCCGGATGAACCGCTTTGGCACAAATGGCATTGACAGACAATAGAGACATCTGGCCGGGAAAGATGGAAGCAACGTGACCATCTTCACCCATCCCAAGGAATATCCAGTCAAATACAGGTGCTGCATTCCGCATTGCAACATGCCTGTTGATTTCTTCACCGTATCGAATGACCTCTTCTTCAGGTTTTTTTTCACCCCGGATACGGTGGATGTTGGATTTTCTGATGTTCAGTGCACTGAGCATATAGCGGTTGGCCATTCCATAATTGCTGTCGGGATGAAGCGGAGGAACACACCTCTCGTCACACCAAAAAAAATGCACCTTTCCCCATTCAATACCTGAAGATTTCAGCGGATAGCGTGAGGCAATCTTTTTAAACAGCAACTGTGGTGTAGTACCGCCGGAAAGAACAATGCTGACCTTTTTCTGCTTATAACAAAGATCATCTGCATGCCTGAAAAACACATCGGCCAGGGTGTCTGTTAAATCAGATACGGTATCGAATATCCGGATATCTGCGTTCATTACATTCTATAATTCACAATAAATACCATCATCGGAAAGATTTTTACAGGGATATCGCCAGGTCATATTCGGTTCACCAATCAGTCTGTCTGATTCCCTCGGCCCCCATGTACCTGCCGGATAACCATAAATGGGGATATCGCGATCATTTTCCCATGCCCACAAGATAGGATCGACAATTTCCCATGCCTGTTCAATGGCATCACCCCGCGTGAACAGCGTTGAATCACCCTGCATACAATCAATCAGTAAGCGTTGATAGGCTTCAGGAATATGGTTATACGCAAGATCGGAATAATGAAAGTTCATATTCACATCCTGTACTTTAAAGCCGGCACCGGGGACTTTCATACCAAATTTCAAAAGCATGCCTTCATCAGGTTGAATGCGTATTACCAATTGATTTTCTGCATTATGTCGATTTTCGTCAAAACAAAAAAGCTTATGTGGAGTCGATTTGAAATGGATTACGATTTCGGTCACCCGGGTGGGTAATCTTTTGCCCGTCCGGATGAAAAAAGGTACTCCTCCCCAGCGCCAGTTTTCTATGAAAAGTTTAAGTGCTACAAAGGTTTCTGTGCGGGAGTCCGGTTTGATTCCGGGTTCGTTACGATAGGATGGCATCCTGATACCATGGATGGTAGATTCGGTATATTGTCCGCGGATTACGTTTTCTGCTACTTCTTTGGCAGGAATGGGTCGCACCGATTGCAATACCTTGAGAGTCTCGTTTCGGATAGCATTGGAGGTAATCAATGTTGGTGGTTCCATGGCAACCAGGGTAAGCAACTGAAGGAGGTGATTCTGTAACATGTCGCGCATGGCACCGGCTTTGTCATAATATCCTCCGCGGTTTTCAATTCCTATGCTTTCCGACGATGTAATTTCAACATGGTGAACGTAATTCCGGTTCCAGAGAGGTTCAAATATACCGTTGGAGAATCGTGTGACCATGACATTCTGCACGGTTTCCTTACCCAGGTAATGATCAATGCGGTAAAGCTGTTCTTCATTGAAATATGCATAAAGAGATTTATGCAAAGAGCGTGCAGATTGGTAGTTGTAACCGACAGGTTTTTCAATGATGAGCCTTCTCCATCCCGATGAGGAACTCTTGTTTAAATGTTGAATTGCCAGGCTCTCGGCAATGATGGTATAAAGATCAGGAGGTGTGGCCAGGTAAAAAATACAATTGCCTCCGATCCCGAATTTCTGATCCACATCTTCCATTTTTTCTTTAAGTTTCTTATAGGCTGATGGTTGTAATGTGTCTATTGAGACATAATGCAACAAATGGATAAAATCAACTGCAGGGTCACCAGTTGTTTTTTTATCATCTGATATTTTTAGCACTTCACGAGCCAGCTGCCGGAAGGCTTCATCCGACAGGTCTGATCTACCGGTTCCTATTACAGCAAATGCCCCGGGGAGCAACTTCTGACTGTGAAGTGCAAACAATGCGGGGATCAGTTTTCGACTTGTGAGATCACCGGATGCACCAAAAATAACCAATAACTGATTTTCCCTGATTTGCATATAGAAAAGATTATTATTATAAAAATACCCTAAATTCATCAATTGGAGAAATCAATTAAAAAACTATTTTTGATACATGGGCAAATTCATTATTTCGAAAAACCTTTTTGTAGTTTTCATGTTGTTGATAGTGCCATGGATGACATTACTTAGTGCACAGGAATACCAGAAGGTTGTCGGACAAGATACGGTAATTATTATTGATGAAGACACGGTTTATTCTTATCTGTTGGCTGCATCGCAGGGCGACAGTATTCTGGTATTGGCGCTGCTGAAAGCAGGAGTTCAGGTGGATACTGCTACCTGGGAAGGAATTACAGCACTTATGTATGCCGTTCAGAACAACCACGTTGGAACCGTGAAAGTATTGGCAGAGAACGGTGCAAAACTTAACAGAAAGGATTTTAAAGGAAACAGCCCCCTTTTAGTAGCAGTGCAAAATGGGAATCTCGAAATGGCCGAATACCTTATAAGAAAAGGCGCTGATATTAACCTGGGTGACAAACACGGTGTAACTCCACTGATGCTTGCTGCAGGAGTTGACAGCTTTGCATTGGCTGACATGCTGATTTATTATGACGCCGATGTATTACTGGCTGATAAAAACGGAACTACTGCATTGATGATAACTGCCGTTACAGGCAATTATAGTCTGGCATCTGCCTTGCTGGAAGCCGGAGCAGATGTTAACTGCAGGGATAAGAACGGATACACACCCCTTTTTGCTGCTACCTGGTACGGATACTGGAGCTTTCTGGAATTGCTGCTGGATTACGAAGCTGATCCCAATGTTGTGGCAAATAATGGATATACTGCTCTGAGTGTTGCTGTCGAAGCTGATGATCTGTATGCAACCAAACTGCTGTTAGCGGCAGGCTCAGATCTGAATCATCGGATAAGCTTTTCACAAAATCCTCTAACCATAGCAGTTGAAAAAAGGAACGATTCCATTGCTGCCATTTTGTGGCATCATCATGCACGATTTAATGCCTGGCCCAGTTTCAGCAAATTCGGTCTGGGTACCGAGATGAACTTCAATGCAGATGATTACAGGTGGAGCTTTTTTTTCATGGCTTCAGAAAGAAAATACGGTTTAAGCGTCTCGGGCGGCTGGGGATTCAGACCATCTGCCATAAGGGTATTGGAAAATGTCAGAGATACCCTTTATCAATTCTGGGAAAAAAGAGGAAACCTGTTTCTTTCAATTGACAAATCTATGTTTTTAGTTCACGGTAAGAAAAATTTTCGGGCCGGTCTTTATGCCGGATTGAAAGGAATATATACCTACGGAAGTTACAGGGGGACAGGCGAAAAACCGAATGATAGGCTGTTGGTTGCTCCGGGTGCTGGACTATGCCTGCAAAGCAAAGTGATCCGTTTTACGGCAGGATATGAATACCTGAACCTTGATCTGTATAAAATCAGTCCTCATCGTTTCAACATTTCAATATGTCTAATGTGGAACCGTAAAAAGAATAATTTTAAACACGATTTTATTAATTGGTAATAATATGGCTGGTGTGAGATTTTTGCTTGTTAGCTTGTTCATTCTTGTTGTTATTGCGTTAGCATGTAATGAGAAGATGTTTACAGGCTCTGTGGATTGCGATAAGTGTTATTCGGAAAAGCCTGAAGTTGAAAAGCTTTTTGTATACCTGACCTTTAATGAAGATATTGATGAAATTCCGCTGGTATTATACAAGGGAGATATTGAAGACAACCATATCGACTATATTGATACTGCCTGGGCTGCAAATGGTAACCCCTATTGGGTGATGGTGGAGGTGGAACAGGACTATTCCATAAGAGCAGAATACAGATTAGCCCGCAAGACCATTTATGCCGTTGATGAAACACGGTTACAAGTAAAACATGTAAGCGATGTGGAAGTATGTGATGTCGAATGCTGGGTGGTCGAAGATAATACCATGAGCCTGGAGCTCAAGGATGACTTCATGGAAAAGGGACCATGAAAACTCACAGTGAAAAGTGAAAAGTGAAAAGTGAAAAGTGCATTACAGTACTGTGGACTGTCGACTGTGGACTGTGGACAGTGAACAGTGAACAGTGAACAGTGAAACTAATCTGCAAATCTGTAAACCTGTGAACCGTCTACTTTCATCCTAAACACTATGATAAAAAAGAATCAGAAAATTGAAAGACGGAGAACTGCGAAATGGGCCTTTCATTTCCAAAACAGTTATACCATACGATGAACTCTATCAGCAGTATGGAAGCCTGCTTGTTTTTACTGTTGCATTCTAATAAAATTTTTATACTTTCGGGTTTCATACAAGAAGCCAAAACAATTAATAATTAATATAATCGATTATGAATAAGTATGTTACAAAGAAAATCGCAATATGTATTGCAATGGTAGTGTTGGTAAATTTTGGTTTGCTTGCACAGGAGAAAAATGATGCCATAAGGGCCTTCAATGCATCCGTGGAGGTTATGAAAACCGATCCTGCGGCAGCAATTGAATTGTTCGAGGATTGCATTAAAACCTGCGAACAGGTTGGTGACTCGGCATTTGAAATCCAGTATAAAGCGGAACAGGTCTTACCAGGCTTGTATTATCAGAAAGCCTTAAACCTGTTGACTGAGGATAAAAAAATTGAAGAATCTCTGACCGTAGCCAAAAAGACGCTTCAGGTAGCTGAAAAGTATAACAATCAGAAAGTGAAGGATAATATCCAGAAAGTTTTGATCCAGGCATATTCCAACATGGCCTCAGGCTTTCTGGCTGAAAATGATTATGAAAAGGCCATTCAGGCATACGATAGTTTGTTAATGATCAATCCTGAACACCTGACAGTTTTATACAATAAAGCTTTGATATACAGAGGCATGGATAATAAAAAGAAATTTGAAGAGACAATCGATATATATAATGAGAAACTGAAAGCTGTTGGTGATACACAGAAAATACAACAGGCTAACGATCTTGCCTGCGACTATTTTCGCATAGCAGCAAGCAAAGCTAACCAGGATAATGAACTCACTAACGCTCTAAACCTGTTAAATACGGCCTCGAAATACAATGACGACCCGAATGTATCTTATCTGTATGCCAACATTTATAATAAGCAGAAGAAATATAGCCTTGCTGCAGAAAGTGCGCAAAAGGGTCTTGAATTGGAAACAGGTTCTGCAGAAGACAAAGCCAAATTCTATTATGAACTTGGCTCAGCTCAGGCAGGTTTGGGTGATACAGGCAAGGCATGCGCTTCATTTAAAAAATCATTGTATGGTCCGTTTCTGGAAGCTTCAAAAGCTCAACGGACAAATCTGAAATGCCAATAAATAGCATCACTGTTGATATATATTGAAAAACCCCGTCATAACGGCGGGGTTTTTGCTTTATGGGTGGTGTTAATTACTTCTGCTTTGACAAATTGAAAAATCATTAAACCTCAAATTTATCAAAGTAGAATTATTGTAACCTCTATTAGGTCTAAAAGCTGAAAAACTGCCATATTGCGTTCTGATGAACCGGTTTATATCGTGGACATAGAGTTTGTTCACAGGGGCTCAGTGAAGTGAGTTATATGTAAAATCATTAATTTTGGGGTGATACCAGAAATAATTATATAACCTCGCCTGCCTGTGTTGACAGTTATGCTTCACGGAAGTCACGAGGGATAAGGAAAAAGATGTTGCAGGGAGACTTAACTTTAACACCCGAAATAAATAATAAAATATAGCACGTAATTGAATCATGAACCTGAATTATCATTCGAAATTACTGGAGGCGGCTGTTGCTGAGTTTTCACGACTGCCGGGCATTGGCCGTAAAACCGCTCTGCGCCTTGTTCTGCATTTGCTCAGACAGGAGAAGGAGACTGCTGAAGCATTGGGAAATTCAATCATTCGTCTTTGTAATGAAGTGAAACAGTGCAATATATGCATGAACATTTCAGATAGTGATACTTGTCATATATGTAACGATTCCTCCCGTGATCATTCAATCATTTGTGTGGTTGAAAGCATCAAGGATATACTCATTATTGAGAATACACAACAATTCAGGGGCGTTTATCACGTGCTGGGAGGTATAATATCACCTATGGACGGTATAGGACCGGGTGATCTCACTATAACGGCACTTGAGAAGAGAATAAAACAAGGAGGAGTAAAGGAATTGATACTTGCTTTAAGTGCCACAATGGAAGGAGATACTACCAATTTTTACCTTTACCGGAAATTTCATGCCCCCGATCTTTTCATGACCACGCTGGCCAGGGGAGTTTCTGTTGGCGATGAACTGGAGTATACGGATGAAATCACATTGGGTCGATCAATTGTTAACAGAATTCCCTTTGAGGTGAAAGAACAGTGAACAGTGAACAGTGAAAAGTGAAAAGTGAAAAGTGAACAGTGAACAGTGAAAAGTTAAAAACCGAATACCTACTACTACCTTCACCTACTAACTACTAACTACTAACAACTTCCCTGCTCTTCTTACCCCCCTAATTGGTTTTTTAGATAGATTTTTGCTGCGACGGCGGCTCCTATAATTCCCGCATTGTTAAGCAACAAGGCTGGTTCAACTCTCGCCCTGAGGTTGAGCTTATGTTTGAAATTATTCATCTTTTTACTGACACCACCTCCAATAATGATCATTTCTGGCCAGAAAAGGTTCTCCATAACGGTAAGGTAAGTATTAAAGCGTTCGCCCCAGGAGTCCCAATCCAATCCTTCGCGTTTCCTGGCAGCATCTGAGGCAGAATATTCCGCATCCTGGGGTTGCTCTTTCAGGAAAATATGTCCCAGCTCGGTGTTGGGATACAGTTTGCCTTTAACAAACAAGGCACTGCCAATGCCGGTTCCAGCAGTTACCATCAATATAGATCCTTTAAAACCTGCACCTGCTCCGAATCTTATCTCTGCTAAACCGGCCGCATCAGCATCGTTTAACAGCCAAACAGGTAATTTGGTTGCTTTTGAAAACAATTTTCGTCCGTTGATTCCGATCCATGAATTGTCAATGTTGGCAGCTGTGCGCACAATGCCATTTTGAACAACGGCTGGAAATCCACATCCTATTGCTCCTTTCCATCTGAAATGCCTGACATGCTGTGCAATTACACCGGCAATCCCTTCAGTATCCGACTTCTCCGGTGTGGGTATACGGTACTTTTCTTCCAGCAATTTACCTGTTTTGCAGTTGACCGGAGCCGCTTTAATTCCTGAACCGCCAATGTCAACACCTAGAATATTCTTTAAATTCATGAGATTGTATTTAAATGTTTGCCAAGAATGAATCAAAATTGAAACCATTAAAATAGAGTAAAGAAATTAAAAATCATACATATTAATAAGATTTTTGGCTTTTCCCTGCCTGTTGATAAAATTTACTAAAGTTAACGGTTGTATTCCAGTAAAATAAATAAATTGGCCGTAATTAACAATCCTTATAATTTTCCGGTATGGAAAAACATATTCTTAGTTTGCTGAACACCAATCTCAGGGTTATCATTCCTGATTTCGGAGCATTTATTATACGGCAGAAGGAACCCCTGATCGTTGTATTTAATGAATTTCTGAGATACAACGATGGTTTGCTGATCGATTATATTGCCAAACGCGAGGATATTGACAAAGAAATTGCAAAACACCAGGTAACGGAATATGCTGAAACCCTTGTAAAAACACTGGAATCCGGAAAAGAGATCAAAATTGAAGGAATCGGCACGTTGCGAAAAACAGATGATGAAAAGATTGAATTTATTCAGGCCGGAAAAGAAACACCAAAAAAGCCCTCAAAAAAGACACCGGAAAAGAAAACGAAAATCACATCACCGGAAACTTCTGTGCCGATTGAGTTAATGCCTGATGATTCAAAAAAAGCTGTCAAATCCGCTTCCCAAGTAAAATCCGGATCAGCTAAGAACGATGATAATAAGCAAAAAAGACCGGAATCAAAACCGAAAACTATAAAGGGTATTGAAGCTGAAACTGAAAAACCAGGGCCGGAATCCGCTGCAGAAAAGCCTGCAGTAAGCGAGGTTGCTGAGAAGCCGGTAATTCCGGCAAAAGCTGAAGCGATCCCAAAACCGGTTGACAAACCTGCAGAGCAGCCGACCGTTGTAAAACCACCGGTTTTCAAACCTCCCGTTAGTCAGGTGCAGAAGAAAAAAAGCAACAAACAGCATATTATCTGGATCGTCCTCATAATTATTGTGGTTGCCTTGATTAACGTGTGGTTTATATTTAACAACCAGATAAAAGGCATTTTTAGCGGACAAAAATTTTCAGGGCCTGTGGCTGATACATTAGGTCAGATGGTCGAGATGGATACAAATACGGAAACAATCGCTGCAGCGTTCGAAAAAGATCTGGAAGATGATGCTTATACGATTGCTGAAACTGCTGAAGAAATGCCGGTTGTCAGTGCAACGGAATCATCAGTCTCTCATGAAAAAAGATATTACATCGTTGCCGGTTGCTTCAGTGAAGAAATCAATGCCGATGCTCTGGTTAAAGCTCTTCAGCAGAAGGGCTATGATGCCAGGAAATATCGTAAAATGGGAAACCTTCATTACGTAAGTTATATTTCATTTCCGGAAAGGAATAAGGCTTTAAAGGAATTGGAAAGGATAAGAAAGGAAGAAGATCCTGATGCATGGATGAATGAATACTAATATTCACTCATTTTTTTTATCTGCCTTGTGATTCACTGATTTTAAAAATCATTATGAACAAGCTTGGAAACCTGATACTTTTGTTATTGGTTGTACTGTTTGTGCCCGTTAAGGCTCAACAGCCCTATATAATGATCGACCAGTTTGGCTATCGGCCCAACGACGAAAAAATTGCAGTACTCGCCGATCCGGTGATCGGATTTAATGCGGATGATCATTATATACCGGGAGAAACAACGCAGGTAAGAAAACTGTCGGATAATGTTGTTGTGTTCACAGGTCATCCTGAATCATGGCAAAATGGTATCACTCAGGAATCGTCGGGTGACAGGGGATGGTGGTTCGATTTCTCAGCTGTATCAACACCCGGAGAATATTATATTTATGATGACCAAAATAAGATAAGTTCATTTCCTTTCATTATTGCAGATGATGTATACGATGATCTACTGGAAGCCGCACAAAAAATGTTCTATTATAACCGTTGCAACTACCCGAAAAAAATTCCATGGGCAGGACACGAATGGACGGATACCGCTTCCCATATGGGTCCGGGGCAGGATAGTGAGGCCCGTTATGTAAAGGACAAGGATAATCCGGCCACTGCAAAAGACATGCACGGCGGCTGGTATGATGCAGGTGATTACAACAAATACATAACCTTTGCTTTTAATCCTGTTCATGTACTTCTGACTGCATATGAACAAACCCCTGATGCGTTTTCGGATAATATCAGCATTCCCGAATCCGGCAACGGAATCCCTGATCTTCTGGATGAGCTTAAATGGGAAGTAGACTGGATCAAACGCATGCAGGAAGAGGATGGAGGTGTATATATTAAAATAGGATACATCGATTATAATGTCCCTGCTCCTCCCAGCGCCGACAAACGTCCGAGGTATTATGGTCCTGTATGTTCATCATCAACCATTACAGCATCCGGTATTTTTGCCCATGCTGCCCTTGTTTATGCTTCGTTTCCGGCGTTGGCACGGGAAATTCCTGAGCTTCGCAACCGTGCTGTCAATGCCTGGAAATGGTATCATGCCGGTCCTAAAAATGAAGCATGTGATGATCGTGAAATTAAATCGGGAGATGCGGATATGACTGAGGCCCAGCAGGAACAACTGGCACTGACAGCGTCTGTTTACCTGTATGCATTGACAAAAGAAGCGAGATACCATGACTACATTAAGAAAAACATTTGTCTGGCACGTGAGTTTGTTATTCCGGAATCAGCTGTTTATGATCCTGCACAGGGAGATGCCTTATTGTACTATACCTGCCTGCCCGATGCAAGCGATTCGGTAAAGAATATTATCTTTGAACGCCGTTTAAAGGATGCACGGAATTTACCTTTCTACCATTATGTTATATCGGATGATCTTTACCGTGCATACATGCCAAAAAAACAATACCATTGGGGTAGTAACTATGCAAGAGCTTGTATTGGATGTGTCAATTACGATATGGTTTATTTTTCACTGGACACACCAAGGAATTCATTTTATAATCAGCATTCCATAAATCAATTGCACTATTTTCACGGCGTAAATCCCTTGAATCTGGTGTATATCTCTAACGTCAAGTCACTGGGTGCCGATAATTGCGTTATGCGAATGTGGGGCGACTGGTATAATGGTTATACGCCATGGGCCGATAATCCGCCTCCGGGTTATGTTACGGGTGGCCCAAACCTTGGTTACGACGGAACAAATCCATTGCTAAAAAATAAGGCTCAGCCCGATCAGAAAATGTACCTCGACTTTAATAATGGTCTCCCTGAAAATTCATGGACCATTACCGAACCGGCTATTTATTACCAGGCAAGCTATATTAAACTGTTGTCGAAATTTGTCTCAGACTCAGATTGACAAAGCTGGAATCCGGAACAAAAAGCGAATCTTAATATGTGTTAATACAGATAGCAGATACCGGATGACAGATGCGAGAGCCCGGGGATCAGTGTTTTGTGGTTAATACCAATCACTGTGCTCATGCTCATACCTGAACATCCGGGATCCGATATCCGGTATCGGTTTTAACAATATTCCAAACAATGAATAATGCTTGTCATTTGACTTTCGCCATTTACCGATTCCGGCATTTTTCCATAATTCGTTTTTTTATTAGCTTTGCCCCTTTCTTTCATTTTCGGAGGTCTGCTTGAGCAAAAGGTATTCTTATCCTCTCCTGGTTTTTGTTTTTATGGCAGGGATCATCATGATGCTTGGCCAAACAATATGGATACGTGAATTTACCACTGTCTTTGGTGTTCATGCTATTTCCGTCACAGCACTGCTGGCTGCTTTTGCATTGTGTTTCGCTATGGGTAGTTACCTGTTCGGAAAAATAGCCGACAGAAAAATTAATAAACTTGTGCTCTTTACAATAATGCAGGGCGTTATTGGCATATTTATCGTACTTCATCCATTCTTTTTCGGCAAGATTAAAAATCTGTTCCTGAGCCTTAACAATCTTTTTGATCTGGGACCCTTTTCGGTTATGTTTATCCGGATCATCATATCGTTTTTCTATTTCCTGATCCCTGTTTCTCTTATGGGAGGTGTTTTGCCGGTGTTGGGCAAGCTGACTGTACGAAATATGACAGACCTCGGACGTCAGTTTGGTATTCTTTATGGATGCTATGTCTCAGGGATGTTAGCAGGAAGTCTTCTGACCGGATTTGTGTTTATTAAATTCTTTGGAATCAATAATACCCTGCTGATTGCTGCAGCCATATCGCTGATCATGGCATTGGGATCATGGTTGGTTTTCCATTCGCAAAAAGGAAAGAAATTGCAAAGAACGGGTCAGGGGAAATCATTTTATACCGATGAATTTGTTACCGTAGCGGCTGGCAAATGGAAGAAAAGGCTGTTATGGTTTTTTACAATTACCAGTTTTTCTACATTGACCTACAAGATAATATGGACGAGAACTTTATTAGAATCATCGGCTGATAAAACCATATATTTTTATTCGGTCCTGTCTGTCAGCTTCATTGCCTGCCTGGCCCTGGGCAGTTTTATCGTCAGCCGATTTGCCGATAAGATCAAAAAAAAGTTCTTCGTACTGGCACTAATCGAAATCTTCATAGGATTAACATCAATAATTGTCGTTGGCATATTCAACGAGATATCAAATCAGCTGACGTTGTTACAGACAACCGGCATTGCCTGGATCGTATCCATGCTGGGAAAAGCTGGTATGATGCTTGGCCTTTTCCTTGTGCCTCTTTCCCTTACAGGTTTCGTCTTTCCACTGGTGGTACGCATGTATGCAGAGGATCTTAAAACTCTGGGGGCCAAAATAGGAATCCTGGGTTTGCTTGATGTTATTGGGGCAGTTGTTGCTTCTTTCACAATACCCTTCATTCTTATTCCTCTCGTTGGAACCTACAACGTTTTTCTTGGTGCTGCCTTATTAAATATTGGTATAGGAATTTTTATCCTCCTTCGTTATCGGCGAATTAAAAATATCATAAGAATATCTCTTACGCTGGCATCTGTGATACTCTTTGTCGGAATTACCGTCTTGTTCGGCCAAAAGAAAATGGTTCCGGGAAGCCTGACTTTTACGGGTGCTGATATGACCGAAATGAGGCATGAAGGAAGTACGGCAACGGTTGAAGTCCATAAAAATGCAAAGGGAAACATAATTTTATACATTAATGGCGATAAAGCCGTGAGCTCTGATCCGGCTGAACTGAAAGCAGATAAATTAATGAGTTACCTCCCGTATCTTTTTAAACCTGATGCGAAGAGAGTATTCATCATTGGATTGGGTATCGGAATAACGGCAAAGTCAATGGCCGAATTGAACGTTCAGGATATTGAAATTGTTGAAATATCGCCTGAAGTGACGAATGTTGCTGCCAATGCCTATGCTTATGTCAACGATAACGTCCTGGTACATGAAAAAATAAGCATTGCGATTGAAGACGGCCGGAGTTTTTTGCTCCGGTCAAAGAAGCTATACGATATTATCATATGCAACGCGGCTCATCCGCGGTTAGGTAATGCTTTATATACCGAAGATTACTATCGTTTATGCAGTGAAAAGCTCAGCCGGGATGGCTGCCTTTGTCAATGGCTGCCAATTGGCTGGCTATCGCAGGATGAATTCCGATCGCTGATACGATCATGCACCAATGTATTTTCTCATGTTACCTTATGGTATGCTGCATCGGGACAAATGTTGTTATTGGCTTCACCGATACCCCTGCAACTTGATTTATGCAAAAGCAGGTCTCTCCTTGATTTTATCAACAGACAGGGAGCGTTGACTTCAAGCGGAATCAATGATATTGACATGATTCTTACAGGCTTGATAGCTGATGATGCATCGCTGCGGAATTATACCATCAATATTCCAGCCAATACCGATATCTATCCAAGAGTTGAGTTCAGTCATGTTGTGGAAAGCAATGTCGATGAAGCCCTCCTGAAGCAATTATCTTCCATGAGGATCAATTTCAAGAATATAATTCTGTTTGACAGTTGCCCGGAAGATGAACATGAAATACTGGATTTACTGCCAAGGAAGAATGCAGAACTGAAAAAGGAAATGATGGAGGAGGGGAGGGTAATCAGTAAACAGTAAGCCGATTGGTTGATAACCAATTATTTTAATCCTGACAATAGGTTTCAATAGACTTTCATTACAGATGGTTTTGCAGGTTTCCCTAAATGTTCTTTATTATAACCCAGATACTTTTCTTCCGGTTGGTAATTGATCCCGATTTTGTCAAGCAAAGGCTCAACACTTACCTGATGTAATTGCATCCCCATCTCCCAGGGATCGAAACCAAGCATCAGTCCGGCCATTTCTTCGTATGTCAAGATAGGTATGCCGTATCCGTTTTCACCGTATGTTTTTTTGTCCATTTCTGCAATAGCATATTGCCAGCGGTCAAAGAAATAAGTACAACCCGGACAGTTAGCCACAATAAAATCGGGTTTGTAGGGCTCCATCGAATCAAATTTTCTTTTGGTATTGGAAATTGGGTAACTACGGTCTTCCTTTATGATATAATTCCTGAATCCAAATCCGCAGCAATGCCTGCGTTCGGGATAGTCGATCACCTCTCCTCCCCAGGCAGTTATCATTCCAACCAGTACCTGAGGGAATTCGGCCCCTCCCACACCATAATGAGGGAATATTTTAGCATAATGACAACCAATGTGTTCAACTGCCCTGAGGGGCTTTCCCGTGTGCTTGTTTATCAGCCGGTATTTTGCTTTGGCTGCAATTTCCTCCCTGTATTTATAAATGATGTCACTGGTATGTGCCAGGTTTTCAGGGAAATCAAATTCTCTGCCGGTGGATGCTTTCAGATGTTTACGGGTTTCTTCTAAAACTTCAGGATATTCTTTCCACACTTCAATAGCTTCGGAGTATACCCCAAACGAGGTGACACAGGAGGGGACGAAGTTTTTATAACCGGCTTCCTTCATCAGCGAAAACTGCCGGGCGACCACCGTCATGGTTGTTTGCATGGGAAGGACTCCGCAATGGTAGCCTATTCCCGAACAAGTTGTCTGATGCGGATCATCGAAAATGTTTTTCCCCAGCGTCTTACCTACAATTCTCAGGAAGGTTTCTTCTGAACCCGGAAAAAAATTCTGCCGGATGCAGCTGCGGGCATAATAATAATTATCATCGGCGATTTCTTTCTGATAATCGCGCCATACTGGCGGGAATAATTTATTGCTCATGGTCGTTTTTTTCCAGGTTTTCAAAACGTTCTGTGGCCCCGGTTTCATCAAATATCTGTTTAAGCTCATCGAGGTCCTGTTTTGATATATTGCGCATGGTGCCGGCCCCGTCCCCTTTATAATTAGCGCCCAGCCGCTTTAGAATGCTGTTTGCATGGTTGCGGAACCATTCCCATATCGGCCCCTGTTCAGGATGCTCTTTCAGGGTAATTTCATCAAGATATACGCAATATCCATGATTGAGTATGTTTTCTCCAACGGTTCGTTTTACAATAATTTGTTGACGACCTTTTTCAGAAAAAGCATAAAATCCCGTATCGATCGACAGATTGCGTAAAGCCTGTATGATGTATCCCGGGGTATTGCCCCGCGGACAACGTGTCTTGCATGAAAGGCATTCACCGCAATACCAGATCGTATTGCTTTTCAATAATTGTTCAATCTCTTTCTCGTCGCCTTTTTCAACAGTAATAGTTACCTGTCGGGGATCGTAAGGATAGAATTGTGCTGCCGGACAAACGGCAGTACAGGTTCCGCAATTGATACATGCGTTCAAACCCTCTATAAACCGTATATCCTTTTTGAGTTGCTGATATAATGATTCGGCCATGGTTACATTTAATTAATGAATGGTCACAGGAAACAATAAACCTCCTGCAATATTAGCTGATATCATCATAATAACTGTAAATATTAACATATCTGTTACTCCCGGCCCTTTTGCGAGTATTGCAAAGGCAGCCGGGCTGAAATAGTACAAGACAAAACTACGGATGCAACAAAGAGCTGTTTTGTCGTTTTGGTAAAAGGATTAAGTATTTCCACAGCGATATCTTTTCGTAAAAATCTCATTATCATCTATACTGTCGTTGGCATAATTATTCATTTTTTCTGTGAAATGCTAATATTTAGCCTGTATTATCTCACGGAGCTTTCTTCTGAGCATTTTCTTTTTAAGCGGGCTTAATTTATCAATAAAAAGCATTCCCTTTATCAATATCAAATGCTTTTTTTCGCAGCAAAGGTGACCCGTATTTAATTATAGGTAAGATCATAAGCAGCTAAAAATGGTATTTTCTTACATAATAGGTTTTGCCATTATAGGTTGATTTCTTTATTAAACCCTGTTTAATAAGCGATTTTACAACATTATTATCTGCCTTGTCTTGTTTCAGCAGTTCATTCATTGTATCATCACGTAAAGGATGCACAGCTGTAATGTTTAGGATATCTTCAAAGGCATTGCCTGTAAAGCCCGTATTGGTTTCTTCAAAACCTGTTAGCAATTCAGTATTAATGCCCTCCTGTTGATATATTTGCCAGGCTTCAGCAATTTTTTCCTCCGGAACAGCTTTCACTTCTTTCAGAGCTGGCGGACGGGTGGGTATTGAAAGGTAAGCTTTCTGCGGTTTTAACAAAGAGATAAAGGATGCCGTATCCTTCAATTGTCCGTGGGAATCATTATAATCTTTTATTAACATGGTTTCAGTATGTAACTCCCCTTTATAAAGAGCTGAAAAAACTATTAAACCCTGAAGTATTTCATTTAAATCGATCTCCCTCACCGGACGGTTTATTCTTTCCCATGCAGATTCTGAAACAGTGTCAACTTTTAATGAAATCCAATCGGCTTCCATCAGGTCTTCCTGAACCTCAGGATGATGAATAAGTGAGGCATTTGAAATAACAGCAACAGGAATGTTGAGTTTTTTTAATAACCGTATTTCCTTACCCAGGTTAATATCCAGGGTGGGCTCTCCATTTGCTACAAAAGTCAGATAATCAGGTATATGATTGCTGTTGAGTTTTTTTAAATGGTCCTTAATGGTATTTACCAGTATACTTGGTTCGTAAAATATTTGTCTTTCTGCTGATTTATGCTTTGTATTTCCAACCTGGCAATACACACAATTGTATGAACATACCTTGTGTGAAACAATATTATTAATACCCAGGCTTAAACCAAGCCTTCTGGATGATATGGGGCCAAAAGCAATCATGCCTTAACACGGATTACTTCATGAATCAACTGTGCAATTGAATCAAAAGCATCAATAATTGTCTTATTTGACTGGTTATAAATCGTCATTCCTTTATCAGAGACTTCACCAATTTCCATTACCAGTGGAATCTGTCCCAAAAGCCTTGTCCGGAACTCCCGGGCCAGCTTTTCTCCACCTCCTTGTCCGAAAATGAAATATTTCTCGTCGGGATGATTAGTGGGCGTAAACCACGACATGTTTTCAATGATACCCAATACGGGTATATTCAGGTCAGGATTGGAAAACATAGCCGTTGCTTTACGGGCATCTGAGATAGCAATTTCCTGGGGAGTTGTGATTATAACAGCCCCTGAAAGATTCAATTTTTGAATTGTTGTAAGCTGTATATCCCCGGTTCCTGGAGGAAAATCAATAATCATGTAATCGGTTTCACCCCATTCCGTATCCCTGAGAAGCTGTGTCAATCCGTTGGAAGCCATAGGTCCCCGCCAGATAAGAGACTGGCCGGGGGAGATAAAAAAACCGATGGATATTAGTTTAACACCATACTTTTCAATGGGAAAGATTACTTCTTTATCGTCTTTTTTTTCTCCGGAAGGCCGTTCGTTTTGCACTCCGAATATCATGGGTATGGAAGGCCCGTACAGATCAGCATCCATCAGGGCCGTTTTAAAACCCTGTCGCGCTAATGATACAGCCAGGTTTGCCGCAATTGTTGATTTTCCGACGCCGCCTTTACCCGAAGCAATTACGATAATATTTTTTACACCGGGAAGCTCAATTTTCTCAAATACTTTTTGGTTCATAAATGATTGATGTTATTGTGTTCCATATTTTTTTCAATTCATTCGTAATGGTACCCTGTGGTTCAGCTTCAATCATTGTTTTGCTATCCAACAGGGCATACACCATTGCATCATCATAGGGTATTTTACCGAGTATTGGAATCCCCTCGCTCTTAAGTCTGGTTTCAATCGTGCTTGTCATATCTTCATTCAGGTCATATTTATTGATGATGACCTGAACGGGAGTACGGAAGCGCCCGATCATTTCAATGAGGCGCTGCAGGTCATGCCAACCCGACAAGGTCGGTTCTGTTATGGCAACGACAAGATCCGTTCCCGTTACGGAAGAAATTACAGGACAGCCAATACCCGGTGGTCCATCAATAAGGATATACCGGGCTTTATTTTTCAGTGCGGTTTCTTTTGCGTATTGCCTGATTTTTGAAACCAGCCTTCCCGAGTTTTCTTCAGCAATACCTAATTTTCCATATATCATTGGCCCGAAACGACAATTGGAAAAAAAGAGCTGGTTGTTTTCATACCGGTTAATGGAAATGGCTTTGACAGGACAGGCTTCAACACATAAACCACATCCCTCACAGGCATATTCGTCAATCTGATAAATATTGTCCTTTACTTCAATAGCATTAAAGCGGCATAATTCTTTACATAATCGGCATGCAGTGCATTTTTCACTATTTATTTCTGCTTTTGCACCACTGGTAAATTTTTCATGTTGGTATATCACAGGTGATAACAAAAGATGCAGGTCGGCAGCATCAACATCACAATCAGCAAATACGGCATTCTCTGCAAGGGCAGCAAGGGATGCTGTTATACTTGTTTTCCCGGTACCTCCTTTGCCGCTTAACATAACTATTTCAAACGGTTTCTCCATTTATCACTTGTTTAATAATAGCATGAAATGTTTTTCTTAGTTTTGGGTCATATTCAGGTAATAATATTCCCTGGGAATAAGCTCTGGCATATTCTTTTCTAAACGGGATCTCACCTAAAAGGGAAATGTTTTCTTCTTGAATATAATCATACAGGGGATGATAATCCAGACCAGCTTTGTTGATCACAATCCCATGCTTTTTACCCAGTTGTTTAACTGTCTCAGTCATGAGCCTCAGGTCATGAAGGCCAAAAGGAGTTGGTTCGGTTACCATAATGACATAATCGGCCTTGGAAACAGTAGCTATTACAGGGCAAGAAGTGCCGGGTGGAGAATCAAAAAGGATAATGCCTTTAGGTTTTGCATGGTTTATCGTTTCTCTTATTACCCGGGTTTGCAGTGCACTTCCAACATGCATACGGCCTTCAATAAATTCATCCTGTGTATAATAATCATAATGGGTTATGGAACCTATTTCCCGGTTGCACTCAATAATGGCCTTTTCATTGCAAACATATGAACAGGCACCGCATCCATGACACATATCATCCACAATCTCGATAAAATTTATCGTGGGCAGCATAATAATGGCATTAAAAGTACAAATTGTTTTGCATCTACCGCAAAAAGTACACTTACTTGTATTTATTTGCGGAATGGAAATAGTGACCGGATAACTGCCTGTTTTTGATGCCTTAATAAATATATGGCAATTCGGTTCTTCTACATCACAATCCAATAATTGCACATTGTATTTCAGATGCTTTGTCAGCACATGAAATAGCCCTGTGCTTACCGTTGTCTTTCCTGTCCCTCCTTTTCCGCTTGTGATGGCTATTTTCATGCGTTGATTGTATGATTTTTTGATCTGTTGATTTGGTATTTTGTGGTTTGGCCGTTTAGGTGTTTGGGTGTCCCGACTGCAGGCTGTTGAGCTATATAAATGTATGATTGTTTAACTATATCAGCAATCCGTCAGCTAAAGCAGACGTTAATAGATTAAGGCAACCGTAACAATTGCAACTTACAACCTTATACCCTTTCTTTTCGGAAGTGACATTTTTTGGTTATACAAAATAACAGCATCACCTTCTCTCGTCCCTGTGATCTCTGCCATTACTTTGCATTTGATCATCAGCAGAAAGAATATTTTTTTATGGACTTCATCCAATAGACCTTCCAGATTACCCTGACCTTTTGATATAATGACATCCGCTTTCCGGTATATTTCCTGAAAAGCTGTTGAACACCGGTTAATCAGTGTAGATGGTGCGTTATAGCCGTTGGAAATGACCTTTGCAATTTTCGTAAGACCAACAATTTTGGCATCTTCCAGGGTTACATCATTAATGATATTACCTCCGCGTACAGCAAAGTAAAGGTTCGGATGGCCTATGATTTCTATCAACAACTTGTCCAGCAATATTTCCCCGGCATTATCACCCAGGTATAACACAGTTGATGCATTTTGCAGCACTCCGGCCAGCAATCGTGAATGGTCAATGGCTGGATCTTTGGATACGGCTAATGATAAAGCCCGGTATATGTCAAACTGCTTTGGCGGGCCGAAGTCAATAATATTGCCTGCCAGAGCGTATCTTAATGCTGTTTGAAAAGGATTGTCTGATTTGGATATGATATCCCGGATATCTTCTTCCAGGGCTAATAATAACTTGTTATATTCTTTTTTTTCTTTTTTGTACAGGTCCTCGATACGAGAGGCTTTTCTAATCAGCCGGTGCAATAAACATGAGGCTTCAGGTGCTGAAAGATTATTGTCTTTGTGGTCGTCAATGAATAATCTGAAGCGCATTATTATTTCTTTGGCTAAATCATTGCGGATATGATATTTGGCAAGCAATTTATTTGCCTGCAATAAGAAACAATCAAAACATTCAGTATGCATATTTTCCTTTTAATGATCGCATGTATTTTCGCCTGTTGCAAGGTTTTCATCCAAAAACTCCTCTGCCAGCTTTCTGGCCGATTTTTCTAAGACGCCTGTGTATACCTGAATGTTATGCTGGTTAAACAGTGAAATGGCCCGGTGCCCCATCCCCCCGGCTATGACATGGGTTACTCCTTTTGAAGCAAGCCAGGCCGGAAGAATACCCGGTTCATGCGGCGGTGGATCAAGATAAATTTCTTCTGTTATTTTCTTATCCTCTGCCCTGAAAATAGCGAATTGTTTACAATGACCGAAATGCTGGCATAAACAATTGTCACTTACAGGAATTGCAATGATTTGATTCATTCTATTGTATTGTTTATTTTTATTATTCTTTTCTGCAATTGTTTATGAAAACCTACAGGTATATCAATACATACCGAATACCGAATACCGAATACCGAATACCGAATACCGAATACCGAATACCGAATACCGAATAC
>JAFGKY010000009.1 GCA_016928305.1 Bacteroidales bacterium
CGACGAAGTCGGAGGGTATAATACCCCGCAGCTCTGCTGCGGAATTAGTTTCCAAAGCTTGCTTTGGGGTTTCATACCCGTGATTGAAAAAATGCGATAGTTGTAATAGTTATAATTGTTGTAATTTTCAGCTTAACGGCATTTATACTGCGCATTATTACAATGTTGGCAATTGATGCAAATCGGCAACCAGCAACTATTACAACCTGCAACAACTACAACATATTCTTCTACTTCCCTAAAATCATCTTCATACCTGCAATCAGCATCAGTGCGCCAAATAAAACCTTCAGTGGTTTTTCCGGCAGGTTAACCGAGATAAGTGAGCCAAAATAGCCTCCGACAATAAAGGCCAGCATAACAATGATGGCCACCTTGAAATTCACATAGCCGTGTTTGTAATAATTCAGGAATGCAAGCAATCCAACCGGGAACAACAGGATCGCCAGGCTTGTTCCCTGGGCCAGATGTTGTGGCATGCTGAAAAAGAATACAAGGGCCGGTACAATAATAATGGCTCCGCCAACACCTAAGGCTCCGGCTATCATACCTGCCGATAATCCGATAAGGATCAGTATTATTATCTCATTTGCACTCATAGGTTTAAAAATCGAGACTCATTGAAAAATAAAATATACGTGGAAGCAGCTGGTAGTTTTCGATGCCCCATGCCCAGTCGAGTCTTATAAAATACCCCAGCAGTTGCGAGCGGAGCCCGAATCCATAACCGGCTACAATGGGATCGCGGTCGGCATCAATGGTTATTGTTATGGGCCCGTTCTCTATAATATCGTTATCGTATGCATTTTCACCGGACCAGGGTGTAGCTCCCGACCAGGCTGTGCCGATGTCAAAAAATCCCACGATCTGGAAATTCTCAAGAAAACTGTTGCTCATCGGATAGTTGGTAATATACTTGATCACGGGGAAACGGATTTCCGAATTAAAAACGGCAAAATTGTTACCGTTCCGAATGTTCTGTGAGAATCCCCTCATATTGGTTCCGACAGCCTGGTAGGCATAGTTTTTATCAGGATTAATTGAAATTTCTGAAAAAGGAATAAAAGTAGGATTCTTGTTGGGCGTAAAATTGATCCAGTTATCCACACCGCCCAGGTAATATATGATCTGGCTGCTGCCTGTGGAGGAACTCCATGCAAACCGGTTTGCCCAGATCAGGCTGCGGTGGATTCGCGTATAATGACGGATATCAGCTCCAAAGACGATCAGATCGCTGTAATCATCGTACACCTGCTCATAAAACTCGGCAAACAGCTTGTAGCGTAAGCCGCTGTATAAGTTTAATCCCAGGCGCCTGGTATTATCATGAATGTATTCAAATTTTAATCCCCCCCAGATCTTATAATCGTCAGGTTGCGTCAGGGTGTATGGACCGGTGGAAAGAAAAACAGAGCGGTCAGTCCTGATGTTAATGGTAGTGACAAATGACCTGATCTGGTCGAACGGGTACCGCATTATATAAGAAAGCTCATGTGTGTGGGTTTTAACGATAAAGGGGATATCCCCTTGAATTCCCTGATTCTTGAAAGCCTGCCGGTGAAAAACGATTGACCTGTCGAGTCTTTTCTTCAGGTTTTCAAAACTAACCAGGTATTCGTTGGCATCAAAATCAGGAGATAACCTCAACCCGCCGGTAATTTTGTAATCCTCAAAAAGATCATTGGTTCCGAGTTTTAACAACACATTAAATCCCGGATTAAAATAAAAGGCTCCGCCGGTAAATGCCTGATAAGAAGCATTTAAGAAATTAAAATCCACCTGGCTTACCAGGTAGTTCTGGTAAAAGGCAGTCTCATAAATTCTCATTCGGGGCCTTTCCTCTTCAGCCGTGTCAATCTTTATCACCGCGTTTTTACCGCGAAGCTTTTCGTTATACAAATTGATTTTTTCTATCTCAAATACATACCGGTTGATATCAATCATGTCAATGCTGATCTCCACCGTATCATCATCCAGGATGATCCCCTGATCGGATATGGATTCTATGCCGATAACTTTCTGATGAAAGTTTCTGAGGCTGTCCTCGAGAACCAGTTGCCGATTGATCAGTTTACGTGATTCCGTTGATATGGGTGTTTCATTGAGGGTGTTGTCAATATCCAGAGGATTAAGGTAAAGATTGTAGCGGCTTTTATTAAAAAATATTTCCCCAACGGATTGTTGTGTTTTGTTATAATCCTGTTCAAGGATATTCCGGCTGTAATTTGTCAACGGCTTCATACGGGCAAAATACCTGTAATGGATTGTGGTATCGACAAGGCTGATGGTACTGTCAAATTTTGACAGATAACGATTAATAATACCGGTCTGATCATTGAGCTCAATAAAATGATTCTGTACTACCTCCTGGGGATAGTATTTGTTCACGAATTTTCCATTTTCCAGCCTCATCAGCACATCCTTGGGTGATGCCATGTCATAAATAAACAAATCCTTGGCTAAAGCTCTCTTTTGACTGTTAGCATTGCCGGAAAGGGTATCCGATAGACGGTCGGAGCTGAAAATGATTTGTGTTGAATTATTGATGAAGCGCGGGAAAAGATCATCGGCCGGATCATTGGTTATTTGCTGGTTGGTGGAAGCGGCCAGATTATGAATGTATATATCCGTTTGCCCTTTAATAACTGCCGATAGCACCAGTAACAGTCCGTCATCGGAAAAAGAATAATCCAATACCTTCTCGAAATACAGCAGGTTCTTAACCACCATCCTGTCTTCGGCAAGGATATAATAATAGAGCTTGAGGCCTCCTTTTTCTTCGGTGATAAACGATAAAATACGTCCGGTAGGATGCCAGGCAATTGCCGGATAGGAATAATCGGTGATCTGCTCGAGTTTATGTCCCTTTTTCAGCACCCGTTGTTTCTTACCAGTCTGAACGCCGTATAACCATATCTTATATTGTCCCATCTGATTCGTCACGTACGCAATATAATTACCGCTGGGACTTATCTTCAGGTTCTGGTAGGCTACTCCTTTTTTGGTCCTTTTAAATAATTTACCCGTTGCGGGAGTTTTTTGCGATTGTTCATCGGAGGCAAAGAGGTTCAGGTAATATCCCATCCACTCATACGAAAGCTCTTTCAGCGTCAGGCCCAGTACGTATGAAAATCCTGATTTCGGGGATTTATTGATGCGTGTGAGGTAGATAATGCTCGGGATAACGCCTTCACCATATGTATCTGCGATATATTTCCAGAAAGAATGACCTGCATACCGGGCATCATCCCCTGTAAGCCGGTTAAATTTTTCGTATTTTCCACTGATGATTCCGTCTTTAACGCGGTTTTCTATGTTGAAATCCCAACGGTTTGACAAATACGATACCAGACCTTCATAATACCAGTCGGGTATATTAATGAGGGTTGAATTTGTCAGATTCTGCCTCAGGGCACGGCCATACAGCATTTCACTTAACAACACCCTGGCCATGGCAGCCCTGATCTGAATATCAAACAGATTCAGGTCGCCTTCATAATAAAGGAATACTTTGTTCCGGCTGATGGTAGTCACCCCTCCCACGTTGTATTCTTCGTTTCCGGTAACCAGGTCGATGTTGCTTTCGCGGAAATCGGAAAGCCGGTTATAAACCATAAAGATAATACGTGTGTCAAGGGTATAATCAAAGAACGATTCAATTTTAGGCAACATTTCACCGGCATAATCAGCAACATATTCGGCCAGCCTCTGACCATCCTCGTTAAAATAAACATCAAACGCATCATGCCGGTAAAACGACCAGACATAATCATTATACTGTACGCGGTTTTTACCAAAACTCATCTGATGCCCGTTATAAAACTGGGCATCCATTTCCTCCACCAAAAAAAGCACCATGAAAAACCAGGCTGATATCCTTATTACCTTTATCATCATCGTACCCCGCGAAATAAATTAAACCAGTGATAAAATTAATTTATTATTGGGAATATACAATCATCCCGGGTTATATCCATCAAGAATTTATATTTTTGTACCCTGTCTTATTTTTAATAGTTGTTTCCATGAAAATTAAGAAAGCTATCCTGTCATTTTGCCTTTTGTGTATGGCTCCGGTTTTGTATTCACAGTTTACGAGGCCAACTATTGCTTTTGAAACCTCGGAACATGATTTCGGGAATGTATATGAATCCGAAGGAACGGTAAGCGTTGATTTTGAGTTTACCAATACAGGAAAAGTTCCGGTGATTCTGCAGAATGTTCATGCCAGTTGCGGTTGCGCATCACCGGAATGGACTAAAGAACCGGTTGTCCCCGGGCAAGATGGACGGATTAAGGTGACCTTTAATCCCAAAAACCGTCCGGGTCCTTTCACAAAAACCATTACGGTTACCAGCAATGCTGAACCTGCTGTTAAAACGCTTACGATTAAAGGCACGGTAATTCCCGTTCAGATATCAAGGCTTGTGAATGCGCTGGGATATAAGTACACCATAGGAGATTTAAAACTGCAGAAGGTTCATGCTTCCTTTGGAGATGTTTTAATGGGCAGGGATGACACGGTAAGCATTAATTTGATCAACACCTCAGCAGATAAAACCCTTCATTTGGGTTTCCTGAAGATACCCGATCATCTTACGGTACATTTTATACCTGATTCCATTCCTCCGAATGATGTTGGCAAGATACACTTTGTATTTTCCTCGGTAAAACGCAACGACTGGGATTATGTCATTGACCGGCTGCATCTGATGATCAACGGCGAACTGTTGCCGAACAATACGATCAGCCTGACAGCCAATGTAAAGGAGGACTTCTCAACTATGACGGCCGAACAGTTCTCCAGGTCGCCTGTGGTCAGCTTTGATGCAACCGTATTTGATTTTGGATATGTTACCGCAGGTACCCGGGTGGAACATGATTTCGTTATGACCAATAAAGGAAAATCAAACCTTTATGTACGCAAGCTAAGTGCCAGTTGCGGTTGCACTGCAGTTCAACCCTCAAAGACAGTTATCGCTCCGGGAGAGTCCACAGAGATCAAAGTTTTATTCAACACCAAAGGGCGTAACGGAGCGGATAAAAAGGCCATTACCGTTATCACCAATGATCCGAGGCAGTCAAAAACCATACTCTGGATCAAGGCCTTTGTTGAAAACCCTGTATCGCAAACCCCATAACATTATTAATGAATATATTATCCGGCTCAAAACAAAATGGGAGAACACGAATACAAAAATACGCTGACACGGGTGAACGGAGTGTCGCAACCTCCCCTGATCAACGAGGAGTCGGTGAAGCGTTATAAGGAGAAACGCAAACAGCTGCTTACTGTCGAGGAGTTTACCGAAGGTATCCTGAAAGGAAACCGGACCATTCTGTCGCAGGCCATTACACTTGTGGAAAGTTCCCTGCCTGCTCACACCGAGCTCGCTCAACAAATACTCGAAAAGTGTATACCCTATGCAGGCAATTCTATAAGGATTGGAATTACCGGTGTACCGGGTGTGGGGAAGAGCAGCTTTATAGAAACCCTTGGCCTTAAACTTGTCGACAACTTCCATAAGCTTGCAGTCCTTGCCATTGATCCCAGCAGCGAAAGATCCAGGGGTAGTATCCTGGGTGACAAGACTCGTATGGAGGAACTCTCTGCCCATGCCAATGCCTTTATCAGACCCTCTCCTTCTGCCGGTTCTCTGGGAGGTGTGGCCCGTAAAACCCGCGAGACCATTATTCTGTGTGAAGCAGCCGGATACGATACCATCTTTGTAGAGACAGTCGGGGTTGGACAGAGTGAGACAGCCGTGCATTCCATGGTCGACTTTTTTCTGCTGCTGATGCTGGCCGGCGCGGGAGATGAGTTGCAGGGCATTAAAAGAGGCATCATGGAAATGGCCGACGCTATTGCCATTACGAAGGCTGACGGGGAAAACATTACCCGGGCTGAACGGGCCAGGGCAGAGTTCTCCAATGCCCTGCATCTGTTTCCTCCAAGTGAGTCAGGCTGGATACCCAGGGTGATCACCTGTTCATCGAAGAAAGGATACGGCATCAACGATGTGTGGGATAATATCCTTGAGTTTATAGGACAGGTAAAATCCAACGGCTTTTTTGAAAGAAACCGTAAGGCCCAGGCCTGTTACTGGATGCATGAAACCATTAACCAGAGCCTTAGGGACAGCTTTTATCACGACCGCAGGATACAGACACTGATAAAGAAATATGAAAAACTGGCAGTTGAAGGCGAAATATCACCCTTTGCTCCGGCAAAAGCCCTGCTTGAAAAGTATTTCAAGCGGAGGTATATAAAACTTTACTATAAACGTTAGTTTTTCAATTGAACAAAACACAAGGAAGAATGGTTTAGTGTTCAGAGAAGGAGGTGTCTGATGGCCGATTACGGTTGACGGATGAATGGATTCAGAGCGGAGAGCAGGAGGCAGATGACAGATAACGGATATCGGATGTGTGGGTATAGAGCAAAGTGTAATAGGGGAGAGTAACTGCCTGTTTGTTTATGATTGATTATTCCGGCCTGTTGTTATGGAATATGATTATAACATTCATACTAAAATACTATCAGCATGAGTTTTGATCTTATTATCATCGGAAGCGGCCCGGGCGGGTATGTAGCTGCCATCCGGGCATCCCAGCTTGGGATGAAGGTGGGTGTGGTTGAAAAAGCTGAATTGGGTGGTGTATGCCTCAACTGGGGCTGTATTCCTACCAAATCGCTGCTGAAAAGTGCATCGGTGTATGAATACCTTTCCCACGCATCGGATTATGGAGTGACCCTTGAAGGTAAGGCTACCGTCGATTTTGAGAAGATGGTTACGCGTAGCCGGGGTATAGCCGATGAAATGCAAAAAGGAGTGCAGTTTCTGTTTAAAAAGAACAAAATTGAGCATATTCAGGGCACAGGGATGCTGGTGGATAAACAGTCGGTTGAAGTGACTGCTGCAGATGGTAAAAAAGCTACCTATAAAGCTTCTCATATAATTCTTGCTACCGGCGCCCGTTCGCGTGAGCTGCCAAACCTGAAACAGGATGGGAAAAGGATTATCAGTTATCGTGAAGCCATGACCCTGAAAGGAAAACCCGAATCGATGGTTGTGGTCGGGTCAGGAGCTATTGGCAGCGAGTTTGCTTATTTCTATAACACCATTGGCACCCGGGTGACCCTGGTGGAATTCATGCCCCATGTTGTCCCGCTGGAAGATGAGGAGGTTTCAAAGGCGCTGGAACGCTCCTTTAAAAAAGCAGGGATGGAGGTTATGACCAAAGCAACCGTTGAGTCGGTCGACCTGTCAGGCAAGAAATGCAAGGTGGAGATAAAAACTGCAAAAGGACAGGAAACAAGGGAAGTGGATGTTGTTCTGTCAGCCGTTGGCATCACACCAAACCTTGAGGGATTAGGAATCGAAAAGCCTGGCATAACGGTTGAGAACGGCAGGGTGAAGGTGGATGAATTCTACCGCACCAATATTGAAGGCATCTATGCCATTGGCGATATCGTCCCGGGTCCTGCACTGGCCCATGTTGCTTCAGCTGAAGGCATTGTATGCGTTGAGAAGATAGCCGGCAAAAATCCTGAACCTGTCAACTATAATAATATCCCTGGATGCACCTACACCATGCCCGAAGTGGCTTCTGTGGGCTATACCGAGAAGGCAGCAAAAGAGGCTGGATACGAAATAAAAGTGGGTAAATTCCCCTATACCGCATCAGGGAAAGCGAAGGCTTCGGGGCACAAAGACGGCTTCATCAAGTTGATCTTCGATGCGAAATACGGTGAGTTATTGGGGGCTCATATGATAGGCGCCAATGTCACCGAGATGATCGCAGAGATCGTGGTGGCCCGCAACCTCGAAACGACCGGACAGGAAATGATCCGATCCGTTCATCCGCATCCCACCATGAGTGAAGCCATAATGGAAGCTGCCGCAGCGGCGTATGGGGAGGTGATTCATTTGTAAAGCCCCCTAAATCCCCCCAAGTGGGGGACTTAATAACTCCTTAGGCAATCATAGCTAAAATGTGTGCGTTTGCTGTTTTTGTAAACCGGCTGATTCAGCATTGAAAAACTTCATATCATTAATAATATATATTAACTCCTCCCCTTAGGGGAGCTTGGGAGGGGCTTCCCTATCATCCAGCCAGGATAGAGAAGGATCATATTTCCTCAGGCGACGGATTACTTCAATGCGCATTTCTTTTTCCGACAAATCCCCTTTTTCAGCTATAATACCTGCTCTCATAAGTTTCATACCATCATCAGCCATTTCGATGCCCATTTTAAACCGCTGCTGAGGGGTCATTTTCATGATCAGCCGGTATTGAAAATCAGCCATATCTTTTGTTGTGTCTTGCATATCAAAATAATCCGTAGGTATTTAAATTCAGCTTGTTGCACCAGGAATGTATGTAGGCCACATCAATATCCTCTTTCAACATCAGTTGACTGATGTCTCTTTTCTGCAGTTCGCTGTCGAGCTGCTGTATCCAGATCAGCTTAGAAATTACCAGATCTTCGGATGTAATGACATGGATTTTTCTGTTTTCCATGTCGATGATCCTGCGCCGGTTGAATTTTTGCCTCTCATATGGCTGATCGCCCAGCACTATAACATCAAGTTTATATCCACTTGCAGGATCAATAACATTGAACATACCTTTCCGTCGTATCGCATCTTCTATGGCAGGTTTACTGTAATAATACCTGTCATGAAACAGGGAAATAAATTTATCAAGGTCATGTAACGAAATGTCTGCTATTACATCAATATCACGGGTTGACCGTGGTATGGCATACAAATTAAAGGCAAGACTGCCGGACAGCATGTATTGAATACCCGAGCTGCCGAACAGATCAACTACCTCTTTTAAAAAATCGAACATAAATCCCTGCCAACGAATTATGGACTAAAGGTACAATATGAAACGGAATCAAAAAAATGGTTGAAAAAACAGGAAAGAACTTATTCGTTAATAAAATACTTCGTCGCTGGCATGGGATTGCTCATTAGAACTTAAAACGTATATAAATAATTTTCATCTATCCTTCAAACCCTTGTCGCCGGCATAATCTGTTGCATCGCAATAAACCCACCTATTCAAGGGAGATGTGCCAATGGTTGGACAACAAGTTACATTCCGGATTACCAGGACTATATTTGCGGCAGCGGGGGGCTATAAATGTACGACCCCTACCGGGGTCGGTCGGTGATTGACGAATGTTGTGCAATAAACATGTGATCCCTCCGGGATCGAAATGCTGTTATACGAAGGTTGTGCTATAAAGATACGATCCCTCCGGGATCGGGTTTTCTGCATGTCTGGATTCAGATCGCATATGCAATAGAAGATGCCGATGTGATGCATATTCAAATCCGGAGGGTTTGCATGTTTATAGAAAAATGTCAACAGGAGAAGAACGACCCCGTTAGGGGTCGCACGGGAAATAGAGAATTGTTTGTTCGAATGTAACATTTATACCTGTTGATCTTACCCTATGGACATTCCCACAAAAAACCATGAGCAAAAGGATTCCGGATATTAAAAAATCCTTAAATTCGATCATTGTATATCAAGAACTTTTTCCCCTGCCTGGTAAATCTATTTCAACCATAATAGTCGATGATGAAGCACCTGCCCGTGATTACCTGAAGAGTTTATTGTCTGTTTATGATCATATTTCCATAGTAGCAGAAGCCGCTTCGGCAGAAGAAGGTATCGATGCCATACAGAAATACCATCCCGATATTGTATTTCTCGATGTGGAAATGCCGAAATGCAATGGTTTTGATATGCTCCACGACCTGGATAAACAGGCTTTTCACCCGGTAATTATTTTCGTTACGGCTTATGAACAATATGCCATTGAGGCCATTAAACATGCAGCATTTGACTACCTGCTGAAACCTGTTGATCCGGTCGAACTTAAAAAAGCATTGGGGCGATTTAGTAAAAAGGTCAATGAAACAAAATCGATGCACGAAAAAGTCAACTTACTGTTCCAGACACTGACCGATCATCATAAATTATCTTTTAATGTCCGTTCAGGCACTATTTTCATCGATCCAAAACATATACTGTATTGTAAAGCCGATGGTAATTACACTTCCATTATTCTTACAGATAACCGCTCAGAGATGGTTACCTGCCAGATCGGCACGCTGATCAACCGGTTGCCTGCGGATGTGTTTCTGCGGATTGGCAGATCGCTGATCATCAACCGCGAAAGGATCGAAAGAATCAACCGGGCAAAAAAAATTGTACACTTTGATGATAACGGTTCCGTTATTGAACTTAAATTATCCTCGAGGCTTATTTACGAGGTATCAAAAGAACTATCCCGGTGATCCGGAGATGATCGGATCCGGAAGTTGTCAGCGCAAGATCGAATATTCAGTGAGTAACAATTTTTTTGTAATGATTTCCATGTCCGTAATGACTGTTATAATATGATATCCCGGGGGAAATCCTTTTACGTCAATAGTAAGTACATCTGAGCTTTCAGGATTGAATTGGTGGTGATTAATTTGCAATACGGTTTTGCCCAGGATATCCGTAATAAAAACGGATATTATTTTGTTTCTCAATCCGGTTAAGTCTATATAGATCCGTTCGCTTGCCGGATTCGGATAGATAAGAAATTCTTCACTTTCAGAAGACAGCCGGTTTATTTTTGTTTCCGATTGGCCGTATTCTATAGCGCCAATATCGACGCGCTCCCCATTTAAATCAGGAGGGCTTTCGGGTGATCCAGCATTGATGCACGGGGAGCCGGGCAGCAGCTCGAAATGCCCTAAAAAAGGAGAAACTATGTCAGGATCGTCGTGGATGTTATGCTCGCCCGATAATGTGTCGGTGTCTGAAATGGAATACGATACATCAAGTTGCGAAGAAGCCTGCAGATGAACAGCCGATACCACCGATTGGGCGATAATCGTATTTATCACGACAGCCTTGCCTCCCGTTTCGATTCCCGGTTCGGAACTGTGAAAACATTCGATGCCGTAGTTGTTATTGAAAAGGGTATTATTTTCAATAAGTACCATTGCATCGTGATGCGACTGGATGCCAAAATCATTGTTGAATATGCAATTCCGGAATGCATATACCGTTGATATCTCGCCTGCGGTTATGCCTCCGCCGCAGTCTGATAACCAGTTATGATAAATGCTGGCGTATACGGTCTGTGTCCCGATATCAATGGCGTCATCACTAAAGCTTCGTATGATGTTATAGCGAAAAATACAGGTGTCTATGTCATCGTTATCAGTGGCATCAGTTTTAATGCCATCTCCGGGACCGACAATGTTGTTGTATTCAAAAATAACTTTCTCAATGCTGTGGGTTGCAAAAAAATCAATCCCGCTGAAATAACTGACGTCGTGTGCACTGCAGTGTGATACCTCTACCAATGACCCTCCGTTGGCATTTAGCAAATACGACAACCGGGAAAAAGAACAATAGTGTAATGATATAGTGCCCTGGTTGCTGGTAATTCCCCTCCAGTATGTTGAATCGGAAGATGAAATAAAATGAATATTTTTTTCCGGTGTTCCCAGGGCTAAAAGATTCCCGTTTATGGTTATTCCGGCAGAAGGGCCTAACATAACAGTAACGCCCGGTTCAATGATCAGGGTACACCCTTTGTTAACACTCATAGACTGATTTACGAGGTAGGGTGATAAATCCATTCGCAGTATCGTATCAACATCGATCAACGAAGGAAGAAGCGTCTGGCATGGGCTATTGAGCGTCATCGCAGCGAATGCAAATGTTATTATTATATTTTTAAGGATGGTCATGTCCCTTCATACTATAGCTTCAGTTTTTCAGTATAATTTTCTGATGAATCA
Organism: Bacteroidales bacterium; assembly: GCA_016928305.1. Classification (GTDB taxonomy): domain Bacteria; phylum Bacteroidota; class Bacteroidia; order Bacteroidales; family UBA10428; genus UBA5072. Next base: position 11,829 of record JAFGKY010000009.1, read on the forward strand.
CCCTTTCCGGAGTACTCATTATTACAATGTATATTCCGCTGTTCGCTTTTAATCCTCCCGGCAGAGAGCCATCCCAGTTAAAAAGATGACTGCCTGCGCTAAGGTTCCCGTTATACAGGCAGATTATTCTCCTGCCGCTCATATCATACACCTGAAGGTTGACCCTGCTTGTTTTTTCCAGGATAACATTAAAAGAAATGCTAACATTAAACGGGTTTGGATAAGCATAAAGTGACGGGCTGTTATTAACGGACTGGATTTCGGGTATAGACGTCTTTATACAGGTATCTCCCGGTGTAACAAAAGCTTCCGGCACGAACTTCCAGTTGCCGGGATCGTCGTTGGAAACATCGGTATTTATTACCTGGATGCTGCCGTATGTTGCATTCATCACAACCGGCCAGGGATATTTATTCTGATAGGCAACCGAATCGACCAGATTTCCGGCTGCATCTTTTAAAACAATAGTCTCCCCTGCTGCATTCAGGGCAAACCCCGCTGCCCCAAGTCCGAAATCCCCGACAATCTTCCGGTTGATACCGGGATAATAGTTAAGGAACAGCTCTTTTATTTCTGCCACGACCAGAAATTCTTCCGGCTGTATGACCGTGTAGAAGGGAAAAGTGAACGTGTGAGAGGAATTATTATCCGACAGGTTCCAACCGCTTATATCCACCGGCCTGATCCCGGTATTGTACAGTTCAATCCAGTCTCCCGGCGTGCTTCCTGAGGGCAAGAGGTAGGCTATTTCAGTTATCATTACTGTATTAACGGCCGAATAATCCGGTGCAAACACAGCTGTTAACGTAGTGTCGCCATGCAGATCAAGTGAAAGCTTCTCACCGGGATGAGTCTCGTTCCACCCGGCGAATGTATATCCTTTGGCAGGAATGGCTTCCAGTTCAACGGTATTACCTTCAAAATATCCACCTGTCCAGTCATCCTCATTAATATACAAGGTGCTGATACGGATTGTCCCTTTGCCCTGAATTCTCAGATGTACGTTGCGCCAGGCCCCGAGAGAAAAAACTTTCGGAAACTGGATTTTGATAACTTCCGGTCTTTTCTGTAAAAAAAGCCTTACCCGATCAACGTTGTCTTCCCAATGAGCATTTTTGTTCCACCGGTTTATCTCATCCTGAATATCCGGTTTCAATGTATTATAAATACTTTCGAGAACCGGAATGGAATTTGCCGGTAAGAATATCGTATTGAGAAGATCACAGGTCCGGTTGATAAATTTCCGCCTGTATTCAGCATTGTTCAACAACTTTTTCGGAATGGTATCTGCCCACCTGTCAGCTTTAATTCCAAACATGGTTGTATCGGCACGTCTGAAAGCCCTGTCTGCATCCCATGTGGTAAAACGCCATTTACCCGGGGGACTGTTCTCTGAAAATGCTGTCACACCCCAGCCCCACGAATAATATGACGTACAGTGCACAAAAGCCATAAGGTTGATGAAATAATCCATGTCCATCCATTGTTCCAGCTGAGCGTAGTTTGCTTCATCGGACAGATCACGCTCGCTTATGAAACTGAACCATTCATTCCACCGGTCGATGCTTCCGCAAAGTAATTCCGGCCCTTCCCAGTTATACCTGACCATATCAAAATCTGTAAAATTCGTATGCCCGGCGATGAATTCCTCATTGATTCTTTCTCTGATGTTGTATATACCCCAGTATTTGTCGTTTAAATAGAGGGCAGCCCATGAGCTTTGGGTAGATAATCCACCGCAACGTTCCCATAATTCATTGGAAAGCGCATCGCGGAGCAGGGTTCCCTCGGATGTGGTAATGTCATCGTCGTAACCCGACTTAAGAACCAGGTTATTGAACGATGCGAAATTCTCATCCCCGAATAAGGGAAAGCAAAGCATTTCCTCTCCATACTGTTCCCTGAGAAAAAGGCGAAATGACTTTTTAGGCATACTAATTGAACTTGCGCCCTGAATACGGATCCCGGCGTTAAAGGATCTTTCGAGCCTGCCCTCTTTCATGTATCTTACCTGGCAAAATCTTTCCCACTCCGGTCCCGCATTGTAGTATCGTGTATAGATCCCCGTTTGTCCCCAGAGATTCGATGAATCGGTGATAATGGCTATGACAGGCATGGAAGGGACTGTATTGAACAGGTATATTTCACTGGCTATATTGCTCCTGGCCAGATTTTGGTGATAGGCAGCTGCCCGGACAACTTTTGAATCTGTAATGGTCAGGGGTTGCTCATACAATATGCTTGTTGGGTCGGGACTTCGGGTATTCAGGGAGTGATATATTTTATCCGAAACATCGGAAGTATGCATAGAAAGCTGAAAGGGAGATGACAGAAATCCTGAAGGTTCACTTAATTCAGGCTCTTCAGAAAATCCAGCAACAGCTTCCGTATTGTTAGCCGAACCGGGAGTTGGCACAGGAAAATAATGCCAGGTTCGGTAATCAAGAGTATCCCTTCCCATGGAAACGTTATACACCTGTGTTCCGAAGGAAACGGAGTCAATAAGGAACAGTTTCGGCGAAATCAGTGCGATTTGTTCACCTTTGGCCGAAAGCTTGAAGTTCAGGTGATTGCTGCCCTGTGCCGTATCGTCGTCAGCCCAGAATATCCGGTATTCACCCGGTGCAATAATAAATTCGTCTCCCTTAGCAGTCAGTTTCGATTTGGTCTTTGCTGCCAGATCATCTGTGAGGTAATAACCATTGAGGTTAAGCGTCAGGTTTCCCCTGTTGAATATTTCGATCCAGTCGTCGTATTCGCCGGAACTATCGGCCAGGGTAGTGAAATTGGATGCCTGGAATTCATTGATGATAATATCCTGTGCACTGGTAACGGGAATCAATACTGCTACAAAAATAAAAACGGATGCAATTCTGAACATGATGAAACCTGAAAAAGACTTTGACGGATCCGGATAAAATTAATACAATAATAATAAGACCCGTGAAATTAAACTTACCATTAACGAAAACACATTTTTTTCTAATAATTAACTTAATTCTACTTTGACAGATTGAAAAATCAACCTGTTTTTACCCTTAATCCCTAAAGCCTGCCTTACGGTAAGCAGGTTTGGGGCAAAAACGCCAACTCGTAATTCGCATATTTCATACATATATATGCGAATTAAGAGTTGAAAAATAGATTTCATGTTATTTTTCACTTATATCAATAGCCCCGACCTTCAGGTCGGGGTTCAAGAGATTAATCTCCGTGAGGGCTTCAGCCCTTTTTTTTGTCAAATCCGTAATTTCTTATA
>JAFGKY010000084.1 GCA_016928305.1 Bacteroidales bacterium
ACCATCCAGGCCCTGGTTGCCTTTTCCAAATATTACGGAGTGGCAGTCGACACGCTGCTGAAAATCGATCTGCGCACGCTTACCGAAAGCCAGTTCTCGCAACTCGAAAGGGGAGGCGACGTGTACCTTAAGGGCAGTAACCTGCGGGTACTGGCCACTACGGTCAACTCTAAAAATGAGGAAAATATCGAACTGGTCTCGGAAAAGGCTAAAGCGGGCTATGCCACTGGCTTTGCCGATCCGGAATTCATCAAAGAGCTTCCTGTGTTCAGGCTGCCATTTCTGTCGCGTCAGAAAAAATACCGCACCTTTCAGCTTAATGGCGACTCCATGTTGCCCATTCCCGATGGTTCTTATGTAACCGGCGAATTTGTCCAGGACTGGAATACCCTTGTCAACGGACACGGATACATTGTTTTTACCATCGACGATGGTATTGTATTTAAAATAGTGGAAAACCTCCTCGAAACAGAACATAAACTCAGGCTGTATTCTCTGAATCCTGTATATGAGCCTTTTGATGTAAATGCCAGTGAAATAAAAGAAGTTTGGAAATTTGTAAACTATATCAGCTCCGAAATTCCCGATCCCATGATCCCGCCGGATGAGCTTATCAAAACCGTTGCCGGTTTGAAAAACGACCTGAACATTCTCAAAAGCAGGATGGGCAGAGCCTTTCCCAACGTCTGATGATGATCATCTAACCTTCGGTTATAAAATCCGTATACCCGGTGTATTTAGCGTTTGTCCGGATGCCACATCGTAAGGTAATACCTGTGTTTTTTTTAATGGTTATGACTGCACTGCAGCTTGTGCAGGTTCATGCCCAGCATGTTACCTATAACCGTCAGGCAGGCAATCTAATGGATAGCCTTGAAAGCCGCATTACTCAATTGCAGCAACAAATATCGCGCCTAAAACAAACGCGCGATGTGGCTTACCTGAATTTTCAACGTGAGCTCGATCACACTTTGTTTGTTAAAGCCTATGAGCAATATGTGCTGGATGAAGACCTTGAAAAGGCCAAGGAACTTACCATTACCCGTATCGAAAGGGCAGAGTTCCGTAGGGATCAGTCGTCTGTTAAGTTTTACCGCGGATACGAAGAGGACGTTTACACGCTGATCAAATACCAGAAAATGCACTATCAGCAGTTGTTTCTTAAAGAGAAGAATTTTAAAAAGGAATTTGAAAAGTATACCGAACCAGGTGACCTTGCTGCCTATCAAAAAACACTGCGCATGGTGTTACTGGCTCTTAAATATGCCAGGGAAAACAATCTCAACGAAACGGTCAAATACATCGAACAATATCAGTCGTTTACCGAGGCCTTGATTTTTGACCATGGCTCGGATTACGACCTCGCCGAACTAACCAACAATGCCAAAAGTTTTGAAAAAGTATTTATTCCATTGATTGCAGGCGACAGCATTGAAAACATAAAAGAAGCCGAAAATTTACTGGCCCATTGCGTTAATTATGGACGGCTCACCAACTCCTCGCTCGATGGAGAGTATTTCAGAAAACAACAACTGGCGGTCACTTCCGCATTATCTGAATTGCTTGAACGTGAAGGTCGCGAAAAAGAATTGGCACATTACACCGACCAGTCGGTTGTGGCAAAATTTGCATCGCTCAATCCTTGTGGCGTTTTCAGGTGGCACGACCAGATTGTGGTGATTGATGAATTTACGCCAACATCGGGCATGGAGAATGTAAAAAAGGGGGAGGCCATTATGCATGCCGACAAGATGCTGGCAACTTACCTGCAGAAAAACAAACTGTGCCAGTCCATTAACGATCTCAGGTACGGCTATGCCTTTATCATCCCGTATCAAACCAATGCCAAAAACACATCTTTCTGCTACAATCCCCAGAACCGTAAATGGCAATACATGGCTTGCTATACTGTTGTGAACAGTAAGGATTATACAGCCGAAGTAAGCAAGTTTATGCCACCGCTTTATTTCGAAGATGAAATGGATGTAGTGGAAAAGCCCTGACTTTCTTCTGAACTTTTTCCGGATTAGCTTGTTTAGCAGTAAAACATGCATTATGGTAAAAGCTGCCGGTTTATCGCTTATATTTACGCTGTTTTTACAAATACAATCTTGTGGTCAACATAATCAACCTGTTGCAATGACTCAACCCATTCCTTCAAACGAAAAAACAGCAGTGACTACACTGGGCGCCGGTTGTTTCTGGTGTGTCGAAGCCGTATTTCAGCAATTAAAAGGCGTTCATACGGTTGTATCGGGTTATGCCGGCGGGCACGTGAAAAATCCTTCCTATGCCGAGGTGTGTACCGGCAACACAGGTCATGCCGAAGTTTGTCAGATCACCTACGATCCTGATGTAATTTCATTTACCGAAATACTGGAGGTTTATTGGAAAACGCACGATCCGACAACACTCAACCGTCAGGGGGGAGATGTGGGTACACAATACCGTTCGGCTATTTTTTATCATAATGAAGATCAACGTATTATTGCTGAAGAATTAAAGAATAAGATCAATGCTGCCGGAATCTGGCCTGATCCGGTGATCACCGAAATCACCCCTTTTACAGTTTTTTACAAAGCCGAGGATTACCATCAGGAGTATTATTTCCAGCATACTTCGCAACCCTATTGCTCGGTTGTCATCACCCCAAAAATCGAGAAATTTAGAAAGGTCTTTGCCGATAAGCTGAAAGAAAAATAGTATTTTAACCGCATCACTCATGCGGTTAATACGGTCAGCCAATGAAAAACTTTTCCGGCTTTCTATTCTCCAGTCGCTTCATGGCCATTCTGCTGGTTGTGTTTGCCACTTCCATGGCCATAGCCACTTTTATTGAAAATGATTTTGGAACAGAAACAGCAAGAGCGCTGGTGTATGGAGCACACTGGTTTGAACTGTTGTTGTTGCTTGCATCCTTAAATCTGGCAGGGAACATGATTGTTAATAAGGTTCACATCCACACCTCCCCAGCGGTTGTTCTTTTTCACTTTTCTTTCATTTTGATACTGGCCGGAGCGGTAATTACACGTTATACCGGTATGGAAGGCACTGTTTTCATTCGCGAAGGTGAAGAAACCAACCAGATGCTCACCGGCAAAACCTACATCACGGTCAAAGAAGAAACCGTTACAGGTGATAAGATCACGCGCTTTCCTGTTAACTTTTTCAGGAACGGGAAAAACAGGTTTTCAGAAACACTGCCTTTGCAAAATACGTTGGCTGACTTAGTACTGAAAGATTTTGTCGCAGATGCC
>JAFGKY010000085.1 GCA_016928305.1 Bacteroidales bacterium
AATCTTTTGCCTCATTTTGTCTAATTTTCTACATTTTTTAATTAGAAGCTTGAACTTAACAGTCATATTTTAATTATCATCAATTATTCATCAGCCTAACTTTTTTTATTCAACTACTAAACCACAAAAGACCCGCATTGAAAAACAAAGGCGGTAGATCTGATGGAAGCAATTCAAAATTTTTTAGATGTTTGACCTTATCTGTCAAAACCCTATGCTAAAAGCCTGTTTAATTTAAACCAGGTAAATACGCAATGACCGATAACAAAGTATTTTATGCGCACAGTAGTGACGGAACACCTCCTTCCAATTGGCAGCCTCTTGAAGAGCATCTGAAAAAGGTTGCTGATCTAGCTGAATGTTTTGCAGCGTCATTTAACGCAGGATTATGGGCAAAAATTGCTGGCGCCAATCACGACATTGGGAAAGGAACCCGTCAATGGCAGGCTTATCTTCGAAAGGTGAATAATGTGGTAGATGAATTTACCGAACATTATGCAGGCCATGTGGAGCATTCAATACAGGGGGCGCAATGGCTGTTCAGCAATTCAAATGAAGCCGGTAAGCTGTTATCCTATTGCATAGCAGGTCATCATGGCGGACTCCCTAACTGGATAGAGGATGCTTCAACCGGATTAATGGCAAGATTGGAAAAGAAACATCAGCCGGCTGAAATACCATTGGAGAAGCCGGAATTTGAAAAAAGCCTGCCAATTAAGGTTGATGATCATGCACGTTTTGGATACCAAGTGCAATTTTTTATTCGTATGATTTTTTCCTGCCTGGTTGACGCGGATTTCCTTGATACTGAAGCAACTCTTGCTCCTGAAAAAGCAAAATGGCGATCAACATATCCGACCTTGGAAATTTTGAAAAACAGGTTTTGGATATCTTTTAATAAACTTCGACAGGAATCCGGTAAAAGTATTGTCAATGATCAGCGCGAAGCTGTATTAAAAGATTGCTTAAAGGCAGCAGAACGGGAGCCGGGATTATTTTCTTTGACCGTTCCTACAGGAGGGGGAAAAACTCTGTCCTCAATGGCCTTTGCCCTTGAACATGCTGTCCGGTTTAATAAATCGCGAATCATATATGTAATTCCTTTTACCAGTATTATTGAGCAAAACGCAGATGTCTTCAGAAATATAGTCGGAGGTGATGCTGTGCTTGAGCATCACTGTAATTTCATACCCGATGACGCAGATTGGAAAACAAGGCTTGCCACAGAAAACTGGGATGCCCCGGTTATTGTTACTACAAATGTTCAATTCTTTGATTCTTTTTACGCCTGTAAAACTTCTAAATGCCGCAAGCTGCATAATGTGGCAAACAGTGTCGTTATATTTGATGAAGTTCAGGCCATTCCTGTTGAGAAATTAAAACCATGCATCGAGATCTTGAAGGAACTTACATTAAATTATGGTGTAACTCCCCTATTATGCACGGCTACTCAGCCGGCTATAGAGTATTCAGAGGAGTTTAAAGAGGGTCTTAAGGATGTAAGTGAGATTATAGAGGATATTCCATCTCTCTTTTCCTCATTAAGGCGTACTGATGAAAAGTATCTGGGAGTTCTGGAGGAACAGGATCTGGCAAAGCAGATAGCACAGCATGAGCAGGTATTATGCGTGGTCAACACAAGACAGCATTCCCTAGATTTTTATAATATGCTGCCCGAGGGCAATGAAAACTATCATCTAAGTGCGCTAATGTATCCGTTGCACCGATCTAGAATACTGGCGGATATAAGAAAAAGACTGAATAACAATCTAAATTGCCGTGTGGTCAGCACGCAATTGATCGAAGCAGGTGTGGATATTGATTTTCCGGTTGTTTTTCGAATGGCAGCTGGGATGGATTCCGTTGCTCAGGCTGCAGGACGATGTAACAGAGAAGGACGGCGCTCGATTGGTAAAGTATTTATTTTCAGAATGCCGGATGATACTCTACCAGGCTACTTCAGGCAGACAATGCAATGTGCTGAACCACTCCTTGACAGGTTTCAAAGTAATCTCCTAAGCCCTGAATGCATACATGAATATTTTTTAAATTACTACTGGCTTAATCATAACCGCATGGATGCTGATGAAATTGTGGAACGCTGCAAAACGGGAAGCAGAGGCGATATACAATTCAAGGATATAGCTGATTTCAGAATGATCAAAACAGCAACTATCCCCATAATTATTGCTTTGGAGGATAAAGCAGTTTCACAGATAAAAGAACTCGATTTTATTAAATACAGTGGATCTGTTCTAAGAAAGCTACAGCAATATACTGTTCAGGTTTATCCCTTTCAGTTTGAAGAGTTAAAAGACTGGCTGGAAATCCCAAGACCGGGAATAAATGTCCTGCGATCACAGGAATTGTACTCGGAAAAGACAGGACTTTTATGCAGTCCGCCAAAAGGTGAGGCATTTATTATATAAAGAAAGGAGGCAAAAATGGGTTATGGAATAAAGCTTAGAGTCTGGGGTGATTATGCGCTTTTTACAAGACCGGAGATGAAGGTTGAGCGCGTAAGTTATGATGTAATGACTCCCTCGGCTGCTCGCGGAATTCTGGAGGCGATCTACTGGAAACCGGCGATAAGGTGGATTATTGATCGGATACATGTCCTTAATGGAATACAATTTGAGAACATAAGACGTAATGAATTATCCAACAGGGCAGCGGTCCCTATTCGCGCGGTGAATGGTGATAATGTTGAGGTCTGTCAGTATATAGAAGAAGATCGGCAACAGCGTGCCTCAATGGTGCTTAAAAATGTGGATTATATTATCGAGGCACATTTTGATCTGAAAGGCGACGACTCATCCGAGCCTGGAAAGCATCTGGCTATTTTTGAGCGACGTGTAAAAAACGGCCAGTGCTATCACCGCCCTTATTTCGGATGCAGGGAGTTTCCTGTGAATTTTTCATGGTGTGATGATGTCCCTGAATCATGTTTAACAGGTGAACGTTATTTGGGATATATGCTCCACGATATTGATTTTGATAATGACTTAAATCCGCAATTCTTCAGGGCAGTAATGAATAATGGAATCATCAATTGTAACAAGGAGGTGGTTTCATGATATTCACCTCTTTGATTTATTATTACAACCGCCTTTCCGATACAGAGGATGTTCCTCCTTTTGGATTCAGCATAGAGGATATTGGATTCGTCATTAATCTCACCAAAGAGGGAGACCTTATCGGAGAACCTGAAGATCTCAGAA
>JAFGKY010000086.1 GCA_016928305.1 Bacteroidales bacterium
GTTATTCGACATTCGGTGTTCAGTGTTCGAAATTCACATTATATTATTGATCAATTAGTTAACATAGAGCGTCATTGTAAGCCATGCGACAGGGATAACTGGAATTGAAAAAATATTTATGCATGGCGCGGCAATCGAATTGAACAGGCAGGCGGAATGAAAGGACAATCTGAAAAAACAGGTGGCTGTTTTTTTGGTTTTACTTATGCGAATCGATTGCTTCGTCGCGCATGAAAGTACTTGCAAAAACCAGTAATTTCAGAAGCGCTCCTAGCAATGACGACTTTGAATTGACATCACGACTGCAGGACCGCAAGACCAGATTCATGAATTCAATCAATCAACAAACCTGCCTGCCGGCGAGGCAGGTCAACAAATCAACAGATAGCTGGTACATCGACGTCATTCTGCCCCTTCCTCTGCAGGGATTGTTCACCTATCAGATCGCAGATCATCAGTTGAGTGATGCGAAACCCGGTGTCAGGGTAGTCGTTCCCGTGGGCAAAAAAAGGCTTTACACAGCTCTGATCCACCATGTCCACCAGCAAAAACCACAGGATTACATGGTCAGGCCAGTCCATGCCTTGCTGGATAGCGAACCTGTCATTAATGATCTCCAGCTGAAGTTGTGGGAATGGATAGCCGACTATTACATGTGCACACTTGGAGATATATACCGGGCCGCTGTACCGGCGGGTTTCAAGCCCGAGAAGGAAATCTATAAGCCCAGGAAATCCTTTTTTATACGACTCGGCAGATCATGGAGAGAAGAAGTAAAGCTGCATTCATTGCTTGATAAACTGGCAAAGGCTCCCCGGCAGCACAAACTGTTAATGCAATACCTTGAGACATCAGGGTTCTCTGTAAGCAGTCAACCGGTGTGGATCGAAAAAACCACATTGTTGAAAAAAGCTGCGGTCAGCGATTCCGTATTTCAAAACCTTGTTAAGAAGAAAGTCTTTGAAACGACTCAGCGGGTGGTTTCCAGGCTTTCCAGGCACGATGATGAGATCCGGGAACCGTTATCATTAACCGGAGACCAGTCAAAGGCCCTGCAAAGCATAAAGCAAAACTTTATGGATAAAGACGTGGTTTTGCTCCACGGCATCACCTCCAGCGGAAAAACAGAAATGTATATCCACCTGATCAGGGATCAACTTGAAAAGGGGAAACAGGTACTTTACCTGCTCCCTGAGATAGCTCTTACAACACAAATCATTACAAGGCTCAGGAAAGTATTTGGTAACAAAGTCGGGATTTATCATTCGAAATTTTCGGCCAGCGAGCGTGTAGAGATCTGGAATTGCCTGGCAGGAAAAACCACCGGGATACGAGATCCTTATCAGGTAATACTGGGAGCCCGTTCTTCATTGTTTTTGCCTTTCAGTAACCTGGGATTGGTCATCATTGATGAGGAACACGAAAACACATTTAAACAAACCGGTCCGTCTCCCCGCTATCATGCACGGGATACGGCTATTGTACTGGCACAATTGCACAAGGCAAAAGTATTGCTTGGATCCGCAACTCCTTCGCTGGAATCATTCTATAATTGCCTGACAGGTAAGTACGGGCTGGTGGAATTGTCAAAACGTTATCTTGATCTTCAGCTGCCTGAAATCCACGTGGTGAACATTCATGAGGCATACCGGAAGAAACAGATGAAATCTCATTTCTCGGTACCCTTGCTTGAGGCAACCGAAAACGCCCTTAAGCAGCATGAACAGGTGATCCTCTTCCAAAACCGGCGCGGATTTTCACTCTTCCTTGAATGCGGAGAATGTGGGTGGGTGCCCCGTTGTATACATTGCGATGTAAGCCTTACGTATCATAAGAGGAACAAAAGCCTGGTATGCCATTATTGCGGGTATTCCGTTTCCGTTTATGGTTCTTGTAAAAAATGTGGCAGCCATAATATGCAGATGAAAGGTTTTGGTACCGAGAAAATTGAGGATGAAATTGCCCTTTTTTTCCCCGGAGCACGCATAACCCGTATGGATCTTGATGCAATCCGGTCAAGAAAAACCTGTGAAAGAATCATAGCCGCTTTTGAACGGGGTGAAATCGATATCATGGTTGGCACACAAATGATCTCGAAGGGGCTGGACTTTGACAATGTTAACCTGGTTGGCATATTAAATGCTGACAATATGCTGAATTACCCCGATTTCAGGGCGTATGAAAGAAGTTTTCAGCTGATGCTGCAGGTGAGTGGCCGGGCCGGACGGAAAAACAGACGGGGAAGAGTGATCATACAGGCATACGACAGCAGCCAGGAATTGTTTAACCAGGTGATCAATCATGATTTCAATTCGTTTGCCCGAAGTCAGCTTTCCGAGCGAAAGAGTTTTCATTATCCTCCTTATACACGGTTAATTGAGATTACACTCAAATCGAAGGATAAAAACAAACTTGACCGTGCGGCTGAAATCCTGGCCTCCATTTTAAAAAAGCAATTGGACATTCGTATAATGGGACCGGAATATCCTTTGATAAGCAAAATCCGTAATCATCATTTAAAAAGAATTATACTGAAAACGAAAAAGGAAAAATCTGTTGCCCGGGTCAAGGAAACCTTACAGCAGTGTATTGCCGGTTTGCACCGGCATGATGATTTCAGGGGAGTGATGGTTTCGGTGGATGTGGATCCGGCATGAGTTGAAAGGGTGATCAGTAACCGGTAAACAGTGAACAGTGAAAAACGAATAGTGAACAGTGAAAAACGAATAGTGAACAGTGAAAAACGAATAGTGAAAAGTGCATTAATCTGAAAACCTTTAAACCTGTCGATCCGCAAATGACTGTATGACCGGATGAAATCTCCATCCTCGTATCAATCTTAACTTGATTCCATTGAAACCCCGATTATTTTAATTAATTATGCCTGAAGATAACGGGATCACATTTTAGCCGTCTATGAAAAAGCACCTTTCACATTATTTGATTATCGTCGGGGTTTGTCTGCTGGCTTTTTATCAGATTGCTTTTCTCCTGGAAAGTCTTAAGTGGGATAACATTGACTCGTACCTGCCCATGCGGTTTTTTGTAAGTGAGTGCATGCGCAATGGCATATTCCCTTTATGGCTGCCATACCAGGGATTGGGCTGCCCGATATTTGGCGATCTTATCAGCACAAATTATCCGTTACCGGTAATGCTTGGAAGGCTGGTATTGTATGATAATGTTGTTTTGCATATGGTTTTTATCGGCTATATCCTTCTGGCAGGTTTTGGAATGTACCGGCTTGCAACAGAACTGAAAATAAAACATGAAATCGCCCTGATCCTGGCCATTGCCTATACCCTGTCAGGTTTTTTCACAGGCAATGCCCAGCACCTGCAGTTTATCATCAGCGGGGCATGGATTCCTTATATTATCCGTTATTACATTCAATTATGCAACGAAAGGAAATCGTCCGTATGGCTGAAGTTTGTACTGGTTACCTACCTGCAGGCATCCGGAGGATATCCGGCTCATACCTTATTTTTGGCCTACCTGCTGGTTGCTTTTTTCATTATCAGGGTGATCCAGAACATCGCATTGAAAAAACACCGGGAGGTTCTTGCCCTGATAAAAGTAAATTTTTTTGCTCTTGTTGTCCTTGGGGTGATGTGTTTCGGTATTTTCCTGAGTATTAATCAGTCTTCTCCCTATATTGACCGGTATAACGGGATGAGCTATGAGATGTCGGCATACAATCCATTTGCACCGGAATGCCTGATATCACTCATTTCCCCGCTAACACCTGCATCCTTTCCTAAATTGTTCAACACCGATCTGTCGATGAATAACCTGTACATCGGAATTATTGTATTGGTTTTCTTCATCTATGGAATCACACGCCCCTTGTCACGTGCCAGTATATTATTCCTGATCGCCGGTACGGCTGCCCTGCTGATCGCTTTCGGCCCGTATTTTTTTCTGCACCGGCTGGCCTGGGAATACCTGCCCTTGTTCAAAACCTTTCGTCATCCAAGCAATCTGAGGCTTTTTACAATTCTTTTCTTCCTTTTGTTTACAGGCATACAGATAACGCATTATGATATAACAGAAAAGAAAAACCGGTTGTGGTTCAAACGTGTTTTATGGATTTTTATGGGCCTGCTATTGCTGTCCGGATTGTTTTCTGCTTTCAGGGTCGTTGGAAAGTCAGCCGATGCTGCCGGAACAGTGCTTTCTTTTTCATCACTGACCCGGAATCATGGAATATACGGTCCTTTGCTCATACAATTGACATTGGCTTTTATCTTTACAGGATTGGTGTACCTGTCTGTTTTTATACAGAAAAAGATTCCTTTTTATGGGGGGATCCTTTTCCTTGTAATTGCTGAAATGGTGATTTTTACACAGATGAATGCGGCTGCAACCGTGTATTATACCAACAGCGATCCGATCGCTCTCCGGAAGCATTTACGCAATCGCCCGCACGGATTTCCTCTTCCCGATCATCATACGGTGGCAGAAAACACCGAGAGCAGTATTGCCTACCGTCAATTCGTGGAAAATTCAAATACCTATGCCAAGAGCGTTTCGGTGGAAAAATGCTATCCGTTTGTACCCGATGGTTTCAGGATACTGACAGCGGACACACCACTTTGTCTGGCCAGCTGTAATAACCGTTTAATCTATATGGCCGAGAAAATTTTGCCGGCGGGTAAAAGGGATACATACAGGACAGATCCTTCACTGGATAATAAAACCGTATTCGTTCCGGATACCCTGTACAATCAAAGAGGTGACTGTTATACCAGCCCGTATCTGACTGGCGATACCGTGATCATTTCATGCCTGAATCCCTCTCTTATTGAGGCAGAGATACAGTCGGCTCATCCGCGAATCGTCGTCTTGCTGCAGAATGACTTTCATGGATGGAATGTATTTGTTGATGATACAGCAGCCGATCATTTTACCGTCAATCATTCCCTAATTGGTGTCACCGTACCTCCCGGCAATCACAGGTTACGATACGAATTTAAAAATCCTGTCTATGTTAAAGCCACATTTTCCTCTTTTTCATTATTCCTTGTTTTAGTGTATGTTGCAGTAGTCTTAAGCCTGAGGGAACAATGGAAAGTCCGGAGAAACAAAATGCTTGCATGGATAATTCCTGCGGTTCCTTTGATGCTCCTGGTTTTCTTTTTACTGAAACCCCGTATGGCTTATGCTGAACAACAAAAGAATATTAACCGTATTGTCGTTCAGGTTCTGGATAGTGCGTTGAGCCGGCTGAAGGGGGAGAGCACCTTCATGATCCTTAATACGGAGTCATCCCATCCTTTTACGGAGGTAAATACTTCAGATGGTTTTATATTTCAGCGTTTTAGATTGCCTTCTGATATAATTAAAATATGGGATGTTATAGACACATTGTGTGTCGATAAAGTGATATATGCCTGGTCGAATGTTCTTGAAATACCCGAAATACAGGATATCATCAGCCTGTATTATCCGGTGCTCTCAGAAAAACATGAGGGAGACCGTTACGCTGTTTCGGTTTATTCAAAACGATCGGGTGAAAAACCCATAAGTGAGTTTTATTCTATGAATGATTTCGAGAATCCCGTTACGGGATGGTCATTTGATAAATCATCGCTCGACAGTTCCATTGTATATTCCGGCAGGTATGCGGAGAAATTGACTTTTAGCCGGGAATTCAGCTCAACGTTCCGGCATGTTGTCGATCATATTCCTGTTGACAGGACAGGCATTTTTTCGGCGCTGAAATTTTACCGGGGTGATCATCAAAGCTGTGTTCTGGTGATCAATGTATTACGAAATGGTAAAACGCTTCATTATCATACTGCAGCTTTGGATACGATCAGTAACGATGAGAAAGGCTGGAATAAGGTGTTTTTATCACAACATTATGCGGAATCGGACCTGAAAAAGGACGATGAAATCCTTGTATACTGCTGGAACCTGGGAAAGAACAAGACTTTGTACATTGATGATTTTGTGGTGAGGATTGAAGGGAAATGATGGAATCAAGAGTCAAGAACAAAGAATAAAGATCAAAGAACAAAGAATAAAGATCAAAGAGCAAAGACCAGGAAAAGAACAAAGACAAAGAATAGAATAAAGACTAAGAGTAAGAATTAGAAAAGAAGCTAAGGGGAAAAGATATGAAAATAATTGCACTGGCGGATTTGCATGGTAAAATGGATATGATACCGAGGTTTGGCCCTGTTCTGGTTACGGCGGATCTTGTTATTCTGACGGGTGATATTACACATTTCGGGCATTATGTTGAAATGCAGCAGGTAATTAAGGCTGTCTGTGAGTTCAACAGTTCCGTTTTTGCCGTTTCCGGCAACTGTGATTATTCCGATGGAGAAGCCTTTCTCGTTGAAAGCGGAATGAATATTAATGGTTGCCTCAGAGATTTTCAGGGCTTGTTTTTTGCCGGATTGAGCGGTTCACTGTCGTGTCCGGGGAAGACACCCCAGGAATACAGTGAACAGGAATATGGTGCTAAACTTGAGTTGCTGTCGCAGAAAATCAGGCAACCTTTCATCCTGGTTTCTCATCAGCCTCCCCGGAGAACCATCAATGACCGTGTTTTCCCTGGTATGCATGTAGGCAGTAAAACAATCCGGAAATTCATCGAAGCATACGAACCCTGCGCATGTTTTACCGGTCATATCCACGAGGGCATCGGCATTGATACCATAGGAAAGACAAAGATCATCAATCCCGGACCTGCAAAGGATGGCAATTATGCAGCATTGACCATAGAGAATGGTAAGATCTTTGAATTGAGGGCAGACCGTATATAAATACCTGCTGAGGTATAGTCATAATAAATACTTGTGGATAGTAACTCATGTTAAATCTTAAATCGTTAATCTTGAGACTACTCCGAAATGTACAAATAATAAAAATGCCACAAACCTGCCTGTCATCAGGCAGGGACACCAAATCACGAAGGATCACAAAGGGTATATAATTAATGGATTATACTTTGTGATATCTTGGTGGCTTGGTGCTTTAGTGGCGATAATATACTTTTTGGAGTGGACTCAATCTTCAATCGTAAATCTGTTTTTAATATAATCTTTATATATAGCAACTTAAGTTATCTACTTTTCGTTATTCACTGAATATCCAAGGGTTATGTATGGTGTAAAGCCAAGCCACTGGTGATGTGAAAGAGCAAAATCGAGGTTAATCCTTCTATAAACATATCCAATACCCAATGCGTAACGGTATGTGCTGGCCGTTGAGACTCCGAGCCGCAGGTTGAAATGCCGGATCATTTCGTACTCAACACCAACCTTGATCACCTGTTTTTTATCCGTCTCTTTTTCAACCTCAGCACTCAGAAAGACATTATCAATAATGCGATAGCCTATTCCGATTTGCAGGAGAGAAGGAATTGCCTGATCATGGCATTGGGGAAAATGCTGTTGTGCCGGATTGAATATATGGAATCCGATGTACAGGTCATCCAGGGGTTGTGCCAGAAAGCCGCCTTCCGGTATCACCGTATGCATGTTGCCGTAATCGGCTGATTGACGGATCATCAGGTGATTGATTTGTATTCCGGCAGCGAAACGTTTTCCCAGCATTCTTCCATAGGCCAGGCCAGTCCGGCTTTCAAAGTATTTTGCATAACCAAACATGGAATAATTCAAGCCCAGGGTGCCTTTCAACACCGGGATGCCAATCGTCAGTGCCTTTATGCTGTTTTCAGGGATACAAAAGCGGCTTTCATAATGAACGCTCAGCGACAGGCCGGATATATATGCCAGACCAGCCTGATTGTGAAATCCTGACCAGACATCAGGTACTACAACACCTGCATCTGCCATTCCCGCATAACGGGCATTGACCGGATCATTTGACGTCTGGGCTGAAACCTGGAGGTAAACTGTCAAAGCCAAACAGCAAAATGAAATGATTGCCTTTAACGGTAGCATAAGGTTTGTTACTTATCTTTAACATAACGGATTTCAACAGACCAATTACGGATTTTTTTGTGTGAAAAACAAGGAAAACCGGCAAATGATTTTTGTTGTCCGGTATTGTGGAGACGCGATAAATCGCGTCTCTGCCAAAAATCATTAGTTTGTTTTGAATTTAAATTTAACCTTCTCCAGTTCTTTGTTTGCCTGGACTATTTTCTTCTTTAAGCCTTCTTTATTCTTTTTCAGAGCGGCAGCAACACGGTTGTCACTCAGTGCTATGATCTGTGCAGCCAGTATGCCGGCGTTCTGAGCGGCATTGATACCGACGGCGGCCACCGGGATTCCCGGCGGCATTTGCACGATAGATAACAATGCATCCAGGCCTTCCATGGATGATTTGACCGGAACACCGATAACGGGAAGTGTGGTCATTGAAGCAATTACACCGGGCAGGTGGGCTGCCATGCCAGCAGCAGCAATAATGACTTTAATACCCCGTGATGAAGCATTTTTGGTAAACTTTTCAACCTCTTCAGGGGTCCGGTGTGCTGAAAGGGCATTGATTTCAAAGGGGATCTCCATATCGTTAAGAATCTTGGCAGCAGCTTCCATAACAGGCATATCTGAAGTGCTGCCCATAATTATACTTACCAGTGGTTTCATCCTATTTTATTCAACAGTTTAGTGCATCTAAAATAATGCAATTATTTGTATATTGCGCAGGTTATAATAAACTTTCAATGCCTCATATTGTTATTGCTGATAAAGAATTTCAGCTTTACCTGTCTGCAGAAAAGATACAGCATCAGGTAGAGTCCATTGCTTACCGGATGAACAGGGAGCTGAAAGGCCATAATGTGATCTTTATCGGTGTATTGAATGGCGCTTTTATGTTTGCTGCTGATCTGCTGAAGCGAATTCACCTGGAGGCACAGATTTCATTTATGAAAGTATCGTCATATTGCGGCACATCAAGCGGGATACAGGTTAAAAGACTAATTGGGCTGAATGAGGATCTGAAGGGTAAAACCGTTGTTATCCTCGAAGACATCATTGATACCGGAAAAACAATTGAAGATATTCTCTTTCAGATAAAAGGATTCAGGCCTACTGAGGTACAGATAGCAACCCTTCTGCTTAAAAAGGAAGCTTATAAAAGCAACATTAATATTGACTATACAGGTTTTGAGATACCCGATCGCTTTGTTGTGGGATATGGTCTGGATTATATGGGATATGGACGAAACCTGAGGAATATTTATATGCTGGAGGAAGTTCACAGTTGACGGTTCATGGTTGACAGCTGCATGGGAACTTTGATCCGTGGACTGATTACTCTTGAATCTGATCTGTGAACCGTGAACTGTGAACCGTGAACTTTCAATCATCGAATCAATAAATCATCAAATCAACAAATACAAATGTTAAACATTGTTCTATTCGGACCTCCGGGTGCGGGGAAAGGCACACAGGCTGCCAGCCTGGTTGAGAAATACAGGTTGGTTCACCTGTCAACCGGTGATATATTAAGAAGTGAACTTGCCGCTCAAACCAAACTTGGAACAGAGGCAAAGTTATTCATGGACAAGGGTGAGCTCGTCCCTGATGCCGTTGTTATCGGGATGATCGAATCAAAGCTGGACCAGAATCCTTCAGCCAATGGATTTATTTTTGATGGATTTCCCCGCACCACGGCTCAGGCTGAAGCCCTTGACGATTTGCTCAGGCGAAAAAAAACTTCCATTACAGGGATGCTTGCCCTGGAAGTGGAAAAGGAGGAACTTATCAAAAGGCTTCAGGGCCGGGGGAAGATTTCCGGACGAGCGGATGATCAGGATATTGCTATAATCGAGAACCGGATAAATGTTTATAACCGTGAAACAGCACCGGTTATTGATTATTATAGCTCACAGGGAAAATTCAGGGCTGTTCAGGGAATGGGAAGCATTGAAGCCATCTTCGATCGCCTTTGCCTGGCCGTTGACACCCTAAAATAAAATAATGGCTGCTTTGTGGGATCACAATTGGGGTGTTCTGTTAATTAATTCAACAGGGCGTTGATTATTCAACCAGGGTGTTTAACCCGACTTTTATTTAACAGCATGGCTGAATCAAACTTTGTCGATTACATCAGGGTATTCTGTCGCTCGGGTCGAGGAGGCAAAGGATCAGCCCATCTCAGAAGAGAGAAATACAACCCCAAAGGAGGTCCTGATGGTGGAGACGGTGGCAGGGGAGGGAATATTGTCCTCCGCGGGAACAATCAATTGTGGACATTATTGCACATCCGATACCGCAAGCATATTTTTGCCGGTCATGGCGAGGACGGACAAAAGGCCAATAAAACCGGTGCCGGCGGCAGAGATGTTTTGATCGAGGTCCCGCTTGGAACGGTTGCCCGTGAAGCGGAAACAAGCCGTTACCTTTTTGAGATCACACAGCAAAATGAAGAACATATTCTCGTAAAAGGAGGCAGGGGAGGGCTGGGCAATACCCACTTCAAATCGTCCACAAACCAGACCCCCCGATATGCCCAACCCGGCGAACCGGCCATCGAAGGATGGTATATACTGGAACTTAAAATACTTGCCGATGTCGGACTGGTAGGATTTCCAAATGCCGGTAAATCAACCCTCTTATCAACGTTATCGGCTGCAAAGCCAAAAATTGCCGATTACCCTTTTACCACACTTACGCCCAATATTGGCATAATTCGTTACCGTGACAACAGGTCATTTGTCATGGCCGATATTCCTGGTATTATTGAGGGGGCACACGAAGGCAGGGGACTGGGATTACGTTTTTTGCGTCATATAGAGCGCAATTCGATCCTCCTTTTTACTATTCCGGCTGACAGCAAAAATATCCGGGAAGAATACACTATTTTATTGAACGAACTGAAATTGTATAATCCCGAGCTGCTCGATAAGAAGAGAGTACTGGCCGTCACCAAGAGCGATCTGGTCGACGATGAACTCATGATGGAAATGGCCGCCGATCTGCCGGATATCCCCTTTATATTTATCTCATCGCATACCCGTTATCATCTGGATAAGCTGAATGACATCCTGTGGCGCGAACTTAACTCATGAAACTATGCTGGAATTTCTTGAAGCAGTCGATACAAGATTATTCTCATTTTTAAATGGGATTCATTCTCCGTTTTTCGATACGATCATGTGGTTCGTCAGCGGAATACCGCAATGGATCCCTTTGTATGTGCTGATATTGGGATGGATCATTTACAGGTTTCGCTGGAAATCGTTATTGATTGTCGTTGCTGTGGCACTCCTCATAACATTGAGTGATCAGATTTCTGTTCAGATCAAATTCGCCGTTGACCGGTTAAGGCCATGCAATGAACCTGATTTTCGCTCCTGGGTACATATTGTAAACGGTCATTGTGGAGGCAGGTTTGGATTCGTTTCAAGCCATGCGGCCAATTCCTTTGCAATGGCTGTTTTTACTTCAAAATTGTTGAAAAACAGGTATTATACACTTTTTATTTTGCTGTGGGCAAGCCTTGTATCCTATAGCCGGATTTACCTGGGCGTTCATTACCCCGGTGATATAGTGTGCGGCGCATTATTGGGTGCTCTTTTGGGCTATGGAGTGTATAAGCTGTATGGTGTTGCGGAAAGGAGGATATATAAGGGAAGTGACAAGTAGTGACAAGTGACAAGTTGAGTGTGTGTTGGGCATGGGAGTTGAGATTTGGTATTGCAAACCATCGACCATGAAGGCTTTGACATTTTCTGTGGACCGTGGACCGTCGGCTGTCGACTATATTACCGTGGACAGTGGACCGTCGACTGTCGACTATATTACCGTGGACAGTGGACCGTCGACTGTCGACTATATTA
>JAFGKY010000087.1 GCA_016928305.1 Bacteroidales bacterium
AGATTGGCATATGTTGCGGTTCGCACAATGGGCGAGGCTATTTGCCAGTCTTTGTCAAATCCTTCGAGTTTGTAAGCGTATTTGTTCTTATTTGGCTGTGAGAAGGAAAGGGCGGCAAATCTGATGGAGAAATTTATTTCTTTATGTGTAAGGACCAGTACTTTGCCTTTACTGTAATCAAATTGCACAGGTTTGTTTACAACAAAAACATCTGTTATCACAACAGGAGGGATATAGGTATTTGTCCATACCTCATTGGGCTGGAAAACATTGAATCCATTATGACCACCAATATAAATTTTGCCCTGCATATCCTTCAGGATTGCTCCCCGTATAAAAATATTTCTCTGCAGGTCGTCTTCATAGGTATAGTTTTCAAGCAAGATATCAGTATTACTTTTGAATAACAGTTTTGATAAACCTTTATTGGTTGTCAGCCACAGTGCTCCCTGATTGTCCTCAATCATGCCGAAAACAGCATCCCCCTGCCATCCGATTTCCTGCTGAAGATGCGTTAAGGATTGCTGTTCCGGGGAGAAAAGTGTAATTCCGGCATCACCTGTTCCAATCCACAACCGATGCCGGGTGTCCTCGTATATTGAGTAAATCATTTTACTCGTAACGCTTAAAGAATTATTTGTCTTTAATCCATAGTGCAGAAAGGATGGTGAAGAGTCTGATTTCATTTCCGTTATGAGTTTATTCAGCCCTCCTTCATCGGTACCCACCCAGAGTGTTGAATCACTGGCAACATAAACGCAGTTGATGATTTTGCCTGTCAGAGAGAAAGGATTATCTTGTTCAGGGAGATAACGAAATAGTTCAAATCTTCCGGCGTTATGAGTTGGTACGAATTTGAATAGTCCTTCTGAAGTTCCTATCCAGATTTGACCATAGGGATCTTCACTGATGGTCCTTACCTCTTTCGCAATGTAAGGAGAATTACCTGTGTCAAAAAGATAGTTAACATACTCTCCTGTAGCCTTGCTGATCCAATAAACACCTTCATACCGGGTACCAATCCAGAGATCTCCCCGTGTATCCTCATGGAAGCAATATGCTGCATTTATTTCCGGGGGCAGGTGTCTGAATGCATCAATTTCCTTATAGGGAACAAAGGAGTGATCGCTCAGGTCATACCTCCCAAAACCAAGACTTTTTACCCCAATATACAGCGATTTGTCTCGCCCGAAATAAAAGCTATAAACAGAAGTCCCCTTTTTTTGCGGATCTGTTTGTGGAATAGTATAATTATTAAATCTTTTGTGGGATTGATCTACTTTGTTTACACCGCCTCCTGTTGTGGCAAGCCACATAATCCCTGACTGGTCACGAAAAATATCATATACTTCCGTATAGGATAGTTCATTTGGTTTGTTTCCCCCGACATATTTATGAAACTGAGGATTGGCAGCCCAAAGCGTGTCCATAATATTTAAACCATAGGGTGTGCCTATCCAGAGTGCTCCCTTGTCATCCTTCCTGATGCTGAAGATGATATTCGATAATATTGAACCGGGATTCTGGGATTGATGGGTAAAATGTTTTTTAATGGTAAGTGAATCACCGGTGATTCTGGTAAGGTATAATCCTCCTTCCCATGTACCGACCCAATAATGCTGATCTTTATCCGGAAGGATACACCATATCCGATTCTCAAAATTAAGTGGGATGCCATCATCCGGAATGAGGAAATTCTTAAAATGTCTGGTCTTTTTATCGTATACAAATATTCCTGACTCCCATGACCCGATTAAAATCAATCCATTGGCTCTTTCCGCAAAGCAGCAAATGATGCTGTTTGGCGGAGGAAATGAACCGGATTCCGGGAGCTGAATGAATTCTTCTTTCTTCGGATCCCAGCAATTAATTCCTGTATTGTTGCCAATCCAGATGAGTCCTTCTGAATCACAGAATAACGAATTAATTGTATTATTTAATAGCTTGTCGGGCCTGGTTGTATCTGCCATGAGGATGTGTACTTCACCGGTAACTTTATTAAAAATATTTACTCCCGCGTTCTGTGTGCCAAGCCAAAGATTACCATCCTTATCTTCGCAAATACTGCGAAAATTTGAAGAGGTGAAGCTCATAGAAGCATTGAATCCGGATTTATAGGTTTTGATTTCATATCCGTCATAACGATTCAATCCATCCTCGGTAATAAACCAAAGGAAACCTTCCTTATCCTGAATGGTCTTAATCACTATATCCGATGAAAGTCCCTTCCGGGTATCAATTCTTTCAAATTCCAGGTTCTTCTGTGCTGACAGGTTCGGAAAAAGAAAGCCAAAGCAGAGCAAAAAAAATATTGTTGAGAGAACCCTCATCATAATAGGCATTTCCTATCTAACCAAAGACAAATTTATTAAAAAACCACGTTATCAGGTATAAATGTAAAAGGATATTATTATTTATCTTAACAGGCTGATATCAATGGTGTTTTTGTTATCAGAAGAAAAAACCATTACAGGCATACTTTCAGCTTTCCAATTCTTCTACTACCTCATGCGGGCTTTGTCTTTTAATCTCATTTCAAAACCTTTTGATACAAAGTAAATGCATGGTACATTTTATAGCCGGTATAACCAAGGTAGAATACATTAATTATGTGAATTCGATCAGGTACTTTCCGTTCTTTTTTGTGGTAAAAACGATAGTGTCATTATTCTTCTTGTATTTAACTTTTTCAGCTGAATAGACATCAATTAAAGTGAATTTATTATTAAAGACAGGATTTTTAATTATGCAGGGATTTCCCAGCTTTGAAACAATTACAATTTCTGTCAATAAAGCCTTGTCCCATTTCATATCAATCACAAATCCGCCCCTTGCGCATAAACCAGCCACTTGCCCTTTAGACCAGGCTGCCGGCATGGCAGGCAAAAGGTGAATAAATCCTAAATGACTTTGAATCATCATCTCAGCCATCATGCCTGGTAAAGCAAGATTAGCTTCAATTTGAAAAACACCTCCGGAAAGAGTAAACAAATTATTGGTAATACAATGCGCTAAAAGTATATTTAAATGAGTATATGCTTTTTCCGGTTCGAGTAAGCGCGCCCATATTCCCATTCGTTGTGTAAGACTCCAACCATGCATATCGCCCTTTGCCAGATCCCGGGCTTGTAAGGATACTTTGGCAGCGTCGAAAAGTTTTGGAGTAGTATAAGGATTAATCCTTTCGCCTTGATAAATTGTTACTAAATGGGATACATGTCTATGATTGTCGTCCCTGCTATCCAAATCGTTTTTCCATTCCTGCAATTGTCCCCATTTCCCGATTTTCAGAGGTGATAATTTGTCACGTTTTACTATTAATTCAGCTCTAAGATCAGTATCAGTATTTAAAATTTGGCTTGCTTCAATTACATCGTTAAATAGTTCATAACATGAAGCCTGGTCAGATGTTGGACCATCAGTTATTGGCAGGTGTTCGGGCGAAACAGAAGGACATGAAACCAGGTAACCATTTAAATCGGGCACAAGCCATTTTATCCAGAACTGCGCTTGTTCTTTCATAATCGGATAGATATATTGGCGTAAATAAATTGTATCGCCTGTGAATTTATACTTATCCCATAAATTCTGGCAAATCCATGAAGCATTAAAAGGTGCCCATGCCCAGTAAGTTTCCCAACCCGGTGCAGTAAAACCAAAAGGATTGTTCATTGGATGAACGACCCAGCCCCCTCCTTTAATTCCATGATGTTTTTCGGCGGTAATTCTGCCTGGTTCTCTGAGCGAATTAATATAGTCGACCAGGGGAATAGAACACTCGGTAAGGTTAGTAACCTCCGGTGCAAAATAATTCATCTGGATATTCACATCGAAATGATAATCGCATGTCCAAGGTGGATTATTCGAATTGTTCCAAACGCCCTGAAGATTTGCCGGTAATGTCCCGGCTCGCGAGGAAGAAATTAAAAGGTATCTGCCATACTGAAACATGAGGGTTTGAAAAAAAAAATTATTTGATTTCACATATTTTTCTTTCAACTCATTAGTAGGGATATCGGGGACATTCTCATCAAAATTCAGAGACACCCTTTTAAAAAGATCTTGATAATCGTTTTTATGATTGCTGAGAAGTTTTTCATAGCTCATTGCACAGGCTTTTTTTATCACGTGTGCAACCGTATCGTGCGGATTTGCCCCTGTATATTTGGGATGTATATTCACGTATTCAGTTGCGGCGGTCATTATTACAGTTACAGAATTAGCTCTGCTTACATGTAGCGTATTGCCTTCTGCCGTAATTGCTCCTCCCTCATTTGATATTTTAATTTGCGACTCAAAGCCCATCTTATTATCACATACTTTACCGGTGGTTACTATTGTTTTATTAGTAGCATCGGCAATTATAGTATTTTCGGAGTGTGCACAGTCAACCCAGATATCGAATGTGAGATTCGAAGCTTTATCACAGGTAAATCGCATTACCATAACTCTGTCGGGGTAACTGCAAAAATATTCTCTTGTATACGTTACTCTCCTATAGCTAAATTTCACTCTTACCATACCATCTTCCATGTCTAATTCACGATGATAAGCAGTTACACTATCCGCTTTTATTGAGGAGGAAAAATCAAAATACATGTTGCCAAAATTTTGATAAGCTCCATAAGCTTTGGAATTACCAAGCATATGTTTTGCCATCAATACTTCTGCTTCCCGGTAGTTTTCGGCTTTAATTATCGATCTTATTGCAGGCAGATATAAAGCGGCGCTATCATTATTCCCACCATTATAATCCGGCCAGGCTCCCGGGCCACCACTCCATAGTGTTTTTTCATTGTATTGAATTTGTTCTTTCTCAATACCGCCAAATACCATTCCTCCAAGGTAAGCATTACCAATTGGAAGAGCTTCTGCTGACCATTGTTTTGCTGGTGTTGTATACCATAAAGCTAATTTATGATTTGGAGCGTTGGTTGTATTTGTCGTATTTAATTGACTAAATAGATCAATACTAAATGTTAGGGCTATTCCAACGATATATAGCCTAATCAAACTCAAAAAGGTAATTTTCATATCATAACCTATAGTATTTAATATAACAATGGTTATCGATTTTTCAATATTGTATACTCTACAATACATACTTAAATTGTCAGCAATACTATAAAAGATTTTCAATAAAAGTAATGCTTGGCCAAGCTTTTACCGAACGTAAATTATCCGTCATAAAATCTGAATGATTTGTAATAATGCCGGAACAGGGGATTATCTTGAATAATTTCCCCTAAAAATATAATAAAATCTCATATTCGATTGTGTATGTATATCTGTAATTTTAGATAAAAAAGGGATCATTAGAATTGTCAATTAATTTTAATCCCATTTAATTTAAGTTTTTATTAAACCAATAATCTTATAATGTGTATGAAAAAATTTACTTTTATTCTCGGATTCCTTATGCCTTTTGTGCTCCTTGCACAAACACTTCCAAAGGGCATGATTAACCTTACAGGTGATGGTATTGAAACTACCATTGATGCCAAGGGAAACACCGCACAAAAGAACATGGCAGTAGTCGGGGACAAAATCTTTTTTACAGCCACTGATGCTGCAAATGGCGAAGAATTATGGATTACCGACGGAACCCTTGCTGGCACCAAAATAGTGAAGGATATCAATTCCGGCGCCAATGGCAGTAATCCGAAATATCTGTGTGCTGCGGGCGGGAAGTTATACTTTTCTGCAAACACAACCGCAAATGGCGCTGAACTATGGGTGTCTGATGGTACCGAAGCAGGAACCAAGCTGGCGGCTGATATTTATGTGGGCGCTGAAAGTTCAAATCCGCTGAATCTCACGGCCATGGGTGAAACGCAAGACCTCGTTGTATTTGCCGCACAAGATGAAAACAGCGTTCTCGACGATGAATCATGGCTTTACTTATATGATTGCAATGCACAAGAATTGAAACTTCTCGGAAAGGTTCAGCCTATGCTGGCAGGTGATTCCTACTATGGATTCCTGATCCCGTTCCAGGATACAAAAGTTTATTTTGCAGCTAAATCCGATACCTTCGGTGTTGAATTGTTCATGGCAGATACCGCTGCTCTCAGCGCACGCCTGGTTAAGGATATTATGGATATACCCGCCCCCGGTATGCCGGCCGGCTTTACTATTGGCGGCAATCTGCAATGGGTAGTCAATTACAAGGATTCCTTAATAGTGTTCAGGCAGACAACTCCAAAAAAATATTCTACTACACCGGATGAATTTGTCGAGCATATTGGGGAGGAGATTTGGTTCACCGATGGCGTGAATGTTACTTTTCTCGGAGATTTAAATGCTGCGAAGGGCACCGACGGAAATGGCCTTGGAACGCAGTATGCATGGCCTATTACATACAACGGCAAGTTTTATTTCAGGGCTGATGATGGCACCGGCACTTATGTGGAAATTCATACCACTAATTTCCAGGGATTGGCTGGCACTACCCTGGTTAAAGATATTAATCCGGGTGCCGAGCCAAGCTGGCCACAGTGGTGGGCAGAGTACAAGGGAGCGCTTTTCTTCATGGCTAACGAGGGCCCAAGTGGCGCAGGCGCCGAACTGCAGTACATGACACCTACGAGCGACCCAAGTTTGTTTTATGACATTGCTCCCGGAAGCGGGGACTCCTGGCTTGAACAGTGTACCACTGTTAAAACAAGTGAAGGTAAGGATACCTTGATGTATTTTACAGCTCCATGGTGGGATAAAGAGTTATGGATAGTAACCAGCCTGGATAAAAAAGCTGCTCCTATAGGGGATATGGGGCCGGGGAGCACCAATCCTTTCGACCTTACCGGGTTGAACGGCGATTTGTATTTCACAACCGGAACTTACAAGAGCCTGTTTAAATATAAATATGAGCCGGTCTTCAATGTGTCATCCACATTAATATCCACACTTGATGAATCAAAATCAGATACGGCCACCTTCAGACTGAAGTTTATCAATCCTGAAGGCATCAGCGCCGATGCTCCTTATGTTAATTTCTCTATTGCAGATGACTGGAAGATATCCCTTGGAGGGGCTGATGCTTTTGCTAATCTGAAACGGTTATACAGAACAGATTTTCAGGCCGATTTGGATACAATTATAAAAGTTCTTGTAGGAACTACCGATCCGGAAGCTTGGAATCAGACACTCACGGTTAACTGCACCTTCCTTAGTCCTGATATCACAGTGGATACAATAAAGGTAACGGCAGCCTGGAGAACTGAACCGGCCTACGAAGATTCCGTGCTGTTTTATGTACGCATTGGAGATTTCAGTCCCACCACACTGGATCCAAAATACGAAGCGCTGGGAACCATGCAGACAAAAACCGACCAGCTTTATCAAAATGACACCCTGCCTGATGCTTCAATTGTGAAATGGGGTAAATCAGGGGATATTGGCGGTCAATGCTGGTGGGATGCCGACCGGTGGACAAACTTCCTCTGGACCAACACCCTTGTAGGCAACCATTTGATGTATAGTTTCCCTCTTGAATCCGGTAAATATCATTTGCGGTTCGTCATATCAGGTCAGCAATGGATTCAATCGAGGCCGCTCACATTTGCTTATCCCGGAAAATCTATGGACCTTGATATCCAGGATCAGTTTATCAT
>JAFGKY010000088.1 GCA_016928305.1 Bacteroidales bacterium
TACCAATTCGTATTTTATTTTCCGGGAGGACACCATTATTCATGAGATTACCACGCTGGGCGGCATATACTATGCTTTGATAATCGGCATCAGCGATTATACCGATCCACAGATCACAGACCTCGATGGATATCCCATACAGGATGCGGAAAAAATGGCGGAAATACTGACCAATAAATACAATTTTGAGAAAGAGAACATTCAATTGCTTAAAAATCCCACCCGGGAAACCATTCAGCGGGCACTTGATGATTTAAGCAAAACGGTTACTGATAAGGATAATCTGTTGATCTTCTATGCCGGCCATGGACATTACGACGAAGAAACGGAACTGGGCTACTGGCTGCCGTCGGATGCAGAAAAAGACTATACGACCAACTGGATCTACAATGATGTACTGGTAGCAAACCTTAGAAGGATAAGGGCTAAGCATACCCTGCTGATATCCGATGCATGTTTCAGCGGAAGTATCTTTAAAACACGCTCAGGCATTGAGGACGCCCCGTTGGCCTATCAGAAGAAATATGAATTGAAAAGCCGTAAAGCCATTACCAGCGGAGTATTGCAGACGGTGCCCAATAAAAGTGTATTTTTTAAATACCTGACTGAGGACCTTGAAAGTAACCAGGCTCACTATTTTTCTGCAAGCCAGTTATTTCAAGATATAGAAATACCGGTTGGCAACAACAGCCCGAATTCTCCCCAGTTTGGTGTTATACGGAATGTGGGCGACGAAGGCGGAGATTTTATATTCATGATGAAATAGTATTGTTACTGATACCGTAAAGTCAAATGGACCTCGGCACTATATTTCAACCCCTGAAAGGGATTATGTTACTCCTGGGATTCATTTACAGTGCCACGCATGCATACGCTCAGCGGGAGTTTGAACATTATGGCCATGGAGCGAGGGCAACCGGAATGGCTCATGCTTTCAATGCTGTTGCTGACGATGCTACCGCCATGTCATGGAATCCTGCGGGAATGGTTCAGGTAAAAAAACCGGAATGTGCTTTCGTAAACCATCTCACAGCCACAGATTATTCTAATGAATATTGGGATATGTATGGTTTCAGTTACCAGCCAATATATAATTTCGATTACCTTGGGCTGGTATACCCGTTAAAGATAAAAAACAAGGACCTGGTTTTCGGGATCAGCTTCCAGAACAAAATAAACTTTAAAAGCAGGGCTATTGCCGAAAGCACAAACAGAAACATACATAGTAAAAATTCTTTAACTGTGAATTCGGTTTCTCTTTCCGGTGCCTTTTCGGTCACTCGTTTTCTTGGCATCGGGATTTCCTTCAATGAGTGGTTTTCATTGGGAAATACATATAACTGGTACTCGGAATTTGCTTATACCGGATCGTATCTGGATACAGCCATTTATGAAAGAGATCGACATAACAATTATACAGGTTACAACTTCTCAGCAGGAGTCTTACTTGATTTTTCATCAATACGTCTTCCGTTACGGTTTACTGCAAAATATGAAAACAGCGTTGCCCTTGAAGGCGATTATGATTGTACTATTAAAAGAGACAGCATTTTTGAAAACAATACAAGTGTTACCTGGTTTGATTTGCATAAGGGAGCCCAAAAAAAGTATATACCCGGTGTTATTGCACTGGGACTGTCATACAGGATTGGTGATTACTTTACTATCGCGGCTGATTATGATATTAAATTATTTGGCGATTCTCTGTATACTATAACGGAATACAACAGAAGCCTTTATTATTACAGAAACGAGATGAAGACCCAGGTATTGGAGGAAGCACCGGTTGATTCATCCTGGTTGGATAAGACCCATAGAAACGTGAATCAGTTCAGGATAGGCGTGGAATACATTCTCCATCCCAGATTCGCGCTTATCCCGGTAAGGGCAGGATGGAAATACAATCCGGCTTCAATGAGTTCCTATAAGAAAAAAACTATAAATGGCAGAGAGGTTTTTGTGGCTGATAAACAGATTATTGCTAATTCCATAAACGTTGGGACAGGATACCTGGCAAAGCGTTTTTCCATCGACGTGGCATACGAATGGTATCAATACGAACGCATAGATAGTGATGGTGACTTCGAAAAAAAAGCGTTACACATGGTTGTGCTGTCAGCATTCTTTTACATCCGTTAGCGTCAATTGAACTTGTAAGTCATGCCGTTATGCAGTCATGCGATTATAGAGCCATATAAACCATAACCATTATGACTATTACACCTATTACAACAAAAAACCAAAACCCCAAACCAAACTCTCAAAATCTGCAACTCACCTCTGACAACCGACATCGACCACTGACAATCCCCCACACCCATCTCCCCACTCCCACACGAAACTAAGCCCTATAGGAGGCTCCCACCCCTCCCGTCATTCTAACATTCCATTCTTCCCGCTTTGGTCTTTTCCATCTTTTTCGGTATTTTTGATAATACAGCTACCAGGGGGGCCAAATAATAATTCAACCGTATGAATCCCACCACCAAATTCTTTCCCAAAAAAGAGGTCGTCATAATTGTGGGTTTTATTTTCTGTATCACGCATGGATATGCTCAACATGAATATGACCTCCTGGGCAAAGGAGGAAGGGCCGCCGGGATGGGATATGCATTCACCGCAATCGCTGACGATGCGACCGTTATGTCCTGGAATCCAGGCGCGATGGTGCAGATAAAAAAGCCGGAACTGGCTGTAGTAAACAGTCTGAAAGTAACAAATCAAAAACAAACTTACTGGTCGGCTAACCAATACACTCCGGTATACACATTCGATTACGCCGGTTTAGTTTATCCTTTAATATTCAGTAAGAATAATTTGGTTTTTGGTGTTGACTACCGGAACAGAATAAACTATAAATTAGAGTTAGTAAGAAAATGGAGAGATTCTGACAAACACGCAAAAAAAAATGTAACCATTAATGCTGTTTCCACCTCCATTGCCTATTCCTTTACACGTTTCCTTGGGCTTGGCCTTTCCTTGAGTATATGGTTTTCTTTAGGAAACGAGGCAAACATTTATGAACATTATAATACCAGAGAGATCTATGGTTCATCCTACTATGATCAAACAATCTATAATGTGTCGGAGAAATATTCATACTCTGGCCATAGCGCGACTGCCGGAATGCTGCTCGACTTTTCGTGCTATAAAATACCGCTGCGTTTTGCTCTGAAGTATGAAAGCCCGCATGTATTGGCAAATGACTATAACTACGATTTCCAAAAAAGAGATTATTATCACAACAATATAGATACGCTTTTTTCGCTTATATACAACGTGAAAGAAGATACCTATTTGCCCGGTATCTTAACGATGGGAATATCATACAGGATTGGTGATTATTTCACCATTGCAGCTGATTATGACCGAAAGCCGTTTAAAGACAATTTTTACATTTGGGATTATGATGAAGTATATAGCTATATGACCAATGACCAGAGCATTGTCATCCGGGATACGTCATATCATGAAAATTATTATTTACTGGAATCAAATAATGATCTGCACCAATTCAGAATAGGGCTGGAATATGTGTTGCACCCCAAATTTGCATGTATTCCAATCAGGGCCGGATGGAAAAACAATCCGACTTCATTAAGCAACTATAAGAAAGTATCTGTAAATGACAGCCTGGTTATTGTAAAAGATAAACAGGTTTTCGCCTATTCGCTGAATGTTGGATTAGGCATTGCCATGAAACGTTTTTCAATCGACCTGGCGTACGAACGTTATCAATTTTCAAGAGATAGGCGTATCGGATCGTTCTCAGACGATTTGCAAACCGAAAAGGATGTACTTCATTTCTTTACACTGTCAGCCATATGGTATATCAAGTAAAACCGATGGATGGGTCATGGTGCACGGTTAACGGTATCACTGATAACCTATAAATTTTCAAATTTTCAAACTATCAAACATTCATTCCACACCCTGTCAGGATCACACGTTGATCTCCGCCCTGCCCTGTCAGTCTTTCCCAATCCCGACCCTCACCCTATTCCATTATTCCA
>JAFGKY010000089.1 GCA_016928305.1 Bacteroidales bacterium
AGGTGTTAGGTGTTAGGTGTTAGGTGTTAGGTGTTAGGTGTTAGGTGTTAGGTGTTAGGTGTTAGGTGTTAGGTGTTAGGTGTTCGGGCGAAAGCCGGCAACCCTCAATAAACACTTTTATTCTATCCGAATTTTACATAAGTCTTTAAAAATGCCTGTTTACCCAGGAACTATCCCAATCCGTTCAGCAAATCCACGTATTTCGAATTTGATATATCTTACCCGGCCTTTGTGGAGTTAACCATTTATGATATGGTTGGCCATAAGCTCGAAACGTTGGTATCAGAAGAGCTTTCGGCCGGTCAGCACCTGGAAAGGTGGGATGCCGCAAATTATGAAAGCGGGATCTATTTTTATCAATTAAGGATCAATAATTTCACGCAGCGGAATAAAATAATCTTGAAAAAAGGAAGCGGAAAATAGTGGGATGTAGTTTTGAAAACTACACCCAGTGTAGGTAAGGATTCACTGTTCACTGTTCACTGTTCACTCTCCCCTACTCCTTCACCCGGGCATCGTATATATCACCCATGGAATAACTTTCGCCTTTCAATCTTTTAATAAGTACCTGTTTTACAGCATGGAAGATAATGACGTGGATATCTTCTGCAATTTCCATATCATTAATGGGCGCATGGATAACCAGATCGGCCAGTTCCCTGATTTTACCTCCTTTATAGCCGCACATGGCGACGGTTCTGGCCCCGTTCCTGCTTGCATACTCCATGGCTTTAACGACGTTTGCCGAGTTTCCGCTGCCGGAAATACCAATCACCATATCATTTTTCCTCATAAAAGCTTTCAGCTGCTCGACAAAAACTTCATCGTAACCAAGGTCATTTGAAATGGCTGTCATTCCGGATATATTATCACTCAGGCACATCACCCTGAAACGCTTGTCAAGCCCATACGAGATACCTTTCAGAAAATCACCGGTTACATGCGAGGCCGTGGCCGCACTGCCACCATTGCCAAAAATGAATAGGGTATGTTCGTGCTCACGCGCCTGAAGCAGTTGTTCAACGAAATTTTCAACAGCTTTTATATCAAGCTTGTTAAGTGTTTCCGAAACGCGGGAAAAATACGTATGAAATTCAGAATTCTTCATCGGCATAATAGATTAGTTTCGAGCCTTCACGGTCAAATGCAAAATCAAACTTTCTGAGAGGTTTCAGATGATCCGTCAGCTTCTGCTGTTTTTTCTCTTCGCAATAAAAGAGCATGAAACCGCCCCCGCCTGCACCCAGCAATTTACCTCCACCGGCACCACAGCTTAGACCGGACTGATAGATCTTTTCAATTTCACTGTTGCTGATCTGCGAGGCAAGTTTTTGTTTCAAGATCCAGTTTTCATGCAATATCTTGCCGAAGTCTTCCAGTCTTTCTTTGTATAAGCTGTCCCGTAATTCCGACACCAGGTAAACCATTGATTTCAGTGTATGGAACTGCTCGGTCTGTGAAGCTTTTTGCTTTTGTTCCGTGAGAATATCAGAGGCCTTCCGCTGGTTACCCACGTAAAACATAACCAGGTTGCGCTGCAGCTGCTGATAAACCTCGTTCTTGATATACAGCGGGTCAACCCGCACACTTCCGTCGGGATTGAAATAAATCACGTTCAGCCCTCCAAAAGCTGCGGCATACTGATCCTGTTTTCCAATCGGCTCACCCAGCTTTTCTATCTCGATTTCACAGGCTTCACGGGCCAAGGTTTCATGAGTTACATACTGACGCTTAACGGCATACAGGTTGTGTAACGTACCGACCGTAAACGATGATGATGATCCCATTCCTGTTCCCGCCGGAATATCAGCAATGGAGCTTATTTCAATTCCTCCCTGGACACCCGTTTTTAACATGACCTCCCTCAGCAGCGGATGTTTTAAATCTTCCAGTTTGCTCACGGTTTCAGTCAGCGAATATTTCACACGTATCTGATCAGGGAAAAAGAATTTATGGGTGGATATATACATGTATTTGTTTATCGATGTGGAAAGCACGGCTCCCTGGTGGCGGGAATAAAAGGTCTCCATGTCGGAACCTCCGCCAACAAAGCTTATTCTGAAGGGTGTACGGGTTATGATCATGCGCTGAATGGATTAATCACAAGGTCAGCAAATTTACTCTCTTTTTCTATTAATTGATATTCATCGGTTTTTCTTTTTTCGATCAGGTGCTTTGCTTCCTGTTCTGTTCTGCCCCGCCACTGGTAATATTGAATAAAACGCTGGTAAAAGATCCCTTCGGGTATTTCCATGAAGATCTTATGATCGGAAATGTTGCACAATGATTCATGGCTGAGAGCGACTATTCCGTCTATAATAAGAATATCAGCATTTTTGATTGAATATGTCAATGGCTGTGATTGCCTTTCCGGATGATTGGAATAGGAAGAAACAACAATTTCATCACCGGATAGTAAACGATTGATATCCGCTACCAGTTTATCAAGCTGAAACCTGTCATACACGTTTTGGCAGTTTTCACGCTGATTTTCGGGAACGATCCAGTGATCGAGCTCTATCTTCCGTGTACTCAACCGCATTTCCCTGAATTTCAACTGCAGGTATGATGCCAGTGTACTTTTCCCTGAACGTGCATTACCGGCAACCGAAATGACAAAGGGCTGTTTCTTTACCTGTGAGTATCTCTCAAACACTTTCTTAAAAAGTTCTTTATAGGGTTCATCAAGGATGAAATCCACTGCTTCCTTCAGGTCCTCAAAAAAATAATCGGGCATGATGGTTGTTTTCTTTATGCCGTAACCAGTACGTACGCCAATGGTGACACAACCTGCATTGATTCCGGCCTGTATATCCCGCTCCGAATCACCTATTATCATTGATCCCGAAAGGTCGATGTTAAAGTCCTCCGCAGCCCTTTTAAACATGCCCGTTTTCGGCTTGCGGCAGTCGCAGTTGATTTTATATACCGGATTTTCTTCAGGATATCCCTTATCGGGATGATGCGGGCAGTAATAAATGGCATCCAGCCATGCGCCCTTATCGCCAAGGTTGGTTTCCAGTTTTCTGTGTATGGTCTCCAGCTCGTCTATGGTGCAAAGGTTCCGGGCAATGGCAGACTGGTTGGTTACGACCACCGCCAGGTATCCCGATTGATTGACCCGCCGTATTGCTTTCGGAGTAAATTCGTACAATTCAAGATCTTCCGGCCGGCTGATGAAATTCTTTTCTTTGTTCAACACACCGTCACGATCAAAAAAGATAGCTTTCTTCTTGTTTGTATAGTCCGATCCGGCGATTTTACCCGATAGCCAGTCGGCATTCACCTGAAGAAATCGTTCAGGAGTGCCCATATCCTTCAGGTATTCGGACGTACGATAACCATACATGCGAATATCCTTATAAATTGCCGGGAATACCTGTCTCCCGAAATCCGCTTTCTTCCCTTTTTCAAGAAATTTTAAAATAACGGGACTGAAAACATAAACGCCTGCGTTGACCAGGTTATTATAGATAAATCCCGTTGGGTGCGGTTTCGGATGAAAGGCCACGATCCTGCCGTCAGCATTCATTTCAACCAGGTCACTGTCAAAAGGGTGATCATTGGGATGAAGTACCAGCGTACATTCGCTTGCCTTATCACGATGATAAGCGAGGAGGCGGTTTATATCCATATTTATCATTACATCACCATACAGTACAAGAAAATCATCCTGAATCCGGTTTTCGATTTCTTTGATACCTCCGACCGTTCCAAGCGGCTTTTTTTCTTCAAAATATGTTAGGGTAACATCCAGGGCCTTTCCGTCTCCCAAAGAATGCATTATCACATCCTTCAGGTAATTTACCAGAATGATGATATCATGAATGCCGTGTTTTTTCAGCAATGCAATCTGATGCTGAAGAAGAGGTCTGTCGCCGATCTTCAGCATTGACTTGGGGATTTCCGATGTGAATTCCGCCAGCCGGGTTCCTTTTCCTCCGGCCAGGATAACTGCCTGCATGGTCATTAGCTGATGATCTGCAAATGAACGAATTTTTTTCAGGATTACCTAATCCTTATCCTGCTGAAACGCTTCTTCACATACAAATAGGGATGTTTCGCCAAAATTCCATTCAACCGTAATGATAATTCAGGTAAATTCGGGTATTGTTTTTTTCTGAAACGTATGTTGAGCAAATCAGACATAGAGTATTTAAAACGGGTGAATGATGTGCGAAAAGGATCGGGCCTTATGCTGGATCCGAATCAACTTGACAAGCATTCTTTTTTGTTAGCCTTAGCTGAAGCCAGACATGCCGGCTTAAGAAAATAAGGATGAACTTCAGTTGTTACCCTGCATCCTGACTTCCCTACATAGATAAAGGCTTTGCTTCACCCTGCCTTTAAAAAACCCGGCCATTGGCTTCATCTTGTTAAAGTATTCCTCAAAAACTTCCTCGTCTGTTTCATAATACCTATCTTTGTTAATACGTCAAACAAAAACATGATCAAATGGCTAGTAATCAATCTGTTTATTTAAATTTACCTCCAATCATCAGAAAATTATTAAAGAATTGGAGAACGGTATTTATTTTATTGATTCTGTTCATTCTTACCTGGAGTTCCTTTTTCCAGATTGAACCCGAAGAGGTGGGAATCATTACACGTTTCGGGAAATACGTCCGAAAGGCAGATCCGGGACTCAACCTTAAATTCCCTTTAATCGAAAAGGTTCAGAAGGTTGCCGTTGAACGCCAGCAGAAGCTGGAATTCGGTTTTCGGACAACCCACGGAGGGATACGTACGGACTACACGCGTGAAGGAGTGGAAGACGAGTCACTCATGCTGACAGGTGATTTAAACCTTGCCGATGTTGAATGGGTTGTTCAGTACCGTATCAATGATCCATACAAATACCTGTTCAAGGTTAGAAACCCAGAAACCACACTGCGTGATATTTCGGAAGCAACCGTTAGGCAGGTAGTGGGTGATCGTACCGTCAACGAGGTGTTAACGGTGGGGCGAACCGAGATTGCCAAAGCCATTGAAGAAAAGATGCAGACGCTTTGCTCCGAGTACTCACTGGGCGTGAAAATCGATCAGGTTGTATTACAGGATGTCAATCCGCCTGAACAGGTAAAGGCAGCATTCAACGCTGTAAATGAAGCCCAGCAGGAAAAAGAAACCCTGATCAACCAGGCCAAATCGGAATACAATAAAGTAATTCCCAAAGCCAGCGGGCAGGCAAAAGAAACCATACAAAAGGCAGAGGGGTATGCAACTGAACGTGTCAACAATGCAAAGGGTGAGGTAGCCCGGTTCAACGCATTGTATTTAGAATATATTAAAGCCCCTGAAGTTACGAAACGTCGTATTTACCTCGAAACCATGTCGAATGTTATTCCCAAACTGGGCTATAAGATCATTACCGACCAGGAAGGGAATAATGTAATTCCATTATTACAGATGCAGATGCAGGAACAAGCTAAAAACAACTAGATCATGAAAAATAAAAAAGCCATACTATACCTGTCTTTACTTCTTGTGCTGTTCATTCTTTTGCTTTCCAGCACCTATATTGTCAGAGAAACAAACCAGGTGATCGTCACACAATTCGGGAAACCGGTCGGCAAAGTTAAGAACACGCCCGGTTTAAAATTCAAAACTCCTTTTATCCAGAAAGCCAATTACTTTGAAAAGCGGTTTCTGGAATGGGATGGATCTCCGGATCAGGTGCCTACAAAAGACAAAAAGTACATTTTTGTCGATACCTATGCACGCTGGCAGATAACCGATCCGCTGCAATTTTTCAAACGCCTTACCGACGAACGTGGTGCACAAACCCGTCTTGATGATATCCTGGACGGAGAAACACGCGACTATATTGCAGCTCATGACATTGAAGAGGCTGTTCGCACAAGCAACCGGCAACCTGTACTCGGTGATTCCATTAGCGAATTGCTGGGAGATACACTGATGATGATTGAGGTTGGAAGGGAAAAAATTCAGAATATGATCAAAGAATCAGCGAATGCCAAAGCCTCCGACCTGGGTATTGTTATCCTCGATTTCCGGTTCAAAAGGATCAATTATATTGCAGATGTCAGGCAACAGGTATATGAGCGCATGAACAGTGAGCGGTTCCGCATTGCGGATAAATTCCGTTCCGAAGGACAGGGGGAAGCATCCCGGATCAATGGTGAAAAAGAACGGGATCTCAAGACGATTCAATCCGTGGCATTCAGAGATGCAGAGGAAATCAAAGGGAAGGCCGATGCAAAGGCAGCCGCCATATATGCTTCTGCTTACGACCGGTCGGCCGCAAGCAGGGACTTGTATGCCTTCCTGAAATCGCTGGAGACATTCGAAAAAACGTTTGATAATAAAACCTCCATCATTATTTCCACGGATAGTGAACTTTATAAATACCTGAAAAGTATGAAATAGGCAATATCATGAAAGGTTCAGGAGAAACAGCATGAGAATGAGGAACTAAATCATTATCGGGCTTTGTTTTTTCCTCATTCTCATTCTCATTCTCGCTCCGTTTTTGCCCTGCCCTTTCA
Organism: Bacteroidales bacterium; assembly: GCA_016928305.1. Taxonomy (GTDB): domain Bacteria; phylum Bacteroidota; class Bacteroidia; order Bacteroidales; family UBA10428; genus UBA5072. Next base: position 6,510 of record JAFGKY010000089.1, read on the forward strand.
GGGTGTCAAGAGTGTCGATTTCAATAATCCCAGCACATACCTGTCAACGGGGAAGCTAAGCTCTTCCTCCTGCAATGAGGCTATAACCGCCCACCGGAATGACTGGCTGCCGTTTACCAGGGACGGGAAATCGAAAGGTTTCCCGGATATTCTAAACCGGATGGGGTCTTTAAACCGGATGCGATAATAAATGCTGATCAGCTGGTGATCGGGATAAAACAAGGCCTGCTGAAAAAAATGAGTGGTATAAAAATGCTCTATGATTTCCACTTCCTGCCCGAATTCCTCACAGGCCTCCCGCTTAATACAATCGGCAGGGCCTTCACCAAAGTGAAGACCGCCTCCGGGAAACTTGGTCATTTTTTGATCCAGCATAAACTCATCCGTTAGCAGTATTTCTTTCCTTTCATTAATGATCAAGCCGTAAACACGTATATTGAAATGCCGGATCTCCATGGAGCACATTGAATTATATTAAGGTTGTTCAGTAATTGGCCGTTATTTTCAGGTAATAGTATTTCCTTCCTTTAAATGCAGGGATTATAACCGTTTCGCCCAGTGTATCATAATATCGCATTGGGACCGGATACAGAGCCTTTCTCTTCCAGCGCCATACTTCATACCTGGAAAGGACTCCGGATTCATTGATCCGGACAGCCGCCAGATACGATCTCCTGGGACTATTGAAGCTTTTTTGTTTTGCCCCTGGCCTCAGATTCTTAATATTATCGTTATACAAAATAGTTATTGCACTTTCATTTAACGAAGCAATAAGTGCATAAGAACAATAATTTTCAATATAATCATCTATTGCACCTGTCTCGTGCACAAACCTGCGATAGTCTCCGACCTCATTTTCATACCGTATCAGTTGTCGTATATCAAAATCCTGTTGTTTAGGAATCACCTGCGTCCAGTATACATGACCTGTAGTATCAAAACAGGAAACGATCAGGTTATTATACGTATTATAGGTCTGTTCAAACAGTTGCTCGGCTATCAGGATTATATGTCCGTTTTTCCTCAGAACAAGATCGGTAAGCCTGTATTCTATCAGTTCCTCCTCAGCCATAATGGGTTCTTTGATATCCCTGAGGTGGGATAACAACTCATCGCTGAAAGCCTGTGACTGGTTGTAATAGACGATGCCGTCTACAGGATCAATCTTAAAGAAAAAGGTTCCTCCAACTCCTGCCCGGAAAAGCTCGGAATACAGCCCGGCACAAATAAGTTCACCCCGCTCATTTCCCAATATCATTACCCCCCGGATATAGCGGTTTTCAAGTATCAGGGGATACTCGCGGAATGCCTTACCTTCCTGTGTATACCTGTGTATGGTGTAACTGTTTTTAACATCCTGAAAAAGTGAAATAATGGATTCCCTTTTTGTCAGGCTGAGAATTGAAACATTGCCCTGCTCATCCACCAGGTAATAATTTTTCCTGGGACCCTGGCCGGAGAAATCAAAAAAGTCCTTTCGTTTCCATAACAGTTCCATCCCTTTATCGAAAACATAAAATTCATTATGCTGTATTTTTTCCCAGTTGAGTTTTATCCGGCAGGCAATCATTAATTTGGTCTCTTGCCTCGAAAGGGCAAAATAAATATCAGGCCAGTTTCCCTTGATGAACCTGACTGATGTTAGTTCAACAAATCCGGTTACCGGCAGAAGAGTTTCTTTATCGATCTCCTGGTAATAAAGAACCGATTCGGAAAACTTTCTTCGTGAGACGAACAGGTATAATGTACCATGAAAATGGACGACCGTGTCCAGATCATATGTCTTAAGACCTTCGTATAGTTTAATGGGCTCATCCCTGATGAATTTCAGGTCTCCGTCAAGCTTTTCGAGGTAATATTGTCCGCTATGGTGTTTCAGAACATAATAGCTTCCCGTATCATGACCAATGATTTTGTGAACCGATGTGCCTCCCTGGTTAAAATCCGGTTTGCTGACTGAAACGGTAAATGGCTGGCATGTAACAATCTGCTGAGTGGCAACCCCGACCAGCAACAGTATCCATACTTTAACGAAAGTGTTCAGGGTGAACATATCATAAATTTATGATAAAAATAGCACATAATTGAATTCCATGGCTTTTTTGACCCTGCCCGCTTCAACTACTCCGGTTGCAATTTATTCAGAATATATTGAATCATTGCATTATGCTGATCAGGAGTAAACCATTGTATGCCCTTATTCTTCCTGAACCACGTAAGTTGCCGGCGGGCATACTGGCGGGAATGCCGTTTGATGAGGTCCACGGCTTCTTCAAGGGTTGATTTCCCCTCCAGGTGATCAAAAATTTCTTTATAACCTACTGTATCCAGGGCATTCAATTTCCTGAAAGGTAAAAGATCTTTTACCTCTTCCACCAAACCATCACCGATCATTTTTTCCACCCGCTGGTTAATACGACTGTAAAGGTCTTCGCGTTTGAGGTTAAGACCGATATAAATAATCCCAAAATTCCTTTCTTTTTTTTGCCGGGTCAGAAACGATGAATAGGGACGGCCCGTCATGGTTATTATCTCCAGGGCCTTCAGCAGGCGCTTCGGATTGTTAATGTCAACCACAGCATAGTATTCGGGATCAGACTCTCTGATCTGTGACCGGAGCCAATCCATACCTTGCTGCAAAAAGGCAGATTTCAGGTTTTCCCTGATAACGGCATTCACTGCAGGAAAATCATCTATGCCCTGGCATACAGCATCCACGTACATACCGCTTCCTCCCGTCATAATCACCACATCGTGAAGGCTGAATAACCGGGGCAGTAATTCCATCACTTCCATTTCAAACATGCTGGCATTATAATATTCCTGCACCGAACGGCTTCCGATGAAGTGATGCGGCACTGATGCCAACTGTTCTGGCGATGGAATGGATGTGCCTATTCTTATTTCCCGGAATACCTGCCGGGAATCAGCGCTGATAATTTCCGTATTGAAGTGCTTCGCCAGTGCAACAGAGACCGGCGTTTTTCCAACAGCAGTAGGTCCGACAACGGTGACAAGGTGTTTTTTTTTCATCCGGCTGAGCTGGCTTTTTTAATTTCAGGCGTTTTTTTGTGCACCCCAAATTCCATCAAACCATAAGTGGCACATGGTAATGGATTGCGATTTGTTATACCATCAATGTTATACGTTTTACTTCTTTTGCTGTTTCCGGATCAGATTCAATGCCGAACCTGCCCTGAACCATTCAATCTGATTAGCATTGTACGAATGACCAGCCTGTATGGTATCTTTTGTTCCGTCGCTGTGATGAATATGCACAGACAGGGGTTTATCCGGACTGAAGCAGGAAAGCTTTATCACATCAAAGGTATCATCTTCCCTAACCTTATCATAATCATCTTTATCGGCAAATGTCAGCGCCAATATTCCCTGTTTTTTAAGGTTTGTCTCATGGATGCGGGCAAAGGATTTTACCAGCACAACTTTTACCCCGAGGTAACGGGGCTCCATGGCTGCATGTTCCCGTGATGATCCCTCTCCGTAATTTTCATCTCCTACGATGATGCTTTCTATGCCTTTTGCTTTGTATTCTCGGGCGATTTTCGGGACTTCTTCATAACGACCGGACAACGGATTTTTAATTGAATTTGTTTTCCCGTTAAAAGCGTTGACTGCACCAATCAGCAGGTTATTGGATATATTTTCGAGGTGGCCCCTGTATTTCAGCCAGTATCCTGCCATAGATATGTGATCCGTAGTACATTTGCCCCTTACTTTGATGAGGAGACGTAAACCGGTTAAGTCCTTTCCATCCCAGGGTTGAAAAGGTTCGAGCAGCTGCAGTCTTTCGGAGTTGGGGTCTATTTTCACCTTAATCTTATCACCATTGGCAGCCGGGGCCTGGTAACCATTTTCTTTTACCGCAAATCCTTTGGGCGGCATTTCAAGTCCCTCAGGCATATCGAATTTTACCATTTGTCCTTCTGCGTTCACGAGGGAATCGGTAAGCGGATTGAAATCCAACCTCCCTGCTATGGCAAAAGCAGTCACTATTTCCGGTGAAGCCACAAAACCATGGGTATTGGGATTGCCGTCGTTTCGCCTGGCGAAATTACGGTTAAACGAGGTCATGATCGAGTTGGATTGCTGCTTATCGGAGCCATCGCGTGCCCATTGTCCGATACACGGACCGCATGCATTTGCCAGCACCACACCGCCTATACCGGTCAAGGTTTTCAGGATACCATCTCTTTCAGCAGTATAGCGAACCTGTTCGGAACCCGGGGTAATGAAAAATGCCGATTTGGCCATCAGCTTTTTATGTTTAGCCTGAGCCGCAATGAAAGCTGCCCTTGTGAGGTCCTCGTAAGATGAATTGGTGCAGGAACCGATTAAACCAACTTCAAGTTTTTCCGGCCATTCATTCTCCTTTACTTTATCAGCAAACCGGGATACCGGTGTGGCAAGGTCGGGCGTAAACGGGCCGTTGATATGAGGTTCAAGGATGGAAAGATTGATCTCAATAACCCGATCAAAGAACGCTTCAGGTCTGGCATAAACTTCCGGATCACCTGTAAGATGATCTTTGTTTTCTGCGGCCAGCCTGGCTACTTCCGATCTTCCCGTTCCGCTGAGGTATTCATCCATTTTTGCATCGTACCCGAAAACGGAAGTGGTAGCACCGATTTCAGCGCCCATGTTACAAATGGTACCTTTACCCGTACAGGATATTGTTGCAGCACCATCGCCGAAATATTCAAGAACATAACCCGTTCCTCCTTTGACGGTGAGGATATCCGCCACATTGAGGATCACATCCTTAGGGGATGCCCATCCGTTTAATTTACCCGTGAGTTTAACACCAATCAACCTGGGGAACTTCAATTCCCACGGCATGGAGGCCATCACATCACAGGCATCTGCACCGCCCACACCAACAGCGATCATTCCCAATCCTCCTGCATTAACCGTATGCGAATCGGTGCCGATCATCATGCCTCCCGGAAATGCATAATTTTCAAATATTACCTGATGAATAATGCCTGCACCCGGTTTCCAGAAACCAATACCGTATTTATCCGACACGGATGAAAGAAAATCATAAACTTCCCGGTTGATGGTCATTGCTTCAGCCAGATCGGCCTGGGCCCCTGATTTGGCTACAATCAGGTGATCGCAGTGCACGGTTGCAGGCACGGCCACTTTTCGCTTACCTGCCTGCATAAATTGCAGCAGGGCCATCTGTGCTGTCGCATCCTGCATTGCCACACGGTCGGGCATGAAATTTACATAGTCCTGCCCACGAGAAAATGCTCTAACGGTTTGTGGAGGTTCAAGATGGGCATACAATATCTTTTCAGCTATGGTAAGAGGCCTTTTTAATCTTTTTCGTATGGCACCTATTTTGCCGGGTAAGGATGCATAAAAGGCCCGGATCCGGTCAATATCGAAAATCATAGGGTTGCTTTTAAATAAAAGGCGAAAATAATAAATTCAAATCATTTGTGGACAACAATGTGCGGCAGGATATACATTTCATCAGGCCGGACCGTATCCGCAATTGCTGTATCAGGGATCATGAATACCTGAGCAGCCGGGCCGGTCAAAAATACATGTTGATCAGCGCCTGCTGTGTCGTCAGGCAATATATAATTGCGTGATACCATAATCTCTTTCATGCGTTGCATATAACCGGTAAAATAGGTTTTCGGGAAGCCATTGGACTCAAACACACTTTTAAACCGTTTCGGGAAAGGTACAATGCCTGCAAGAAAAAGACTTTCCTGTAAGTTAAGATCAGCCGGATGTTTATTAAAATAATAGTCTGAAGCCTGACGAATGCCGTATATACCCGGACCCCATTCAATAATATTAAGGTACACCTCATACATGCGTTCTTTACTGACCAAACGTTTGTTTTCAATGATCCATACTATCAGCAATTCTTCTAATTTCCTGCCTAAAGTCTTATTACGATTAAGAAAAACATTTTTAACAAGTTGCATGGAAATCGTACTGCCACCCCGAACGAATCTCCTTTCCTTGATATTTGCAATGATGGATTCCTGAATAGCGCGTGGATTGAATCCTTTGTGATAATAGAAACTACCATCCTCCGATGTCAGAACAGCAATTTTAAGCCATGGGGAAATGTCTGCCAATGCTGTGAAATCGGAACTGGATGGCCCGACAGGGAAAGAAGCCACCAGATTACCTCTTTCATAAAACCGGTGTATGAATTCCGTATTCAGCATGCGGTAATCATCAATTCCAAAATTCAGGATGCGAAAATTACGGGCGGTCAGTGCAGATGAGAATTTCAGAGAATCAACCAAGGACATGTCCACGGAAAAATCAAGAAAAAACCTTACATCACCGGAAGCATTAAAACCCGCCAGGCTGGTAAACATACCATCCGGAAGGGACCGAAAAAATGTACCTGCTTCCCAGTAAACAGGGCAAATCTTGAAATTCACTACCAAGTGTGGATTTTTACTTATGAAAACAAAAGGATGAAGCGATACATTGTTAATGGTCAGCCTAGATGCACTGTCGAGTTCAACAGAGCCCGGCATTATATGCAAGGTAAACGAGGAAAGCAAACGATCGAGGATTATCGTTCTGGAACATAGGGATTCTCCTTCCAGAGACAGGCCTTTTGAAACAGATGAACCTTCAATGGTCACCAGTTTGTGCGAATAATGAGGTACTGAAAAAGAAATGAGCAGTGTATCAAAACCCGTTACCACCGGATGTCTCCCGGGGATGGAAAGAATACAACGGTTTTGATCGGGACTGCTTACAGCCAGCTGAGCCGAAAGTTTTTTTCTGTTGATATGGCCCTCCAGAAAAATTTTTGTGGTATCGGTTTCTTCTCCCGTATGAAGAAAAGATCGTATAATCCCCCTACGGACCTGTGAATGGAGAAATGTTAACCGCATGTTGTTTTCATCCATCGGGATTATAATCCGTATACTGTCGATATCAATTTTATGCGGAAACTCCGTGAAGAAACGCCTTATCAACCGGCTGACCACAGCGGAATAGCTGGGCCGGGCCAATGCAACAGGCCGGACATATATTGCATTTGTATCGCTTGCTGACTGGCTATAGGTATAAAATAACTCAATGGCGCGACAGGATATTTCTTTTATTCTCATCTTTCCCAACATAGCAGGGAATAAACCAAACTTCAACGAAACAGAATCCATCTTTATCCAGGTGCTGTCAGTTTCGGCATTCAGCATTATTTCATGCATGGAGATTCTGTTGAAATGAACGATCCTGCCATCTTTCCAGGTAAACTGATAATGCAATGCGGCAAACTTACCGGCAACTCGTTTTAATCCCCTTTCAAACGCAATATTCCTGAACGAAAAATAAATTGTTATCGATAATATACCAACAGCAACCGCAATGAAAAGCACAATACGGCCTTTATGGCGCCGGAAAAGAAGGAATTCCGGTATATCAACAATTTTCATGATAAATCACAAAACCGGATACAAAGTAACTTAAAGAATCGGGATTTTAATAATCTTTAGAACCAGAATATTTATTGCGCAAGGATATAATTCATATCGTACGTTGTATTGAATAAATTGTTAGTTTTGTTAAGGCATAATTTTTGCGGTCATTTTCATATTGTTAAATAACTCAGGAATCACAATGAAACGGCTTGTTTGCTTACCTCTCGTATGGCTATGTATTGTTGCATGGAGTCAGCCATCGATTGATAAAAAAATCAGGGATAATATTGCCAGCAACAAAATTAAAAGTCAGACCAGCTGGGAATACAAGTACAATGGTGATAAAGCCGAAGCAGCCGGCATCAAAACATCCGTTTCGCTTTATAATACTTCCGGTGATATAATTATGGTAACGACCTATAATCCGAAAGGGCTGGTTCTGAATGTCGAAAAATACGCATACGATATGGCAGGAAATAAAGTAGAGTATTCCCGCTACACTGGGGGAAATGAAGATCAGGTTGCCTATCAAAAAATATCAAAATATGACTCACGGAACAATTTAATTGAAGAAAAGGGATATGATGGGGTGGAAAGTTTCAATATTAGTTATATCTATAACGGACAAGACAATTTATTGGAAATAAAGTACCACAGAAGTGGTATATTAAAAGAAAGAAGAGTATTCAGTAAGGAAGAACAGAAAACACATGTTTCGATTTATAATCCTGCAGGAAAAATGATTTCCAGGTTACTGCTGAAATACGACGGTAAGGATAATTTGCTGGAGGAGACTGTGTATGGCATCAACAAGGATATTATAGAAAGAAAAACCTTTGATTATGATGATAAGAAAAAGTTAAAGGCAGAATCAAGATACAAACTGAATAAAATGACTTTACGAACAACATACAATTATACTGGCGCAGGAGATCTGGCCGAGATAATGGAAGAAAGCCATGAGAGCGGAAAATTTATCAAGAAGAGTTACTCGTATGATGCAAAAGGTAACATGGTTGAAATAAAATGGCGCAGGAGAGCCAATGAAGATTTTAACAGCATAACTTACATCTATGATGCTAAAGGAGTTTGCACACAAAGTGAAACATATTATCCGGCTACCAGTTTCCGGACTTTAACAAAATATACTTACGAATTCTATTAACCGCTTTTCGCACGATACATGTCTTTTCCATATCATCTCCGGTTCTGAGGTCATCCTGCTGGCAAGCGTTTTTTTACCAATAGAATAAATTATGATATTGCGTATCCATCCTGAAAATCCCGGAGAAAGGCAGGTGCAGAAGGCAGTTGAGATTCTTCAACACGGTGGGGTAGTTATATTTCCAACGGATACAGTATACGGATTGGGTTGTGATATTTATAGCTCAAGAGCCATTGAAAAAGTGGCACAAATAAAGGGTATACCCATCGAAAAGGCCAATTTCTCTTTCATCTGTTATGATCTCAGTCATCTTTCCGATTTTGCAAGGCATGTCAGCAATCCTACCTTTAAACTCATGAAACAATGCCTGCCGGGGCCATTCACTTTTATCCTGGAAGCAAACAACAAAGTCCCCAGGATTTTCAGGAATAAAAAAAGGACGATTGGCATACGTATACCGGACAATAATATTATCAGAGCTGTCGTGAAAGAACTGGGACATCCGATTCTGACCACTTCCATTCACGATGAGGATGAAATCCATGACTACATAACCGATCCCGAGCTTATTTATGAACAATACAAAAAACGTGTTGACGCCGTAATCGATGGTGGCTTTGGAAATGTATACCCTTCCACTGTAATTGATTGCAGCGGTGAAGAGCCGGTAATCGTGCGACAGGGAATTGGGGAAGTGGAGCTGTAAAGGTTGATGTAGTTGTTGTAATTGTTGTAATTGTTATGGTTGTTGGTTGTCGTGCTGATCGTACAGGTCATTTTAGTTAGTTGTCATTTTTTTTTGTTTGCTCCTATATTTTAACTTTTGTTTCCTGTATTACTTGTCCCTTGTCCCTTGTCCCTTGTCACTATTTATTGTGTTCAAAAAATAACTCCACAGCGGATCACTCATGTCAGGATCAGCCGTGATGGTCAAAGCTTCTTTTTTAACCGGGTGTATGAAGCTTACCTTTCTGGCATGCAGGCTGATGCCCCCGTTTTCATTCGATCGCGGAAATCCGTATTTGAGATCGCCTTTAATAGGGCAGCCGATATGGGCAAGTTGACAACGGATTTGATGGTGCCGGCCGGTTTCGAGGTCTACCTCAAGCAGAAAATAATGATCGGATTGTGTGATCAATGTGTAATGCAATACAGCCTTTTTAGCGGAAGGTTTCGGATTATCGAAGCAAAAAGACTTGTTTTTTGATGCATCCCGGACAAGATAGTGCAAAAGCGTGCCGGATGACTCCGGAGGCCTGTCTTTTACAATAGCCCAATAGGTTTTTGATACAGAACCTTCTTTAAACATTTTATTAAGTCTCGTAAGCGCCTTGCTGGTTCGCGCAAATAACACTGCTCCGCTGACGGGCCTGTCAATACGATGCACAACTCCTAAAAAAGCCTTCCCCGGTTTTTTGTATTTTTCACGGATATAGTTTTTCACCTTTTCATCCAGCGACAAGTCACCCGTACTATCCTTCTGCACCAGATCGGATACAGTTTTATTGACAGCGATGATGTGGTTGTCTTCGTATAATATGTTAAGATTAGAAGGCAAAGTGGTTAGTTAGTAGTTAGAAGTTAGAAGTTAGTAGTTAGTAGTTGGGGGTTGGGGATTGGGGATTGGTATTCAGTAGTTAGTATTCACTTTTAAGATTTCGGATAAGGATTATTCACTGTTCACTGTTCACTGTTCACTGTTCACTGTTCACTGTTCACTGTTCACTGTTCACTTCTTCCTAATACTGCTCCTTTTCATTCGGGAATTCAATATTCTTAACATCGTCGATGTATTTTGTCACAGCCCCGGTTATTTCCTGATAAAGGTTATGATACCTTCTGAGAAATCGTGGTGAAAAATCTTGTGTAATACCCAGCATATCGTGCAAAACAAGCACCTGACCATCGACATTCCGGCCGGCACCGATGCCGATGACGGGTATTTTCAGTTCACCAGCCACTTTAGCCCCCAATGTGGCAGGAATTTTTTCAAGGACCAGGGCAAAACAACCTGCTTCTTCCAGTAAATGAGCATCATCCACAAGTTTTTTAGCTTCAGCATCTTCTTTAGCCCTGACAACATAGGTGCCAAATTTATGGATCGATTGTGGGGTTAATCCCAGGTGACCCATAACCGGTATTCCCGCAGAAATGATCCGACTTACGGATTCAACAACCTCCCGGCCACCCTCAAGTTTTACAGCATGGGCTCCGGTTTCCTTCATGATGCGAATGGACGAACTGAGTGCCTCCTTGGAATTGCCCTGGTAAGAGCCAAAAGGCAGGTCAACGACCACGAGAGCTCTTTCAATAGCTCTCACCACCGATGAAGCATAATATATCATCTCATTCAGGGTAATGGGAATCGTAGTCTCATAACCTGCAATAACATTTGACGCTGAATCACCCACAAGCAGGACATCAATTCCGGCTCTGTCAAGTATTCTTGCAATTGAGTAATCATAAGCCGTTAGCATGGCTATTTTCTCACCCCGTATCTTCATTTCCTGAAGAACATGGGTGGTTACCCTTCGGGGTCTATCGGATAATGCGGCAGACATATTTATTTATTGATTTTGTGATTTTGTGATTTTGTGATTTTGTGATTTTGTGATTTGCCTCGCCCACCGTATCCCGATACATCGGGAGAAGGTGGGTTGATAGTTATGTTCACGGTTCTGCTTTACTGTTAATTCTTGCATTACTCGTCACTTGTCACTTTCCGATTCAGACTCTGCCAGGACCTGCGGACTCTGGCAGGTCTTTCTTTCTTGTCCCTTGTCCCTCAAATCAATAGTTCACAGTGAACTGTGAACAGTGAACCGTCAACCTGTGTGCAAAGTTTAAAAATAAAACAATATCAACCGTAAGGGAAGGATCAGAATTTTATTTGCCGGCACTGTCGTTTTGTCATTTCATTGAATTTGAAAATGATTACTGTGGCATAAAACGTCGAAATAATGTCACAATTCTATAATGGCATAATGATTGTAAAAGATAGGAATAATAAAAAAGTAACAGTTTAAATATAAAATAAAAAAATGAGCAAGATTATCGGTATTGATTTAGGCACAACCAATTCATGTGTTTCTGTAATGGAAGGGAATGAGCCGGTTGTTATTCCCAACAGCGAAGGAAAACGTACAACTCCCTCCATGGTTGCATTTCTCGATAATGGTGAGCGCAAGGTAGGTGATCCTGCAAAAAGGCAGGCAATCACCAATCCGGTTAAAACCGTATTCTCCATTAAACGGTTTATGGGGGAAACCTATGACAAAGTGTCAAAAGAAATTGCCCGGGTCACATACAAAGTGGTAAAAGGTGAAAACAATACGCCGCGTGTACAGATCGAGGACCGGAAATATACTCCACAGGAAATTTCAGCCATGATCCTTCAGAAAATGAAAAAGACCGCAGAAGACTATCTGGGACATGAAGTAAATGAAGCTGTTATAACCGTTCCGGCATACTTCAGTGATTCACAACGTCAGGCAACCAAAGAAGCTGGTGAAATTGCCGGGCTAAAGGTAAAAAGGATCATAAACGAGCCAACAGCAGCATCCCTTGCTTACGGTCTTGATAAGAAAAACAAGGACATGAAAGTTGCCGTATTTGACCTTGGAGGCGGGACTTTCGATATTTCAATTCTTGAACTTGGCGATGGTGTTTTTGAAGTTAAATCGACCAACGGTGATACCCATCTTGGCGGTGATGATTTTGACCATTGTGTTATCGACTGGCTTGCAGAGCAATTCAAGAAAGATGAAGGCATTGATCTGAGGAAAGACCCGATGGCCATGCAGCGGCTGAAAGAAGCTGCTGAGAAAGCGAAAATCGAGTTATCAAGTTCAACATCCACAGAGATTAATCTTCCCTATATCATGCCGGTAGATGGTATACCCAAACACCTTGTAAAAACACTGACAAGGGCAAAATTTGAGAGTCTTATTGACTCCCTGGTTCAGACAACGATTGAACCCTGCCGTAAAGCAATAAAAGATGCAGGATTATCAACTTCAGATATCGATGAGGTAATTCTGGTTGGAGGATCAACGCGCATACCTGTCATTCAGGATACGGTTGAAAAACTCTTTGGGAGGAAACCATCCAAGGGGGTCAACCCCGACGAGGTTGTTGCTGTCGGAGCTGCCATCCAGGGAGGCGTGCTCACGGGTGAAGTTAAGGATATCTTGCTGCTGGATGTCACACCGCTGTCCCTTGGTATCGAAACCCTTGGTGGTGTTACAACCCGTCTGATAGAAGCTAACACAACAATACCCACAAAGAAAACCGAAACCTTCACCACGGCTTCGGATAACCAGCCTTCAGTAGAAATTCACATATTGCAGGGCGAACGTCCTATGGCATCGGATAACAAAACCATCGGACGCTTCCACCTCGATGGCATTCCACCTGCCCCAAGAGGTATCCCGCAGATTGAAGTGACTTTTGATATCGACGCAAACGGCATCCTTCATGTTTCAGCAAAAGACAAGGGTACCGGTAAACAACAAAGCATCCGCATCGAAGCATCGACCGGCCTTTCCCAGGAAGAAATTGACCGGATGAAGAACGAGGCTAAGGCACATGAAGCAGATGATAAGCAGCGGCGAGAACGCGTTGATAAAATGAATGCAGCCGACAGCCTGATATTCCAGACGGAAAAGCAACTGAAAGAATTCGGTGACAAATTACCGGACGACAAAAAAGCACCCATTGAGCAGGCACTTACTAAGCTTAAAGAAGCCCATAAGAGCCAGGATATAGCTGCCATTGATGCTGCCACAGCTGAACTCACATCGGTATGGCAGGCTGCTTCAGAAGAGCTCTATAAAGCCAGTCAGGCAGGCGCTGCAGCATCCGGCGAACAAACTGCTGATGCAGGTGCCGAGGCATCCTCATCGCAGCAATCCGATAAAAAGGGCAATGACGAAGTAACGGATGTGGACTTTGAAGAAGTGAAGTAAGATCATATTCCATATACAAAAAGGCTGTACCCGCGTGTACAGCCTTTTTTATTCATGCTGTCGGACACAAAAAAAACTTCCATCCCGGCGTTCAGAATATGTGCAAGTCATAGCTGGTGACCGGAAGGCAGCGCAATAAGGTTTATGGATTAATGTCACTTTTTTTTTACTAACTTTAACGCATAATGCAACTTCAATGAACAATCGTGTCTTTTTATCATTTCTCCTGTTTTCCGGATTGCACACAGTGGTATTGCATGCACAATCCGACACCGTTTTTAATCGGTTTGACGCTAATGGTTTGAAGCAGGGATATTGGAAGAAATATTATTCCAATGGAAATCTTATGTATAAGGGCTTCTTCAAAGATAACAAACCATTAGGTGAAATGTCCAGGTATTACGAAGACGGGGCCCTTAAGGTATTGATGTTGTTCACAGGAGAAAATGACTGTGCCCGGTCAACCTTGTATTATCAAAATGGTAAACTGGCGGCCAAAGGTAATTATATTGGCACAGTTAAAGACAGTACATGGGAATATTACAGTTATTACGACCAGTCCATTAAAGCCAGGGAAACATACAACCGGGGCATGAAAAATGGCTTTGCTTATCATTTTTTCCCCGACGGCAGTGTTTCTGAGAAGACAGAATGGAAAGATAATATGAAGCACGGAATATGGGAACAATATTATCCCAACAAGGTTATGATGATAAAAGGAAGTTATAAAGAAGGCAGACTTAACGGACCTTTTATTGTCTCGGATGAAAAAGGAGGTATTTCTGTACGGGGTCATTTTCTTAACAATCTCCGGCATGATAAATGGATTTTTTATAAAGACTACGGAACCGTTGATGTCGAAATAATCTATAACCAGGGGATACCTGAACAGGAGGATGTGCTCACCGAAAAGCAAAAAGAAATCCTGAAGATGATAGATGAAAACCAGGGCAAGTATGATGAGCCTGATGAAACCAATTTTATGCAGCGTGGTAATCTGTGAAACGGAGACTCACATTTTCCGTTTTCTTGTTATCGTTCTGCTTCTTACGGCATACGTTGCTTCTGTTGACATATTGTATGCACAGGAGGAGACAGCCCCGGGAAAATACAGGATTGAATTCACCGACAAAGATAACAGCCCTTTCTCCCTTGAGAAACCCGCAGAATTTCTTTCTCCAAGAGCATTGCAGCGTCGTCAAAAACAAAATATCCCGCTGGATGATAAAGACATTCCTGTAAATCCTGACTATATCGATATAATCCGGTCATTCGGTGTGAGGATCCTGATTGTTTCAAGGTGGTTCAATGCTGTTACTATTGCCAATGCCGATACGACAGTTCTTGCCAGTATTATGAACCTGCCTTTTGTAAAGCAAGGAATACCTGCCTATCTGTCATTGTATCATGCAACAGAAAAAGATCGCGTGGCCGGTATACCCGATGAAACATCAGCAATTGATTACGGGTATTCTGCCCATCAGATTGCGATCCATAACGGTGACAAGCTGCATGATGCAGGTTATACAGGGAAAGGGATTCATATAGCCGTCATTGATGCAGGTTTTCACGATGTGGACAATCACGTTGCCTTCAGCAAAATATGGCTTGAAAACAGGATGTTGGGATACCGCGATTTTGTCAATCCCGGTTCATCATTTTTTGATGAACACACCCACGGGAAAACGGTCTTGTCGGTTATCGGAGGCCTGATTCCGGAGTATTTCTGCGGAACTGCTCCTGATGCCAGCTTTTGGTTGCTGCGTTCAGAGGACGTAAGTACTGAATACAGGATCGAGGAGGATAACTGGATCGCCGCAGCCGAATTTGCCGACAGCGCCGGTGTTGATATTATAAACACTTCACTGGGTTACTCAACTTTCAGTAATCCGTCTCAAGATTATACCTATGCTGACATGGATGGTAATTCAACACGTATTTCAATAGCTGCAGATATAGCTGCTTCCAGGGGTATACTGGTAGTTGTCAGTGCCGGTAATGAAGGTTCATCATTATGGCGGCACATTACAGCACCTTCTGATGCTGACAGTATACTGTCGGTAGGAGCCATCGATTCTTTCCTTGTCATTGCGTCCTTCAGTGGACAGGGCCCCAGTTACGACAAACGGGTAAAACCCGATATCTGCGCCATGGGAGTCAGGACATATGGTATAGGTACTGCCGGTGCCCTTTCACGATCCAATGGCACATCATTCTCGGCTCCTATCATAAGTGGTCTTGCAGCCTGTTTGTGGCAAGCCAATCCGGAAGCAGGTGTAATGGATATCCAGCAGGCCATCCGGGAAAGTGCTGACCGCTATAACCAACCCGATACGCTGTACGGATATGGAATACCGGACTTCAACCTGGCCGGTATTTTATTGAAAAGGCGCATAATTGACCCCGATCCGGAAAATCCTGTCACTGTCTTTCCCAATCCTTTTTTCGATGAGATCTATATCTGGCTGAACAAAAAAGAAGCTTCGGAAATTACCGTTACATTGTATGACCTGTCCGGCAGGGCAGTATATATAAAAAACCAGACAATAACGGAAAACGAAGAATATTTGAAAGTAGATAACCGGTTGAACATGCTTCCCCAGGGAATGTACCTGATGAATATCAGAGTAGACAACTGGCAACATATCACACGATTATTGAAACTGTAATATGCAGGAAGAACATATAACCCTGTTTGAACTTAACAGCCTGATCAAAGGATCGCTGAAGAAGGCTTTCCCTGATTCTTACTGGATAATAGCCGAAATCAGTGAACTGAAAGTCAATTACAGCGGTCATTGCTACCTTGAACTTGTGGAAAAGAATACCAACAGCGAAACCCTGAAGGCAAAAGCCAGGGCAACCATCTGGTCTTCTGTCTTCAGGATGATACAACCCTATTTTGAGACGACAACCCGTACAAAATTAGCAGCAGGATTAAAAATAATGGTAAAAGCGACTGTTGAATTTCACGAACTGTATGGTCTCAGTCTGAATATTACCGATATTGAACCCCGTTTTACACTGGGAGAACTAGCCCGACGCAAGCAGGAAGTGATTGACCGGTTAAAAGCTGAAGGCGTGTTCGAACTGAACAAGCAGCAAATACTGCCCCGTCTGCCCAAAACGATTGCTGTCATATCATCGGAAACAGCTGCCGGTTATGGAGATTTCAGGAATCAGTTGCTTTGCAATCCATACGGTTATGCTTTTTACCTGCGGCTCTTCCCTGCTGTTATGCAGGGTGATGAAGCTGAGGTCTCCATAGTCAGCGCCATGGAGAGTGTTTTCCGATACGAGGATTTCTTTGATGCTCTTGTAATCATCAGGGGAGGAGGTGCACAATCGGATTTAAGCTGTTTCAATGGTTACTGGATTGCTTCTCATATTGCCCAGTTTTCGTTACCGGTTTTAACCGGGATCGGGCACGAACAGGATGAGACGATAGCTGATATGGTAGCCCATACAAGGTTAAAAACACCTACGGCTGTCGCTGAATTTCTGCTGGCCAGATTCCAGGAAGAGGAAGCGTTTCAGCAAGAGTTATCTTCATCGATGGTAGAAGTGTCACGGGATATTATTCTCACACAGAATAACAGGCTCATGAAACTGGCTTTGACCATTAAGCCTCTTGTACTGTCGCTGGTGGAAGGCAACCGGAAAAGACTTGCCATAGCATCCGTAATGATAGAAAATACTTCTTCAGCTGTCGTTTCCGGATTTATGAACAAGATTGCACTCATGCAGTTCCGGGTCCTTTCTTCCTCAAAACAGTACTTTCGGGATCTGGGGCATATGGTTTTGATGATTAAAAAGAACCTGATGAATGTAATACCTGCGTATATGACACAACAAATGTTCCGGACAGGAGTGCTTGCAAACAAAGTCCATTATAACGACCCTGTCAACGTGCTGAAACGGGGTTATTCCATTACACTTTTTCAGGGTAAACCGATAAAAAATGCGGGAGAAGTGAAAGAAGGAGACACCGTTGACACGATGTTGCACGAAGGAAAATTAACAAGCACAATAATAGAAAAAAGCCAGACAAACCCGTCTGACAATAACTGACTGAAAGTTAACTGATTAAAATTCATAGATCGACAAATCATCAAATCAACAAATCATCAAATATATTATGGCAAAGAATAATCTTACTTATGAACAGGCACTGAGCAGGATTGAAGAAATAATCAGCAAAATAGAAGCCGGTGAGCTGAACGTAGATGATCTGGCAAAACATGTTAAAGAAGCTTCCGATTTACTGAAATTCTGTAAAGGCAAATTATTTGAAACCGAGAAGGAAATTGAGAAGATTCTGAAGGATATGGAGGGGGAGGAAGAGTAGGTAGTTCACTGTTCACTATTCACTATTCACTATTCACTATTCACTATTCACTATTCACTATTTACTTCCCCTTCTTGATGTGGCATAAAAATAACGGGATATTCGCTTTACATCCGATGCCCTGAAATAACCCCGGGCTCCGTTAGTCATATTGCTGGGCACGTTGGCAGGCGGACCGTCCCATGGTGAACCACGCCAGAGCGTTTCGAGCATCAGGCCAGTCATGTATTCATAATAGGTTTCGGATACGGATTGCATTTCCAGGGTCACTTTCATAGAGTCACCGATAAATTCATCTTCAGCAATTAAATGAGTAGTCAGGCCATTGATATAGTTGCCATTCACAAATTCGTCCGAGGCAAAAACAACTTCTGATATGGAATCGGTACAAAGCGAATCATTGAGGTACAGGTAATACAAATAGTAATCCCCTATTGGGTCCGGTTCCTGTGCATAAAAAAGCAGGTCGTATCCAAAATAGTCAAAGCCGAAAAAGCCGTGATTGTAATTATCTGTCTGGGCAATTGAATCAATGTCAGCACAGTATGACAGTTCTTCCGTCCCGGAGAAGGTTCTTCCATCGGGCAGGCTGATATGAAGTGTATAGGATTTCCCTACTTCACCATATACATCGGGACGGGTCACATAAATTCCCGGGTGGTCTTCCATCTCAGTCAGGTCGAAAGTTGAGATTCCATCGGTAATAGCCACCGTCGCACGGGAGATCATATCCTGAGGAAGCTTCTTAAAAAAATCACCCGTCCATGATAACATGACCTGATGAGCTGTGGTATCGGTTGTTATCATGCCTTCCACCACAAGGGTTTTTTCACTGTCTCCCTGAAACTGAATATCCATTATCTCTTCACATCCGGATAATAACAAGATCAAGAAATAAACTGGATATATGCGTTTTCTGTGCATGGCCGTCTAAAAATTGATATTGAAAGTAAGCGTGGGAATAATGGGAAACAGGTACAATTTCACAACCTCTACCTCCGATCCGGTGAGATCATCCCTTTCGCCATAACTCAGGCTTTTATCCCTGAAGTAAACAGCAAAAGCATTATGGCGGTTATAAACATTATATACCGATAGGTTCAGGTTA
Source organism: Bacteroidales bacterium (assembly GCA_016928305.1). GTDB lineage: Bacteria > Bacteroidota > Bacteroidia > Bacteroidales > UBA10428 > UBA5072. The sequence continues at coordinate 25,528 of JAFGKY010000089.1, forward strand.
CCTTTCAGCCGCGATATCATGAAATTCCAGTTAACAGAGAGATCCATACGGTGGTAAGCAGTGCCCGGGATCCTTGTCCCTCCCCGTTCAGAATATTCGGGTACCCATATGCCTCCGTAGTAATAACCGGCCCGGGGTACGGTAACAGGATTTGCCGATGAATAGACCCAGTTGATTGCAGCATCAAAGCGTTTACTGATTTCATATTGAATTACCACGGAAATGTTATGTGGTTTGTCGTATGGCGGCGGGAACTCCTTACCATAGTTTATTTCCGGTATATGTCTACGGGTATGTATGTAGGCATAACTTATCCATCCGTTCAGTTTCCCACTCTCTTTCCGTATCATAAATTCAGCTCCGTAAGATTCTGTTGTGCCAATTCTCAGTTCACCTTCAAGAAAAGTATTAGGAACCAGTTGTGCATGATCCTTGAAATCGATCGAATTTTTCAATTTCTTATAAAAGACTTCCACAGACACTTCTATAGAATTTCTCAGGAAATTCCTGAAATATCCCAACGCCACCTGGTCTGCCAGTTGCGGCTTCACATTTGGGCTGCAGGAAAACCACATGTCAAGTGGGAAAGTGGCGGTTGAATTGGAAGCCAGGTGAAGATATTGTGCCATGCGATTGTAACCGGCTTTCAGCGAGCTTTTATCGCCCAGCATATACCGTATTCCCAGCCGCGGTTCCAGGTTACCGTATGTATTGAACACATCCCATTCTTCATACAGCAAGGTATCATTCACGTTATGATCCCTATCATAGCCATATACCGTTGCCGGGCCAATGTTATTAAACAGTGAAAAACGCAAACCATATTGAAGGGATAACCTGGATCCAATCTTTTGTTCATTACCAAGAAAAAGTGCGCTTTCAATACTATGCACATCGGGATAATCGATGGAATTGATGAAACTTGTCTCCCCCATCTGTTCGGTAACACCCGGTCGGATAGTATGATAGATTACCTGAAAGCCAAACTGAAGGGTATTGTTTGTATTCAGGTAAAAAGTATAATCGTTTTTCAGCCCCTTGTCGACGATATGTGATAGCCATTTAAATCCAAATGTGCCCTGCGGAACACCAATTTCATAATCGAAATCACTGTATATCAGTGTCAGGTTGGAGAAAACACGTCCGCTGTAAGAATGGTTCCAGCGCAGGGTGCCGGTAGCATTGCCATAGTTCATCTGAAAAAGTTCACCAAAAGCGTTGACATCCCGGCCAAAATAACCTGAAATGAAAATACGGTTGTTTTCATTTATTTTAACGTTTACTTTGGCATTCAGATCATAGAAATAGAACTTACTTTCTTTGGCAAGGGTATCCTTGGCAAACAGAAGCATGAGGTCACTGTAAGTACGGCGTGCTGAAACAAGAAACGAAATTCTGTCTTTTAAAACCGGGCCTTCAACGGTGAGACGACTGGATATAAGGCCAATCCCGGCATTCCCGTGGATCTTTTGTGTGTTGCCCTCTTTCATTCTGACATCGAGGACGGATGATAGCCTGCCTCCGTATTCGGCAGGAATTCCTCCTTTGAACAACTCAACATTTTTAACGGCATCACCATTGAAAACCGAAAAGAAACCAAAGAGGTGTGACGGGTTATATACAGTAGCACCATCGAGCAGTACCAAGTTCTGATCGGCATTGCCACCCCTCACGTAAAATCCGCTTGATCCTTCCACACTTGTCTGTACACCCGGTAGCAACTGGATGGATTTAATGATGTCTGTTTCTCCCATCAGGTTGGGTATCTTTTTTATTGTTTTTGCCTGAAGCGTTACCATGCCCATGTTGATTTCCCGGATGTTCCTGTCCTTCCGTTGGGCCGTAACCAGCACTTCCTGTATTTCACGGCTTTCCGGTTTCAGGATTATGTTTTGTTGTACATCACTGTTGAGCGTAAGTGGAATCTGATGAATTTCATAACCAATATAAGAATATACAAGCGTATAGGATCCTTTCGGCAGAGTAAGAGAATAAAATCCATAGGTATTGGATACCGTGCCCAATATGGTATTGGGGATATAGATATTCACTCCGATCAACATTTCACCGTTTTCATCGGAGACATATCCACTGATGGTATATTTTCCCTGATTATAAGAATAGAGAGGTATAAACAATAACAAAAAAACAAGGGGAATGACTTTCATTGGCACAACAATAAACAGAAAACATAACATCCAAAGATATACGTTTCCTGTTTACTTATGATATAATGCAGAGTTAAAATTTACCGAATTTGAAATTGATCCCTCCGGAGAATCCGCGTAACAAATCTGCAGGAACCGGCTCACTGCCAATTATCATATCAACATCGGTTGTATAGCGATAATAGCCACCTATTGAAAACCTGCAGAATCGGGTAATATTTAATTCCACTTCAATCCCTGGTTCAACTACCAGGTATGCATCCGATTCCTCCGGATAGAAATCATCTTCATCATTGTATTCGTACATCCTGGCAAAGGTAACACCTCCAACGCCAACGGTAACCGGGATGGCAATATGTACGGGGAACCTCGGGAATAGAATGGGCTCGAAAAAAAATCCGCCATACCCACCGGTTATTGATACACGTTCGCTGATGCCCGGATAATCCCTGCTGGGATCATTAATAAATCCTGATCCGCATAAGCCGATTGTCATCATGTGACCAAGGATGGCTCCGCCACGTGCACCGAAATTTAATGCATCGCGGTTGTTAATCTGGCAATACGACATGGATAATTCTCCGTATCCACCTACAGCACCTCCCTTTCCGCGGGGAAATATTGTCCTGATTTCACTTGATCGTTCTTTTTTCTGTGTTTCTTCTTCAATTTGTGCAAATGCAAGAAAGGTGGGAAACAACATAGCGGTCAAAACGAGTATTTTTTTCATGGTTTTAAATAGTATTAATAGTTTTTTCAGAATTTATATTTCAATATGAAAGCTGAATCAAAAAGTATCAGATTAAAAAACTGTGTCGTTGAAAATTCAAAAAAGGGCTTAAAATCGATCCCTATAATAAAAGGCAGTTCGGAAAAACGATATTCGAGCCCAAGATATCCATCCATGCCGATTACAGGAGAATACCGGTAATCATCGTAATAGTAAGTTCGCGTAAAGACACGATAATAGTCCATCCGGCTGATACCTGTGTGAACTCCGAAACCGTATATAAAAAACAGGTTGGGAGAATGTTTATGCAAAGCCGGCTGTACGTACTCCCTCATGTAGGTCACGCGTATTGCATTTCTTTTCAGGCCGGCCATGATCTCCCAATGCTTGTTATCATTAAGATATTGCCGGTAACACACAGCAGAGAAGGTTCCTGCTCTGAATCCTGCATCCCTTGTATAATGCTGGGCTTTGAGTTGAAAGGACAGCAGGAACAAAAGCACAATCACGGGTATGAAACACCAAAGCAAGCTTTGGAAACTTATTCCGCAGCAGAGCTGTGGAGTATTAAACCCTCCGCCTTCGGCGGGATTGTTCAACTTACAAATTTCAATGCACTGCGTTTTTGAAATTTGAGTTTCACGAATAAACAATAATCTCATGACAAAGGGTTTAATAAATTTTAGTCTTTTTTAATTACCCGACCTGATCCGGATATGTGCGTATTGACAACCGGTGATTCACCATAATAATAAACAACGCCACTGCCCGATATTTCGACATCCAGCAGATCGATTACCCAGGCAGAAATTGAGCCGGAACCGGTGATGTCTGCATAGCATGTGTCGGTCAGCAGGTTTCTGGCGGAAATCTTTCCTGATCCCACAATATCAAAATCGGTATTTGGCGATTGGCCGGTCAGCATGATCTCACCCGAGCCCTCAATATCAGCATTGGTTTCATCGAATGTCCCTGTTGCCTTTATGGTTCCCGACCCTGATATATCCGTTTCAAGCGATTCGGTTTGTAGATATATACACTCAATGTTACCCGAACCATCAATATCGGCCTCAAAGGTACTGAAGGTACTGGATAACAAACTGTCGCACCATATACTGCCCGAGCCATTGAGTTCAACACGCCTTAATCCGGGAGTTATAACGGTAATCCGTATGTCATCCGATGGTCGCAGGCAATCCCCCCGGCGTGTTTCAATAATTAATTCATCCTTATATACACGTGTTATAATCGCACCCATCAGGTTTTCATCGGATTCAACTTCCACATATCCTGTGTCACCCACATAAATAAAAACCTGAAAATCACCGTTTGTTTCAATCCTGTCGAATGATCCTACATCTCTTTGGCTGGTGATGATCTCCCCGTTCCCGTCTATACAATTGGGCCAGATACCTTCGCACGACGACAGGCAAAATGCCATTATCAATAAACCTGCCAGATAAACAATATTTTTCATAGTCTTTGTTTTCATTTAATGACAACCCGGAATTGAAAAGGTTGCACTTATTTTTGAATTATGCTGATAATACATTTTTTGGGAGCCATTATGATAACCCTTGAATCCGATTGGGCAGCACCAAGCCTTCCGTAAGTTACTTTCTGTTTTTCTGCTGTATTGCTTGTTCTGACTTCCAATGTTCCCATTGATCTCGGATAAGAAAGCAATGCATCCGGATGGTGAGTTATTTCAATGTCATATGCCGATCCCTTTACAAAAGATAACCTCAGATCGGTATATTCCGAATTAATGATTATGGAAGAAAAACCTTTTTCAATGTTGTCAATGGTCAGACTCCCATACCGGAAGATATAATCGAGTTCATCCTGTAAACCCAATATGGCAAACTCAGAGAAATAACTGTCACCTTTTAAACTCCTGACCCTGGGAAGGATTAACTTATCACGCCGGGAACGTAACGTCAGGTGATTGATTTCATCAATATCGAGGTTCGACGAACGGCTTTCTATCATAAGCTTTTGCGCTTTGTGAACATGCAGATCCGAATAGGATGTCGTTAACTGCCCTTCGTTGAGCGAGTTGATCTCTGCATCGCCTGAACTAAGTTTTATAGAACAATGGCCACCCAGAATGTTTGCTTTTAAATTGCCATAAGAAAGAGTCAGATCAAGATTACCCTCCCTGTCATCAAGATACACATCGCCAAATTTGTTTTCCAGTTTCAGCGAAGAGTAACCGGGAACCATGATGGTATAGTCGATCTGAATCTGGTTTTGCGTTGAGAAATAGCTCCCCGCAATATCCTTGAGCTCTTTAAAAACATCCTGCGAACCATCACCTATTTTTGTTTTTGCAATTACATAATAGGAAGCGGGAATGAATTCAAAGCTGATACTATTCTTTGTCTTTTCAAGTTTTTCAGCATCTTTGTTCCGGATTTTAATATCTATAATGAATTTAACCGAATCCTTTTCCCAGGTGACGACATGGATTTTTCCATATTTATTGAATGCATCAATGGATGTAGCATTGCTTATTTTATAAGCTCTAACCACCTGATTGGTGAACTCCTGCCCCGAAAGGAATGGCAGGCCGAACCATACAGTTAGTATGCCACAGATGATTTTCTTATAATTCATAGTTGTTAATTTTTGAAATGCACATACCATCGTCAGGCTTTAATTCCATGAGCAATTCTTCCAAAATAGCTATGCGAAGTCTGTAATTTTCAATAATTGCTTCAATGACCTCCTGATTGGCAATGTTATCTTTAAGATCCATCTTTAGATCGAAATATAAACTGTCAAGTGCTGACATATCGGTTTTAAGCTCATCCTCAATGCCCGGGCAATTTGCAAGAATAGGCTTGATTTCTTCCAGCTTTTCATGAATCAATCCCGAATAGTAAAGTTCAGCTTCCTGTAACTCCGGAATTATAATTTCTTTTGCCGGTTTTTGCTGTGTTCTTTTAATGGTTGTGATACGATGGTTATTTTCAATGAACTCATGTACCATGTATGAAGCAAGAAAAATGATCAAAACTGCAGCAGCACGACTGGCTACTGTTTTCCAGCGGATTATGCGGCGGGGCCTGATGTTGGATTCAATTTTCTTCCACAGCTTCGGATCAGGTTCCCTGAAATCGAAAGCCTCTCTTTTTTCCCTGATAAATTTTTCAAACCTGTTTTCCATAGCCTTTCTGTTTTAAAATGTCCTGTATTTTTTGTCTCGCCCTGGAATATTGTGATTTGGATGTGGATTCCGAAATACCGAGGATCTGCGCAATTTCACCATGATCATACCCCTCCAGTAAAAACAATGAAAATACTATCCTATAGCCTTCAGGCAATTCTTCCATAGCCTGTTGCACTTCGTTGATGCTGATACCATCGGAATCGAAATCCTCTTCCCCTGTCTGATGATCCGGCAGTCTTTCGGTATAAACAAGTTCCGCTTTCCGTTTTTTTAATGCATTGATGCATTTGTTGATGGTGATACGTTTCAGCCATGCGCCAAATGTTGACTCAAAACGAAAAGAGTCGAGCTTCACAAAAGCTTCTGTAAAAGATTCCTGCAGCATATCCTCAGCTTCCTCCCTGTTGTTCATTATGCGATAACAAATGTTATACATAGCTTTGGCATAAAGCTGGTATAGTTGAAACTGTGCCTGCGTATTTTGTGCTTTGCTCAGTTCGATGATATCCTTGTGTATTTCCTGAAAGGATGGCACAACAATTTACATTTTGCTATTTTTTCGTTATCATCATTCACAGGCAGAAACTTCAACCACCCAGTGTTATTTTAACTTTCTGTATGAATGACAATGTTTTTTTCCGGTGGTTGCAAATCCGACAAAAATACGTTCAAATTTTTGAATTTATTGCCGGAAAAAGGTTGTGAAATTTATCAGCAGACGGTTTTTGAATCAGGCAGGAGAATTGCCGGTTCAGTGTGATGGTTGTACCATAAAAAAAGTAGAAACGTAAAATTTTACGTCTCTACATGAATTGAAATTTCAATACTATTTACCGTGATGGGCAAGTAATATCGTCAAGATTACTGTCCCAGCAATGCCATAGGTCATTATAATATATACTGCCTGCCTTTGTTACCGAATTGTAGTTAATTTCAACTATTTTATTCTCACTTTTATCGTATAAATCATAAAATACATTGTATGGGGTATCGGTTGTAACACCATAATGAATATAATCGCCATATCCATCGGTACCGGCAACTACATTTGAATATTTAATATCCCCGGTATTATTTTCATAGTTATGTGTCCATTCGATATTTATAAACTCAACATTGTTGAGCGGGCTATGGTATAGTGTCCATGTGCCATGGGTTCTCAGGATATCACAGGTGCCTTTGAACCAGAGAAAATCGCTAAAACCTCCCTGTTGTGAAACATACATCTTCCAGGTAACCTCGGTACCTGCCACATCGGCATAAAGCACGGCTGTGTAAACGACTGACGCAACTGTAACGGAAAAGGACCATTTCCACGAATCATTGTCGATACGAATTGCCGGTTGCTGGATGGCTTGGATATAAGTAGCCACAGGCACGGCTAATGTTACGGCAAGCACTGTATTCCAGACACCAACGGTCACGGCGGCGGTGGCCCAGTTTGCTTTTGTCAGTGTAGATTTCTGATTGTTCTGGAAATCACTGAAGTCAATAACAAAAGCCGATTCAGGCGGCAATGCAGGAGCATCATTATCCTTGTCTTTTTCACAGCTGGATACGGTTATTCCACTCACAACAAGAACAACCATCAGGATTTTGCTTATGATTCTTTTCATGTTTTCTTTTTTTGTTGGTTTGATTATTAAACGGATTAAAATGATTTTAGTTCCAATTTTGGTCTTTTTTTATGATTTAACCCGGTTTACCTCACTCTTTTGCCGGATTTTACAAATTCAAATGCAGGATGAATAATTTTTAAAGTATCTTCGCCTTATCTTCACTTCATCACATGATCGTTTCTATATGACTGCATCAGACAGACTCAGGATTGACAAATTTCTATGGGCCGCGAGGATTTATAAAACCCGTGGTATGGCTGCCGAAGCTTGTAAAAAGGGAAGAATAATCCTTGATGATGTACCGGTAAAAGCATCCCGTGAGGTTAAAACCGGAGATGTTATTCTGGTTCGTAAACTCCCGGCGGTATATACTTTTAGAATAAAAAAGCTGATTGAAAATCGTATATCCGCCCGGAAAGTGTGTGAATACATTGAAGATATGACATCCATAGAAGAACTTAACAAGCTGAGAATCAGCGATTCGATCTTCTATTTCCGGGAAAAGGGAACAGGCAGACCAACTAAAAAAGAAAGAAGAATACTGGACAACCTGCTGAAGGAATAAACTTGCATCAAGGAATACAGATACCAGAAATAAACAGGAACATATACAATGCTCATCGCCCGGGAAAAAAGGAAAACCAATATTGCTGAATATATATTATACATGTGGCAGGTTGAAGATATTATAAGGGCATGTGATTTTAATATCAACCTCATAGAGCGTAATTACATCAGTAAATTCAACCCATCCAGCCGCCTGATCGATGAAATCAAAAACTGGTATGTCAACCTCATCCTTATGATGCATGAAGAAGGCATCCGGGAAAAAGGACATCTGAGTTTTTTAAACACCCACGTTCGTGACATGAACGATCTTCACATCAGGTTGTTAAACAGCAGACACGAAATCAGGTATCAAAACCTATATACTACAGCCGTGGTAAACCTAAGGGAGTTTAAAAGCAAACTTCCATCTGCCAACATCAGCGATGTGGAAGCTTGTCTTGACGCTCTTTACGGTTTGTTACTGCTGCGCCTCAAGAAAAAAACCATTAACAAGGAAACCGAAGAAGCTATGGCCACTTTTAGCCGAATGCTGGCCTACCTGTCTGAGAAGTTTTGTATGACTGAGAAAGGAAAGATTGATGTGTAAGGATTCTTGTTGTGATTGTTATTAAGTTACTGATAATGAACACCAAAAACTATATACCGTTTACCGTTTATCGTTCTCCAGTTATTTTGTCCTGAAAAGTTTTTCTACTCACGGCTATAACAATTCAGGATTTCACCGATATAGAAACGATGAAAATCCAGTCCCGGATAGTTCTTTTTAATGATATCCTGCATGATAAAATTTTCCGGTTTTATATAATCAGCATACATCTTCCGGCATTCAAAAATCAATTCCGCCTGCTTAAAAGAAACACGATCCGTTCCCAATTCCAGGGGAATCAAACCGGTCCTGGATACTTTATCCGTATCCCTGCCCGAATGAGTGCCGCAGAAATCCAATATACTCCTGTAATTTTTATTAAAAAAGCTGAGTGTAAAATAGTTGTATTTCTCAGTAAATTGAAAAGTATAACGATGAGGCCGGACAAAACATACAGCGATGGGTTTATTCCACAAAATTCCGAGTGTTCCCCAGCTGGCGGTCATGGTATTAAAATGATCCGTTGAACCCGCCGTAATTAGCATCCATTCCCGGTTAATCCGCCGGAAGAAATTATCTTTCAAGGATTCAACCGCAATGGTTTTAAACAATGATTTCATCTGTTTTTGCAGACAAATATAATCTATTTGAGTCTGATATAAATCATTTGTAAAGCGTTGCTCTATATTACCATCAAACATCAAACGTATTGTTTTTTTATTAATTTAGAGGTTCTAAGCAAAATACTTGATTCTATGAAAGGTGATCGGAAAAGCCAGGGGAAAGGGAATTCGCGGGAGATAACCACAAATGTACGTATTTATTTCACCGCTTGGGTGAAGGGAAGGAAATCGGGTATGATAAACACTTTCCCGTGACCTCTTCTTGTAGTTCATTGATGAAAGCCTTCCATGGAATGGTGTAATGCATTGATCAATCACAACCAAGTAAAAAACCTTTTATGAAAAAAAAACAAACAGCCGAGGGTTACCTATACAGCAAAAGATATACCAACTACTTGTTTGCACTTCTCTTCCTGTTGTACATGTTTGATTATGTTGACCGGATGGTCATATCATCTCTTTTCCCGTTTCTCAGAGCTGAATGGAATCTGACAGACACCCAATGCGGAAGCCTGGTTTCGGCTGTGTATGCTTCAATCGTTTTGTTTACCTTTCCCATATCTGTTCTGGTTGATCGCTGGAGCCGAAAAAAAACAATCGGATTAATGGCAGGATTGTGGAGCATAGCAACCGCACTAGGGGCAATTACAGGTACTTTCCGGCAATTGTTTGTAACACGTTCCCTGATCGGTGTCGGAGAAGCAGGATATGCACCGGGTGGTACTGCCATGATATCGGCTATTTATCCGCAGGAAAAACGCTCGTGGATAATGGGATTGTGGAATGCGTCTATCCCTCTTGGAAGTGCTATTGGGGTGGCCATAGGAGGTATCATCGCCACTCATTTCGGTTGGCGTCACGCATTGGGACTCGTGGCCATTCCCGGATTCATCGTTGCGGTTTTGTTCTTTTTTGTGAAGGATTATAAAACGGTTGGTCTGGTCAAGAATCAATCCCGGGAGAACAAGACTTCCGATCGTAAAATGGTGAAAATGTCGATCGTTGATTTATTCCGTGAGTTTACGCATAAACCATCGCTGATATTCACCTATCTGGGAATAGCAGGAGTGATTTTTACCACTACCGCCATGATGACATGGTTGCCCACCTATTTTATCCGTATGCAGGGAATGGAGGCCGGACCGGCAGGGATAAAATCGAGCGTCGTCATGCTGCTTGCCATTATTGGCGCGCCGGTTGGAGGTTATCTTGTGGACCGGTGGCGGAGAAAAAAAATAAACGCCAGGATGGTCTTTCCGGCCATTACTACCCTGATATCGGCCATTTTTATGTTTTTGGGTTTTACAGTCTTTAAGGGCAAGCTGCAATATTTGTTGCTGTTGTCCCTGGGAATATCCATTACCGCTTTTTTGTCTTCAGCGATTGCCGTTACCCAGGATGTGGTCCACCCGGGATTAAGGGCTATTTCATACTCCATTGCAGTAATCGTACAAAACTCGATTGGCTCTATGCTGGCACCTATAGTGATGGGCAGGATTTCAGATGTCACCAACATACAAACTGCATTCAATTTACTGCCCATTTCTTTGCTGATAGCCGTTGTCCTTTTCTTTGCCGGTTCTTTTTATTATGAAAAGGATTTAAATAAAGTTGAAAAAATAAAAATTGAAGTGGCTGCCTGAGAGGATATGAATACTTGTGATTATTTTTTGTAACTTGTTTTAATTTACCACTAATTTTTATATCGTGTTTCGTAAAAAGAGTATCGATGAATGGTCACTGAAATACTGGCTGTTGCAACAATATAACAACTTCTCATTCAGGATATATTACCGGAAGCTGCAGTCGGTTAACCGTTCGAATATTCCACGCAATGAACCTGTTATCCTGGCACCCAATCATCAGAATGCACTGATGGATGCACTTGCTGTGGTATCCGATGCAGGATTACAACCCGTGTTTCTTGCCAGAGCGGACATTTTTAAAGGAAAAATAGTTTGTGGTATACTTCATTTCCTGAATATTATGCCCATTTTCAGGATAAGGGACGGTATACAGAACGTGAGAAGAAACGATATGGTATTTGAAAAAAGCCTCCGGGTCATTCACAACCGGCACAATCCACTGAGTATTTTCCCGGAAGGGAATCATGGGGATAAAAGGAGACTCAGGCAACTGGTGAAAGGTATCTTTCGTATTGCCCTCCTGGCTCAGGAAAAGTATGGAGAAAAGCCGGCCGTTAAGATCCTGCCGATAGGACTCGATTACGGCCATTATCAGAAATTCAGGAGTACTCTTTTCATCAATTACGGAAAGCCTATCGAGGTTTCGGAATTTTACCTTTTTTGGAAAAACAATCCGGTGGATGCCATTAACCGTCTGCGTTCCCGCCTTGCTGAAGAGTTGAAAAAGCTGATGATCCATATCGGCACGGAGGAATATTACGATCTTTATATGAAGCTGAGGGAAGTTTTTAACAGCACCATGCGGGAGAAAATGGGAATTGAAGATGATTCGCTTGCCAGCCGTTTCATGGCCGATAAGAAAATGATCGATATACTTGATCAGACGCTGGAAAGAAATCCCGGAGAAATAGCTGCACTAAATCAACTTATGTCCGACTACCAGGATTTACTGAAAAAATACAATTTCCGTGACTGGATGATCGCGAAAGGTAGATTCTCCCTGATTGCACTGCTGGCGGGTTCGTTGTTACTGTTATTATTATTTCCGGTTTTCATCTATGGTTACCTGACCAACATCTTGCCTTTTTCGATTCCTGTGCGGATTGCCAGGACAAAGGTCAAAGATCCCCAGTTCCACAGCACATTCAAATTTGTGCTTGGGCTTATTCTCTTCCCGGTGACTTATCTCCTGTTGCTGATTCCGGGTTTTTTACTGATAGAAAATCCCTGGATGCGGCTGGCTTACTTGATTTCATTACCGTTGGCAGGGATGTTTGCATTCAGCTGGTATATCCATTTTAAAAAAATCCGTTCCGGATTCCGTTTTTTCCGGATGAAACTTTCAGGAAATCCGGCGATTAAAAAACTGCTCGGCTTGCGAAAAACTATGATTGACCGAATGAACCTGATCATTCAACCTGTCATCCATGAATATCAACGGTAAGACTATATGGATCACCGGTGCTTCTTCAGGAATTGGAGAGGCACTGAGTATTGAAGCAGTGCGCAGAGGGGCCAGTGTTATACTGTCGGCCCGTAATACCGGCAAACTTGAAAACCTGAAAGAACTTCTTGAGAAGATTTCACCCGGGAGTGCCCACGTAGTTCCTATGGATGTGACAAAAAAAGAGGATATCATCCGAAGTGTGGAAACGGTTACCAGCTTGTATAAAGGTATAGATATCCTTATTAATAATGCCGGAGTCAGTCAACGTTCACTCGCCATCGAAACGCCTGTTGAAGTTGACAGAATGATACTGGAAGCCAATTTCTTTGGTGCCGTTGCCCTCACGAAGGCCATGCTGCCCTCTATGATCAATAATAAAGGAGGTTATATTGTTGCCATAAGCAGCATGACAGGCCTTTATGGATTCCCTATGCGTTCAGCCTATTCAGCGGCGAAGCATGCACTCAGTGGTTTTTTTGAAACGCTGGCGTTGGAACTCTGGAGTAAAAACATCAGGATAACACTGGTATACCCCGGTCGTGTGCATACCGACGTCTCCATTAACTCACTCGATAAAGACGGAAAACCATATGGGATAATGGATCCGGGTCAGGCAAAGGGAATACCGGTGGAAACATGCGCCAAAAAGATCATCAGGGCTATCGAACGAAACAGGAAAAAGCTGTTGTTGGGACGCGGGGAAACATTCCTCTACTACATGAAAAAATTCATCCCGCCTGTTTATTATTTCCTTGCAAGAAAAACCAGCCCGATATGATAGGATTATTTTATTTATTATTTTCGTTGGCAATAAATTGTTAACATTAAATTTGTGGAATTGTGAAAGAGAAGGTAATCAGCGGCATACAACAAATCGGCATAGGTGTTCCCAACGTCAGGGAAGCATGGAAGTGGTACAAGTCAAATTTCGGAATGGATATCCGGATGTTTGAAGATTCATCGGTAGCCGAATTTATGCTTCCTTATACCGGAGGTCAGCCACAAAAGAGGCATGCAGCATTAGCCCTTAACCTGCAGGGAGGAGGAGGATTTGAAATATGGCAATATGTTGAACGAAAACCATTACCCCCTGACTTTACTATCCAGCTTGGTGATCTCGGATTATTCACTGCCAAAATCAAATGCCGGGATGTGAAAGCCACATTTGATTTTCTCAAGAGCAATGGCGTTGAAATGGTGAGCGGGCTACTGAGAGATCCTCGTGGAAAAGAACATTTCTTTGTCAGAGATCCTTATGGCAACCTGTTCCAGCTGGTAACCAGCCAAAACTGGTTCCGCAATGAAAGGAAACCAACCGGAGCAGCCTATGGGGCCATAATTGGAGTTTCCGATATCAACCGGTCAAAAGAATTCTACGCCGGTATTCTTGGCTATGATACAGTAATCTTTGACGAAACGGCAGTTTTTGGTGAATTTGCCACCCTGCCGGGAGGAAATTCAAAAATACGCAGGATGTTACTGAAACACAGCAAGCCCCGTATGGGAGCTTTCAGCCTGGTTTTCGGCAACAGCGAGATCGAACTGGTGCAGGTACTCGATCGTCAACCACAGAAAATATACAAGGAACGGTTTTGGGGCGACCTGGGATTCATTCACATGTGTTATGATATTCGTGGCATGAACCTTTTACGGGACGAATGCATGCTTAAGGGATGTCCGTTTACGGTAGATGTAGACCACAGCTTCGACATGGGAGAGGCAGCCGGCTCATTTGCGTACACAGAAGATCCCGACGGAACATTAATTGAATTTGTTGAGACCCATAAAATCCCGATCCTCAAAAAGATCGGATGGTACCTCAATCTGAGGAAGAGGGATCCTGAAAAATCACTGCCCCGATGGTTGCTTAACGCGATTTCTTTTAACCGGGTGAAAAGACTTTAACTTTCCGGTATCCTTTCAGTTTTTGCAAACAATCTCTTTCACACCCTATCCGGCTCCGGAAAGGATGGGAGAATCGGAATCCTGAAAACCAATGACACAATTATTACTCCCTGCACATATACATTATTACAAACAAACCGTATATTCCCAGGTTTTACGCTGATCCTTCACAGCTGTTTACGAGATACTTTTCACTATGCCTGATCCGATTCATCCTAGTGTTATCCTTGCAGGTGAAAGCCTTTAATGGCTGGCTGTGAGAAAGTAACTGACAGGAAGAAACTATTTGCTGAAGGCTTTCTTGATCAAACCAACAATGGCAAGCAATATACCACCTCCGACACCTCCTCCTAAAACACTAGTAATGATGCCATTCAGGTCCATGCCTCCTCCGGCTGTTCCAACGCCCAGAAGATTAAGCAATTGACCGCCCAGGCCGCCGCCAATGATACCTAAAATGGCATTCAATGCTGTCCCTAGCGACAGTTTCTTCATCAGGGCACCGGCAGCGGTACCACCCAGGGCGCCGGTAACAAGCTGAATAATTAAAGGCCACAAATTTTCCATAGTTTAATAGCTTAGGTTAACATTAAATAACTAAATAAAGGTTAGGGAAACAAAATTCATTATTAAAGCTAACCATTTTTATGAATAAATCACTATTAATGATGAATAAATTGATAATTTACCTTATTTTTAAGGGATTATTGGAAATTCATTTATTCTATGTTGCTACTTCATTTACCATCCACCGAAAAGACTCCTGAGGTCATACTTGACGGTGATCTCAGACTATTGCAGGTTAAAGGCCATTGCCTGCCGGAAAATGTCAGGGATTTCAGCCATACAGTGATCGAAAAACTGGAAAATTTTTTAAAAGTCCTTGACAATAAGCAAGAAAGTGAAACAAAGAATAAACCATTCAGGGTAAATTTCAAGCTGGGATATTTTAATACCGCTGCTGCCAAATTTATTGCTGATGTATTAATGCATCTGAAAACAGGTATTCAGCAGGGACTCAATATTAAAATCTTCTGGCATTACAACGAAGATGACTACGACATGCTCGAGGCCGGAGAAGATATGGCAAAAATGGTTGAAGTGCCGATTACTTTTGTGATGGTAGTGAAGGAATAAACAGGGTAAAGTAATAAAAAAAAACCTGACAGGTTATGAGAACCTGCCAGGTCCGAAGCTACTGCATAAGGGATCTTTTATTTAAATTCTATCCCGAGATTGGTTATTGTATACGGATTATAGGGTACAAGCGATTCAATGTTACTCTCAAGTTCGGAATATTCGCTGTTCGGGGCAACGCCGCCCTGTATAAATCCATGGTTATTGAAGTAACCCGGAGCGTCTGCATTCTTCAGATAAGGTGTCAGTAAAGCTGCAACTTCTTCAGGATTGAGCGTTAATCCGAATTTAGCATACTGGGAGACCACATAATTTGTCAACTCACGTGTTATCACATTCTTGATGGAATTGTCAACCAGTATTTCTTCCCTGTCGGTTATATCAGCTGAACTTCTGGGTAATCCTACCTCAGCCACGGCGATATCCTTGCTGTCGTTTCCGGAGGCAACGAAAGCCCAGCCAAATCCTACAGCTTCGTTATCATTGGGATTGAACTGCATATTGGGATGATTGGAATTACCATAGACATCAATGTTTTCACCCTTTTTGCCCACAAACATCTTCAGTGTTTCCATACCAAAGGGTTCGAATATTCCATCGGGCAATGGTAAGCCGGCAACTTCCACGATCATGTAAGTTTCATAATCGCCGGTTCCTTTTTCCGAATATTCAATACTTGCCATAGCCTTTTCAGCGTTTTTGTTCTTATTTCTATCCAGGTTATAAGGCTTGTAGAGGGCAATGCCTTCAATGGGATTTTTACTCCAGAAGACCTGCATGCCAATACCACCGTCTTCATTGCCTTCCGATTCAGCGTCGGTAATAGTCAGCTGATATTCCCATTCCCGATCCCTGAATTCGACATTTTTAACCACTTCAAGGTTCTTTACACGGTTATCATCATCGCTGGTAAAACTAAGGTAAAGCACATCCTCAATGTTATAAAAATGAATGGCCCAGATCGTAGCTACAACAATATCGGCAGCTACTTCACCCACAGCGATAAAGGTATTGAGATGACCATAAATGGCGTTGCCGCTTATTGTGTCATTCGCCGTACTTTTAAACGTTGATTTAAAGTTTGAATTGCTCAGGGAGTTGGGAATATCCACCTTGAAACGTTCGGGAAGAATTCCGAACTCGCCTTCCGGCCTCAAACGATCCATTTCACACGAAGTGAAAAAAAGAGCTGCTACGGCAAAACTCATTCCTAAAAAAAGATTTCTTGTTTTCATTTTACTATTGTTTTTAAAGTTTGTAATCAAACCGTTTTCAACAGTATCACACAAGAAATGGTTTTTACCCTGATGAAGAAAGAGAAAAAAACAAATATATTGAATGTCAGCGGAATACCGGAATGATAAAAGATTGAAATGGTGGAAAAACGGAACGGAGGAAGAGTGAAAAAAGGAATTTTACCGGGTATGTGGAGATTTATTCATCATAAAATATATCGTTATTCCATCTTTTTGGGTTTTCAATAATATAATCACGTATCTTATAATATTCTATTTTGTTATGAATTATATGATCGTGAAATCTGGATTGCCAAGCAAAATATTCATTCGTTTTTCGGACCTGCACGGTAACGGATGATTTAAAACCACGGATAATGGATGACAGGTTTTTGGATTGCGGACCAAATTGATTTTTGGATGGTATTGTTACCGCTGATGGTATTTTTATACATTGCGCTGCAGTAGAGACGCGATGCATCGCGTCTCTATGACCATTGTCACAATCATTGGTACAATCATCAACACATTCATCCTTGCATTTTCCTCCATTTTCCCTGCCTCGAATATTGTATTTATTTTCACCTATGAAAATAATAGCATGAAAATGATTGGGCATGATACAAAATGCATCCAATTTCAAATTCATATCGGGTCTGATTTCCGGTGTTTTTATCCATTCTTTGAATACAATCTGTCCGATTTCCGATAAAATCATTTGTCCATTTGTTATTTCACCAAAAAATGATTCACGGTTTTTTGTGCAAATGGTAACAAAATATGGAATACTCCAACGATAATCCCAATTTTGCATACGGACAGAAGAAATTCTGTACTTGTTTTTAAATAAATCCACCAGAGAAATTTCTTTCTTTAACTGTTACATTTTTTAATTGCATATTTAATTCCCATTTACCGTAAAGACGCGATGCATCGCGTCTCTACGAAAAACGAAAAAATGAAATCCTTCATTCACCATACCAGGCAGTATCCGAAAGCACCATGCATGCAGCAAACCAGCCACGTATGCCATGACGGAAATTGGTCGGCACATTGCCCTGCTCAACATCAAAAATGCCTCCACGCCATTCGGTCTCCAGCAGAAGCGACCGGAGAAACTGCTGATGTTCTTCGCTGAGGGAGTATTTTATGCGGATTATTTCTGTATTGAGAGGGAAAGGGATTATTTTTCTATCAGGGGTAAACATTTTGCCGATATCAATATTATCGAGGGTATAAAACACCTCGGAAGCCCTACAGGAGCCGTAGGATACACAATAATCTGCGGCGGCTGACCAGTCATAATAAACTTCGGTCATTGAAGGCTGGCTACCTGCATAGTAAACAAAACGAAACAGACTGTCATAGGCAGCAATTTCGAACGGTTCAAACGGTGTAACTGCTGCCATTGTTGCCTGCGCCGTATCGGAAATGCCTTCACAGCTTATGGCCAGCCTGTACTCATTGCCGGCTGAAGCCCTGAAGGGAATATCGGATTCATATCTTCCGGCTTCCTGAATATCTTCGATAAAAAAGATTACACTATCCCCTGCATGCAAATTTACTATTGCTCCTGAAACACCTTCCGGCTGCTGATTCATGGCGTCTGCTGACCGGTATAACCTTACCTCCTGGTATTTTAATTCGTTCGTAATGATGCAATCGGCTACCAGAAATCTTTCCGAAGTGTGAATATCCCAGGTGGTCTGTTTTTCACATGACAGGATCAGCAATAAAAGGAAAAATCCCAATCGGCCATATTTCAGGTAATAATCCATTAAAACTTCAAACTATAATTTAATGAAGGTATCATGGAATACATATACCGGTATGTAACAATCTGTTCTTCCATGTTATAGGTATCAGCAGGCACATAGTATTTTTCATCATTGCCTGTTGTCTTGTTGAAATTCAGGAAGGCATAGTTCTTTGTGGCCAATAAATTGTAAAATGCCAGGGTTAGGTAATGCTCAAATCTTTTTTGTTTTTTGTTTAACCTCCAGGTTGACGCCAGATCCACCCGTTTATAGTCAGGCAGCCTGTCATTGTTCTGTTCATCATAAACCGGAACCTGTTTCCCCCTGTAATAATAAAAGCCGGTAGGTGTTGACAGTGTCATTCCAGAGGTATAGACAACATTGAGGTTCAGCGTCCATCGGGGTCTTACCGCATAATCTACCGATAGTGAAATATCGAGTGGTTTGTCCTGATGGGACGGATATTGCCGGTTGTTGTTCAGGTCTTCAATCTTTAAGAAGCTGTGTGAATAGGCAAATCCAAATTGTCCGGAGATCTTCCCCTGTGTTTTTTTCAGCAACACCTCAAAGCCATAGGCCGTGCCATCTCCCTGTCGCAGTTCTCCTTCGAGGTATGGATTCAGCAACATTTCGGCATGATAGCTGTACCCTACCTGGTTATACATCCTTTTATAATAGAGGTCGGCAAACACTTCCACCGATCTTTCGGGCCAGGATTTCAGGAAACCCAGGTTGACAATATGAGCCGACTGGGGCTTGATGTTAGGGCCGGAAGGCAGCCATACTTCCAGCGAATTCAGCGGGCTGATGCTGTTATTGATCTGATTGATATGCTGTGTTGTCCGGTTATAGGAAGCCTTTATATAGGCCAGATGACCGGTTTTAAAGGAAACCGATATGCGTGGTTCAAGAAAATTTTTGGAGTAATACCTTTCTCCTTTGGCATATTCTTCCCGCGAAACCGGATTGTATGCTTCATCGTACACTATGCTGAACGCCTCACCGTAATTACCCCAGTTGGAGAACCGCAGACCATACTTAACGCCAAGCCAATCGGTAATTTGCTGCTCATAGCCGGCATAGAGGACTATTTCCCCTGAATTTACTTCAGATACATGCAAAGCGCTATTGGTAAGTTCAGGCAGGTTATAATTTCCCGGATTGAAAAAATA
This sequence comes from Bacteroidales bacterium, assembly GCA_016928305.1. Lineage (GTDB taxonomy): Bacteria > Bacteroidota > Bacteroidia > Bacteroidales > UBA10428 > UBA5072. Next base: position 45,298 of record JAFGKY010000089.1, read on the forward strand.
TACCCCCAGGTTCAATCCAAAATCCAGCTTATGCCGGGGATTATAATACCAGGTGAATGCCGTTTTCAGGTTCGAACTGGTAATATCTGAGTTCCAGTAAATTTTTTTATCGTAATCTGTATAAAGAGCATAATCGTATTTGCTGGTATAAAAAGTGGTGTTTGAGAAAAGTCGGCTTCCATAAAGATGGTTCCAGCGCAAGGTAAGGGAGTTATTGCCCCATTCGAGTCCGTTTCGCACATCCGATGGTTTTTGTCTGAAAACATCCTTACCCGAAAAAAGGGTCAGAAACAACCTGTCTCTTTTCCCGATTTTTATATTGAACTTGGCGTTAAAATCCGTAAAATGAAAAGCTTCAACAGCCGGATTCAGCAACTTAACAACAGAACCAAAAGTTGACCGGCGAAAAGAAACAAAATAAGAACTGGCATCTTTCTTAAACGGTCCCTCAATACTCAACCTTGTTGAGACAATTCCAATGTTTGCCGTACCTGAGAAACGTTCCATATTACCGTCACGGGTACGTATATCCATTACCGATGATAATCTGCCCCCATACTGAATGGGGAAATCAGCCTTATAGATCTCGGTATGCTTTACAGCTTCAGGGATTATCGGGGTAAAAAGGCCCAGCAGGTGAGTTGGATTATAAATAGGTGCCTCATCGAGCAAAATAAGGTTTTGATCATGGCTTCCACCCCGCACAAAGAAATAGCTTGATCCGTCGCTTTGGAAGCTGATCCCGGGTAACAGGTCGAGTGATTTCAGCATATCCGTTTCACCCAGTGCGGCAGCATGGTGCTGGACCGATTTGGCTTCCATATTGCTCCGGGCAGCCGGCAGATTCAAAATCAAGCCTTCATTACTGGCCGATGATACAATAACCTCGCTGACCGTATACGGTAACGGTTTGAGGTTAACATTCCAGGTTGTGTTATCCTGTAAGGTAAAAGACCTGCTCTCAATCGAATATCCCAGGTGAGAAGTTTCAAAGGTATACACACCGGCAGGCTGACTGATGGAAAAAAAACCGTAATTGTTGCTGTAAGTCCCTATGCCTGTCTCCCGGATATATACGGCAGCACCTATGAGAACCTCCCTGTTGGAGGAATCGGAAACAACACCGCTTATTGTATACAGTTCAGGTCTGGCAGGCTTAACCAGAGGCGGTTCTTCCTCTCCTGTTTTTAACACCAGGTAACCGGCAACAACGGTATATCGTATGCCCGCCTGACTGAAAATATCCTTCAGCACCTCTTCCGTGGATTTGTTAACGGCGTTATAGTTTATCCTGATGTTGACCGGGATGGCATCAGGACTGTAGGAAAACCGTATGCCGGCTGACCGGCTCAGGTCTTTTAATACCGATTCCAGCGACAGGTTTGAATAATGCACCGTTATTTTCTGTGTAAGATCAGGTGCTTGTGAAAAGGAAGGTATCCCCGATAAAAGCAACAAAATTAGGATAATTGTGAACCTTTGCAGGTAAACCATAATATAAAGGTGATTCAGCATCCGTTACCGCTGATAATAATATGTTTACCATCTGAGGTAATAGTCAGGTCGAGCGTTGATTTCAATACCTTCAGAACGGAAGCCAGTTCCTGGTCTTCAAAACGAACCGTAATGGAGCAGGATTGCACCTCCTGATCAACAATGATGCTGCTGTGATAGGTATTTTCAAGGACACCGGCAACTTCCGAGAGTGTAGCATCATTGAAATCGAGAATCATGGTTTTCCATGCAATATCATTAAGGTCAATCACCTGCTGTTTCCTGACCACCTTCACAGTCCTGTCAAAGGTTCCGGTCTCACCGGCACTGACGACAGCTTCTTTCAGGGGTTGCCTGGTTTCATACAATATAACAGTTCCTTCTGTAACTGTCACTTTAATCTCGGTCTGATCCTTATAGGCCCTGACATTGAATTTTGTACCCGTTACTTTGATGCTGGCCTCCCCGGTTGTGACTATAAAAGGAAGTGCTGTATTCCTAACCACATCGAAATAAGCCTCCCCTTTCAGGCTAATGTTGCGGTTGGTCATTCCAAATCCTTTCTGATAGGTTATTTTCGAACCGGCATTAATAGAGACCAGGGTGCCATCAGGCAATGTAACGGTTGATAATTCGGCAACCGGGGCTTTTTCGGTCTTAACTTTCGATACCTTAAATCCAAAAAAGGCAAGAGCGGATATCAGTACAACGGAAGCGGCAATCCGGATAATCCTTACCAGGGTGATGGTTCTTACACGGGCTGGCATGACAACCGACTCCAGTTTTTGCCATTCCTTATCCAGGTCAATATCCTCTCCGGGAGCAATCGTTCCGGTTATGTTCCAGAGTTTTGCAAAAGCCTTAAACTCAGCCTGGTTATTTTTATCGGCTGAAAGCCAGTCATCGACCTCTTTGCGTTCTTCTGCAGAAGCTTCGCCGGCAAAATATTTGGGCAGCAAACCAACGGGGTCAATATGTTTATTTTCAGCATCCATAGTTATTCTACTGTCTACACACACGAATTACATTTTACCCTTACAGATGATCCATATTTTTCAGCCCAAATTGCGCATTAGCGCAATCGAAAAAGCAAATCAAATGTTTTTCAAACATAACAATTTGAAAAACAAAGATTTGCTAATTCGGGGTTAACCCAACTAATACAATAGTTCGTTCCGATAGTAATCGGAGCTTCTATTGCATAAGTTGTGTTTAATAAAAAAAGAATAAAAACATACAAATAATCCCTGAGCTCTTCTTTCAGCACTTTCAATGCTTTTGACATCTGGGTCTCAACGGTTTTGACCGAGATATTCAAATACGTGGCTATCTCGGCATATTTCTTCCCCTCGAAACGATTCAGTTCAAATACTTCCCTGCATTTCTCGGGTAGGCGCTGCAACGCCTTTTTTATCCTGCCCTCCAGTTCAGCAACCTCCATGGTATCGGAAAAAGCTGAAGGATTATTGACCTCTTCGCGAATTGTGGCCGGATCTTCCGAAACAAACTTCCGGTTATCCCGGATAAAATTCATGCTCCTGTTATATACTGCTGTAAACAGATATGATTTGGCTGGTTTTTCCCAGTCGAATTCCAACCGGTTTTCCCACAATTTAATAAATACACTGTGTACGATCTCCTTGCTGCTGTCGAGGTCGCCAAGGTATTTCCGTGCAAAATAGCAAAGGGTCGTAAAATGCTCGCGGAAGAGCTTTTCGAATTCGGTTTTCAGTATGCGGTCGTCGGTGGCCAATTGTCAGAATTCGGATTTACAGGATTTACAGGATTATAGGATTGAAAGATAGTAAAAATGTCTGAATTGGGATTAAACGGATTTACAGGATTATAAAATTAAATACAAAAAACAGGTTAATCCTTTAATCCTAGTTATCCCAATTCTGACATTTTTCTTGTTTTATTTGACTTCGGCTATTTCATGTAATATATTTGTTCTCTGTCCGGAATATTTGAGATACATAAATCCTTTGTTATTGAATCCATGTTTTTCAAAATTCTTTTATTAAATGAAAGGATATGTGGTATGGCTAAACTTTATGTATTGACCTTAGTATCGATTGTTTTGATGCTATCGGGAAAAGACTTGTTTTCTCAAACCATTTTGCAAGGTACAATCACGGATTCGGGATCAGAACCTTTGCAAAATGCACTTGTTGAGCTAACCGATCAATCAGACACAATCTCTAAATTCAGTGATTATACTGACGAAAATGGTCATTATAGCATTGAAATACTTGAAAGCGGTCTTAAAGACGATCCATTATCGAATCCAACTTCTTTCGAGTTGTTGCAGAATTACCCAAATCCATTTCATTCCTCTACCATTATAGCCTATAAATTAACACAACCTGCTTCTGTGAGTATTGAGGTTTATAATATTATTGGGTGCAGAATAAAAACATTGGTTGATGGATATCAGTCTGGTAACACCGGTTGGATTGTATGGGATGCCACCGATAATACAGGACAGGCTGTGCCACCGGGTGTTTATGTTTATTCCATTACAGTCGACGGTATAAAAAAGGCCAGAACAATGATTCTTCTTAGCGGCAACGGAATCAGTTCCGACCTGCACTATTCATACGCAACCGGAATGAATGCCGTCAAACAAAAAGGATTGATCAAATCCATGTCGAACTTATATATGTTGAGGGTTTCAGGCGACAGTATTGAGACCTATGAACAACGGGATATTGAGATTACCGGCAACAAAACCCTGAATGTTTCGGTTTTCAGAACGATCAGCGATATCGACGGGAATTTATACCGGATCATTAAAATCGGCAATCAATGGTGGACGGCACAGAACCTGAAAGTAACCCGTTACCGGAACGGAAATACCATACCGGAAATAACCGACAGCTTATCATGGAATGGTCTGACAACAGGTGCTTACTGCAACTACAATAACGATCCGGAGTTTGGCGCCACATACGGCAAGTTATACAACTGGCATGCAGTGAATGATTCAAATGGTCTGGCTCCCGAAGGCTGGCATGTTGCAAGTGATAAAGACTGGCTGACCCTTGAGCTTCTGCTTGGCGATGCCGATACTGCCGGAGGCCAGTTAAAAGAAAAAGATTCAGAGCATTGGCAAAGTCCCAACACTGCTGCTACTAATTCCTTTGAATTTGCAGCATTGCCGGGCGGATATCGTGAATGCCATGACGGTTTTTTTTTCAATCAGGGCACATACGCCTGCTTTTGGGGTTCCACGGAATACAACAGCGATTCATCCTGGATTCGTATGCTGAAGCATGATTCAGGAGAACTTTTCAGGCTTAACAGGGAAAAGGCAACCGGAATGTCAGTCAGATGTGTCAGGGGCATACCGGATGACGAAAATGAAATTTATAAAGGATATTATTTTTTTCAGGATGTTAGTTCATATAATATGTCTATGTTCGGAGCTATATCAACTGCTGCTGAAGCCGATTCAATAATCAATGTAATAAGCAAACACCATGTGTCGGGAGTTGAATACGGAGTACTTTATTTTCATCCCCAGGATATCGCAGCCTGCATTGAGGTTGCAAAAGTTTTTAAGGAAAGTGGCATCGATCTGTGGCTGAGCAGTCTGAATCTTCAGGGTAATCATCATGCATTTAACAACGATGTTTTTCCTGATCAGTACCGGGCTTACATGATGACACCTGACGGATCGATTGTCCCCGGTTTTGTTCACAATGTGCATAGTGAGGAAGTCATTGCTTTTGATGTCATGAATCCCGAAGCTGTTAACTGGTTCATCAACAGGTATAAAACAGTATTTCTTCAGCCGATGGTACCCTATACCTCAGGTTATTTTTTCAACGAGGATTGCCTTTTTTATGCCGGTGACCAACCGAATAATTCCAGAATCAATTACTGGGAATTGGCCGCATACAGTGATGCTGTTCTTCAGGAGTGGCAGAAATACTGCCAGGCTCATTCAGTAACCTTCAACAATGAAGTCGTCACTAAATTTCCTGTTCATTCCGAATCGATGGTTCCGAACGGAGGCGGGAAGACCCAATATTTCCCCGGATACAACGTACCTTCCGTGGTAGAAGGCGGAACACAAGTGGTCTCCCTGCCACGAAACACAGGTGTGTGGGCAGCATGGGATGACTTTGTTACTTCACAGTATGTTAAAACATGGATCGGGGGGATATCAAAAGCAGTATACGAAGTCAATCTTGATAATCCTGATTTCAAAGGAGTTATTTATTTTGGATTGCACAACTGGAGCCTCGCATACGAAGAGGTCACCGATCCGACCTTCATCGTTGATTCGTTTAACAAATGGGTACCATGGGGCACTCAACGGGGCGTGAAACTTTCGAAAATCTGTGCATTGCCTTATGTTGACCACATCATCTGTGAAACTTTTCCCCCGATAAGCCATAATATGTACAAATTCATTTCCATATATAAGCAAATCGCATCGAAACATAATAAAACTTTTGGTGTAATGCTTCACCGCGACGACAATTGGGGATTGGACGGATGGGACATGGAGGTTGACCGCTGGGATGCCATCCAGTACTTTCAGCCGACAATAATTGCGCGTATCCCTATCAACCGGCTCTTTCCGACAGATCAGTATTATAATGAACAAAAAGAAATGCTGTTCGACGAAAGATTACTCAATTACAGAAAATGAAATCATTACAAAAAACAATTATACCATAACAGTCTTATATTTTGAGTGCCCTGACAAATACATAATCGATCATATTTTTTCTATGCACATAGCCAAGTAACCAGGAAATAAAGGTAAGAGCAAGTCCGATTGTAAATCCTCTTGTTTGAATAGCATTCTTTATGGATCCCCATCTTAAATTATATTTTGAAAATCCCGGAAAGACATAATTCCCTATACTTTCAAGTATATCAACCTCAAAGCCTATCCTTTTCAATAGGCTGTTCATCTCTTTGATCGATATCCAGTTAGCTTTCGGCATGTGCCAATGTTTGGCACAAAATCTGCCGATGATTCTGTTATACAGGTTTTTATTAGTCTCTTTCATGTTAGCAACAATATCAGAAAGCAGCAGAATTCCACCCGGTTTAAGCAGTTTATAGGCCTTCCGTAAAAAAATCTCCCGGGTATTAAAATGCGCAGGCCCTTCAATACTAATAATATAATTAAAATAATCAGGCGGAAAATTCAGTTTACATGCATCCATCTTTTCAACACGAATCCGGTCTGATAACTTTAATAACTCAATCTGATGTTTTGCATATGCAATATGAGCTTCTGTAATGTCAATTGCAATGATTCCGGAAGGACGAATTTTCTCATATATTTTCACGGTTTCAGCCCCATACCCGCATGCCACGTTCAGGGCCATCCCCGAGTCCAACGGTTTTTCAAATTGAAGTATCTTGTTTATTAACGCTTCCACCGCCTGATGGTAATGTTCGGTTTCATCAGCCCAAAATCCAAATGACAAATACCCCCCTTCCTGCGAACCTCTTTTCCGTGAACCGTGTGAATAAAATCGTTCAACTTTATTTTCATGTGTCATTTTCATTCTTTCAATGAATTACAGTGTAAATTTCTGAAAAATTTAATTGGATTTATTCGAAATTACTTGTAAATATAGGTTTATATAATGTATTTATACTCCTGCAGCGTGTTAAAAAAAAAATTTATCTCTTTTGTCTGGATTGGGATGGCCGTGATGTGCAGGATTTCAGTGATGAATGGTATATAAATACAACCGGACCGGCCTTGTTGAAGGGTAAAGTCAACATGATTTCCTGGAGAACAGGTTTTTGTTGATTTCACTGGAACTGTTTAGCATAATCGGTTGGTGAAATGCCATAGTGCTTTTTGAACGATTGCGAAAAATGGGAATGATTTGCAAAACCAAGGCAATAAGCCACTTCTGATACATTAATATCTTTCTCAATAGACTCTTCGAGAATTTTAGCAGCGCGTTTCAGGCGAACAATCCTGATGAATTCTGCAGGTGACTGACCCAGAATGCTCATAAGCTTTCTGTAAAGTTGGGCAGGACTTATGCCTAAATCCACAGCAAACTGTTCAACATTATAATTCGAATCGGAAATATGGCATTCCACCGCGTTGACTGCTTTGTTCACAAATTTTTCAACCTTCGATTCCAGGATGACTGGCTCAGGCTCCGACAAAAACCTGATCCTGTAATGTTCCTTTATTTTTTCTCTTGATTCAATGAGGTTTTTAATACGCACCAGCAGCAAATCCCGGCTGAATGGTTTGGTTATATAATCATCGGCACCGGTCATATACCCTTCCAGGTTGCCGAAGCAGTCTGACCGGGCTGTCAGCAACATCAGCGGAATGTGTTCCGTTGTGATATCGGTCTTGAGTTTCCTGCATAACTGTATGCCGTCCATTTTAGGCATCATGATATCACTTATGATCAAGTCGGGCATTTTGTTCATGACCGTTAGAAAACCTTCCTCTCCGTTTCTGGCCTCCAGCACATCATAATCATCATTCAGGATGTCTTTTATATAAGATCTCATGTCGTTATTATCTTCAATAATCATTATGGTTTTACCTTTCCCGGTATCAGCCCTGAGACTATTGTTCCCGTTAACCGTTATGGATTTCATCAGTCCTCCTGTTTGTTGAACGAGAAAGCCAATCTCTTCCTTTTCCAGGTGAATGCATTCCTCACCATCTAAAAATTCAATCGTTGACTTATCGGAAGAAAAATATTTCTTAACATCATCCCGGGTCTCAATCAACGGAAACGTTAAAACAAATTCGGTACCGGCACCAGGATTGCTTATCACATCAATTGAAGCCCCGTGCAATGAAGCGTATTCCTTCACCAAAGCCAATCCAATGCCGCTTCCCTGTGTACCGGAAATTTCCCGTCCATATACTTTATAAAACCTGTTGAAAATCTGTGGGATATCTTCTTCAGGGATTCCCTTACCGGTATCCTTCACACTTATTATATACTTCATCGGTTCCGATGTCTGAAGGAGTTTCAGGTTCACCCTTATGTTCCCGTACTCACCGGTAAACTTGAATGCATTGGATAACAAATTGTAAAAAATTCTTTCAAATTTATCAGGGTCGATGTAAGATTGAAGAGACATTGTATCATGGGCCGTGAAGGAAAGGCCAATGCTGCATTTTTCGGCCAGTGACTCAAAATAAGACAAAATCCTTGCCAGCGTATCCTTAATGCAACACTTCTGAACGGTTAGCCTGATATGCTTTGCATCCGACCGGGCAAGTTCAAGCAGTTGATTGACCAGGTTGATGGTTTTAAGACCGTTATGCATTACCATTTCAAGTTGTTTTCTAAGCGCATCGCTTATTGTCCCATAGTGTCCCTTGAGAGCGGATTGCACAGGACCTGCAATGAGCGTTAAAGGAGTTTTAAATTCATGCGTTACATTCTGAAAGAAACGTGTTTTGTACTCATCTGCTTTTTTAAGTTCGTTGTACATCTTTTCCAGCTCAGCAGATTTTAACCTGATATCTTCTGTTTTGGCATCAACTTCCTCTTTCAGGTATTTTGTCAGATGTTCTGCAGTATTGTATGCATCTGCAAATTTAAAAGAAAGGATGGTGGACTGAACAAGAATGAACAAAACCATTCCGGCAGAAATGATAAAACGGCTGTCACTGTGTGAATGAGTGGTGGCAATTTCATATCCCACCGACAGGCTGAGGATGATAAAGCCTGTTAAAAGCAATTTGGAATAAGCCCTGCGTTTCAGGATTGCTTTTACCAGGGTAATGCAGCAAATCAGAATGGTCAGGCATACCGATAATTCAAACACAAGCAGTGCAGTCGTGAATATAACGGAATGGGTAAACACGATGAACAATGCAAGAAGGCCATGCAGCAGCAGGATCACGTGCAGGGTCCTGCGGGAAATATCGGAAGGGAACAAACGTGCGATAAAGAGCAAAAAAACAGAACACCCGAAAGGCAGGGTTAAAAATTCAATCTTATAAAGAAGTGGAAAATAACCCATCGTGTCTATGAATGAGGAATGTACCATTTCGGTGGTAAAATGGCGGATCAGCATGATAAAACAAAACAATCCGAAAAAAAGGCTTGCATAATCATTGCGTCTCCTGTACCACAACAGTATGTGATACAACGACATGATGAATATAACACCAAATAAAAGGCCCCGCCGGTAATCCGATCCTGACCGGGTTCGCAGAAAATCCCTGTCGTTGTATATGCGTGGGGCATGCCTTGGCCCCCCCAGCCTGTCATCGAAGTTAACCACTTTCCAGGCAAGGTTCAGGGTATCGGCCGCCGGAAGCAGAACATCCTTTGTGGTTCTTTCAGGCAGGTAATCACGGGATGAATTGCCCGCAATACCTGTTGAAATTATCTTATCTCCATTGCAATAGATTTCCGCAGCACCCAGCGTATTTTTTATGGACAACCGCAGGCGATCCTCTGAACGCAGAATTACTTTCAGCCTTAACCAGCCATATCCATAAGGTGTGTTGACGGCTCTTTTAAAGACTGCCGGGATTTTGATGCTATCAACGCCTTGTATGCCTGTATCCGACACAGTATGATCAGTTACCTCTTCCATCCATGTAAACTGCCAGGGCCCATTCAGGGTCACAAATCCGTCCTGCCCGAAATCCCATGCTGTCAGGTTCAAAACACCATTGTGTGCAACAGGCATGATTTTTCTACCGGCATCTATACAGGATACAAACACCATGAAACCGGTACACAGTATAATCAGAATTTGTCTCTTATGAAAAATATGATCAATCATCAATACATATCTTAACGTAAAGACAGGATCGAATTGATACAGATGCTTTTTCAAACCTGCATTCATTCATGTATCTTATCGGAAACCGGACCTGTGAAAATGTTAATAACCTCCGGAATCCTTTCCGGTTGGTTATTTCAACACAAGTACCGGTAATGTTATTCACAATAAGGCTTATCAATGTAACCCCCAGAAATACTTTCTGAAATAATCAGAACAATTTTTGAAAGAAAACGAACACTTCTAAAATAAACATGTAACATTTATAGCCGTATTATTATAACAAAACAAGGTTGGTCGATTTTACCATAATTTCATCTGTTATATTAAAATTCTTAGATTATTATCGTAGAATCAATGGCTGAAAAAAAAATGTTTTGACATTATAATTATAAATCAATATCACATAATTATACAATTATGAAAACGAAAACCCTTACTTTAAGAAAAGTATGTTCTATATTTTGTGCAACCTGATTTCTTTTTCTGCTGTTTCCGGTCAGGTCATGATCATAGACCATACCTGTACCGATATATCCGTCATACCTTCTCAATACATTGACAGTGTGAAAAAAATGTGGGCAGACATACCGGGACAGTCACATTCATCGGGATACCGTATCGGATGCCGTTTGCTGGAACAACAAAATCCGGTCTTCAATTCGCTGATCAGGGAATTCGGAACACCCGATCCATACGTCGACACTGCTTTGCGCATCAGTCCCGTTATCTGGAGGGATATAGACCATGAAAGTGGCTGGAGAACCGATTGTGGAGAAGAAGACTGGTTTACCAGCGCTCTTGCCAGGGAACGTATTAAGGCCCATCTGACCTATGCCCACACAAATAATCTCAACATTGCTGCCATGGGGTTCGGATGGTGCTGGGATATGACGGGGACCAATGCTCCGGGCGGGACAGTCGACCCGGTATACCAGGTTCACTGGGGTGGAGTAACCGTAGGGAGTACCGACGGAGACAAGATCTGGGGACTGGATGCCGGAGATTCCGTTTTGACCGGAAATCGCGTTTGCATGGATACCTATCTCAAAGCGACACTGGAATATATGCTGCACTGTAAGAACAATAGTTATCCGACCTGGGTTTTCTTCACCACCGGCCCGGTTGAGGGAGACGGCAATAAAGGAGAAAGAGGATATCAGCATCATTTAAAACACGAGCATATCCGGAACTTTGTGAAAAGCCTGGATAAAGGCATCCTTTTTGATTACGCCGATATATTATGCTGGAACGATAGCGGTGAGGAAGGAAAAACCACATGGACCGATTATGGCGGAACACCCAGAACATTTCAATGTATGCATGACGACAACATGCAGGATCTGGATGGCAGTTATGATGAAGACGGCGATCATATCGGTCAGGTCGGTACTTTACGGCTGGCTAAAGCATTATGGCGGATGCTTGCCAGAATTGCCGGATGGAATGATAACCAGCTCATTTCTTACAATGATATTTTCACTAACTTAGATATCAGCTTTTACCCGAATCCTTTTTCTGAAATACTTTCTGTTTCATTCATTTTACCAGGACGTTCTGCCTGTGATATTGAAATGATGGATATCCTAGGAAATACGATTAAGGAATTTCATCAGGGGATTCTCCCCGAAGGTGTCCACAAGGTTACGTTGAATACACATGATATTCCGGCCGGTGTTTATTTGTGTTCAATCACGGTAAATGCCGGTAACGAAATTTATAAATTAATAAAAACAAAATAAATAAAACGTTGATTGTAAAACCAATACTATGAAAAAGATTGCATCCATAACTATGTTGATGGCCGTTATGACCATTTTTTATTCAGTTTATTCTCAAACCGTAATTAATTCCGCTGAATTAAAGGGAACCCTTACCCGGTCAAATGCTCCCTATATTGTACTCAGGGATGTTACAGTACCCACGGGAGAGACCCTGATCATCGAACCCGGGGTTGAATTACAGTTTGTCACCTCATGCGGACTGACGGTTGAGGGCGGATTGTCGGCTGTCGGAACCGATGCCGATAGGATCCGTTTTACCTCTGCTGATACGGCTGAAGTAAAAATCGACAGCACAAAGGGTTGGAATGGTATAACCATTAGAGGTCCCGTAAAGGATACCGTCCGGATGGAGAACTGTATATTAAATTATGTATCCAGTAACGGCGCCCAGTATTCTTATGAGGCTAAGGGTGCGTTAAGTGTTTATAACCGTTACGCCATCATCAATAAATGCACGATCTCAAAATGTTACGGATACAGTAACGGAGGCATCTATTGGGGAAATGAAGCCGATGGAATCATTCAGAACTGTATCATCCGGGATAATGCAAGCTTCTATTACGGTGGAATTAATATTGACAGAGCCCATGCACTGGTTATCAATAATCTGATTGCCGATAACGGTACCGGCCTGATGATCAGAAGTTCAAACACGGCAAAAGATACAGTAAAGGTATACAACAACACGATTGCAGAAAGTACCAATAAATACAGATGGATGGGTAAAATCGTCGGAGTGGAATATGGGCTGGCTGATTTTTTCAATACCATCATCACGGGTGAGTCAAGCCTCTATGAACCTGAGATCATTGATATCTATCACTCCGACCATGTATCCTTTGAGAACTGCATTATTGAAAAGGGGCAAAGCAACATCCAGTCAGAGAGCAGTTTTGTTACCTTACACGACGTCTTTACCGCTCAACCGTATTTTGCTTTTGAATCCGGCTATGTTTTGTCGGACAGTTCCGCCGCAATCAATTCAGGAGAGAACCTGCCCCCGGACATCCTCTCCTTAATTCCGTTTGATCTTGCAGGCAATCCCCGCATTTTTGATGGCACAACCGACAGGATTGACATTGGCGCATTTGAATACCAGGGGGATCTGGTTGTTAATCGTGCACCCTCCATCGTTCATCCGGGCACAAAACACCTGTTTGTTTCAACTGCAGGAGAGATGAAATTCAACTTTTCGGATGCTGACGAAACCGATACACATACCTTGTCCGTTACCACCGATAATCCGAATATCACACTCGGAGCCCTTTCATCACAAACCAACGATGCCACCTATACGGTAAGTCCGTTAGCCGGCTGGAGCGGCGAAGCCCGGATCTTCCTGTCGGTTGCCGATAATCACGGCGGGCGGGATGCGGATACGTTCTCCCTGGTGGTGAGTGATACAGTCAACTATGACATTACGGAAAATACCACATGGGAAAAGGATACCGTATATATCGGCAGCAGTTTTACCGTGTTGTCAGATGTAACACTCGACATAAAAGCGGGTACCTGTGTGATTTTTAATGACAATCATCGCATATACAATCAGGGAGTGATCCGGGCATTGGGTACGGCTTCTGATAAAATCGTATTCACAAGCCTTGATACCAGCGGTTTCAGTGCACAAACACACAAAGGATGGGGGGGTATTGCCATCTCCAATAACAGGGACAAATCGGTTTTCAATAATTGCATTTTTGAATTCGCGAAAGACCTGGGGATCCTGGAAATGGGGGAAAATGCAAGCGCTGATATCGTAAATTGTATTGTCAGGTACAATGGCCTAAGGACTGCCTTTACGGGAAGTGAAGCCATCATTGAAGGGAGTAAAATAAAACTCTATATCGGGAACAGTGTATTTACCGACAATCAATCAAAGTATGCACCTGTATTTACTGATGATTCGGAGATTACAATTTGCAACAGCAATTTCTACCATAATTCAGGGACATTTGCTGTCGTTAGTAATCGTTATGGCGGTAAAACCGCAATTAAAAACAGCATATTCTGGAACAACTGGTCGAGGGATTTTATAATAGAAGCCGGTGACCAGGATGAATGCGTTGTCTCGAATTCGGTTGTTGAAGGAGGAGACAATGGAATCAGGCTTAACGGGGTATCAGCAGAAAAAGAGTTTATTTACAATATGTATCCGCAGTTCACGGATTCCGTAACCAGGGACTTTCATTTGTTATCAGCATCACCGTGTATTAATAAAGGCATTAATGACCCGATATTATCGGGCCTGAACAATATTGACCTTGATGGAAATGCAAGGGTATACAATGCCGTTCTCCCCGATATCGGAGTTTATGAATACCAGGGTGATCCGACAAACAGGAAGCCGGTGATAACAGCTGTGGAAGACAAAACTTCCATGCTCGGAATCCCGGTTACCGGCACGGTCAGTTTCAGTGAGGCCGATGAAGGCGATACGCATACGATAACGGTCTCAAGCCTTAATGCCCAGGTAACGGTGCAGAACCTCTCGGGCGACACCACAGGGTCGGTTTATACATTGGTTCCGGACCCGGGTTATTCGGGAGATGCCATTATTTCCGTGATGGTTGAAGATAACGGCGGATTGCGCGACAGCATTTCCTATACCTTGCATGTGTCAACTTCCGCGTGCGGAGCTATTGAAGAAGATATGGCGTGGGATAGGGACACCGTAAATGTCGATTGCGATGTTATCGTAAAGGCAGGAGCAACCCTTACCATTGATCCGGGGATAAAAGTGATATTCAACGGGCCATATAGCTTAACCGTGTACGGTACAATAAAAGCACTTGGAAATATAAATGACTCCATATTGTTCACGGATCCTGACAGCAGCTGGACGGGAATAATACTGAAACCGGCCGCCGGACAGGACACCTCTGTTTTGCGGTATTGTGAGATCCGCCATTCAAAGGCCGGCGGTGTGTATCTTCAAAATCCCTACAAAAACATTATACGGGTATCAGGGTGTTTCATCCATCATAACTACAACGCCAGCCTTGGAGGCGGGATCTATATGTACGGGGAATCCATATCCATCGAAAACTGCAATATCAGTCATAACAATAGTGACAGAATGGGTGGGGGCATCTATACCGGCGGAATGGGAAGCAAAATCGTGAACAATGTCATAAGCGATAACCAATCCCGTCAAGGAGGAAATGGTATCTATTCATCAGCCAATTACAATACCGGATCCATCATAGAGGGAAACCTGATACAAAACAACCTTTCCATAAATAGCTATGAGGGAATATATTCCTCGAACGATACCATCCGGAACAACATTATCAGGAACAATACCGGAGACGGGATCCGTGCATACATAAAATCATACATCTGCAATAACCTGATTGAAGGAAACAGCAGATCGGGAATTTATATGTACGTAGGGAGTTTTGATGTGTTGAACAACATCATCTCAAATAACGACAAGGGCATATTAATGCGCTCAACAGGTGGACTGATCGCCAATAACACCATTTGTAAGAACAGGTATTCAGGCAAAGGCAGCGGAGTTGACATACTAAGAGACAGTGCTGCGGTATTTGTCAACAATATTATATACGGGAACGGATCACCCGATGCTGAAAGCCAGGTGAATATTTCGCAAATGCCTTTACCTGTTAAGATAGATTACTGTGTTGTTGAAGGAGGGAAAGAAGGTATTTCCTTTTCAACGGATATTACGTATCTGAATGAGTATTATGACATTATTTACAGGAATCCATTCTTTAGTGATTTTGCAAACAACGATTTCAGCCTGAGCGATAGTTCAGTTTGCATTAATTCCGGAAGTCCTGATACGGCGGGGATGAACCTTCCGGCATTGGATTTTGCCGGTAATTCGAGGATTTATAACGGCGCCATCAACAGAATAGATATTGGTGCCGTTGAATATACGGGAGAACCGGTTAACAGACCACCGGTATTAACCAAAACTCCCGATGTCAGATTGTTTGTTTCGAGGACCAAACAAATGAAGGTGGAATTCAGCGATGCAGATAACGGCAACATGCATACCATCTCTGTTACATCAAATGAGGCCCAGGTCACCATAAATAATCTGTCGGGTAATATCAGCGGCTCAACCTATGACCTTGTACCTGCAACCGGATGGAAGGGTGTTGCACAGGTCAAGGTGAAGGTTGAGGATAATGCCGGACTTGCAGATTCCGCTGAATATACCGTTGAAGTAGGCAATAATGCTTGCGGAGATCTGACCGAGAACACCGTCTGGGATGTTGATACCGTTTATGTTACCTGTAATGTAAAAGTACCTGAAGGCAAAATGCTCACCATTATGCCCGGTACTGTTGTCATTGGTAATTCATCGTGCCAGATCAATGTGTATGGTACGCTAAACGCTACAGGGACTGAGGCAGACAGGATTACATTCGTGTCGGCCGACACGGCCACATCGAACCCTAATTATTACTGGAAAGGCATCAGTTTTTACGATAAAACGATCAGTGAAGACACCTCAAAGCTGATCCGATGCAATTTCAAATATGGTCAGCATGTGGTAATCGCCACCGAAAAGGTGCTGGTTTCGAACTGTTATTTTGCGCATTGCTCTACCAGTATCGGAGGGGCACTGCTCATCCAAAGCTCAAGTCCCGTCGTTGAGAATTCCGTTTTTGCATTTAACAATGCTTCATCCAACGGAGGTGCAATAGCCATGGAAGGCTCCGACTATATTTATAACATACGGCCCGTCATCAGGGGAAACCGGTTTTATTCAAACCGGGCAAGCATAGGAGGATCTATATTCTCAGGTAACATCAACCCGGACATTATGCACAATTATTTCTATAATAATAATGCAACAGCATACGGTGGTGCCATATACATTGCATA
Organism: Bacteroidales bacterium; assembly: GCA_016928305.1. GTDB lineage: Bacteria > Bacteroidota > Bacteroidia > Bacteroidales > UBA10428 > UBA5072. The sequence goes on from JAFGKY010000089.1 coordinate 62,208, forward strand.
CAGCAGAGACATTAACCTCACCAACAATCTTATCTACAGAAACAGTGCCTCGCAGGGCGGAGGCGCCATCTCGTTATACGAAGGCAGGGGTCAGGCGATCAATAATACAATTGTAATGAATACGGCCAATACCGGAGGTGCATTTAATTACGGAAGATACTCGCGTATTTTCAACACCAATAATGTTATTTACCACAACAGGTCAACCGGGGCCGGGCAACAGATATATTATAATGCAAATGTTTCGTTGATAGCCTTAAACAACTGTATTTTACAGGGCGGAAAAGAGGCTATGGCAAGTGACAAACCTAGCGATGACAAGCTTATATACCGGAACACATTCGATGCCGGACCTTTCTTTATTGATACGTTGAATAACGATTACCGGCTGTCGGATAGTTCCTACTGTATCAATGCAGGCAGGCTTATAGCCGAACTCCCCCTGTCCGACATCGACGGCAACACAAGGGTTTATTCCGGTTTATTGGCCAATGTGGACATAGGCGCATATGAATACCCGGGGTTTCCCCGTAACCGGAAGCCTCTGATGGATGCCGTTCCGGATCAATATACCGATGTCGGGGTAAGAAAAACAGTCAATGTTATCTTCAGGGATGTCGACAAAACCGACACACATACTATCACCATTCTTTCCGGTGACGGAAATGTCACCGTTGAAAACCTGAGCGGGAATACATCCGGCTCGGTATATGACCTTGTTCCGGCCACCGGCTGGTCGGGAAATGCTGAAATAACTGTTAAAGTGGAAGATAACAGTGGATCGTATGCTACCGATACCTATTTCCTGTTTGTGGCAGATACCCATCCACCGGTTGTGTCAAATCCATTGCCCGATACGACGGCTTATGTCGGTGAAAGCTTTACCTATGCGATACCGGAAAATAGTTTTACCGATGCCGATCCCGACGATTCACTGTCGTACAGCGCCATGCTGGCCGGAAATGAGCAGCTTCCGGTATGGCTTTCCTTTAATGACCAGACAATAACATTTACAGGTATTCCAACGATAACAGATATCGGAATGATAGTTGTTGTGGTGACGGTCACCGACAAATCCAGCAGTTCGGTGAAGGACACCTTTACCATAACCGTAAAAGAGGTTACTGCAATTGAAAGTCCTGTATACAATCCGATCAACATTTATCCGGTACCGGCCAGGGAATCCGTTTGCATTGAATTTCCACTTATTACCGGTCATGAGGAGATTACAGTCACTTTATACGATTTTTATGGCAAGCGTATTGACGCCGTAATAACGAAGGGTGAAAATCTGATCACTATCGACGTAAGTGCACTCCCCACAGGCATGTATTATGTGAGAGTTCGTGCAAATAAAGACGTTAAAACATATAAAATACCCAAAAATTAAATAGTAACATCGCTCAACTGAACCGGGACTTGTAAGTTATACAAAATTATCAGACCGGATATTTTACCATCACGGCAGGTTTTGTTGTCAGAATTGGGATGGCCGGGATTTAGAGGATTTTGGGATTCATTGTCTGAATTGGGATGACCGGGATTTATAGGATTATAGGATTAAATATATTAAATCACGTAAATCCTTTAATCCTGGATATCCCAATTCTGACATCAATCCCAATTCTGACAACATCCCCAATTCAGACAATATTTTGGTTACCTCCGCGCAACCAAATTTGTACTTAAACTGTCATCTGATTGACAGAAGGTATTTTTTTGTAACTTTCTTAATATTTATACGCTATGAAAACCAACAGTTTACTTTGGATCTGTCCGCTTTTGTTAACGGCAACCATAACCATTGTTAATGGCCAGTCTTCCTTCAATCCGGCAGCATATATGCAATTCCTCGAGAATAATAAAACGCTGACCGCTGATCAGCTTTTAACAAACAACCCGCCTAAAACGGTATATTACTCATCCAGGACCAATCCGGCCAACCTGTGGGATATTCCCTGGTACGATACCATCAACAGCGTATTGGATCTTACCGATACGGAAGAAGAACTACTGGGCAATAATTTTTTCATGGTTTCTGAACGGCTGAAGTCCACCAACTGGATTGAACCCTTCATAACCATATATAACAATGATCTGCCGTTATTTCTGAGCACCGATTTTATACTGCATACCCTTCACAATTCCTACGATGCCATACTGCAAACCGTTGAATGGCAATTTCTGGAGCCTAATTTGAAAATCTTTCTGGCAGCATTGTATGATGCCTATCCTTCCCTTTACAATAAATATAAGGACGACGTGCGTTTATCGGATGCGTTGGCGGATGTCGATCTGTATGTTGCCGTTGCCCGGTCGCTGGCCAATGACCAGGAATATCTGCCTCAATACAGTGCACGTGATAAATACGATGAAGTGATGCTTGGCGTTGAGGCTGAAAAAATGACTTCAATGGGATTATTTACGATATTCCCCAGGACCCGTAAAATTGATTTCAGCCAGTTCAAACCGCGCGGACACTACAACAAGATAATCTATACACCATCAGGAGAGATAAACCTGGAAGCCTATTTCAGGGCGATGATGTGGCTGGGACGTATCGATTTCCTGCTGACAGCGCCTCCCGAAAATCCCTGGGAATCCGACTGGACCGTTGAGGAATTGCTCAGGATGAAACTGGGAGCCACGTTGCTGAACGAATTGTTGTACTCCTGCGGAAAAAAGGATCTGCTGGATACACATGAAAAAATCATCGGATTCCTTGTGGGCCCTGCTGACAATTTAACTCCCGATGAACTATATGGATTGACAAGTGCTCTGCTCAGTACTCCAACCGATCTGTTTAATAATGATATTTATGATCAGTTCGATGATACCCTTAATTCATCGGATGATTACGGACAAAAGATCATGTCAAATTTCTTTCTTGTAGATCCGTACTCTGCTGATCCCGGTCAGCTGCCTGTATCGTTTAAGCTGATGGGGCAGAAGTTCCTGATTGATTCCTATGTTACCAGTGAAGTAGTATATGACCGTATTATCTGGGATAATGAAAAAGTATATCGCGGACTTCCTGATCCGCTCGATATTATGTCCGTGATGGGGAATGAAGATGCCATGGCGCTGATGAAAGAAGAGATGGAAAAATATAAATATGCATATAAAATCTCATCCTTAAAATGCCTGGTTGATGCCTATGATGAAGATTTCTGGGAGCAATCGCTATACAACACATGGCTTTCTGTCATCAGGGAACTGAATCCACCTGCATCCTCTGCCCATCTGCCCTATTTCATGAAAACAACAGCCTGGCATCACGAAAAAATCAATACGCAGCTGACCTCATGGGCAGCGTTACGGCATGACAACATCCTTTATGGGAAACAATCTTATACCGGCGGTACTGCCTGTTCTTATCCTTATACCTATGTTGAACCTTATCCGGAATTCTATGAGAGATTACAGTTGTTTGCACAGCATGCATCTGTCTTTTTTGAACAGGTATTCGACGGAGCATCTCTGAGCAGCAAAGATTATATTATTGAATATTATTCGCGGTATGCCGACATAATGGGCTATCTTAAATCTATTGCACAAAAGGAACTGGATGGCACACCGGTCAATGAAGAAGAAATTGCATTCCTGAAGACCATGATCAACAGCTTTATGGCTTCCGGTCCATGTGTTACTGGATGGTTCAACGATCTGTTTTTCAGTCCCGATCTCGGAATGAATCCCGACTTCATTGTTGCGGATATCCACACTCAGCCAACGGATCAGGCCGGTTTTATAGTTGGACATGTTTACCATGTCGGTAACGGATACATCAACAACGGTGTGTTCATTGCACCAAATCCGTTGAATCCTGGGCAATTAATGGCATTTGCAGGTCCTGTTTCATCCTTCCACTATGAAGTAACCCGTGACTTTTACCGTTTTACTGACCAGGAGTGGGATGAAAAGTTCATGAGCGGTGACAGCATACCGGCCAGGCCGGACTGGATAGCTCTATACATGGCCGGACCCGAAGGCTCAGCGTTACCCGATGGCAGGGAACTGAAAGGTATTGTATACGATGCAACCGGACTGGATCCTTCCCCGGTTGTTCCGGATGTCGATTACCTGCTGACCTTCCCCAACCCTGCGAAAGATAATATGCATCTGCGGTTTGTTCTTAACCAGACAAATATTGTAACCGTTGAATTATACAATGCAAACGGCAGCCTGGTAAGTCAGCCGTATTGCAACGTATTAACACCTGCGGAACATGATATCCAGGTTGATCTCACAGGTTTGCAGGAGGGATTGTATATGGTAAAGATGCGGGCAGGAGAAAAAACATTTTTGAGGAAGGTAGTGGTGAGGTAATTAATAAAGAAAAAGAATAACCCTGAAAGGATTTCCTGTTAACTGAAATCTGAAGTTTTGAATGGAGTCCTTACAGGGTTTTTTAGTTTGTTTTCCGCTAGTTGTTCTGACTTATCCGGCGACATAATATATTCATTGACCTTATCGGAATCCTGTCTTTCGTCAGGGTAGATATACTGAGTTAATGGTATGGAATGATAACGGGTTCGGCCATGATCATGGTTCTGCCTGTTTCAACCGATTGCCGCTCCCGATGCGCCGGAAACAATATCGATTTCTCATGAAGCATTTTATATCCGGCCCATCGGGATCGCAATGACTCACGGTTCGCGCTGAGCCTTCTTGCGGAATATTAACGCGGATTACTCCACCGCTATCAGCTCTACATCGAAGATCAGCACGCTGTTGGGCTCGATGCCTCCGGTACCGTATTCGCCGTAAGCCAGCTGCGGCGGGATATACAATATCCAGTTAGCTCCCGGTTTCATTAGCTGAAGGGCCTCGGTCCATCCCGGAATCACACCGTTTACCGGGAACTGTGCCGGCTGACCCCGCTCAACAGAGCTGTCAAATATCTTTCCGTTTATAAATGTGCCGGTATAATGTACGGTCACAACACTGGTATCAACAGGAGATATCCCCTCCCCTTCCTTGATCATTTTATACTGAAGCCCGCTTGGCAAGGTCACTACACCTTCCTTTTTACCGTTCTCGTCAAGAAACTTCTGTCCTTCCATCAGGTTGATCACCCCTTTCTTCTCATTCAGTTTTGTCAGGTATGTATTCAGGACTTCATTGGCCTGTTCGGCAGTTAAAACGGGTTGCTTACCGCCGGTTACCTCGTTAATACCCTGCATTAGCAATTTCTCATTGAATTCTTTAATTCCGGCCTTGTCGATACTCATTCCCAACACAATCCCCAGACTGTACGAAACCGAATCGAGTTCACTGGTCAACGGAATGTCCTTTTGAGCCATGACAGGGGGCATTAGCAAACCTGCCAACAATAAAACAACTGTAATTTTAGCTTTCATTATTACGTTAATTATGATTAATACAATTAATTAAGATACATCACAATAATTGGCTGCAAATGTAACTATTTATTCCGATTACCAGATTCAAATATTTTCTCTAAAATGTACACTGCTATCAGGAAAAACGAATAGGACTAAAGTCCATCAATACTTTACATTCACTGACCCCAGGCTTAAGCCTGGGGTTAATCAAGGCACCACCACTACTGGGCTTTAGCCCAAGATAAGAATTCATGTACAGGACTAAAGTGTAAAATATTATATTATTTTTATATGGAGCAAATCATTTAGTCCTTGCCAAACCTTTCGGGACGAAACCTTTACCCCTAGCCTTATCGAAAGGTAACTAGATATTTATAAGATTGACTACTAACAATAATTCTTTATTTTTACTTAAACTTCACCTCATAATGAACAATCAACCTTTTTTTTATTATAGCTGTGGTGTGTCTCTGATGGTTGCAATGCAGTTTTTTTTCCTGCATTCTTCTATAACGGCACAACCCATTGAGACCTCCGTACAAACAGGGCATTATGCATCTGTGGAAGCTGTGGCTTCAAGTCCCGACGGCCGGTTCATCGCCACCGGCAGTGTCGACAAGTCTGTCATTCTCTGGCGCTGTTCCGACGGACGGGAAGTACGGCCTTTCATTGGCAACACTTCCACCATCACTTCCATTGTATTTAATCATCAGGGCACCTGCCTGTTGTCGTTATGCAGGGATGGAAACATCACCATCTGGGATATGAACACCGGTAAAATCATAAGGCAATTTACCCTGAAGGATGATGAATTTACATGTGCATCCTTTCATCCCAGTGAGAACATATTCGTTGCCGGAACGAAAAAATCAGGAGTTTCAACATGGGATATTGCAACCGGAGAAAAGCTGTCGGATCTCACGGCGGTTCCTGTTGACCTGATCATGGAAAAAAACTTTGAATACAAGGAAACAAGGACAATAACATACAGTAATGACGGGAAGTACATTATAGCCGGAGCCGGTGATAAAACGGTAATCCTTTGGAATGCAGAAACCGGAAAAGAAGAAAACAAGTTCAAACGCGACCGGTATACCTGCACCAGTTGTCTGACAATGGCTTATATTACTTCAGACAACAAATACATTCTGTCAGCCGCATCTGATTCTGTGCATATGTTTGACAGGATTTCCGGTAAGCTTATACGATCATTCTATAATAACAACGGTCGTATGGATGCTATATCAGCAAGTCCCGATGACCGGTTCATGGCTGCATTGCAATACGGCCGTGTAGAGCTCTGGGACCTGAAATCTGGAAAACATTTACGGCAGACCCGGCATGAGGATAAACGTATCACCACCGTATGTTTCAGCAGCGACAGTAAATACCTGATAACCGGCAACGAGAAACGCACCGCTGACATCTGGCGTTTGGCCGACGGTGAAAGGATCATGACGCTCAGGGGATACCTTAACCAGCTGGATGAACGGTTACTTGACTATTCATTTATGCATTGGGCTGCACTGGTATATGAGATGAAATTAAGTCCCGACAACCGGTATATTGCAGTCGGGCGTACCGGCAGCAATGCCAAACTGATTGATTTCAAAACAGGCAGGATCTTTAAAACCCTTACCGGTCATAACGGCATGATCATCAGCCTGAATTTCAGCAACGACAGCAGGTACCTGGCTACAGGAGGCATCGACGGGAAGGCGATCCTGTGGGACGTCAGCACCGGCCGTTCTGTAAGGGAATTTCGATACGGAGATTCCACCCTGGCCATTTTTTCCGTTGATATAAGTCCGGATAACAAACTGCTGGCCACAGCAGACTGGGCCGGATATGTGGTCATATGGGATACGGAAACCGGTAAGATCGTTCAGACACTCTATCCTCATAGCGGCAATGCAAGTTATCATGTAAAATTCAGCGCCAACGGGCTTTATATTATTTCTGCCGGCCTTGATAAAAAATTAAAGCTGATAGAAATTGATTCGGGTGAAGAAATACGCACATTTATCGGGCATACTGACCTGGTGACGTCCATCAACCTGCATCCAACATCTGAGAACATTATAACGGCAGGCAGGGATAATACCATCCGGGTATGGGACTTTTTTTCAGGCCTGCAGCTGCAGAAAATAAAGGCGCACGAGGGAGGGATCTTTTCAGCACGTTATGACAGTACCGGGAAATACATCGTCTCGGGTGGAAATGATAACCAGGTAACCCTATGGAATGCTGAAAACGGCACACGTATTGCAGATTTCGACGGACACCGCGGGGCTATCGGCGATGCCCATATGACAAAGGACAACCAGTTCATTATATCCGGCAGCCGTGACGGGTCGATAAGGGTCTGGAGCGTTGCTGAGAGGAAAGAACTGGTCGCCATGATTTTTATGAATGAAAATGACTGGTTTGTAAAAACACCCGGAGGATACTTCGATGCTTCCGAGGGAGCCTATAATTCCATTTCCTTTGTCAAGGGTACTGAGCTATACTCCATCGATCAGTTCTTTAATGAGTTTTACAGGCCGGGAGTATATCCTGAGGCCATTTTTGGTAAAACAGGTTTCCGTGAAGATGTGAGCAGCAGTATCGAATCGTTTCCGCCTCCGTCAATTGAGATTGTCAGTCCCGAAGAAAACACACAAATGGAAAACAGCCTGGCCACCTTCCTGGTGAAGGTAACCAACAACGGGGGAGGAGTAAAGGAATTAAAGGTTATGCATAACGGGAAAAGACAACCGGTGGATGACGAGAATCTGTTGCGCATGAACCGGGAAGGTCAGTATGATATCAAGACGTTTGACATCAGTCTTGTGCCGGGTGAGAATGAAATATCGGTCTCGGCTTTCAGTAAAGGGGAGATAGAGTCCAAACCTGTTTCCATAAAGTTGTTTTATAAAGGTTTATCCAGATCATCCGATTGTTATGTATTGAGCATAGGAATTAACAAATATGCCAATGATAACCTGAACCTGAATTTTGCACGTCCCGATGCCGAAGCCCTGACAGATGTGATAAAGGATAAGGGCAGCAAACTGTTCAGCCGCATATATACGTATCCGATACTGGATGGCCAGGCTACGCGTGAGAAGATCCTGGCCACGCTCGATGAAATCAGCGGGAAGATCGGAAAAGAAGATGTTTTTGTTTTCTTTTATGCCGGTCATGGCAGCACAACAGGTGACAATTTCTGGTTTATTACGACTGAAAGCACCGGCCTGTATCAGGAAGAAAAAATGAAAAGTGCTATCGATGTAAAGGAATTGCAGGACAGGTTCAAAATGATACGGGCTCTGAAACAGGTAATATTCGTGGATGCATGCCATTCGGGCTCGTCGGTTGATCTTCTGGCCATGCGGGGAGCACAGGAAGAGAAAGCGCTGGCCCAGCTGTCACGCAGCTCGGGTATTCATGTTATGGCTTCTGCCGAAAGCCGTCAACAGTCGGCGGAGATAAAAAGCCTGCAGCACGGTGTTTTCACATACGTATTGCTTGAGGCCATTCAGGGGAAGGCTGACGGGGCACCGCAGGATAATAAGATCACCATATATGAAATAAAATCATATATCGACGACCAAGTGCCTGAAATTTCCTACAGGCTTATCCGGCACAGGCAGTTTCCCAGCACCTTTTCCATCGGTCATGATTTCCCGTTGGTGGTGGAATAACAGTGAACAGTAAAAGTGAAAAGTGAAAAACTAATAGTGAAAAGTGAATATTGATGAAATAAAAGTTACAACAGAAATACTCTGGAGGGCAACTGTACTTTTTGCAATGATCGATGCCGTGCTGGTCATGTACCTTGCAAGGTTTGTTGAATCGGAGGTATTCCGCAATTTAAGGCTTCCCCTTACGATCATCACAGGTCTCTTCTGGTTTCTGGTGTGGCTGGTGATGGTAACAGTATTCTGGGAACCTGTATATCATTACGTGTTCCCTGCCTGGTCGCGCTGGATCATCCCACCGGTTTACGCGGTATTTTTTGCCCTCATTGGCCTGTTGTTCTGGTGGCTGGCCCTGCGCTTATCGGGTAACCCTGTAGTTAACTTCTGCCTGCTGGGTGGATTCTGGGGCATGGTCACTCACCTCTGGGCAATCCACCGGGGCATTCTCGACAAACCACCCGTGCTGCAGGGAGTAAGTCCGATTGCCGCCAGTATCATGCCAATAGCCGAGTTTATTTTTTACTGGTGCATTATACTCGGAGTTGCCTGGATATGGCATAAAAGAAAGCAGTGATTTAGGGATAGTTGTCTAAGTCGTGCGGTCATGCAGCCTGCTTCGCTTTCTCCCGTTTCATCGGGATTCAGCGGAGCTCCTTCTTCGAAGTATTCTAAGAAGGAGAAGCAAAGCCTGTCAGGCGTTGGCCCTTGTAACGGCAGGCAGGTCGTGCTATTATGCATCGTACATCGTTTTCTCCTGATTCATCGGAATTCATCGGCGCAAAGCGTACCGGGCTTTGATCCGTGCTTTGCAGGCAGGTCGACAATCCACAGTGCATTTTGGTGGGCAAAGGACCGAATTTACATAACCTGTTATTCTGTTAACAGGTTAATCTGTAAACCTGTCAACCTGTAAATCTGTAAATCTTTAAATTTTCAAACTATCAAACATTCATCCCACACCCTGTCAGGATCACACGTTGATCTCCGCCCTGCCCTGTCAGTCTTTCCCAATCCCGACCCTCACCCTATTCCATTATTCCA
>JAFGKY010000090.1 GCA_016928305.1 Bacteroidales bacterium
GAAGCCAGGTTCTGCAATTCACTGGTAGTCCAATCAGGTAAAAGCATCGATATCAGGACTTCCCTGACCATCGATAATTTCTTTAACAATTCCGGCGCCCTGCTATTCACAAGCAGCACCGGAGAATTGCATGTGGGAACGCACATGCGTTTTTATAGTGGTTCCAGCCTGTCGATCAGCACAGGATTGGATCCCGACATTTATATCAACGGCGGGCTTTACTTTTACAACGGCAGCAATGTAAACGTCACCCGGGGTAAAATTTTTATGTCAGGCAGCAGTACCCAATACATTTACACCTGGGATGACAACACCTCCATCAACAATCTGTACATAAACAGCACCAATTGCACCCACTACTTTGATTCCTCCAACGACTGGACGATAAACGGCAGCCTCTTTGTTTGGGCGCAAAAAAATTACATCGGCAACGCAGATGTGACAACAGTCATCAAGGGAAACATCCACTGCTACACAAGCTGCAATATGCAGTTCAACACTGGAAAGGTGAGCCTGCAGGGCAGCACCAACACCTATGTTAATACCTATCCTGGAAACTACTTCCACGACCTCGAGATAAACAAAACTGCGGGGAATTATGCCTACCTGCAAAGCGATACTGACATCAGAAATGATGTTTCCATAATCTCTGGCAGCCTGCATGCAGAGACCTATGACCTTCACGTTGGCGGTTACTGGACCAATAACGTCGGCCCCAACGGTTTTGAGCAGGAGTTCCCGAGCGATTCCAGCGTAATTTTCGAAGGTACGGCAAATTTTTCTTTTATAACCACAGACGAATATTTCAACCGGATGGTTATCAACAAACCTTCCTGGTCAGTTTATATCCCAAGCGGTGTTCAAGTGGAATGTTACAGGTATTCATTTCAGACAGGGCTTCTTATAGTAATCGGCAGTCTGACAGTGGATGTGGTTGATGATGATGCCATTTACGGAGACTATGTGATTGAGGGCAATGTGGTCTTGCATCAGAGCACTATCAGGTCTGTCAACATCATGGGCAATATAGAGATGGACGGTGGCAGTTTTGATGTTTACGGGGGAACCAATCCCAGCTCATTTGTCAATAACGGTTCACTGGCAATATATCTGGGAACCATGGATTTTCATGATGTGGGGATCTATGTTCCATCCTCTTTTACCATGACCATGGACGGCGGATTATTGCGCACCAGCAAAGATTTTAGTGTTTATAACCTTGATTTTTTGCCGACCGGAGGCGCAATTGAACTTTATGGCAATGTAGACAGCAATATATATCTGAATGATCCTGTGAATAAACTCATCATAACAAAAGATGAGGGCAAGATAGTCTATCTTTCCACCAGCATACATTTGTCGGACTCGCTGCTGATCCGGAGCGGCACTTTGTTGGTCGACAACAAGAACTTGAGCGCAGCAAAAGGAGTAGTAGTAGAAGGCAGGCTGGTGCTTTCCAACGATGCCAGACTGGATGTTTTCCCAACTTATGCTATCACAATTCAGAATGGCGGAAGGTTTGACTCCTGGGGTAATGATACTGACTATGCCACAGTCACGCGTATCGGGGATTCAGGGTCATATACATTTGTCGTAAAAAGCGGAGGAATTATATCATCACATATGACGATATTTGAATATATGGGTCCGGACGGCATCAACGTCCAGAGTGACGGTCTGGTTGATCCAGCCTTTTGCTTTAACAGGTGTCTGTTCCGCAACGGGGCTGTTCAAAATACGCTTCTGACCATCAATAACAACCAGGATCTATGTATCTATAATGCCAAATTCCCGCATAATCTGTGGAGCGGATATTACAACATCTCCAAAACTGAAAACCAGGGCCATATCAGCTTGTACTGTTATGAAGATGATTTTTCCGGACCGGCTTACGAGCAGGATCCGTATAACCTGATAGACTGGTATCCCACCACTATTCCACCCGTGGAAAACGTTAATATTGTTTATGACGATTTCTATGATATGGCACATCTGACCTGGGATTACTCCATCGGGTATTCTGATTTCATTGTCTGGAGCAGCATAAATCCGGAAGGCCCTTATGAATTCCTTACCTCGGTCAGTGTTACTGAAGCTCATGTCTCAGCCGGACCGCAAAGGAGTTTCTTTAAGGTTTCAGCATTTATACCCTGATAATTCTACCTGATGCCGATCATCAGAGGATTTGCTTTGGCAAGCCCCTTTCCAGTTAACTGATGTCTTCTCGTCATGTAAAAAAGCTGAACTTACTTGATCTGACCGGGGTTACAAGAGTAGCTATGCTTGACAATCAAAGCAGCGAAGAACCTCCCTAGTTTACATCGTCATTCCTGCAAAGGCAGGAATCCAGTTCAATTCATTGCACTACAAAGACACTAAACCACAAAGAAACACAAAGACCATCCTGCAATTCTTAATTCGGCATTCCTGCATCCCCATATCCGTCATCCCTGCACAGAGCCTGTCCTCGACCCGATCGGGGACAGGGATCCATGCTGTTTTAATTCTTCATTTTATTGAAATTGTGTGTCATCCTGAGCCGGTGTAACACAGATTGTCAATCTGTTGGCTTCCGGTAATGGCAAAGCCGGAAAAGTCTAAGGATGAGCTTAGTCCTATGCTTGTAGTTCCGCGTTTACGCGGTTTTGTTACTTTGGTAGAGCCATTCTGCCTTGTTCAGACCTGCCTGAAGGCAGAACTACAAACTTCCCTTCGTGTATCTTTTTATCCTTCCTCAGTTAGTAGTTCCGCGTTTACGCGGGTTTGTTCCTTTGGTAGAGCTATTCTGCCTTGTCGGACCTGCCTGAAGGCAGAACTACAAACTTCCCTTCGTGTATCTTTTTGTCCTTCTTCGGTTCGAAGTTCCGCGTTTACGCGGTTTTGTTCCTTTGGTAGAGCTATTCTGCCTTGTTCAGACCTGCCTGAAGGCAGAACTGCAAACTCCCCTTTATGTATCTTTTTGTCCTTCCTCAGTTCGTAGTTCCGCGTTTACGCGGTTTTGTTCTTTTGGTAGAGCTATTCTGCCTTGTCGGACCTGCCTGAAGGCAGAACTACTCATCCCATCACCGACCACCTCATACAATTCTTAATTCTTAATTCTTCTTTCATCGCCCTTTCTCCCTCCCCCACATCTGACCCATATTTCCCCCACATTTGCCCGCTGAAATGGCTTTATCTGACGGTAATCTATGGTTAGAATATTCCTGATGGTCTATGGGGCCGGTATTCAGTTTAAATTGTTTTCCTGATGAGAGATTAAGTATGATTCAAAAATAATGGTTGTTTGCTTCAGTCTTCTGCCCATTGGCAGAATTCCCTATAGATATATTCTTGCCATTGTGATATGCTTTTAACCTGGGATGAGGGGATATGGATCAAGCTGCATTTTCTATGACTGTTTATCTCTACAAAGGGAACAGGAAATTGTCCTGAAAGCTTTGAATACTGCATTCCCGGGTAAACCAGAGCTGCTTTTGCCGAGTTGAAGAATTCGTTATAGGCAAACATCTGCATCAGATCTGCGGAAGAGGGTTTGTTATGGTCCAGAACTTTCCATTTAGTGTCCCAGATCCAGTTTTTTCCAAGGCTGTCTTCCACTACAATATCCGGCCTTATGTTTGAAATGATCTTATTGTCAGATATCCAGAACAGTCTGCTGCTTTGTTTTTTCACTTTATAGTTGATCTGATTTTTCCAGAAGTGCTTCCTCAGGCTAAGATAGACAAATGTCTCCCAAAGCCGGTTCATGTCAAACATCAGAGCCAGAACGTCATTACGACCGTGCTTTATATCCGGATGATAATTCAGGAGCAGCAACCTGGCTATTTCAATGGCATATCTGTAGCATTCGGTTTTTCTGGTGTACTTGAGATTCCCGAAGGTCTTTTCACTGATTGGCTTATCAGGCATTTCGGGAAATGACAGTTCCAGGTTTCCTATTCTGTTATGCAGTTCGGCATTGGCTGATAAGATTCTGATCAGCCTGATGGTTTTGTAGAGTATGATGTGCCAGATATGTTCACGGTCAAAAATCGTGTGCCTGGTGTAGAATCTTTCCTGGTGGACTAGGTTTTCACGGATGTGCCTGGGAAAGTTGAGAGCTCCCTTCAACGCGGTTTTGTTGCCTTCCGTTTTTCTGTATCTTTTTATCAGTCCTGAGTGGACAAGATACTCCACCTCCCTGATAAACAGATCGAAATACATTTCCAAGATTGAATTCGTTTTTATGGCAAGACTACTGCTGCTGGGAGCATGGATGTCAAAAGTTCCTACAGCCTTAAGCATTCCGATCAGCAGATTCCGCCAGTGGGAAACATCGCCCCCGGGGTTATTGTCCGCTTTGGGCAGGACTTCGATCAGGGTATTTCCAATCTGCAGAACGCCAACATATTCACAGAACTTGACTCCATTATTGACCAGGGCAAAATATGAAGTTTTGCCTGCACCGTAGAACTTCTGCAGGTCGCTGAACAGCTTCTCGGTAAATATCCCACCATTGTATGCCTGTCCGACTTTCAGGATCTGATGTTCAAAGACAGATATTCTGGATTTATTCATTTCAGATGTTTACAATGCTTTCAGGGCATTGGTAAATTCATCAATTCTCAGGTTCCTTATCCTGTAAACAGGTCTTTCCTGTAAATCGTCAAGATCATAATCACAGGAGGCAAATTCCACTTCTTCCATGATCTTTTCAATGAAACCGCTGCCCAGGACCAGGCCAATTTTCCCGGGATCGCCGAAAAAATACTCCTGGAGCAGAGGAATGATCCTGTTATCAAATGCCTGTTTAAGGTCTTTTATGTTGCCTGACTGCATGAAATAGCTGTGCCCGATCAGGTGGTCTTTGTCCAACAGCTTTTCTATCCTGTCATTGATGGTTTTGAGCAGCTTGCTCAGATTAATGCCATCGATTTCCCTGCCCATAAGGTCAGTTCCATCTTCTCCCCTGATGCTGTATAGGGGCGGCGTGTATTCAAAATCAAATCTCCTGCGCAGGGCTGTATCAAGTGCTTCCACACTCCTGTCAGCGGTGTTCATGGTTCCGATGATGTAAAGATTGGGCGGGACTCCGAATTTTTCCTTGCTGTAAGGCAGAGTGATCTGCAGTGCTTCAGGATTGCCCAGACGCTTATCCTGCTCGATCACGGTTATGAGTTCTCCAAATATCTGTGAGACATTACCGCGGTTGATTTCATCGATAATCAAAACATAAGGCTCGCAATTATTTGTGTTTAAGATAAGTTCATTATACAAAGCATAGAGAACGCTGCCATATCCAAAGATGTATCTATCATACTTTGAGTTTATTGCATCGGCATTTTTATAAGTATTTTTTATGATGTCATCAAGTTCTAAGATTTGTTTACTAACAGCATATATTACTTCCTCAATAAGACCTCTAGGTATGGGAACAATTTTTCCTTTGTCAGTCTCGACAATATACATATCATCTGATATTGACACTAATGTGTATTCAGCATTTTTAGATTTTATTATCTTTGGTAATTTAGGATAATTTCTTGCTCTGAAGCAGATTAATTTGAATAAGCCATCTTTGATTTCATATCGTATATTCTCATTAATTGTTATAGGTTTTATACCCTCTATAAAATCCTCATAACTCATGCTCTGATGAAAAGTGGTAAAGACTATCTGCCCTTCTCTCATCTTATCATCAAAGAGTTGTTTAATCTCTGTTCTGGATTTGCCGTTTAAATCCATTCCCAATATCTCAAGAGCTTTATAAACCGTATTATAGGTTTTACCAGTACCGGGAGGTCCGTATAAAATTACATTTAAGGGATGTTCTGATCTATCTGGAGGGGGAGGAGGACCACCATTCATATCTCCAAGTAACCATTGGTAATATAGATTGTATTTAGGGTTTTCTGACGGATATTTTGTCACGTCCGTCAGAGTTTTAATGCCGAGCGTGTGGTCATGATTCCACTCTCCCTTCTTCTCCCATTTAACTTTTCTGCACTTCTGGTAATGGTCTTTGGAGGGGTCAAAATAGTAATCTGAATCAACGGTACCATAGCCAAGCAGAGTATGTGTTCCCTTTTTTACGATGACAATATCACCGGGTTTCATGACAGATTTAAACTCCCAGTTTGCCGTAGCATTATTTGTTGGGTTTTGGGAATCCGTTGGCTTTGCTGTTTCTTTTAGTTTTGCCAATATCTCATCTTTACTGTTGTAATTGTTTAAATCTCCGATTCTTAACCAGCCTATACCCATATAACCATCAAGATAAAACTCGTCCCACATTTTGGCGTTATCGCCAGGAGAAAACAACCAGTATCTTTTATCCATATTACCACCTGCTAATTTTAATAAAGCATCATATTGTTTTTTTGTCGCTTTGAAATTAGTGCCTCGAAAACCAATATTCATGTTTTTCAATACCTCGATATTTAAAATCTGATCTTTGTAAATAGGATATTCTGCCAAATTGTGAGTGATCTTTACCCTTACATAGTCTCTTTCTTTATCATCCCCATTACCGATTATAAATTCTCTTTCAGCTTCGTCACTTAGGCCCGAATAAACATCAGAAGATGTTTCTCCCAAAGCATAACATCCAGAGTTAGTACCAGTAGCTTAAATAATTATTTTATCGCCTTTTTTAATACTTTCTTTATGAGCTCTCACACTCCAAGGTATACTTGAGAGTTTATTCAGTGCTCCTACCAAGTCGTATAACTTTAGGTTAGCTTGGAAAATCCAGTAGTTAGAATTGTCATTTTTATAAAGCCAGGCATCATGTGAGATTTTGTAAAAAGGATCCTTGGTTTTATCTCTTATTATATTCATTACATTTATATAACCACTGTATGAATCAAACTCCGGTGATATCCCCAGGACATCTTTTAAATAAGGTATTGTTGGACCGTTAATGCAAATGTATCTTTCCGGATTTATATAGAACAGAATCTCAGTCAGCTTAACCTTCCCAATGTTTTCTATTTTCAGAATGTCCTCAAAATCATCATCTTCTATTCTATCATCCAAGGCTTTAAAGAAAAAATCCCATAGTCGTTCAATTTCCCTGTTAATCCTATTCGGTTTGATTGGGAATAGCCTGGCGTTTATTGGATTAGCAGTTGGAACCCCCAAAACATCTGTTGGTAATGGATTACTGTTTATTCTTTTGGCAATTTCCTGCAGCATAATAGTGTTTTTCTCACTATATTTATGAATATTACTGAAGAAAGTAAAGGGATCAATCTCTTGCAAAAGAAATGGATTTCCTTGCTCGTCTTTGTCCTGTATTCCCTTAACTCCAATGTCAACTAATAGGGCTATTATATCATTCTGATTATTCCGTTTGGTTTTCAGCCATTCTACAATGTCCTTATGCGTCTTTACCCAGGTAAACTGATTTGTATCCATTTATTGCTCCCAATTCGTTTTAGTATTCAATTGACAAGATAGTGTTTTAGTCAAGTATAAAGAAGAGGTCATTACCTGATTCACTTGATTCCAATAGTAGCTCAAATATACCGAATATACAAAATAAACACATTAAGACCCCCTCCTGAAAAGTGACCAATTCACCAATTCACCAATTCACACCGTCTGTCTGTCCCCGGAATTCTGA
>JAFGKY010000091.1 GCA_016928305.1 Bacteroidales bacterium
GGTGAAGTTGCTGAAAATCAGGCTCCCTTTAGGGTCAGGGGTAAACCTGATTTTCAGCTATTCGTGAATCTTTGACTTTTCGGAGTAAACTCATTCTTTATTCTTTATTCTTTAATCTATATTTAATATATTCTTTTAAAGAAACAACTTAAGCTAATTAGGGCGTCCTCCTATATTAAAAAGTCTTTTGGCACCGATGAAAGTCTCGTAATATCTGCCATGCGTTCTGCAACGTCATAACCCCTGGCACAGATTGCAGTGCAATGATCACATTCCCGGCAGGCATTCTCGGGTATACCCAGCTCTTTCAGTAAGGTATAGGCCTGTTCATACTGCCTGTAACCATATGCATACATATATGCACGCATGATCTCGTTTACCGGCAAATGCCGTTTGCACGATGCTATGCACCGGCCACACTGATCACAATACAAACACGATTCCAGCCTGCCTTCTTCGATATGTGCCTTTTCCTCATCGGTCATCCCAAGATTTTCCATAATGCTGAAATTCTCAATAAGCTGGTCAAAAGATACAATGCCCGGTATCGTTGTATGCACATTCGGATCCAGAAGAACCCATTTCAAAGCCGCCTTGCAGTCAACCGGTTTTGTTCTTTCCTTATCCAGAAATCCACCTGCCATGGTTTTCATGGCTATTATACCAATTCCTTTCCCGGCCGCCAGCACTATTGCTTCCTGTATCTGATCCCGGTGTCCCTGGGCAAAATTAAAAGCGGTTAATACAACATCATACACTTCGCTTTCGGTAACAGCACCAATCACCTCCGGTTCATTCCGGTGTGTCGAAACACCTGCAAACCTTATTTTGCCCTGCTGCTTGAGGATAGCAAGTGCCTCCAGAAAGGGCGGATGCAACGCCACTTCACGAGTGCCAACCCCATGAATATACAATATGTCAACAAAATCCATCTGCAACCGCTGAAGACTGGTATCTATACTTGTCAGAATCGACTCTTTGGTGGCACCGGCACCAATAACTCCGGTTCTCCTGTCTACATCCTGAGGATGTATTTTTGTAGCAACCGTGAAAGAACTACGTGGATAGGCTTTAAAAACCTCTCCCAGCATAATCTCATTTTTACCATCCTGGTATCCCTGGGCGGTATCAAAATGCTGTATGCCCATATCCAGTGCCGCCTTAACCAGTGCAGCACTGTCTGAACGCATAACTCCCATGCTTACAACCGGCAGTTCCAGTCCGGTTTTACCCAGTTTTCGTTTTACAACCACTGGTTCCTTTTTACGCGAAAGAATTTTTTCTTTCCATACAGGCAGGGGAACAAATGCCCCTGCTGTGCCCGTTGCCGAAACTTTCAGAAAGTCACGACGGTTAAACTCATGCTTGTGTTCCATATGCCCTTGATTGTATTTACTTGCCCGCCGAAGTCCCGGTCTTTCAGAACGTAGACGGTCTAATATCCTGACCTGCCTGATACCTTCATGCCCGCTATGCAAAATCAGAGCGGACGGATCTGAAACCTATCTAAAGGTAAAAAAAATATCTTTAAGTTGATTGTCAAATTGATAGGTTTATAAAAAATGAAACCGTTAATAACTTTTTTCCGTATATTCACAAGATTTCAATTAAAAAATTATTTTTGAAACGTTGACCCTGTTTGTCTGAGATGTTATTCATGTTGAAAAATATCCATACACGATTTAAAATACTGGCCAGGAACATCTCAGTTCTGCTGGCATGCTTTTTCTTCACCACATTTGTTACTGAAAAGAACAGCGCATATACCCCACTGATCCTGTACGAAAAGATCACAGAGAATATCCCGGTTGATTATGTCGGTCGCTCACTTGAAAATCTGATCCGATATTACGACGACTATATGGAAGCTTCCGTTTCGGACGATATTACACCCGGTGCTGCAATAGCTGTCACCTATAAAGGTGATATCCGGCTTCTTAAATGTTACGGGGTCAAGAAAAAGGGGACCTCCGACTCAATAAACATCCACACGGCTTTCCGTCTCGGATCTGTTTCAAAAGGATTTGCTTCAGTGCTGACCGGGATCATGACACGGGATAATATAATCGGATGGGACGATAATATTGCTCCTTACCTGCCGGATTTTCACCATCGTGATTCCTCAAAATTCAATGCACTTACGGTTAAACACATCCTCAGCCATACTTCAGGTTTTCCCGTCCATACGTTTACGGATCTCCTGGACGATAATGTTCCTTATGGCAGAATTTTGGAACAACTTGAGACTGTCCCTTTCAGCACCAGACCTGGACGAGCTTACAGTTACCAGAACGTTGTTTTCAGCTTCATTGATGAAATCCTGAAAAATACTTCAGGCAAAGATTATGCTTATCTGTTGCGTGATAAGTTATTCTTTCCGCTGCAGATGCAAGATGCCTCTTCCGAATATGTTTCTCTGATCATGTCGGGAAATTACGCCTGCCCCCACCTGAGAACAAGAAATGCATGGACCCCGTTAGACAATAACACACGTTATTATGCCACCATCCCGGCATCCGGAATTAATGCCAGTATATCCGATATGGCACAATGGCTTCTGGCGCTCACCGGTTCAGCTCCCGAAGTGGTTCCTCCGGATGTCCTGGAGGAGGTCTTTCAACCGGTCGTTGAAATACCCATGAGAAGAAGTTACAGAAGATCCTGGGGAAATGCAGATGAGCTGTCGTATGCCATGGGCTGGCGTACCATACGGGTCGATAACCGGAAAATTGTCTTTCACAGTGGCTATGTTCAGGGATTTCGTGCCGAGATCGGCTTTTGCCCCGATGATAAAGTGGGGATAGTCTTACTTTTTAACGGCAATTCACAGGACGTAAATAACATGTTGCCTGAATTCTTTGATAATCTTTACCACAATTATCCCTGGGAACCCTTTTATGCTCAATTGCAAAAAATCTGATTCCGCATCATCAGCCCTTCATATTCTTCTGATATCAATACTTAATAACTTTGCCGGTCTTGGCGATCTTGCCATTTGCCAACACCCGGTAAAGATATATACCCGGTTTTAACGGAATTATTTTTTCTTCATCCTGAAGAACAAGGTCATGGCTACCCGGTACCAAAGCTGCATTATATACCATAATCTCCTCACCCATATTATTGAACAGGGCAATTTCAACATCCGTTTCATCCGATAAAAACAACCGTATCGTCAGATGGTTCATAAACGGATTCGGGTAAGCATAGATTTCATTTGTGATGATAAGGTTTTCTTCTCCGGGCAGGCTCACGGGATAATCCAGTTGCTCGTCCATCCAAAGCATACGATCTGTGATCCATGCGGTCAGGTAACCGATCTCATCATAATAGGTCCCCCCTACATAAGCGTTTGGCCATATCCATGTGCCTAAGATCGGCCATCGCTCAAAATTGCGAGCCTGAGCTTCATCAAGATGATAAGAGAACGAATCAATGACCCCGTATACAGATGCCTCCGAAAGAACGGAATTCCTCAGCTGCGTCCAGCGTATTTTCAATGCGTTTATAAACCGCGTATCCTGCAGGAATTTGGACCACCAGAAAGGCATCTGAAAATCGTCATAGGGATCAATGGAATAGACAACCCATCCATACGTATGATCACCTGAATAATAGTTTGCATTCCCGAATCCCAGGTTAATATCCCACAATGGCCCCATCGTAAGCTTACCTCCATTGCTGTCCTTGTCCTTGTGCATAAAGGTACTTAACCTGTATGCATCAATGTTCTTGGAAACTTCCTGAAGAATGAAATAATCAACAAAAGAAGACAGATCAATATAAGGCAAATAACCCGATACAGGATCCTGAAATGTTGCACCATATAAGGCATTTTCAAATTGCGTTACATAGTTCCTTATATAGTCTTTTTGTACTTCCGGCATCGTTATCCCCTTGGGATAGTAATACGATATCAGTACATTTTTACCGGTGCCGGGAGATTTATAAGGCGATATCCAGTATTCATCCGGCCGGTCAATGCGGATAATATAACCCCCGGTCAGGTCATCCCCCGATACCTCATCCGGATTGAGGGTGGCAATATCCAGCCGGTTCCTGTCACGCTTTACCTTTTCAGTAAGCATATATACTCCCCGGTAATCATCATTCAATACCAATTCACAAAACCTTGTCCGGCCCGCATAACGACCCATTCTCCTGCTGATTTCATAAGCAAGAGCATTCCTGATCAGGGTTTTATCCGAATATTCACCCACCAGCACCCAGTCGTTCTCAACCGGAAGACCCAACAGGGGTATGTTCAGATTACCATTGGTGTCATTTTGGGTTTCCAATGAATAGCTTTTCTTATCGGATAACCATGCAGAAGAAGATCCGCGAATTTCAATGCTGATCTTACCGTCAAACTCATTAAACGCTCCGTTGAAATAAATACGGCCGCCGTTATTGTTGATCACTCCCATACGGGCTTCAATTCTCACATCATCAGGAATGGCCTGACCTCCGGTTTGTATGACAACAATCGGCAGATTGGAAGATACATATACCGGACTTTCATGAAATTCCCTGTTGGCATGAAATTCATCAATGTCCGGCTGAGCAGAACAGAAACCGGCAATCAGATCATGCAACAGAAAAATAAGTATCAGCCTGCAATTCCCGATCGTCACAGCCATGTGTTTAAAAATATCCATGCGGCTTTTCTTATCCAGTTTAAAACGTATTTTTGCAGTGCAAAAATATAAAAAAATGACCACCGAGAATCCCCCCATCAAACATTATCGTTACTTCGATATCCTTGTTGCACTGTTTGTTGCTGTGCTTTTGATTTCCAATATCGCTTCCACAAAAATCCTCAGCCTCTGGAAATTCACCTTCGACGGAGGTACCATTCTCTTTCCCCTCAGCTATATCTTCGGCGACATCCTTACAGAAGTATACGGATACAGGCGTTCACGAAGGGTCATTTGGCTTGGTTTTGCCACTGCCATATTGATGTCTGTTATTTTTTATATTGTGCAATTACTGCCACCGGCGGCAGACTGGCCCCACCAGGAAGCCTTTACCAACATACTCGGATTTGTACCCCGTATCGTTCTCGCCAGCCTTATTGCTTATTTCGCCGGTGAATTTTCCAATTCCTTTACCTTGTCAAAACTGAAAATACTGACACGCGGCAGGTTCCTATGGGCCAGAACCATTAGTTCAACACTTATCGGACAAGGTCTTGATACTATCATTTTCTGCCTCATCGCATTCTATGGAACCCTCCCCACAGCAGTGCTGACCGCAGTCATTCTTTCCAACTACATTTTTAAATGCTCGGTAGAGATTCTCTTTACTCCCATCACTTATATGCTTGTCGGTTTCCTCAAGAAAAAGGAAAACGAGGATGTTTACGATGTTGGTGTAAACTACAATCCATTCCGGCTTTCCATATAATGCCTTTATATAATTCCCGCACCAACCCACCACCACTACCATTTACCAATTACCGATTACTAATTACCGTTTACTCCTCTCCTCTCTCTTTTCTCCAATCAAATACCCCTTATTTTCTCTTTTTTTCTTACTTTTATTTGTGAAACTCAAATTTCAAAAACGAAGTGTATTGAAATTTGTAAGTTAAACAATCCCGCCGAAGGCGGAGGGTGTGATACCCCGCAGATCTGCTGCGGAAAAAATTTCCGAAGCTTGCTTTGGGGTTTCATACCCGTGATTCATCGCATTCATTACTGTTATATGCTTTTATCTGATGATGAATGCAATCCCTAATAACGGAAATTTCTATGTTCCAGCGTATCATCAATTTCTCGGTTAACAACAAAGCCATCATCGGTTTTCTGGTATTTGTGCTTATCGGCTTCGGTATTTATTCCATGCAGCAGATACCTATCGATGCTGTTCCGGATATCACGAACAACCAGGTGCAGGTGGTCACCGTCGCACCTTCCCTGTCACCCCAGGAAGTGGAACGTTTCATTACCTATCCGCTTGAAATCAACATGGCCAATATCACCGATGTCATTGAGATCCGAAGCATCTCACGATACGGTCTTTCTGTTGTTACCATCGTATTTAAGGAAAAGGTGCCTATACTCGACGCCCGGCAACTTGTAGATGAGCAGATCAGGCTGACACGTTCCGATATCGAAGAAGGCCTGGGCTCACCCCAGATGCTTCCTATAACAACCGGCCTCGGTGAGATATACCAGTATACCCTGGGCATCAAAAAGGGATACGAAGGAAAATACAACGCCATGGAAATGAGGGAAATACAGGACTGGATCGTAAAAAGGCAATTATCGGGTATACCGGGTATCGTCGAAATAGGAAGTTTCGGAGGTTTCCTCAAACAATATGAGATAGCCGTTGATCCCCAAAAATTGAAAAGTCTTAACCTTACCATAACCGATGTGTTTGAAGCGGTCTCCGGAAGCAATGAAAATACGGGTGGAAGCTACATCGAGAAAACACCTCATGCTTTCTATATCAGGGCCATCGGTCTGCTTGAATCCGTAACAGATATTGAAAATATTGTGATTACGGGTAATAATGGTAATCCCGTACTGGTAAAACATATTGGTAAAGTAATCTTCGGATCTGCACCACGTTTCGGTGCACTCACAAAAAACGGAAAAGGGGAGGCTGTGGGCGGCATCACCATGATGCTGAAAGGAGCCAATTCATCAAAGGTTATCAAAGAGGTAAAAGACAGGGTAAAAAAAATTCAGCAGTCGTTGCCCGAAGGTATTTTCATCGAGCCCTATCTCGACCGATCCGAGCTGGTGAAAAGAACAACATCAACCGTTACCAAAAACCTTATTGAAGGCGGACTGATCGTAATCTTCATTCTGGTACTGCTGTTGGGCCATTTTCGTTCCGGCCTCATCGTGGCCTCTGTCATTCCTTTGTCCATGCTCTTTGGCTTTATCATGATGCACATCTTTGGCGTCTCAGCCAATCTTATGTCGCTGGGCGCCATTGACTTCGGTATTGTACTCGACGGGGCAGTCATTATTGTGGAGAGCATCCTCTTCCACCTGAATAAAAATAATGCCGGGAAAACACTTACATCCACTGAAATAGATGCAGAAGTGCGTTCATCTGCTGCTGGCATTTATCAATCAGCCTCTTTCGGTGTAATCATTATATTGATTGTTTTCATCCCCGTTCTTTCTCTTACCGGCATCGAGGGAAAAATGTTCCATCCTATGGCGCAGACCTTTATGTTTGTTGTGCTGGGAGCCTTTTTGCTTTCTATGACTTATGTTCCTATGATGACAGCACTTTTCCTCGAGAAAAAAATAAAAAGCAAAAAGACTCTCTCCGACAGGTTCATAAAATTCCTGAAGCTGTCCTATTACCCTGTGCTAAGGTTCTCACTCGCCAATAAATACACCGTCCTTATTATCACTCTTGTCGTCTTTACCGTGGCGGTGTGGTCATTTACCCGGTTGGGCGGAGAGTTTATTCCCACGCTCGAAGAAGGCGATCTGGCCATGCAAATGACCATCCCTACCGGCAGTTCCCTTTCTCAAAGCATCCTTACAGCCAGCCGGGCCGAAAAAATACTTATTGACAATTTCCCCGAGGTGGAACAGGTTATTTCAAAGATAGGGACAGCAGAGGTGCCGACCGACCCGATGGCCATTGAAGATGCCGATATCATGATCGTGCTGAAAGATAAAAATGAGTGGGTGAGCGCTAAAAACCGCGAAGAGCTCATCGATAAAATGAAAGAGAAGCTCAGCGTAATCACAGCGGCAAGTTTTGAGTTCACCCAGCCTATTCAGCTTCGGTTCAACGAACTGATGACCGGTGTCAAAACCGATATCGCCATTAAGATCTATGGAGAAGACCTCGACGAGCTTTATGCCCTTGGCAACGAAGCTGCTGATCTCATCGCCGGTTTGCCGGGTGCTGCCGATGTTAAGGTCGAGCAGATCACGGGACTGCCACAGCTGTTTATAACCTATAACCGGGAAAGAATTACACGGTACGGGTTGAGAATTGCTGACCTGAATGCCATTATCCGCACAGCCTATGCCGGTGAAAAAGCCGGTGTGATTTTTAAAGGTGAACGCAATTTCGACCTGGTCATAAGGCTTGACACAGCATTCCGCAAAGTCCTTGACCTGGAAAGTCTTACAGCCCGGCTTCCCGATGGCAGCGTCATCCCGTTGAGCGAGGTGGCGCAGACCCGATCGGTGAACGGGCCGGTTCAGATCGCCCGCGACGACACCCGTCGAAGAATTACCGTTGGCATCAACGTACGCAACCGCGATATACAAAGTCTTGTTGACGAGATAAGTGAAATCCTCGATGCAAAACTCAGGCTTAAACCCGGCTATTACATTACCTATGGCGGTCAGTTTGAAAACCTGAAAAAAGCCGAAGCACGACTCATAGTTGCTGTTCCGATTGCGCTGCTGCTGATCCTCATCCTGCTTTTCTTTACCTTTAACTCCATCCGTTATGCCCTGCTGATCTTCACCGCCGTACCGCTTTCGGCTGTCGGAGGTATTGCAGCATTATGGATCAGGGGACTGCCTTTCAGCATCTCGGCCGGTGTAGGCTTTATCGCCCTGTTCGGCGTAGCCGTGCTCAACGGCATCGTACTCCTCTCATACTACAACGAGATGATCAGCCAGGGCATCACCCATATCAACTATATCGTCATTAAAGGGGCATGTACAAGGCTTCGTCCTGTTATGATGACAGCCACAACAGATATCCTGGGATTTCTGCCAATGGCCATTTCCTCATCGGCCGGTGCTGAAGTGCAGCGACCCCTGGCCACGGTTGTTATTGGCGGTATCATAACATCCACCATGCTCACCCTCATCATACTTCCTATCTTATATACACTGATAAACAATCCTTCTGAACGAAAAATCATTTTTAGGAGAAAGCGTAAAAAGCTTCCCTTTGCCATGCTCCTGTTGCTGCTTCTTCCTGCACTGGCTGACGCCCAGGAGAAAACCGGAGTAGCGCTCACCCCCGGCGACGCCGTGTCAATAGCCATAAAAAACAACCCTGAAATCAGGAATGCGGAATTAAAAGTGATTAAAGCACGAACGATGAAAATGAGCGCATGGGATTTCGATCCGCTGGAATTTACCTATCAGTATGGCCAGATTAACTCAACCGAAAACGACCGCTATATTCAAATCAACCAGCATTTCGGCTCCCTGCTCACCCGCATCCGTCAGTGCGGTATAGCAAAGAAACAGGAAGAAGCCAGTCTGGCTGACCTTGAAATCAGCAAAAGATCACTCACGGCACGCGTTAAATCAGCCTATTTCTTCTGGTGGTTTATGCATGAAAAACATCGTCTGGCAAAGGAAGAGTCATTGTTATTTGGTGATGTGGAACGGATTGCCGATCTGCGCTATCACCTGGGTGAATTTGGCGAACTCGAGAAAATTATGGTATCAGCCCGCGCTGCAGAAGTTCAGAACAAAGTCAGTGTACTTTCCGATGAAGTCATGATCGCTGAGAACAAGTTGAAAGAACTCATGGTTAGTGCGGAAGACCTGATTCCTCCGGCTGCATTCATCCCCATGTTTCAAATCGATAAACCATACGATACGGCAGCGTATAGCAATGCCATCATCGCATCCTTGTACCAGAAAAAAGCCGGGCTTATGTCAGCAACCCTTAAAACTGAACGGTCAAAGCTCTGCCCCGGGCTTTTTGCCGGCTATTTTTATCAGGATATCTATCCCCTGAAAGGATTGTCAGGATGGCAGGTCGGATTTACCCTTCCGATACTGGCCTTTGGCCAGGCCTCAAAAATAAAGGAGGCAAAAATAGAAGAAGAGATAGCTAAAAACTACCTGGAACAAATGGCTTTTTCAAGCGCTATGGCCATCGAAAACCTGCTGGCTGAATTGACAAAATATTTCCGTCAGCTGCAGTATTATAATCAATATGGTCTTGAACAGGCCAATGAGATCATTCGCAATGCCGGGCTTCAATTTGAAAAAGAAAACATCGACTACCTCGAGTATGTTCAAACCCTTTCACAGGCCATTGCCATTAAAACCGGATATCTCGAAACCCTGAACAACTATAATCAAACAGCTATTCAACTTGAATTCTATGCATATTAAAAATCATTTACCAGCTGCCATCACCGTGTTGTCCTTTGTAATTACAGGTATAGCATGCAATCATCAGAAAGACAAGGGAAGCATTCCTCCCAACGGGGATACCGTGATGGCTCCCGGCTTGTTGAAGCTCTCCCCTGAGCAGATTGAAATGGCAGGTATTGTAACCGGGAAAATAGAAGAACGCAATATGGGTGTCATCCTCGAATGCAGCGGAAAAATAGAAGCACCGCCCGAAAATATAGCCGATGTGACCGTTTGCGTTGGGGGTCTGGTAAAAAGCTGCCCTTTTTACCCCGGTGATTATGTATCTGCCGGACAATGCATTGCCGTTCTTGAACACCCCGATTATGTCACAATCCAGCAGGAGTTTCTCGAGGCTGAAAGCCAGTGGGAATATTACAAAGAAGATTTTAAAAGACAGGGAGAACTGACCGTGGAAAATGCAGCATCGGTGAAGGCCATGCAACAGGCACAAGCGAGTTTCAGGTCAACGGAGGTTAAAATGTTCGCCCTTAAAAGCCGTTTAGAGTTGCTTGGCATCAAAGCCGACAGCCTGACCATTGATAATATCTCATCAACCGTGAGCATTAAAGCTCCGATTTCAGGCCATATATCAAAAATCGATTTAAACATCGGTAAATATGTCGGCCCGGAGCAAAGGATATGTGAGATCATCAACAAAACCAATCTTTACCTGCATTTATTGATCTATGAAAAAGATATTCACCTGGTCAGCAAAGACCAGCCCGTTGCGTTCTCCCTGGTCAACAACCACAGGGAAAGATATAAAGCCAGGGTGAAAGCCGTTTCTCCAAAAATAGATGAGTCAAATAACGCTTTCAACGTATATGCCTATATAACGAATATCCTGCCTGTTTTCAAACCCGGTATGTATGTGAAGGCTTTTATCAGCACGGCTGAACATCCAGGTCTTACACTTCCTGTTACAGCCGTCGTTGCTGATGACGATGAACATGCAGTTTTTGTACAGACATCTGTTGGTTTTCAACGAGTTGTTATCCGCACTGGCATTACCGTTAATGACCGGGTTGAGATCCTCGATTATCCTGAGGGATTACCCGATACAACTATTGTACTGAGCGGAACCTATTACCTGAACGCCGCATGGACTAACAGGGAATAGCATTGTTCATTTAAGAAAAAATTTTTTTAACATAAATCTTTCTCATTTTTTCCCAAGTGAACGCTTCTGTATGAGAGAATGCCAACTTTGCAGGTTATTGATGCAACAACCGGGCCGTGAGTCACTACGAGTCCCCATCCTGTAAACAAAAAAAATAGGATTGACGAATAGGAACATCGAACAAGGAATTACGAACGCCGAGCGTTGAAGATAAGACATAGTACATATTATCTTCGTAATTCTTAATTCGGCGTTCCTTGTTCGAAATTCATATTATATTAATATTCATTTAGTTAATTATGAACGTCATTGTAAGCCATGCGATACCATTTACACCAAAACAACCGATTACCGAACACCGATTACCGGTTACCTTCTTATACTTACTCCAAAAAAGAAATTCCCCGGCATATACTATCCATTCAAGTGATATATTATATATTTGCATTCATAACAAAAGAAATCTTAAACAATTATGGAAACTACTACAAACTCCTATTCGAATCCTGAAAAAAAGACCCCGGTTGTATTGATCCTGCTGGTAGTTTTTTTGGCTATCGCTGTCGCCTTCTTAGGGTATAAATACTATACCGAAACGCAAAAGCTGAAGAGCACTTCTGCCGAAAAGGAAATCCTTGAGGACATCAAAAGTGATCTCGAAAAGCAATTACGTGATATGGTCGTTGAATATGATTCACTCAAAACCGAGAACGACAGCATTAATACCCTTCTTACTGGCGAACAGAATAAAATTAAGCGATTGCTGAGATTACAGGTCAGTGATGCTGAAAAGATCAGAAAATACCGGGAAGAGCTCGAAACATTGCGAAAAGTGATGCGAAGCTATATTGTTCAGATCGATTCACTGAACACACGCAACCGGTTGCTTACCGAAGAAAATATACAGGTTCGTCAGCAGCTTACAGCCGCAGAGACACAGAATATTGAACTCGGTAAAGAGAAAGAACTGCTCGGCACACAGGTCCAGCTTGCCCGGGTGCTGTCTGCAAAAAGCATAACAGTTGAACCTTTAAACAAAAGCGACAGGTTGAACAACAAGGTTAAGAAAATAGCCAAGATTGCTGTCGGCTTTACCATTCGTGAAAACGCTGTGTCTGAAGCCGGCCAGAAAGTTATATACATCAGGCTTATAAACCCCGATAACGTGGCACTCGCAAACACTTCCGGTGACATGTTCACTTACAACGGTGAAAATATTGTATATTCTGCCAAGCGCGAAATAGAATATGAAAATAAGGATATCGACGTGAAGATCTTCTGGGATAAAACGGAAGAACTTATCCCGGGTAGCTATACAGCTATATTATATGCCGAAGGTTATGAAATAGGTTCGGCTCCCTTTACCCTGAAATAATTATTCCATGATATAAAAAAAAAGGGATTGCTGCCGCTGGCAGCCATCCCTTTTTTTATTGTCTGATCGGCTGCCCCCGCCTGTCCACTGCCACTGACGACTGACCACTAATCATCCATCATAAGATTCCGCACAATGGCATCCGAAATAAAATATCCTTCATCGGTAAGCATTATTGTTTCACCATTCAGCTGTATGTGACCGGAACGCACATATTTTTCACTGCTTTTTAATAGTCTTTCCGATACTTCTGCACCATAGGTCTCCCCGATCTCTTTCAGATCAACGCCCCACATAGTCCGTAACAAGGTCAGAAGGTGTTCATTAAATCGTTTGACCGGATCAAGATTCTCCTTTTCAAACGGAAGAAATCCTGTCTCGAGAGCTTTCATATATATCGTGATATCTGACACATTCCATTGCCTTGAAATCCTGTTATAGGAATGCGATGAAGGACCGAGGCCCAGATACAACTTCCTCTTCCAGTAATTTGTATTATGCTTTGAGAAATACCCCTCCCTGGCCCAATTGGATAATTCATAGTGGATAAATCCCCGCTGCCGCAACCGTTCGATAAGAGTCCTGAACTGTGCCAGGCTCTCCTCTTCGGTAACGGGTATCAGCATACCTTTTTCCACCATTCTGTAAAATTCCGTCTTCGGCTCTATGGTAATATGATACGCTGACAGGTGCTGGATATCCAAGGCAAACATACGATCGAGGTTGTCGTGTAATCCGTCTGTTGTTGAACCCGGCATGCCGTATATCAGATCGGCACTGATGTTTGTGAAGCCATGCCGGTACGCCCTTTCGATACAATCATAAGCTTCTTCCGCGGTGTGCCTGCGGTTCATCAGCTGCAGTTCGTGGTTATGAAAAGACTGTATTCCAATGCTCAGCCGGTTAACAGGAGTTGACTTCCGGATGGATCTCAGGTAGTCGTCTGTCAGGTCATCGGGATTTGCTTCAAGGGTTATCTCGCAATTATCAGCCACAATATGATACTCCGAAATCGCCTGCAACAATTCTTTCAGCCATAGGGCATCCATTACCGTGGGTGTGCCTCCGCCAAAATAGATTGTCTCAACAGGTTCTCCTTCAAGGTAATCTGCGCGAAGTTCCATCTCTTTTATCAATGCGCGGACATATACAGGGGCATCAGCAACCGCTGTCACCCTGTAAAAATCACAATAATGACAAATCTTACGGCAAAAAGGAATATGTATATAGACACCGGCCATTTTATGCGATGATGGTATTTGGTTCCGGAAGCTAAGGTAAACCAAACCCAGCTGGGTTTTACTATCCTTTACTGACAAATAATCTATTGGCCTTTTTTCTTTGATCTGTTATCTTTTATCTTGATTCTATGGTCTGGCATTTTTTTGATATCTTTATTTCAAAAGTCACTGATGAAAGTAAACAAGAAGGAATACGATTATGACATCTGCTCAAAATAATGCTCATCGGGAAATAAAAGGCCGGAGACCAAAAATATCCATGAGCCGTAAAAAAGTCTTGAAAGAAGATAACTTGCTTGTCCTAATGAATTCAGATTCAATTTATCGTGATATTTTTAATGCTTTTACAGAAGGCATTTTTATCCAGGATATAAAAGAAGGGAAGGTAATAGATGTTAACGATGCCATGCTGTCAATGGTCAATAGCCGACGTGAAGAAATCATCCATAAGGTACCGGATGGTTTCAGCTCAGGAATTCCTCCTTATGATAAGAAAAATGCTATCATGTATTTTACAAAAGCAGTAAAGGAAGGAGAATGCTTTTTTGAATGGCATGCCCGTAAAAGAACCGGAGAGTTATTCTGGACTGAGATTCATCACAAGCGCGTCGTTATTGGCGGAGAAACATTCATTTTATCAATGGTAAGGGATATCACGCCACGGAAGATCATGGAAGAAAAATTAAAAACCAGCGAATACCGTTATAAAAATTTCGTTGATCTGACAACGGATGTTATTCTTTATGTCAAAGTAGATCCTCCGATGGATACATCACTATCACCTGAAGAACAGTTGCATTATTTAATGAACCATAGCTTCTGTGGTGATATGAATAATATGCTCATGAAGCTAAGAGGCATTAAAAATGCCGATGACTATATAGGCAAGCCATTGACTGAATTAATCCTTCCGGATTCAAGAAATACACGGGCGATTATGTTTGGTGAATACTTCATCCGGTCGGGATACCGGCTCATTGACATGGAAACATCTTATGATGAAAGAGACGAAAATCACCGGTATTATCAAAATAGCATTATCGGCATCGTATACGATAATAAATTAACCGGTTACTGGCATACCATGCGAAATATTTCCAAGCTGAAAATAGCCGAAAAAAAATTGCAATACAAAACCCGTTTAGATCAGCTTGTGTCTCATATTTCAACCCGGTTTATTAACCTGCCTCCGGAAAGCATCGATAAAAACATTGAATCCGCCTTTGGTGAAATTTGCGGGGCAACCGGTTCTGATGCCGGTTTTTTACACCTGTTTTCCTATACACATAACACCTCAAGCCTTACCCATTTCTGGCATAACCAAAAGGTACAGGCAAAGCGGTCTGATCATATAAATCTTCCCTTGCTTGAGATCCAATGGGTGCTCGACAACCTGAAAAAAAACGGAATGTTAGTTATCCCTTCAAAAAAACATTTACCTTCTAAAGAGGCTGAAAGATGGATAAATACAGCCCTCGGAGCAGAGAGTTTTATCATCAAACCGATCTATTACCAGGAAAACCTGACGGGGATGATGGGCCTGATTTCTTCTGTACCCGATTACAGCTGGCATGAAGATGACGGCCCCATGCTGAAGGTGGTAAGTGAAATCTTTATCAATGCCATCCAGCGGAAAAATGCCGAAAAAGCTTTAATGCAAAGCGAACAGAATTACCGCGAGATTTTTAATGCTACCAACGAAGCCATATTAATTTATGACGATGCCACAAAACAAATCACCGATGTTAACCATGCATTGATAAACCTGTTTGGATACACCTATGAAGAAGCGTTGCATTTCCCCCTGGAGGATCTGAGTGCTGACCTGTCGGATCATAATCCGGAAAGGATACTGGATTTGATCCGGAAGACATCCGAGGACGGTTCTGCGTTGGTTGAATGGATTGCCCGAAAGAAAAGCAAAGAGCGTTTCTGGATCGAATTATCAGCAAAAATTATGGAAGTCGAAGGTGAAAAAAGGCTTCTGGCTGTAATACGCGATATAACCGATCGTAAACAGGCCCAGGAAGCATTGCTAAAAAGTGAAGAAAGATTTCGCAGTATCCTGCAGCACCTTACGGATATCATCTGGATCGTCGATGGCCATATGGTGATAAGTTATGAATCTCCCTCTTCCTCAAAGGTTATGGGCTATGAACCGGGATTTCTGCTGGGCAAATGCGGTCTTGATTTTATCCATCCCGATGATATACCGGTGGTTCTTAAAGACTTTGATGAAGTATTGCTAAAAGCCAACGATTTTCTTCCCACAGGATTCCGTGCCCGGCATGCAGATGGTCATTACGTTGATATAGAAGCCCTGGCGAATAATATGCTCGATCATAAGGCCATTAACGGCATTATTATAACATGCCGTGATGTGTCCGAGCGAAAGAAATCAGAAAAAAAACTCATGGAAAGTGAGGAAAAGTTCAGGATCATTTTCGAAACAGCCATGGATGGCATTTTTATGATGCTTGAAGACCGCTTTGTCGATTGCAATACTTCCATACTTAAAATGTTCAGATGCACCCGTGACCAGATACTGGGTGAAGCACCTTACAGGTTTTCACCGGAATATCAGCCTGACGGTTGTCTTTCCCAGGAAAAAGCCACGGAAAAAATTTATCTGGCTTACAGCGGTGTTCCCCAGTTCTTTGAATGGAAACACATCCGGTTTGACGGTTCACTGTTCGATGCCGAAGTTTCGCTTAACCGTATCGAATTATCGGGCGTCCAATACCTGCAGGCCATCGTCAGGGATATCACCAACCGGAAAGCCGTGGAAAAGGCCCTTAAAGACAGCGAGGCTAAATTCCGCAATATATTTAACAGCAGCAGCGACGGTATTTTAATACTGGGTCAGGATTACCATTTCCGGATGGCAAATGAAACCTTCCTGCAAAGAACCGGCCTCACCGAAGAAGAAGTTGCTAATATGACTCCAACGGATGTTCTTCCAAAAAATATTCTCCCTTTTATCTATGAAAAAATTCGTGATGCTTTTAACGGAATCGATGTACCTTCCCATGAAGTCGAAATTATGAACAAGGATAATTCCGCCATATTTGTTGAAATACACAGCAAATTGATCGATTACGATGGAGAAACAGCTTTGCTGTCCATCATCAGGGATATCACGGAGCGTAAACAATTCGACAAAAAAATCATCGATACCATCATCATGACCGAGGAAAAGGAACGGGAAAATTTTGCCAAAAACCTGCACGATGAGATCGGGCCATTGCTTTCCAGCATCAAAATGTATATCCATTCACTTGAAACTGCACATACTAAGAAAAAACAACTTTTCATCCTTAAGCAACTTAAAGACATAATGAAAGAAGCCATACAGAGCACCAAGGAAATCTCATTTGACCTTAGTCCGCATATTCTGTCAAATTACGGACTGAATGCCGCAGTCGATTCATTTATTAACCGTATATCCCAGATTTATACGGTTAGCTTCGATACGAATCTCGGTAGCAAGCGATTTCACGAACTTGTGGAAACCTCTGTTTACCGGATAATCAAGGAACTGATCAACAATACCCTGAAGCATTCGCAGGGAACCTCAATAAAAATTAACCTCAAATATGTCAGGGGAATCCTGAGGCTGTTGTATACCGATAATGGCAAGGGACTGCCGGCAGAACACTTTTTAAACAAAGAGCCCGTCGGCATGGGCATCTCCAATATCATCAGCCGGGCACAATCGCTGAACGGTGTCTACAAATTTTTTAACGTCCCCGGCGGGGGCATGGGTTTCGAATGTAAAGTAACTGTTGATAAAAATAAATAATGGGAAACGAAAATAACTTTTACCTTGTTTTTCTGTTTAATTTTAAAACCGATTAAAACTTTATACGTATGCAAAAAGCAAGTCTGTTTCTTGTTGACGATCACCAGTTATTCAGAAATGGACTGAAATTTATTCTGAATGAAAGAGAAGACATGGAAGTCGTGGCTGAGGCATCCAATGGTAAAGAATTCCTGCAATTGCTCGATTATGCCAGTCCCGATGTTGTACTTATGGATATCGGAATGCCTGTCATGAACGGCGTCGAAGCAACACGCCTGGCACTTGAAAAATATCCCGGTCTTAAAATCCTTGTACTGTCAATGTATGACGAATCAGAATACTATAATTCCATGATCGAACTGGGCGTTAAAGGATTTGTGCTTAAGGATGTCGATAACGAGGAACTATACCAGGCCATCCTCAAAGTGCTTGCTGGCGGTACACATTTTACACAGGAATTGTTGTTATCCATCATTAAAAATAAAACCTCTCAAAGCAAAATATTGCTTACACGTCGTGAAAAAGATGTCCTTTCTCTTATCATCAAAGGCTTTTCCAATCAACAGATTTCCGATAAGCTGTGTATCAGCCAGCGAACTGTTGAAAGACACCGTGCCAACCTGCTGACCAAAACCGATTCAAAAAATTCCATCAGCCTGGTTGTTTTTGCCATAAAAAATCACCTCATCACTATCTGATCCAAGTTGCTCATTTTGAATTAATTTACTAATTGCCAAAACGTCGGTAAATACCCAAATGGATTTGAGTATTAATTCTTAAAAAAATAAGTAGTTATAGGTTATGCATAATTTAAAAACAATTATATATTTGTATATGGAGTTTTTGGTTTTTTGATATAAGACACCGGATTCTCTGAACCATTGTCGCTTATATCATACAAACGGGTAAATAAATCTCGTTTACGAGTTTATATAGTTTTAGGGTTTGGTTGGATTTAGGTAGGAAGCGGGGGGTCGGATTTATCCGGCTTCCCGTCTTTTTTTAAAGACCTTTTATCACGAGTCCTGATTGTCTACGCTTTTTTCATTGCACATACAGGTAATGGCGCGGAAGGTAGTATTACCTGTCGTTTATTACGTTATTATCGAGGTCCGTCATGAAGAAGTTGAAGATCCTTATTGTTGATGACAATCCGCATTTTACCAATGCGTTGAAATATATGATTACTGATCTTTTTGAAGATCGCATTGAAAGCATTGGTGAAGCCTGTAACGGTGCTGAATGCCTGGCCATGTTAAAAAAGAAAGTGTTTGATCTTGTTTTTATGGATATCAATATGCCGGTGATGAACGGGGTGGAAGCAACGCGTCAGGCAACCCGGATGTACCGCAATCTTATTGTCATTGCTGTATCCTTTCATTCAGAAATGAATTTCATGGTGCAAATGATCGAAGCCGGAGCAAGAACTTACCTCATCAAGGACGAAATATGCAGGGAGTCACTCGAAAAAGCCCTTTCGATCAAGTACACCTTTTAGAAAGAATAACCCAGTCGCATATCCAGAAAATCAGCCGTGTAAAGGTGCGCCTTCAGATCGATGCCGATATAAAGCGACTTATACAGATAAAAGGAAAGTCCGTACCGCTGATAAACCGCATTCCTCCGTTTATAGGGAGAATACAGATAAGCCCCGACCTGTATCTGAAAGGTGAACCTGCCCAGCAACAGGTCATGCCCCAGTAAGGCAGCAATGTATTTATGGTCGACGGTTTCCGTTCCGTTTTCCAGGGCTTTTCTTTCCATTTCGTGCTTGTCGGCAAAATCGGCAGTAAACTCCATACCCAGCATCAACCCGCTAATTCGTCCAATAACCCGCGTGTAGCTGGTTAACATACCCATAACCAGATAACGCCCTTCTCCGCTGATATCGGACTTCCCGGTGGCAAATAACGATACGTCCAGCCGACCCTTGTAAGGAACCAGTTGCAATGATCTATCCTTTATCCGGTGCTCAAAAGGCAACGGATTAATCCGGTAGTCGACACCTAAACCAAGAGTCGGATAGTTGATTCCGGCATTGGGATGTTGAATCCCTCCATTGGAAATATGATTGAACGATCCGAAAAGACAGATATTGAATTTTTCATTGATGCGGTAATTGATCCCCGCATTCAACAATACAACAAAACTTAGGGGTGAACTGTACGATTTATTCAACGGATTATCAATCGAATCATATACATTGTCCAGGTAGGTCGGACCAATGCCAAACCTTACGGAACCGTAAACACGACCGGCAGCGCCTATAAGGGGCTCGATAAAACCATAAAGCGAATACGAATTTCCCAGGATTTCAGGATTGTCAAAACTGATAAAGAAAAATGACAACCCTGCCCTCGGATAACACGAACAATACCTCCAGGTGTTCTCCCCCATTAACAACCAGGCTAATTCAGCCTCAATACCCCAGGGATTCGATCCCGAGATTTCACGAACACGTTCAGAATGCGGAATAATGAACCCATAATGCCCCCTCACCCCCGGCATCATCACATTGTTCCTCTCCTGCTGAGCCTGAAGCAAAGTCGCTAAAAACAAGAATAATAATATACACAACCTCCGGATCACACTTATTTTTGTTGACTTAAGGTTCTCCTTTTCACATTTTTATAATTCACTTTTCACTTTTATCCGCCGCAGCTTCAGCAAAGGTAGATTTCACTTTTCGTTTTTCACTGTTCACTGTTCACTCCCTTCGCTACCCCTCTGACTCCCCTAAAGGGGAGAACTCTCCCCAACACTCATAACCTACAACCTCCCCCAACTTTTCGTTTTTCGTTTTTCGTTTTTCACTGTTCACTGTTCACTCCCTTCGCTACCCCTCTGACTCCCTTAAAGGGGAGAACTCTCCCCAACACTCATAACCTACAACCTCCCCCAACTTTTCACTTTTCGTTTTTCGTTTTTCACTTTCTTCGATCTTCCTTCTTCCTTCTTCGATCTTCCAAAGGTAATGCATCCGTGTTAATTATTCACGAAACATTACAATAATAGATTCATAATTAACATATTACATATACAATGATGCAAATCACCTGTTGATAATAATGCAAATCATAATCGAACCATTGATTTAAAACGGCGTATACGTTAATTTAGAAACCAATTCCAATAAACAGTATGAGAATTTTTCACATTGAAGAAAGTAACAATTCACCCCGGGTCTGGCTCGATGAAAAGTCAGGAACAATGGAAATATCAGGTGTTTCATCATTCCGGAGTCCGTTCGATTTCTATCGCTGTCTTGCCCGGTGGATCCATGCCTTTAACCTGGGAGAACACAAAACCCGCGTGGTCAATATGAAACTGGATTATCTCGATGAGGATTCCATGGAAGGTATTGAATTTGTTTTACAGCAGCTGTTTCTGCTGGGTAAAGATAATAACAAGCTGATCATCAACTGGTATTATTCTGTTGAGGATTCCCTTATGCAGATGGTAGGCATGCGGTATGCCGTCCGTGGCGGTGTCCGGTTTAACCTGGTTGCCGCCTGATGCAGTAAGGATAAAAAAACAGGGCATTAACCAATCTGAAGAAAGTAGTTAATAACTCATAAACTTTTCAACAACCCGGGGGTATGAATTTGCTTAATTTTAGGCAGTTTTTTTTCAAGACTACCATGATTTCAGGAATCCGGGAAACCCTGCATACACCTCGTGTCAGAGTCTTTGCCGAGGAAAAAAGAATAGCCATTACAGGCCATTCACGGCTCGAAGACCCTTCTCTCTTTTATGAAGAGTTCATTAACCTGCTTGAAGAATGCATTAATGATTTTAAAACGTATATCACCCTCGATTTCAGGTTTGAATACCTGAACACCAGCTCTTCGAAATGGTTGTTTCACATTTTAAAAAACCTGCAAAATAAATATCAGGGAAAGAAAATCATAACCGTTAACTGGATGTATGAAAAAGATGATGATGCCTTGCTTGAAGCGGGTGAGGTATTCCAGTCATTGCTTAGTTTGCCTTTCAACATCATCCCGGTAAAATCATAATCTGTTTGCACATAATAAAAAGGAAGAGATACCTTCTAATCCATTGGTTAGATAAAGTGAGTTCGACATGATATTTTATTGGGTATTTGAATATAGAAAATTGTGCGTGGGCCTGCCAAAACGAGAAGATAGGGCTAGCTGTGAATGCTGCAATGCTTGGAATTTCAATGATGGTCCCGCTTGCGGAACGTAACGGGATTTAGCATAAACGGAAACAAAGAATTACATACAAGAATCCTTATTGCAGATTAAAGCAAATAGTTATGAGAATGACATTGACCGTTTATGCGATTACATCATAAAAAATTCTTGCATTGCAGCAGAGCGCGCTGAAATTCGTTTTGGCTTGATTTTCTTTGTAACTTTCTTTCATCCAAGGAAAGAAAGTTAGAAAATCAATAATGTCTGTTATTTAGAGATAACCTATTCTTAATTAGATTGTTATATTACTTTTTTATATCAAACTCACGTTAAAATACATAATTTTTAATACAATTTGCCGTTAATAAAACGGTTGTACGTTTATAGCTTAAATACTGTTTTATGAAAAAACTAATGGTTTTCACCTTACCCCTGCTTATTAATGCGTTTACCGGTTCCGCCCAGGAAACGGTCACGCGCAGTCTTCCACCTTTCTCCCGACTCTATGTGGCAGATAAGATAACCGTCGACCTGATCAAAGCCGACCATGAATCGGTCACGATTAATGCCCAAGGTATTGATCCTTCAGCGATTCAAACCACAATCGAAAACAACACCCTGAAAATCGGAAAGGCCGGTTCTCCGTTTGATAAGAACAAAGTGATGGTCAAACTGAAATTCCGTGAACTTAGCGAAATGGAAATAGCCAACATGGCCGAAGCCACCACAACTTCGCTTTTTAAAGCCGATTCACTCAGCGTCATCGTGAAAGGCGGAGTGCTTTACCTCGATGCTGACCTGAAGTACCTGAAAAGCCATGTGGCGGGAGGTGGAATGCTGTCAGCCGAAGGTTATGCCACCCGGCACGATATTGTCGTTACCACCTATTCCACTGTCTCAGCATATAATCTTGAAAGCGAAACCGTCAATATAAAAGCCACATCGGGTGGAAAGGCTAAGATTAACGTCGAAAGTGAACTCAATGCCCAGGCCTCTTCAGGAGCTTATATTTCCTATAAGGGGCAACCATCAGAAAAGAATATCAATGCAAGTTCGGGAACCCAGGTAGAGGAATATGAAGAATGAGCCTCTCCCCCGGCCCCTCTCCCAAGGAGAGGGGA
>JAFGKY010000092.1 GCA_016928305.1 Bacteroidales bacterium
AGGTTATATTGTTTTTATCTTGATTCTTGGCTCTTGGTTCTTAAGTAATTGATATAGTGTATTCTATAATCTAGTTACATAAGAGTATAGCGGCATAACTGATGAAAAAGCTGATGTATAGAACTTTCTCAAGGTCAGGTTTTTGACTCTGGCGGACTATGTTATCTTTTAAT
This sequence comes from Bacteroidales bacterium, assembly GCA_016928305.1. Taxonomy (GTDB): domain Bacteria; phylum Bacteroidota; class Bacteroidia; order Bacteroidales; family UBA10428; genus UBA5072. The sequence continues at coordinate 174 of JAFGKY010000092.1, forward strand.
GATATTTTTACCTGTCATTCCTTTCAACATATAGTAGAAATAATCTGTCTTAAGTCTTTTTTCGGCGGAGAGGCCGTATTCCTCAATGGGAATCCGCTGGAGGTTACGACGAACAATATCCTGTTTAAGACCTGCGGTGCCGAAAGAGAGATCGATCGGATATTCCGCGTAGAGGGCATTAAAAAAAGCTTTGCTAATGCCATGATCGGTGAACGGGAAAGCAAATGTTCTGTAATTCAGGTTGAAACGCTCACTGACTTCACGTATACTCTGTACGGCCTGTCTGATTTTTTCCTTATCATCCAGGAGCTTGAAACCCGGGTGATCAATGCTGTGTCCTCCGAATGTAAATCCTTGCTGAATTAACTCGCTGATCTGAGTCGCGGTCATATAAGGTTTATTGGTTTTCAGGTATTCTTGAAAATCAAGCCCGGCAAGTTTTGCCGCTTCATGGATGAATGATATACTGGTGTGATCAAGGTTCAGCAGCACAGTACGGTAATATCCCTGAGGAATACCATAGCTGTCCTTAAGTGCATGAAACTCTTTCCAGAAATCCGGATTGTCCTTATGTTTCTGAATTTCTTCAATCAGCACACTGATCTTGTACCGATAGAACATGTCTTTGTTATCGATAAAAGCCGTATTGAGAAAACAGGTCGCCGGAATACCCAGTCTTTTTAACAAAGGTGCAGCACAGGAATAAAATTCACTTAATCCGTCATCAAAGGAAACAAAGAACTGGTTTTTTGTTGTTTTTTCATTTTTCAGAACACGGTCTTTTAAGCGCGACAGACCAATGGGCTCATAGTACCGCAGGAGAAATTTCATATCATCGGTGAACGTACTTAACGACCTTGGCTGATACAGATGCTTGATATGGACGGGTGCTTTATCACAAACCGTATGATAGACTACCATTATCAGTCGCTGTCCGGTAAGGCTGATCATGGATTTCAGAGGAAGAATGGATGGCAGGAAATTAAAACGATTGTATATAATAGATTTCAGCATGCATCTATGGTTTTACCAAACGCAGGAAGAAAGGCATACGATTTAAATGCAGGGTAGGGTAGCTCATTGCCTGTGCTCCAAACGACTGATTGAAATAAGCAATTCCCGGAATATTAGAACCTGAAAAATCAAACCATTTTGTAAATCCTGATGATTTATGAATCTGATCGTTCACCAGCAGGTACATGGCATCATATTTCTTACCCTTTTCACTGGATGCGCAAACTGAGAAAACCTGTCGATCACGGGTTTGCATGAAAAAGCCTGCAGCACATAGCTCATGCTGCGGTGTATACACACCCGTCAGTTGCACTGCCAGTCTCTGTTGTGCAGCAGCAATTAGCTTTTCGAGCATAATGCTTTGTCCTCTGTCGAGTTTTGGTATGTGCTGTCCCAGGTTATCAAAAACAAATTTCACAAACGCAGGAATGTTCATGCCTGAGTTTAAGTATAATCCTGCATCCATGGCTTTCTTAATGTTTCGCCGGCAATTCCTGCTGTAGTTCTTGTATATTTCCGGGTAATCCCTGTCGATATGTATGAGGTGATTGATGTTGTTCGACGCAGTAAAGTTATCCCCGATTCTATTTAATTCATTCAGGTTGGTATGTATGTAATGGAATTTTTCAGGGATTTGCTCTATGAAGCTTTGAATTACAGAGTCGCTTAAAGTTACCTGACTGAAAATTCCCAGTTGCTGGACAAAGTATGGTTTCCGGATGTAAGTGACGAACCATTTTCTTTTAAAAGTCAGCGGCATCACAGCTTCGTAGTCACCGGCGATCATACCATCCCAGCCCGGGCTCACGATGTCGAGATACCAGGAAAAGGCATACGGCAGGCTGGGGGAGGCAAGTTCAATACATGCATCCCATTTTAACCGGCTGATTTCGTGATGTGGGCAATAACGGATCATTTAATATAAAAAAACATGGTAAGATAGTTTGAAAATTTGAAAGTTTGAAAGTTTGAAAGTTTGAAAGTTTGAAAATTTGAAAGTTTGAAAGTTTGAAAGTTTGAAAGTTTGAAAATTTGAAAGTTTGAAAGTTTGAAAATTTGATGGTTTTCATCACGTTGTACCGCCTATCTTTTCTCGCACCTGCCCCAATTTCCATAAGCACTGATTACCGGTTAAATTTTACTGTTTCCAAACCAGCTGCCGAATGAATTGCCGCCCTAACGCTGCCAGGGTTTCAACGCGCAAGGCAGACGCACACCGCTTGCAGGGTTTCCAACCTCATCGCCCAACCTCTATATTACCGATCACCGGTTTCTGATTACTGTTTACCCTCTTTTCTCTCACTCGTCCCTTCTTCCTTCCCCATCCGGATCACTTCTTCAAACACCCTTCTCCATCCCTTCCAGACTCCCTTATCTGATAGTGATTCGTTATGCCATAAGGTAACAAAGGTACCGTTTACCTTTTTTACCTTTTCCATCAGTTCTTTCGTTTTCTTAATGGCTTCATCGGGATTCAGCCTCATATATTGCCGCAGGGAGACATCCATGACCTGGAAAGGATAAATAACCAGGTCGGTTTCTTTTTCTTCGAGCAGGTTGTAAAACCGGAAAGGCGTGCATATGCCAGCCCTGAAACCTGGATGTGAGGCATAACCCATGGAATAGTCCTCACGAATCCCTGTTTCTAAAAGCCGCAGGTAGGTTGTGGGCAGTTCAATAATAAGAAAATGCTGGCGGCTCCTGATTACAGGGCCTTCAAGTACTCTTGCCAGCCGGCTGATCTCCTTTTGCAATATGGAAATATTTTTATTGGAAGATGTTGAAGGGTGAATGCCAATGAGATGATCTGCAGCAATATTTTTTATCAGTTTCCGGAATGCCAGGTTCCGGATATTGATATTGGTGTCATAGCGGTTGTAATTGCCCACAAGGAAAAAAAACAGTGAAGTAAAGCCGTATTTTTTTTCAATCTGGTCGATATAGCCATAAGTATTATAGGGATCTTCATCGTGCCCCAGCAATGTGGCAATACGCGCCAGGAAATTATTTATATCGCGGTTCAGCAGGGATTGCACCAACGCACCGGAAGTGCGGAAAAAGCTCTTATGTTTGAATGCGTAGGCATTATCAATGTCAATGGTTGAGATGAACTGAAAATGTTTCACTGGAAATGAAAGGGCGGGGTATCGTTGCTGAAGGATTGCTTTTAATTTTTGCGACCACTGGTTAATCACGGGTTCTTCCAGAAATCCATGCCGGAAAGCAAGGCTTTCAGTTGCTTCAAAGCGATTTATCTCTCCCGTTCTGTAGGGCAGGTATTCTTTATACCTGGAAACCATCAGGAAAGAGGCTGAAAAAATATCAAAAGGTATATCAGCCGAGGAAGATGTCGGATAATAAATCTTCATGCCTTCCCATTCTGCTATCTCGAGTTGCTGGGGTTTTATGTTATTTTCAAATACCAGTCCGGTGGGACAGATCAAAATTTCATCGCCCGATCTTTCAGCTGCATAACTGATTTTCGGTCCGGTGCGCTGATGGAATTTTTCCTTGTCGCTGGTCAATTCAAATGCGATTCCGAGCAGGTCATTGAAAAAAAGATGAAGGATATAATTCAGCCTGCTGGTAATAGTGTTTGAATAGATGGTTATCATCACGGTATGCATTAATAATCCAACAAAACCACAGTAATCCCTGCTCCTCCGTGCTCCACGTGCTCATCATGGCATGACTTTACTATATCAACGGTACGCAGGTATTCGCGGATCACTTGTTTGAGAATGCCGTTACCTTTGCCGTGCAGTATTTTAAGTTCCCGGGCTCCTACTACTAAGGCTTCATCAACAAAATTGCGTACAAGGTCGATGGCTTCCTCACCACGTTTGCCCCTGACATCGATCTCGGCTTTAAAATTGAGTTTTCGCTCCATTACATGGGTTGCATATCCCTGTCTTGCCCTTCCTGACAGTAATGAATCCCTGGGATCAGCTTCACTTACTTTTTCAAGCCGGCTTGCCTTCAACGTAGTGATCATATTTCCAAAGGCAACCAAAAGCGTATTTCCGTGGACATCCAGGACTTCTCCAATGGCATCCTGTCCGAAGATCTTCACTGCATCACCCACGGAAATCCTGTATTCATCGCCGATTGTTTTTACTTTCTTTTTTGGTTCAGGTTTTTCCCTGTTTTCATTCCGTATTCTTTCCCTTTGCTCTTTCAGTTGATGTAATTTTGCTGTCAGCATGGAATCCTCATGATCGTGCATGGAAAGAATTTTGTTCTTAACACCTTCCAACTTTTTTCGGGCTTCTTTTGTCTTCTCTTTTTCAGCCTGACTTTCTTTTATGATACGAATGGTGTTTTCGATTTCACGATTTGTTTTTGACAACATTTCTTCTGCCTGTTGTATGGCTTTGTCCAATATTTCCTTTTTCAGTTTTTGTACCTGCTCCAGTTCTTCGGAATAACGGCTGACGACTCCTGAAAGTTCTTTTTCGGCAATCCTGATCTGGTTGCGTTTTGACTCCCAATATCGTTTGTCACGGATAATCTCACGCAGGTGACGGTCGAAATTGATATGATCTTCGCCTACTTTATCGGCTGCATTTTTAAGGATATCTTCCGGCAATCCTATTTTACGGGCTATATCAATTGCAAAAGAACTTCCCGGTTTACCGATTTCAAGCCGGAATAAGGGTTGCATCTGTCCGGTATCAAACAGCATGGCACCGTTGATAATTCCATCAGTGGCTGAGGCAAAATGCTTTAAATTGGTATAATGTGTGGTGATAACGCCGTATAAGCCCTTCCTGTTCATCGCATATAACAAGGCTTCGGCGATCGCCCCGCCAATCTGAGGCTCAGTCCCCGTTCCGAATTCATCGATGAGCAACAGGGTTTCAGGTCCTGCGTTACGCAGGAAATACTTCATCGAGAGCAAATGAGAGCTATATGTGCTCAGGTCATTTTCAATTGACTGCTCATCGCCGATATCGATGAAGATATCTTTAAAAAGGCCGGCTTCCGAGTTTTCTATCATGGGGACAAGCATCCCGCACTGAAGCATATATTGCAGCAGTCCGACCGTTTTAAGGCATACCGATTTGCCCCCGGCATTGGGCCCCGATATCAATACTATACGGTTTTTGTTATCCAGCTTTATGTCGAGCGGGACAACCTCTTTGTTTTCAACCTTGTGATGAAGGTACAACAATGGATGAACGGCCTGTTGCCATGAAAATCCCGGTTCTTCTTTCACCACCGGTTGAACAGCATTCACGGAAAGGGCAAAGAGAGCTTTAGCCCGGATAAAATCAATGGTACCGAGAAAATCATAAGACCTCAGCAGATCTTCGAGGTAGGGACGGATGTCACTGGTAAAATGCACGAGGATACGGATGATCTCCCTGTCTTCAGCATACTCCAGTTCACGGATAATATTGTTCAGCTCCACAACCTCGGTGGGCTCAATATAGGCTGTACGTCCGGTAGCGGATTCATCGTGTATGATTCCTCCCAGTCTTCTTTTGTGGGTAACCTGAACAGGAATCACCTGCCTGCCGTTTCTTACGGATAAGCTTGAGTCTTTTTCAACGTAACCATCATCAATAGCCTGTTTCAGGATGTGCTGCAGCTTACGGCTGACGGCAACAGCATGTTGCTGGATATCTTTCCTGATCTTCTGAAGCTCGGGTGATGCATTATCCTTAATTTTACCATGTTTTGAAAGAATGGATGAAATACGGTCTTCAATATAACTGTAAAAAGGTATATTTCCCGTAAGCTTTTTCAGGTTAGGGTATTTGATTTCTTCAGCATTCTTGAAAAAACGAATGATGGATTTTATCGCATCAAGAGAAAGCTGGAAGCTGAATATTTCTTCTTCTGTCAGATAAGAACCCTCAACGCTGACTTTCTTCAGGGATTCGGTTATGTCGATATAATGGCTCACAGGAAAACTATCTTCAAACTGGCATATCAGCCTGAATTCAGAGGTTAACGACAGGTTCATCTGTATCTCGTCAATACGTGCAGAGAAACTCATCTCTTCCACTTTTTTTCTTCCCAGTTCAAAGAGGCAATAATCTTTTATCTTATCACGGATAAGGTCAAAGCTTATTTTAGCTTCAAAATTTAATGGATATATCACGTTTTTATGAAATATTTCCGTAAGCAAATGTATAAAGATTTTAGTTTACGAACCGGTCCAACAGGTTTCTGAAACCGGATAGGGTTGTTTTGCTTAAAAACTACTAACTTTACCCGGTTTATTTTCAGTTCCGATGAAGCAAGCATGCCATAAATCAAATCTTAAAATCAGATGTTGCAATATCATATAGTTACCCTGGGATGCCAGATGAACAGGTCTGATGGTGAGCGTGTTCAGACGGTGATTGAAGGTATGGGATATCGGTGGACTGACCGGGAAGAAGATGCCAGTCTGCTGGGTGTACTGGCCTGTTCTGTCAGGCAGAAATCCATTGACAAGGTGTATTCAAGGATCCGGAAATGGAATGAATGGAAGAAAAAGAAGAACCTGCTGACGTTTGTATCGGGGTGTGTTTTACCGGCTGATCGCGAAAAATTCCTCAAGCTATTTGATCTCATTTTTCCGGTGAGTGATATTCTGCAATTGCCCGATATGATCAGCCAGTATGGCATTGTTACACCTCATCAGCTAATCACTGCAAAAGAGACAGTGCTTGCTGCCGGCACCAATAAGATTTCGGAAATTCATCTTGCTGCCAAACGGAAAATCCTGGCTGAACCCTTGTTTGTGAGACCGGAAGAACATATCCATGATTTCTGGACGATAAGACCTTCTTATAATTCTGCCTGTGAGGCTTTCATTCCGATACAGAACGGATGCGATAAATTCTGTACTTATTGTGCAGTTCCTTATACGCGCGGAAGAGAAGTATCACGTCCTTCAGAAGAGATCCTTAACGAACTAAAAGAGCTGGTTAAAAAAGGATATAAATCCATCACCCTCCTGGGTCAGAATGTGAATTCCTATGGTCTTGATAAACATGGTCATGAGATTACATTTCCGCAATTGCTGAAAAAGATCGGGGAGTTTGGCAATGATTCCGGGAAGAACTTCTGGGTATATTTTACCTCACCCCATCCGCGCGATATGAGCGTTGAAGTGCTGGAGGTAATGGCAGCATTCCCATGCCTGGCAAAGCAAATTCATTTGCCATTGCAATCGGGTGATAACGAAGTATTGGTAAAGATGAACCGGAAGCATACCATTGAGGATTATTTGGCCATCATCCGTTCCATCCGGAAGATCCTGCCCGATGCAACCATTTTTACCGACATCATTGTGGGATTTACGGGCGAAACAGATGAACAATTTGAACATTCCCGACAGGTTATGGAAGATATTAAATTCAACATGGCCTATATTGCAATTTATTCACCCCGTCCGGGTGCAGTGAGCTCACGCTGGGAGGATGATATTCCGATGGACATGAAAAAACACCGGCTGCATAAGCTTACGGACGAACTCACACAACACACCAAAGAATATAACCGCCGGTTAATCGGCAGGAAGATCAGGATACTGGTAACAGGAACCGACCGTAAAGGGGGTTATTTATCAGGTTATACCGAAGGAAGGATCGTGGCGCGTTTTGCTTCAACAGACAGGTCAACAATTGGCTCTTATGCAGATATTCAGGTTACCTCAGCCTCACCGTATGCCATTGAAGGTGAACTTATCCTGCAACCTGAATTTCCAGTTAAATGAGACGAAAAGTTGCATTCAAAACGCTCGGATGCCGGTTGAATCAGTTTGAAACGGATTCTTTGCTGACGGATTTCTATAAAGCTGATTATGAAATTGTGAATTTCACAGAGAAAGCTGATGTTTATATAATCAACACCTGTACCGTTACAAGCCAGAGTGATCGTAAATCAAAAACATACATTAACCAGGCTGCCAGAAACAGCCATAACCCGCTGGTGATCGTAACAGGATGCTTGGCGACCAGTCAGAAAGAATACCTGGAAGATCGTGGTGATATAGTGTATGTTGTTGAAAATCCAAACAAAAGTCAGCTGTTTACCTTAGTTGAAGCTCATTTCACCGGTGATATCCTGCACCCGTTTGATCTGAAACAGGATCTTTTCAATTTCACGGTTGCCGAAAAAAGCTTTCATACCCGCAGCATGATAAAGATACAGGACGGTTGCGATAATTTCTGCAGTTATTGTATCGTTCCTTTTGTAAGGGGCAGGGCTGTGAGTCGTCCGGTTGATGATATTGTACATCACGTGCAACAAATGGTTTCTCTTGGCTTTAAGGAAGTCGTGCTGACCGGTGTTAATATAAGCCGGTATTGGTATGAAGGGACAGATTTCGAAGGCCTGCTTGAGAAAATAGTGATTATACCAGGAGATTTCCGGGTGAGAATATCATCCATTGAACCCGAAGCACTTGGTGAAAGACTGGTTGATTTATTCAGTTATGAAAAACTATGTCCGCATTTGCACCTTTGTATACAAAGCGGTTCCGACAGGATATTGCAAAAGATGGCAAGAATGTATACCGTCAGCGATTACTATGCTCTTTCTGAAAAGCTTCGCCGCAGGTGTCCCCTGTTCAATTTAACAACCGATGTGATCGTCGGATTTCCGGGAGAAACCGACCGGGATTTCGATGAGACATGCCGTGTGATACGCGATATTGGATTCAGTCATGTTCATACATTTAAATACTCAGTCCGCAAGGGCACACGGGCTGAAAAAATGCCGGACCATGTACATGAAAAGATTAAAAGCGAACGCAGTGAAATAGTCCGGAAAATATCCGATGAAAATAAATTGAAGTATTATACTTGTTTCATTGGAAAAAGGCAAAATGTTTTGGTGGAAAAGATTACCAGACAAGGCTTTGCAAAAGGATTTGGCGAATATTATCTTCCGGTTGAGTTTAAATCCGGCAGGAATGAACATAACTATTTTGCTGAGGTTGTGATAAAAGAGCTTAGTAAGGCTACTCGTCCTTTTGTTTTAAGCGGTACCCGCGCCGGTATTTCCGCTTATTGATCGGGTTAAAGCTTTCACCGTTGCTATCCTTAACGGATTTACTTTTTAATGGTTTTGTTTCATTCTTAAAAAGCTCAGGTAGCATATTTATTGACATCACTGCATTATAAATGTTAGGATTTTTCCGGCTTTTTATTTGAACGGCATCACACATTCCATTACTTTTGCTCCCGGATTTCTCGAACGATAACCAGGATGAAAATCACTAAGTATTTCCTGCTGGATAGGATTATTCAATGGCAACGGGACAACCTGAGTCACCGGCAACTTTTGTATTTACTGAGTTTTATCATTGGTATATTCAGTGGTCTGGCCGCAATCATTCTTAAAAATACCGTTCATTATACCCATCTTTTTGTCACCTCTCAGTTGCATATTGAAGGCGTTAATCTTTTTTATCTTGCTTACCCGCTTATGGGTGTATTCCTGACCATTCTGTTCGTACGGTTTCTGATCAGAGATGAAATGGGTCATGGCATCACCAGGATATTATACTCAATTTCGAAGAATAACGGCAATATCCGGCCTCATAACAGCTATTCGTCTATTATTGCCGGAACACTCACGGTTGGCTTCGGCGGTTCAGTAGGATTGGAATCTCCTATCGTGATGACCGGATCTTCTATCGGTTCTAACCTGGGAAGGATTTTCGGAATGAACTACAGATCCATTATAACCCTTATTGGTTGCGGTGCTGCGGGTGCTATTGCCGGAATATTTAAGGCTCCGATTGCTGCCGTGATTTTTGGCCTTGAGGTATTGATGCTTGATCTGACCATGTGGTCGATCATTCCATTGTTGATCTCATCGGTTACCGGTGCTACCTTATCTTATTTTTTTCTCGGTAAAGGGGTCATTCTGCCCTTCAAGCTTGATATGACCTTTCATCTTCAGAATATTCCCTATTATCTTATACTGGGAGTGCTGGCCGGACTAATATCGACTTATTTTACAAAGATTACCATTTATACCGAATCCTTGTATGCCCGGATTCGAAATCCATGGTCCCGAATGTTAACCGGCGGAATTGTGCTGGGTGTTTTAATTCTTTTTCTGCCCCCGCTTTATGGGGAAGGCTATGATATCCTCAACCTTATCTTAAACGGTGAAATAGAAGGTTTTACCTCCGGCAGCATCTTTAGTACTTTTCAGCCAAAAACATGGATCCTTTTATTGTTTCTGGGGCTGGTCATTCTGGTAAAACCATTTGCCATGACTGCCACTATCGGTGGAGGAGGTGTGGGGGGTATATTTGCACCCACCCTTTTTGTGGGAGGTTTTGTTGGATACCTTACTTCAAGACTAATGAACCTGTTTGATTTTATCATTATACCCGAACGCAATTTTGTTCTTGCCGGTATGGCAGGTCTTATGGCCGGTGTTATGCACGCTCCGCTTACAGCAATATTTCTGATTGCTGAAATAACCGGAGGGTACAGCATGATTGTCCCACTCATCATGACTGCAACCATTGCCTACATAACAAACAAATACTTTCTTCACTATTCCATATATACGCACCGCCTTGCCCAGCGGGGTGAACTGATAACGCATCATAAAGATAAGGCTGTACTGACATTACTGGAAATGAACAAGGTAATTGAAAAGGATCTGATGCCGGTATCCGCTGACGATTCGTTGGGCAAACTCGTAAAGGTAATATCTCATTCAAACAGGAATATTTTCCCTGTTATTACCAAAGATCAGATGCTGGTTGGTATTGTTCTGCTCGACAACATAAGGCACATTATGTTCAATACCGAAATGTATGACACCGTCTTTGTTCGTGATTTGATGTTGCTGCCTCCGGCTCATATTTCACCGGGTGAATCCATGGAAAGTGTTATGCAGAAATTTGAAGAAAATGAAGCATGGAATCTGCCTGTCATTGATAATGGAAAATATATCGGTTTTCTGTCCAAGTCGAAGCTCTTTTCGGTTTATCGTAATTGGCTGATTGAAATATCAGAAGAATAAGTCCACGGTCGACGGTCCACAGTCGACAGAAAATATAAATTAGTCTATGGTTGACGGTTCACGGTTGCAAGAAAATATAAATAAGATAGTCTACGATCAATCGTTAACTAATGCAATGAAGAAAAAGAGTGGCAATAATGCGGATTTGGAATCCCGGGTAAGAGGTTGCACTTATATTCTTCTATTCTTCATGAAGAAAATTAAGGAGCTATTTACTTAACTGGTTGTGCTGGCTGTCAAGCAGGTTTTTAATCTCTTTCCAGTCGATATTAAATTTGGTCTCACTGAAGTTTTCTGACGGTTGATATTCAAAAGCAGCCTTAATCCTTGAATTGATATGGGGATGTGTTGAAAGAATGGTAAAGCGTGGATCATAGGTGCCTTCTTCATCTTTCAACCTGCGAAAGAATGTGCCGAGTATCCGGGGATTTATGCGGGCTTTCTCAAGCCATTCCAGGCTGAGCCTGTCAGCCTCTTCCTCCTGCCGGCGGTCGAATGCAGTTGAAAGAAGTGATCTTGAGGCTTCTGAAAGCACGGCTTTGTCAGACATTATCAGTGTGAGAGTGAATTCCTTTATCACATTTGCTACCACGTGCCTTTTTTCTATGTGAGCCATTTCATGGGCCAGCACGGCAGCCAATTCTTCAGGAGATTTGCATGTACTGATCAGCGATGTTGTGACCAGGATGAAGGCACCGGGCAGTGCAAATGCATTGACATCAGGATTCTCGATGACATAAACCCTGTAATCATAATCGGTCAGGCCTATTGCCACGTTAATCCGTTTCGTGATCACAGCGACGGCTGAATCCAGTTCCCGTATGGAAACCCGTCTGTATTCAGCATTGGATAGTATATGATCCAACATCAACTTACCCAGCTTTTCCTCGGCTGAAATAGAGACGTTGAAAACTGTTTTATCAGGAAATATGGGGAATAATGTAAATATTCCCCATATGGAGGCAAAAATCAGCAATAATACAATGGCTTCAAAAATTAACTTTCGGGACATATCATATTATTGGAGGCTTATTAACTGCTATTTTCTTTGAACCTGAGGTGATCAGATAGGCCCTGTGATAAGCAAGCCTGCCGAAAAAAACAAAATAATAAAAAAGACCTCTTCGGGCTTTTGCTGCGGCTATCAGACTGAATATAAAATATATGAGATTGGCGGTTCCAACCATGATCAGATATCCTTTGAATTCACTGGTGAAACTATGATCACTGACCAGGATAACAATCAGCCATGCCACCATCCCTGCATTGAGCAAAGTTACCGGGATCTGCGAATAAAGGGATTGCAGGGCATGAAAATGCACGAACCTGCTGGTTTTCCGGTTAAGGTACAAATAAATGAATGCAGCTATGAGGTTGATAATAGGAAATGGCAGTCCAACGGCGAGGGTTGCAAACATCATCAGATAAGCTCCCATAGCATCTTCTTTTTCCCTTATGCCAATTTCGTCAGGCTGGGGAATGGGATGATAGCCCATCGGCTCGGAATTCATAACAGCCATCAGCGGTTATTCAATTTCCTTTCCGGTAAAGGGAGGATAGGTGTCCGTCATGAATCCCATATAAATGTTGACACGTGTTGCCCAGCGAATGGTCCCGGTTACAAAATCATGCATGTCCTTGGGATATTTTCCTGTGAATAAAACAATCCACCATGCAATAAAGATAACAAATCCGGTTGCAATCATCCTGAAAAAGAGAATGAAGCCATGGGGGATAATCACATAGAAAAATCCAAAAAGAATACGCAGTATAAGTATTCCCCGGCTTAATTTTTCGGGATAGGGAACGTCAAAGGATGTATTTTCATCAGTACCTTTGATGCCAAAAGCCGGATACCCGTCAGCTATATTATTTAACCTGGCTCTCAGCCTTAACATCCATCGGTAAAATCCGACCTGGAATTCAAAGAAACTTTGGGGATAACGGGCTGTGAATAAAACAACCCAAAAAGAAATAAAGGTCAGAATGGATGACCAGAGGCCGACAAAGAACAGAATGAATCCGTGAGGGATTGCTATGTAAAGCCATCCGAAAAGGGTTCTCAGGATTAATTCCACGCGGGAAAAAGTTTCCTGATGTTTAACAGTCAGTTTCATACGCAAATAGGTTTAAGTAATATTGGTTTTATTAAAATTTGGAATAGAACATCCTTTGCTTTGTAAATAAAGTTTTCATCCTATGGAATAAGTTTCTGTTTTGTAATGAAAAACAGTACTATAAGGTAATACTAAAATTATAAACTTTTTTGGAATGGCAAACTGTTTGTTGAAATATAATAATAAACCTGCCAGCAGCAATTTTTTTTACATCGTTCAAAAAGTTATTTTTGGCGTTGATTCTACTTCTTATACCTGTTTAAATACATATTATTATGGAAAAGGATACGCTTGTTTTTCAATTAATTAAAAAAGAATACGAACGACAATTACATGGTATAGAGCTGATTGCTTCTGAAAACTTTGTCAGCAACCAGGTGCTTGAAGCCATGGGATCCTGCCTGACCAACAAATATGCTGAAGGATTACCGGGCAGGAGATATTACGGAGGTTGTCAGGTTGTGGATGAGGTGGAACAACTGGCCATCGACAGGATCAAGAAATTATTCAATGCTGAATGGGTTAACGTGCAACCCCATTCGGGGGCCCAGGCTAATGCAGCCGTTATGCTTGCCGTGCTAAAACCCGGTGACACCTTTCTGGGACTCGATCTTTCGCATGGTGGGCATCTTTCACATGGCTCTCCGGTGAATTCTTCTGGTATTCTTTACCGGCCGGTGGCCTATACCTTGAATCCGGATACGGAACAGGTTGATTATGATAAGCTGGAAGAAATTGCACTTCGTGAAAGGCCCAAATTGATTATAGCAGGTGCTTCGGCTTATTCACGTGACTGGGATTATGAAAGGATGCGGCAGGTTGCCGAAAAGGTCGGTGCCCTCCTGATGGCAGATATCGCACATCCGGCAGGACTGATAGCACGCGGATTGCTGAATCATCCTTTTCCCTATTGCCATATCGTCACCACTACCACGCATAAAACATTACGTGGTCCACGGGGAGGACTGGTTATGATGGGAAAAGACTTTGAGAATCCCTGGGGCCTGACTACACCGAAAGGTGAAATTAAAATGATGTCTCAGGTGTTGGATATGGCTGTATTTCCGGGCATTCAGGGCGGACCCCTTGAACATGTAATTGCAGCAAAAGCTGTTTCATTTGGAGAAGCTTTGTCGGATTCATATCTCGAGTACATAAAGCAGGTGAAAAAGAACGCCGCTATGATGGCACAATGTTTTATCGACAAAGGGTATAAAGTTGTCTCGAACGGAACGGATAACCATTCCATGCTGATTGACCTTCGTACCAAATTCCCTGAAATAACGGGTAAAATGGTTGAAAATGTTCTGGTCAGGGCAGATATTACCCTGAATAAGAATATGGTGCCTTTTGATAGCCGTACTCCGTTTACAACCTCCGGTGTACGGGTGGGAACTCCGGCCATCACAACGCGTGGTGTAAAGGAAGATATCATCGGGCAGGTCGTGGAACTCATCGATGAGGTCATCATGCATATTGAAGATGAAAAAGTCATTGGCAGGGTACGTGAAAAGGTCAATGCGATAATGAACGGGTATCCGCTGTTTGCCTATTGATGTGAAGTTTGAAGATTTGAAAATTTGAAGATTTGAAGATTTATAAATAGTTAGATATTTAATCTTCAAACTTTCAAACCTTCAAACCTTCAAACCTTCAAACCTTCAAACCTTCAAACCTTCAAAC
>JAFGKY010000093.1 GCA_016928305.1 Bacteroidales bacterium
TTCCGTTTGTTGAAAAGATTATGGCCGACGTGGCAATCGGATCAAACTAGCAGAACCTAACAAATAGTATTTGTATCGTTTTACCACCTGCCTCTTCGATCCGATTACTCGCTACCCGCATGCAGGCTCTAATGGCTCCTCGTGAGAAAAGTTGCCACGCCATGCACAATCATCCGTTTACATTACCATTCATCTATGTCGCATGACTCGCAATAACTCACGGGTTGGTACGCACAAAGACTTCTCCTGTGAAAATGCCTAACTTAACAGAAAAACAGTTCTGACTGTCATAATCGTTCTATACATCTCTTTCCCAATCAAAGAATCTTCTGAAACGCAACCACATCAAGGATTTTTCCGAATTTCTCACCTACCTCCCTGAAATGGGCACACTTCTCATAACCGAGCCGTGTAAACAGGTGGATACTTTGTATATTATCGCCTGTGACAATCCCAATCAACACTTTGATCCCGGCCGACCTGGTAACCTCTTCCAGGCGTTGCAAAGCCAGCTTTCCAATGCCGTGGCCCGTATATTCCTTTTTGAGATATACGGTAACCTCCGCAGTGCGGTTATAAGCCTGTCTTTTCTTATAGGGTGCCAGATAACAATAGCCGCAGGTAATCCCGTCCGCCCTGATTAAGTATGATTTGTAGACTGGATGCCTGATATACATTAAGTCTTGCATTTCCTTCACAGTAATCTTTCCCGTATGAAAGGTAGCGGTTGAATTTTCTACATAATATTCATAGATCTCCTTAACTGTTTGAAGATCAGTATCAGTAAGTTCAATAAAATCTATCTGCATAGTATTCCTGTTGGTGTTAATTGATATCCTCAGCTGAGAGAGAAGTGCTGTAATGTAAATGTATTACAGAAAACTTAACCCTTCCGTTTGTACTTTGAAAAAAAATTTGTATCAACAAAGGTCGTTAAAGCATAAATTACCCTACAGGTTAATGAAGCTTCCCGCTGCAAGCAGACGGGGTATCTCCATATGATTTTCTTCTGTATCGTCTCAAGAGGCGGGGTATTTACCCTAGCTCCCGCCTTCAGTCCCGCCTTTGGCGGGATTCGACTAGAAAATTTCATTTCGTTAGACTCATGAAATTTAAGTCTCACGAATAAAAAGCCAATTTCTTATCTACAGCTGTTCATTCTTTTATTCGAATTTTATGCAATCGATTACAAAAATTTCTTTTATTTTTATTGCTACAATAATTAATTTTGGATCATGACGGATAATCAATGGAATCAATTGCTGAAGGTAGTGAACGGAGAGACATCTATACCTTTACCGGTTGGTTTTATCATCGACAGTCCCTGGTTACCCAACTGGGCCGGTATCAAAATACTGGATTATTTCAGCAGTGATGAGCTTTGGTTCAATGCCAACAAAAAAGCCATCGATACATTTCCCTCCTGTATGTTTCTGCCCGGTTTCTGGTCGGAATTCGGAATGTGTACTGAACCATCGGCATTTGGTGCACCGATCAGGTTTCCCGTTAATGAATTTCCACATGCCTTCCCCTGCATTGAGTCTGTTGAGATGATCGACTCATTAAAAAGGCCACAACCCGAAATAGATGGTTTATTACCTTTTGTATTGAACCGTTTAAAACTAAACCGTTCAAGAATTGAGGCGATTGGACACAGCATAAGGTTTTCAGTGTCACGTGGTCCGTTGAATATAGCAGCGCATCTTATGGGAACAACCGAATTTCTGATGGCCATGATGACGGATCACGACAGGATACACCGATTGTTGCAGCTTATTACTGATTTTTTGATCGAGTGGCACGACCTGCAGAAAAAAACATTTGACAGCATTGATGGTATTCTCGTGCTGGATGATCTTATTGGATTTATAGGAACAGATCAGTTTGTTGAATTTGCTTTACCATACCTGAAAGCTTTATATAACCGGAATGCCCTTGTGAAATTCCTCCATAATGACGCCCAATGGCAGTCATCCATCGAATTCCTTCCGGAGATCGGCATCAATCTTTTCAACATGGCTTTTGATGCCTCCATCAACGATCTGAAAGCCAAAACGGATAACAAGGTTACCATGTTGGGCAATATACCTCCGCGTGACATACTGGCTAAAGGAAGTCAGGATAGCATCAGGAATGCGGTTGTCGGACTTATTGAATCCCTTACGGACAAATCTCATGTTATCCTTTCCTGTGGTGGAGGAATGCCTCCCGAAGTGACAACGCAACAGATACAGGCATTTATTGAAGCAGCGGCAAATATTGGTTGATTTAACGATTTGATGATTTGTTGATTTATCGATTGTTTAGGAAACAGAATTTACCGATTGCCAGTTACCGGATAACTTCTTACCCACTCCCTTTTCAAGACGCGATAAATCGCGTCTCTACATTTCAACATTCCTTGTCCCTTATCTCTTGTCCCTTGTCCCTTTCTTTTCACTTTTCACTTTTCACTTTTCACTTTTCGTTTTTTACTTCACTGATACCTGTAAAGTTTTACCCGTTGAATGCTGAAACGATTATTGGGTAACCGCATATGCCTGCCCTGATGGCTCTGGTCTCCATTGAGGCGTGAACCCGGGATCCATTTCCCTTTTTCAAAACGTCCTTCATCTATACTGCCAATGCCTACATTCATGTTATCCGCTAAAGCCGATTCGAAGGTCACGATGATTCCACTGCCGGCAACGATAAATTCATCCGGAGCCACAGATATGATGATTCCTCCCGTGGCGAAAGCCGAGTCCGTCAGGTTACCTTTAAATGCATAACGATCCAGAGGTTCAAACGAAAAATTGAAACGGTAACCGTCCAGCTCCAGCGTCTGGAAAGGATCCGTTTTATTGAGTAAAATTCCTGCCATAGTACTCCTACCCTGATGTTCGAGGATCAGTGGGGAAAATTGTGTGAGAAGCTCGTAGGCTGCGGTAAGCCTGTCTTCTTCCGGACACTCGGTGGATTCAATTGAAAACGGGGAAAAACCTATGGCATTGTGCCGGCCTATAGAATAAAAGACATAAGCTGCGTTATTTGTTCCGCGCATTATTTCAGGGATAAAAAGCAGGTTACCGGGACGATGATACAGGTTGCACCATCGGGCTACATCACCAAAATAAATATCGGGTGCAAGAAAATCAATGGAAGGTGCACCGGCTTTCCATATGTCCATAAGATGAGGCAAAGGTCCGCCGGAAGGATATTGTCCGGGCTTTGCCCCGGGTCTGTTAAGTGCAGCATTGACAAACATGGGCAGGGGGTATTCATGCTTGCCGGCAGCTGCGATACGGTTTACATAAACAGCATAATGCCAGGCCATAAATATCTCATCGGTGGCAAGGCTGATCCCGAAGACATCTTCCCATGAGCCGGAGGTCTGAAAGCCTCTTTGTGCCCAGCGGTCTTTTATTTCCGGTTGCAGGCTGTCTTTTTTTTGCTGCAGGTAACGTATCAATTCCTGCGGTACCGGTTGAATAAAAGCTTCGTTTGCCGACTTGCAAAAGTCGCTGGCAACCGGAATCATACCGACCTCGTTTTCCACCTGTACCATGATCACCGTATGAGCTTTATCAACTTCACGTATATGTTTCATAAGAGCTGAAAAAGCCAGGATATCGGCCTGAAGATTCTCCTCGCTGAATGCAGTGAGTATTTCCAGGCTCTTATTGTTATTATCACGGGCTCTTGGAAAACGATTATAATCCTTTTTTATCCACAGGGGAACATAGCACGACATGCTGTTTTTCCAGGTGCCAAACCATAGCAATACAAGTCGCATCCGATGACGTAAGGCATTTGACAGTAAGCTGTCCACCAGGGTAAAATCATACTTTCCCTCTTCGGGTTCGATGAATTCCCAATATACCGGAGCCAGCAAGGTATTCAGATTCATAGCCGAAAGAACCGGCCACACCGGTTTCATATATGTCATATCGGATGCGGTTGAATTGCCGAGTTCACCGCCTAGCATCAGAAACGGTTTCCCGTCAACGATAAGCTGAGTGGCTGCTCCTTGTTGTCGGAGATGGGGAATATTTTTATCCACAGCATATGCCTGCTGTGCTGAAAGCGTTTGAAGGCAAGCAACCAGGAAAACAGCAATAATTGAGACCATCAATAATTTACCAGCAGATTTCATAGTACAATATTTGTTTTTATCAATCGAATCAAAAAGCGACTGGCACGCTTTACAAAAGCGCGCTAGTGTTCAATGAAAGACAGGCCAAATAGAATATTAAATAATCGTATATTCATATATATTGTATTTATTTTGAAATCAGTGTAATAGCCGGTAGAAGTAGACGCGATAAATCGCGTCTACATTTCCATATTCCTCGTCCCTTGTCCCTTTCTTGTCCCTTCTTATTGTCCGGTTCATTATTATTGGTTACGTTACGAATGAATTTACGATGTACAATGTACGATGTACGGTTTTAGAAATAAGACCTGCATGACTTGCATGACCTGCCTTCATAACCCTGTCCAGTTCACAGCAGGCAGGCCTGCACGATTTCATAGTCATAAATCTTTAGTCTTTGATCTTTAGTCTTTGATCTTTATATCTATCTCACCTTATAGATAGCATAACTCTGCCCGGGCATATTAATCTTCAGGTTATTTCCATCTTTGCTGATCTTGATTTCCTTTCCGGCAAGCAATGTCAGTTCCGAATAAGGAACGCTTAGGTTAAAGTCAGCCTCTGTTTCAGAAGCAGAAGGATTCAGAAAAACCAATACTACATTTTTATCTTTTGATCGGGCGTAGATAAAAGGATAAGCATTATCCCCGGCGTACAAAGGAATAAATTCAGCGCATGCCTCCAGGGCTGGTTCTGAATGCTTGAGTGCTATGAGCCGGCGTGTCCGGTTTAGCAGGGAATTGGGATCATTCTCCTGCTGAGCCACGGTTGGAGCATCGCCGGCCGTATCCACCGGCAGGTATAATTTCTCACAGGCTGCCTTGGAAAAGCCAAGGTTTTTTTCAGGCGACCATTGCATAGGCGTCCGTGCACCGTTTCGCGGTTTATAGGCACCTTCCACCTGTGGCCATTCGGTACCAAGCTGGCGCATTCCGATTTCGTTACCATAATAAATAAAAGGGATACCCGGCATGGTAAGTCCAAAAGCATAGATAATTTCCAGGTCATTATCGGAGCGTTTGTTGTCAAGGCGCGCGTTATCATGGTTCCCCAGGGGCAGGGTAATGTAACCTTTACCTTTCGTAGCTTCATACTGATCAAGGTAACTTTTCAGAAAATGGGTGATATTGCCTTTCCCTTCACTGTCAAAGTAACTATGCCCTTCGGAGTATCCGTTCAGGATACGCCAGCTTTCTTTCTGGAATAAATCATTGTAACCATCAAACCAGTGAAAAAAATCGGCATGAAACAAGCCGTCAAGTGCATCTTTTGGATAGGACCATTCGGCAATCATAAATGCATCGGGATATTCCTTCATCAGCAGCTGACGTATTTCACGCCAAAAATCTTTCGTGGCTTCATCCCTTACATTAAAGAACTGGTCATTCCCGGTTATGTTTGCATTTTTAACCAGCGCTCCGGCCATATCCGCGCGAAATCCATCGGCCCCCATGTCCATCCAGAAACGCAGCACATTCTTAAGCTCTTCTTTCATGGCGCGTATATCCGGATGATCGGGAGGCAACATCCAGGGTTCCTCGGGCTTCGCAAAACCAAAGTTCAATGCCGGCTGGCACCAGTAAAAATTTCGCATGAACTGACCATTACGCTGGCTGTATCCCTTTACAAAAGCATCTTTAAAAGCTTCCGGCGGATTCATCCATGTATTGTCATTCCATATGTACCAGTTGGTATACTTATTGGTATCCTGCCTTGCAGACTCCTTAAACCAGTGATGTTCTATGGATGTGTAACTGATAACATAATCGAAAATTATTTTTATCCCCCGTTTATGCGCCTCGGCGAATAACAACCGGGCATCTTCATTCGTGCCATAACGCGGCGCCACCTTATAATAATCCGAAACATCATAACCGGCATCACAGAATGGCGATTCAAAAAACGGATTGATCCATACGGCATCCACACCAAGGTTTTTAATATAATCGAGCTTCTGAATGATCCCTTTTAGGTCACCTATGCCGTCGCCATCGGTATCATAAAAGGTCTGCGGATAGACCTGGTAAAAAACTGCATTGTGTACCCAGGCCGGAAAATGCGGAGGTATTGTGTATTCTCCGGTTATCGTACCGGTTAATTTCACAGTCAGGTTTTCTGCAGGTTGCTTGCATTGTGTCAGCAATGCAACGATAACAAAGGCAAAAATAGCCTTTACGGTGTGGTTTTGCATGTTTAATGATGTTGATTTACATTTAATTCTACTTTGACAAATTGAAAAATCAACCTGTTTTTACCCTTAATCCCTAAAGGGAACAGGTTGATTTTTCAGCTTTCTCCCTTTAGGGATCAGGGTAAAAGAAA
>JAFGKY010000010.1 GCA_016928305.1 Bacteroidales bacterium
GAAAAATTAACATTCACATCCATGCTGGGAATTGATAATTTCAACCAGCGCGAGGAGGAAAGGGTGAGTCCAAAAACCGACGATGGCCTTCCGGCAGGAAACGGTGCCTTCAGGACTGTGCAGAACCTGAATCTGATGGCGGATAATTACCTGACTTTTGACCAGAAGTTTGGCCAGGCACATAGCCTGAACATGGTTGCCGGTTTGTCGTTTCAACAGGAGAAGTATACCCGGGGAACAATGGGCGGGAAAACATTCCCGAGCGATTCATTCCTCGACCTGGACGCTGCCGCAGACAACACCTATTTCGGTTCTGCCAATTCCAAAACAACCTTCCTGTCTTATTTTGCCAGGGCAAACTACAAGCTAAAGGACAGGTACCTTTTTTCGGCCAGTTTCAGACGTGACGGATCAAGTCGATTTGGCGAGGATAAACGTTTCGGAAATTTCTATTCGTTCAGTGCTGGCTGGATTATAACACAGGAAGCTTTTTTAAGCGATATTCAGTGGTTGTCCTTTCTGAAACCCAGGGTTTCATTTGGCGAAACAGGAAATGCAGGAATACCTGATTATGGCTATATGAGTATGGTCGAGGCAAAACAGTATGCCGGTAAAGCCGGGTTTTATCCTTTCCAAATCGGGAATCCCTCCTTGCAATGGGAAAAAACCACCCAGTTTGATGCCGGTTTGGATTTTGGTTTCTTCAATAACAGGCTTTCTGGTGAAATCGATTACTATGTGAAGGAAACCAGTAACATGTTGTTGAATCGTTCTGTGCCCATGAGTTCAGGCTATAGTACCATTTTCGAAAATGTAGGAAAAATGGAAAACAAAGGACTTGAAATTATTCTGAACGCTACACCCGTTTCCGGAGCCCTTGTCTGGAACCTCAGCTTTAATGTTACCTACAATACAAATAAGGTGACTAAACTGGTTGAGCCGCTGAATTATACACAAAACCGCGTGGAAGAAAGTCAACCCATTGGTTTTTTCTATATGCCTGAGTATGCAGGGGTAGATCCTGATAATGGCGACGCATTGTACTACATGGCCAATGGCGAAACTACCAACGACTATGCATCAGCTGAGTTCAGAAATGTTGGAAATCCTAATCCACGCTATTTCGGTGGTCTATCCAACAGTTTTACCTATAAAGGATTTGACCTGAATATATTCTTTCAGTTTGTGCAGGATGTCGATTTGTACAAAATGCATGGTGTTTATATGTCAAACAACGCCGGATGGCTCGACAACCAGACCAAAGATCAGCTGAGAAGGTGGCAGCAACCCGGCGACATTACCGATGTGCCTCAGCCTCGCTTTAGTGAGAGCAATGGCGACAGAATGTCATCACGGTATATCGCGGATGGGAGTTATATACGATTGAAAGATCTTACACTGGGGTATTCACTGCCGGAAGATCTGGTTAGTAAGCTGGCTTTAAAAAAGTTGCGGATTTACATTTCGGGTTTGAACCTGATTACCATTACAAAATACGATGGTTTTGACCCTGAAGTAACTGCCACCGGTACCAACCGCTCTCAGACCTCACTAAATGTGCAGCAGGGGGTTGAATATTACTCAACACCCCAGGCAAAGGGGTTGACTGCTGGAATCAACATCACTTTCTAATTTCAAATTGTTAGCATTATGAAGAAAAATATGATCCTATTGTGTTTCTTTCTGGCTTTTGGCCTGGGTTGTACAGAAAAGCTGGATATTGAACCTACTTACTATGATGATATCGACGAAGCCATACGCACTTCCGATGGATTGCAAAGCCTGATGAACGGCAGTTATGCAAATGCACGTTATATATACGGCCGGTATTGGTATCATATTGCTGAACTATTGCCTGATACGGGCGAGATACTGTTTCTGGGAACATACGAAGAGTTTCACGATTTGAGCAACAAATCGCTTGTCCCTACATTCTACTATTCCGAGGATTCATGGAGATATGCTTACCGTTCGATCAATGGTTGCAACCTGGTGCTCGAAAATCTTGATATTATTGAAGATCCTGAAAAACGAGCCGAACTTGAAGGTCACGTTAGGTTTATCCGGGGCACGCTGTATTTCGACCTGGTAAGGTTTTTCAGTCTTCCCTATGGAAGCGGGGCTATTTCCTCTCTTGCTGTTCCGCTGGTAACCGAAGGTGTAATGCACCCCGATCAGATTACATACCCTTCCAAAGCAACCGTACAGCAAGTCTTTGATCTGGTTGAAAACGATCTTTTACTGGCATCCCGGCTTTTGCCTGATGAAGAAACTTTCTATGCCAATAAATATGCAGCTTTTGCAATGCTTTCGAGGTTTTATCTTACTATTGACGATTTTCAAAAAGCTGCTGCCATGGCTGATTCTGTGATCACTTCAGGTATGTTTGAATTGACAAAGGAACCCTTTCTTGCCTATAACCAAACCATTAATACGGATGAGGATATCATGACGTGGCAACAGACAGAACTTGATAACGAAGGGTCAAGCAACGATGGTATGGCTACATTTTATGCCAGTACCGAAGAAGTTGGTCGCTCGGAAATGGTGATTTCCGAAGATTTTATTGCATCGATATACGATGTTGATGACCTGCGTGGCATTGTTCAATCCGATGTTTACGCTGCCAGTGATATAAAAAGCATGTTCTATGTAGGGTTTGGACAAAGGCCCCGCGGTATTTACACAGCTAAGTGGCTCGATTATAAGACCAATACGACTTTTATAAGGCTTGCTGAAATGTACCTGACCCGTGCCGAAGCAAATCAGATGCTACTCGATCAGGGTGGGGCAATAACAGGCGACAATTCTCCTACCGAAGACATTGCTATTATCCGGCAACGGGCTGGCATAGATGTTACCGGAATGCCCGAAGTAACCATCGATGAGATCAGGCTGGAACGTTACAAGGAATTGATCTTTGAAGGACACAGGCTTCATGATAACAAGCGCTGGCAGCATAATGTCGGCGATATTTCGTGGGATTCGCAAAGGCTCATATTACCCCTTCCGAAGAAAGAAACAGACACTAATCCAAATCTTTAGCACATAGTATCCAACAAAGTGTCCGTATTCGTACATTTTCTGTTTCAAAAGCGTACAAATTTCATCAGGATCCGTTTTATCGTTCCTGATGGAATTTGTTTTATATATCAGTGATATAATGAATTGAGTATGATGGTATAATATTTGACTCCCTGTTCTTTATCCGGTTGAATCTTTAGGGGTTTTGCTTTTCTGAAGGTCATAAAGGTGGTGGTGCATTAATCCGGGCAGTAACGGGAACCTGATAAATAAACCCAATATGAGAAAACCTGCAACCTCCA
>JAFGKY010000094.1 GCA_016928305.1 Bacteroidales bacterium
CAGCTGTAAATGTTCTTCTTGACTTTTTCATGTGACAGAAATTTTAAAGTTATTAAATTCCTGTCCAGTTTTTCTAGACCATCACACCATTGAACAGTATTATCTGATGCATAAAATAGAAAAGGTAAAAGAGCTGCTGGTTTATGATCAGCTTACTCTTACCGAAATTGCCTGGAAACTACATTACAGCAGCGTTTCACATCTCTCAAACCAGTTTAAGAAAATGACAGGTCTTACACCTACCCAATTCAAAAACCTTAAGCATAACAGGCGTAGTGCTCTGAATGATCTGTGAATGATGCAATTTATTACCGGAATTATATAACGGTTATCTGAACAAAGAATCTTTACTTTGTAGAGTAAATTGATAATCTCATGAAGAGATCATCTTTAAAAACTGGTTAGGAAATCAGCCGTTGATCTTCATTGCAGATATTTAAACAGGCAAATATGATGGGACAGACGGATAATATCGGGATTGAGAAAGCAAAAGCGCACATCGTTGTTGAAATCATTGAATATGTCTCTAATTCAGTTGTTATGAAATCAATAATAAAAAAAACAACTGGCAATATCAGTGTGGTTTCATTTGATACCGGGAAAGCATTGAATGAAAAAATAATACCATTCGACACTTTTGTCCAGATTATTGATGGAAATGCAGAGATTGTAATTGACGGAATATCAAATTTATTAAAAACAGGTCAATCAATTATTATTCCGGCTCATTCCTCGAATCTTGTTAAAGCGAATGAACGTTTCAAGATGATATCGACAACCATAAAGAGCGGCTATGAATAGTAAGCATCGTTACGGATCTCCTGTACTCTGGATTCCGGGCTTTGGTTTATTGGTTCCATTTGTTGAACTTTATTGATTAGAAAATTAAGAAACTTTAGCTCGGCAAAGCCAAATCTATCTATTAACTCTTAAACCCGTTTGTCAAACCACTTCAGGAAAATGACAGGACTTACCCCGTCTCACTTAAAAAACCTCCTTTCCAATACCGGTATCTTTAATGAAAAGACTGATATTCATTATTATTGCATCGCTTTTATTCAATAGTTGCGCTATTCTCAGGTATCCGGATTTTGGCAAGGTTCCTAAAAAACCAGGCAGTTACCCAAAGTTTTCGGAAAGGGATTACCTGGTCGGAAAGCTTGACGAAGATCGTGCGGGTTATGATGTAACTTTTTATGATCTGGACCTTTTCCTTAATCCAGATAATAAAAAGCTTGGCGGTACGGTAAATATCCATTTCACTGCACTTGCAGAACTTAAAAACATCCGCTTTGACCTATATGAAAATCTTGATATCAGCAGTTTAAAGATATCAGGACAGGAGATATCCTTTTTACGAAATGACAGAGCAGTGATTGCCTCTCTTCCCGCTTCATTGGTTATTGGCCGGGACTATATTCTTGTTGTTGAGTATGAGGGTAAACCTTCCCGTGCAAAAAATCCACCCTGGAGCGGAGGTGTGGTATGGGAAAGAGACAAGGATGGTAACCCCTGGATTGGGGTAACCTGCGAAACCGAAGGGGGAAGCATCTGGTTCCCCTGCAAGGATCATCTTTCTGATGAACCCGACAGTGTCAGGCTTCGAATGACTGTTCCGGCAGGATTGCAGGTTGTATCAAATGGTACAATGAAGAGCCATATCTTCCAGTCAGCGTGGGAAACGTTTACGTGGAGTACAAATTACCCTGTCAATATCTACAATATAACTTTCTATGCAGGGAAATTTGAACATTTCAGTGATACAATGCATACTCCGCAAGGCATCCTTAACCTTGATTATTATGTTCTGCCGCAAAACCTTGAAAAAGCAAAAAAGCACTTTATACAGGCAAAAGATGTCATTAATATCTATATCATGTCTTTTGGACCTTATCCGTGGATGAAAGAGGGATTCAGACTTGTTGAGGCACCTTATGAAGGAATGGAACATCAGACAGCCATTGCCTATGGGAGCAGATATTCAAACCGGGCATGGCTGGGAGGGGACTATATAATCGTGCATGAGGCTGCCCATGAGTGGTGGGGTAATGCAGTATCAGTCATTGATTTTAGCGATATCTGGCTGCATGAGGGGTTCGCCACATATTCCGAAATGATCTTTGCAGAACATACACTGGGATATGACAACTCGCTATTGTATGCTAGATACTATATAGCCGGATCGATAAAGAATAAACGGCCGGTTGTAGGTCCGCCGGATGTCAGTTACTGGAATAACAGGGACAATGATATTTACAATAAAGGAGCCATGGTACTGCATACAATACGTAACGTTCTGAACGACAGCGCCCTTTTCTTTGATATCCTCCAGACTTTCTACCGTGAGAATACAGGATCATCTCATGTTGTAACTGCTGATTTCATCGAGGTTGTTGAGCGGAAAACAGGCAAGGACTGGGACAAATTCTTTGAAGTATACCTTTATAGCCGTGAGGTTCCTGTTCTTTACTGGTATTATGGTTCTGTCGGAAAAAATGAGGATTACGGCACAAATGTCAGGAAAGGCGTACCGGTAGTCGCAGCAAAATGGGTAAACGTTCCGGAGGGCTTCAGCATGCCTGTTGAATTATATTGTAAAAAAGAGAATGTTTCAGTAAGGATAGAGGTGACAACAAAACCAACACTTTTTTACTTTGAGGATATGACAACATGTATTAAGCTGATCTGTAATAAAAAACTTTCGTACTTTGATGCCGTGACAGATATCAGTGTCCTGACTGAAGTTGAATCTTACGGGCCTGGAGATAAATAAAATCTCCCTTTCGTCATCCTATGCATTCGGTAGTCGAAACCTCAGGGAATATGTGAATTATGTAAGTAATTCTCAAAATTATATAACGATCATCCGAACCTGGCTGTGTAATTTTATTCCTGAAATCTTTTCCTTATTAAGATCAGGTTGATATTTATTATCCTTAATAGCACACTAACAAAATCAGGCAAAATGAAAAAGATCTTTCTTGGTTTAATGATAACTGGGTTATCATTAACATTTATTCCGCTTCAATTAAACGCAACACCCAAAGTTACACCTTCCTCCGTGGTTGACCCCATTCCCGTAAGCCCGGCAGAAGCAGCAAGAGCTAACGAATTACTGCTTAGGTTAAACGAAATTAATACGTCGGACAAGTCAAACTTGAACTCGTCAGAAAAGAAACTACTGCGAAAAGAAGTAAGTTCAATTAATAGTGAGCTTAAGGCAATCGGTAATGGTGTGTATATTTCAGGAGCCGCACTCATTATTATTATTATTCTGTTGATCATTTTATTATAAACTATTAACAACATAATTCATGAAAAACTTACTTTATATTATTGCAGCGATCCTTATTATCGCCTGGGCAATCGGATTTTGGGGATACCACGCCGGCGGCCTAATACATATCCTGCTTGTCATCGCAATTATTGCAATCATTGTCAGGGTTATCCAGGGGAGAAAAATCCTTTAGGTAGCGGATTTCTGCTTGGTTTGCTGGCCTCCAAAAGGCGATGGTTATAAACTTTAGAAAATGAATCCCATGAAAAAAGCAGGTATAATCATTTTAGTCATAGGTTTGGTGTTAACCATTTTTACAACAGTTACATTTTTCACCAGAGAGAAGGTAGTTGATATCGGAGAACTCGCAATCACCGCAAAAAAACGTCACAACCTTAAATGGTCTCCGCTGATTGGCGTTGCAGTGATGGCGGCTGGCGGAGTTATTCTGTTGGTCTCTAAAAAGAAATAATATCATTCCCGGAATGAAAAAAATCCATTGCATGCCTGCTGTTCGACCTTTACTTCCCATAAAGAACAGAATTGACAGGCAGGGCTGACCCTGATATTTGAAGATGAAACCGGCCTTTTGAGCATAGAAATTTGCGGCTCGTAAACAGAAGTGGGTACCTGGTTAATGGCTTGCCGGATTTCCCTATCCACTACGATCGGAATCCCAAACTGCCATTTGTTCCTTTTTTCCCTGGGTATCTCTACCCAGCGGACCGGATTGTGACGATAAAAGCCCTCCCGTCCAGCCTTCAGATTCCACCTCGCGGTGACACCCTTGCCTTTGACTAAGGCTTCCTGCTGTTAAAGTGCGTTCATGGTTCTCACGTATAGTTATTGCCCATGCCGGGCGCACATAAAAAAGGCCGTCCCTAATACAGAGACGGCCATTTTTATCATATAGACTTTTTTCTAAAAACGGTAACCGAGTGAAAAACCGTAACCAATGTTCCTGTATGATGATTTATCGTCAGAGACCCAATCCAACTTCGGATTGATCTTCCGCAAACCGAGCTGGGCATTCATCTGTAAGAAGATGCCTCTTGATAATTCATATCCGAAGAAGATATTCCCACCGGCATCGAAAGCCCTGTAATACGCATTCTCCAACAGATCGTTCAAATTAGCGACAGTGGGATTGAATATTACCGAACGTTCATAGGAAATAGCTTCGTATTCGGAGGTTTCCTTGCCTGTTACCCCGTAAGCTATATAGGGACCAAAACCAAATAGTAAAAATCCTTGTCCTAACAGTGGCCTGTACAATAAGTTCAAAGGCATTTCAATGTATGACAATCTTGTGGTGGTGGTAAAATCACCTGGCTCGGGAGGTGTAAAGAAGTCATTCTTTGCTCCTTTGGCAGAGAAAAGAATCCCTGGCTGGAAATAGAAGTCAGGTGCCACCGGGATATTTGCATTAACTCCTGCATGAAATCCTGGCAACAAACTATTTTCAAGCTTATCCCCATTGCTGTCCTTCCCGTTTATATTCGTGAAATTGACACCGGCCATAAACCCTATGCCAATCTGAGCTTGCAGAGCCAATGCTGACAGAATAAAGATGGTTGATAAAGTAAGTAGTTTCGTTTTCATTTTCATTTAATATTAAGATTATATGTGTATTATTTCAACTTGATTATCATGATTATTCGGCTGCTTTTGCAGCTTCAGCTTTCATCTTCTCATTTGCAGTGATCAGAAACTCAACCCTGCGGTTTCCAGTACGACCCTCTGCTGTGGTGTTTTCATACTTTGGTAGCGTTTCGCCAAATCCTTTAATTGTTAAACGGCTGGGCATTAGACCTTTATCTATCAGATAAGCAGACACTTCATTGGCCCGTCTTTCAGACAAAGCCTGGTTATACGATTCACTGCCTTTACTATCGGTATGTCCCTGCACTTCAATATCCGTATCAGGATAAGTGCTAAGAATCCTAACCAGTTTATCAAGGTTGATTTTAGCATCATCCGACAGATTCGACTCGTCAAAACCAAACAGAACATTGCTGCTGAACTCCACAACGATTCCTTCACCTACACGCTCCACTTTTGCATCAGGAACGGTATTCTTAATTTCCTCAGCCTGTTTATCCATCTGATGACCAATCACCGCACCTGTGGCACCACCGACTGTGGCTCCTATTATTGCACCCAGGGCAGTGTTACCCGAGGCACTGCCGATTACAGCGCCCATGGCACCTCCGGCTGTAGTACCGACAACTGCACCTTTCTGGGTTTTATTCCAGGATGCACAGCCGCATAAAATCAAAACCGCGCTTGCAATCATGATCAATCCAATTTTTAACTTTTTCATAATAGATGTATTAAATTATTTATAAATCTGAATATCAGTAATAAATATTGATGTAAGGTATGGCGCTTTTCTATGATAAGCGTTACATAACTTTCTGAAATTCTTACATCATTCACACATTGAGAGTTTGGAATGATAGGGTTTGCATTTTTATAACAGCAATAATGGTGAACCCGGATTAATATCGGCTTGCATGAATGAGGAATGTGACATTAAACCGGGGGAAAAATTCTTGCCACACCTGCTATTTCAGAAAGCAATCTGTATGTGCGTACATCTGAACACCTGAATGCATTTCAGGAATAACCTGAGAAAACCGGACAAAAGACAAAATACCGTAAAGTGCACAGCACTTGAGGCTTTTTCTTTTAGTTTTCCCCTTAAGGATCACAAGCCCGCATAGCGGGCGAGTAATCTTATTACCCCGATTGCTCCTATCGTACTTAGGGATTTTTACAATCTCTTCAATAAACACTTCATCTGTTTCCGATGCATCGGATAATTTCTCCATGGATTTCCTTTATTCTTCCAGGTAACGACGTACCGTATTACGGCTTATCCTTAACTCCCTGGTCATTTTACGTTCTGAATAACCATCCCGGTACCTGAGCAGGATAATTTTCTGCTTCGCACTCATTCTTATCATTTTTTATTCTTCTCTCATTTGTAAAAAATGAGATATGATAAGCATTGATAAGTGGCATGGACTTCAACTGAAATTTGGTACGATTTTCAACTGGTATATACAGGCATTACTCTTTTTGAAAAAGTATCTCTAAATGAACTCTTTAGCAAAGGGTCAATATCGGTCCCAATTGATGATTCTCCTAACTTGTTCAGTTATAATTATTTTTAACGGGACACCAGTGAAAAACATTAAATCCTAACAAAAGAAAAACAATGATCCTTTATGATTTTAATGAAAAATCTAATAAAAATTTTAAATAATTAAGTTTACTTTAAACGGGCAACCTATATCATGAAGGATCAAACCGGGAATCCTGAACCGGGAACCTTTCACCCTCCGGCTTAGTATGCCGAAGCTTTGGCGAAGGCATAAATCCCGATTATTTTGCTATTTTTAGGTTTTCCCATTTCTGACACCCTGATGTGATAAAACATCTCATTGCTGTGATATCCCGAAAGTGTTTTTTTCTACAGGCTGCGAAATATTTCCCGGTTATCCTCCGTCGCGGATGCTTGCCCTGGCTGTGCCTGTTGACGGGCATCGTTTCCATTGCTGAAGCTCAGATTCCTGTTATCCGGCAGGATTTAATGGACCTGAACCGGTTAAATCTGAATGAGCAAATCTATCTGCACACCGATTGTGAAGTCTATGCCCCAGGAGATACCATCTGGTTCCAGGCCTATATCCGGAACAAATACTCGCTGAAGAAATCAAACCTGAGCAATATTTTCCACCTGAACCTGGTGGGTAAAAACGGAACGATCCTCTCTCACGATCGTTACCTGATCACCGATTCCCGGTCGTCAGGCTGCCTGGCGATTGATAATAACCAGCCCGATGGTTACTATGTCCTTTATTGCTATTCAAGCTGGATGAAAAATTTTGATCCGGAACAGGTATATCAAAAAGAGATATTGATTATCAGGGATATTAATAAAGGCAACCGGATGGTGCCCCATTTCGACAGGGCCTATTACCGGCCGGGCGATACGGTAAAAGTGATGGTGAAATATTATGACGAACTTAATGGCCAGATGGAAGGTTCCCGGTTCAGGTACAGGCTTCTGACGGGAAAGGAGGTCATGGCCAGGGGCGGGGCCCACTCCTCGGCCACTGAATCGAATCCCCTGGAATTTATCATGCCCGATTCTCTGGCCGGATCCCCTGTGCTGGAGATATGGGACAACACCCTGAGTGCTTCCTTCGATATTCCGCTGAACAGAGACATAAGGGTTGATTTCTTTCCTGAAGGGGGGAACTGTCTGAACAATGTGTCGGGGATCATGGCTTTCAAGGCGGTTTATGCAGATAGCCGGCCGGCAGAGGTCAGAGGCATCATAGTGGATGATGCAGGCGATGTACTGGCAGATGTCAGGACGGATCACGACGGAATGGGTCAATTCCCTTATCATCCGCAGGAAAATAAAAAGGTATACCTGGAGATCACGCACCCCGCCGTACCCGGCAAAATCTATCCTTTGCCCGCCGGGGAAGCGTATGCATGGACGATTCATGCCAATGCATTCAAAGACAGGCTGCACATTGAGATCAAAAACAACCTGCCGGCATTCGATACCTGTTTGTTTGTGTTGTCCATCAGGGATTTTTCGGATTACTTCATGTGGATCCGCTCTGAGTCCGGGCTGGCTTTTGTTCTGCCGACAGCTGAATTTCCTGCAGGAATTGCTGTCCTGACACTGCTCGACCGGAACCGGGTGCCGCTTGCAGAACGGCTGGTTTTTATAAACCACGACCGGTCTATTCTTCCCGTCCTGGAAACCGACCGGAAGAAATACCTCTGCCGGGACCCGGTGATTCTGGCAATCGGACCCGGACCGGGACAAAAGCCGTTCAGGGAAGGCCAATATTCCCTGACGGTCTATGACGAGAAATTCGGCGGTTCCGGTCTGATTGACGAACCGAATATCATTGCTTCAAGCTATCTCAGACCGGAAATAAAAGGGGAGATCCTCAATCCGAATTATTATTTCCTGTCGGATAACCAGGAAACGCGCTATCACCTGGATCTGCTCATGCTGACCCAGGGATGGAGGCGTTATCGCTACCAGGTGTTATACCGCCACACAGACTCCCTTGAATTTCCAAGAAACCGGGACGAAATCACCGGCCAGGTAAAAAGGTCTCGCTATGGAAGGGATCCGGTGCCTGAAGCAGCTGAGCTCACCGTCTATTTTTCAGGCAACTGGGTATCCCTGTTCACGGAAGAAAATGGACGTTTTTCAATATTACCGGAATATTCCGTCGATCATCTGTCCCCGGTAATTATATCAGCCAGGGACCGGAAAGGCTCCGGCAGGGTAATAGTCGAGATGGACAGCGATCCTTTCCAGGAGCGGTTGAAAGGAACCCTCAGGGCGTTACCCGATTCTGCCGGGAGATCAGGTCCGGGTAAACCTTACATTTTTGAGGACATCAACCGGATCCTGAACGTCAATACCAGTAGAAGTATCTGGCTGGAGGAGGTAAAAATTACACGCAATATCCGGCCCGACACCATCGATCTGAATGAAGAGCTGGTAAAAAGCCTTTACAGTGTCAGGACAGCTGATGAATTGGTACTGTCCACCTCGAATGACATTTTTCAAATTGTGATGTCCATGGGATTCAACTGCAACCTGGATGTGGAAAACGACCGGCTGATGGTTTATTTTCAGGGTGAATATGTTCCTGTGCGTTTTATGGTGGATGGGTTTGACATGGGGGAGGCCTATTCGGATATCAATGCGTTCTATTCGCCGCGTGAGATTGAAAGCCTCTATCTGGCCAGGGGCTTTGACGCATTTGTAATGTACAGGAACTATGCGGTGGTTTATATCAAAAGCCGTTTCCGTGCCGGATATGACGATTCAGTGGATGAGCGGGATAAGAACTATGCAATAATACCCGTTTTAAAGGTCGGCAGGGAGTTTTACAGTCCAGCTTACCGCACTGAAGAGGAGCGCAATTTCCCTGTGCCCGATATCCGGAAAACCATATACTGGGAGCCGGACGTTCGATTTGATGAAAATGGAACAGCCAGGATCGTGTTTTTCAATTCAGACCGCTATACAAGAGTAAGGTGTATTTTGGAGGGCATCACCGATACCGGGATACCGGTACATGGGGAAACATCTTATGACATTACTATTTACAGGGAATGAAAGGGTAAATTGTTAACCTGATGTTTCCGGGAGAATGGATGAAGCAGTAAGAGTCTGCCGACCATTCTGTAAACTCTTTATTATGATGATTGGTATGAAGAATTATATCTGCTGAACTAATGGAAACCTTAAGAAATGAAGTCCTGCAGTGTCAGAAGTGCCATCTGGCCGCAACCCGTCAGCATGTCATTTTCGGGGAAGGAAACATTCATGCCGGTGTTTTTATTATCGGTGAGGCCCCGGGGAGGGATGAGGACCGGATTGGAAGGCCCTTCGTGGGCAAATCGGGTCAGTTGCTCGATAAGATACTGGATGCCTGCGGATTTAACCGGAAAGATCATGTGTACATCAGCAATATCGTTAAGTGCAGGCCTCCTGACAACAGGGTGCCGACCCCTCAGGAAGCGGCTGTTTGCATGCCCTGGCTGTTGAAGCAGATTGAGCTGGCAGATCCGAAAATAATCATCCTGCTGGGTGCAACCGCTCTCAGATACATGGCAGGTTCGTCATATAAAATTACAGTTGAACGCGGAAACTGGCTGATCTGGCAGAACCGGCTGGCCATGCCTGTTTATCATCCTGCGGCCCTGCTTCGCAATCCCGGCCTGAAGCGCGATACCTGGGAAGATTTTAAAAAAGTTGTTTATAAGTACCGGGAGCTGGTGAATCCGCAGCACTACTCCAGGTATGTATAAAACCGTTCGGGTTTATTGTCGGGAGGATCCGGATGAAGAAGGAAGAATCAGATTTTAATCATATCTTCCTCTGCCCATTCCACCTCCCATTCCGCTGCCTCTTCCGCCGCCTCTTCCACGGCCGTTCCTGGGACCGAACCCCATACCACGTCCCCTTCCTCGTCCTTCGCCCCGTCCTTCGTAAGATGAACTCCCCTTGCGGCCCGAATGAATGCTGCTTTTTAATGTCGGCTCCTTTAATTCCGGGATCAAACCATTCTTAACTTTTTCAACAGCTTCATTTACGCGCATGTTCCGGCAGAGATATATCCTGCATCCTGCGAGCAGCAGTTCATCATATGACCCGGGACCGATATTACCGATAATGACCCTGGAAATGCCCTGCCTGATCAATTCCCCGGTTTGCTGGGGATCATCCTTGCCAACTCCCCGGATGGCATTATATTCTAAGGTTCCGGGATCAACTATGAGGAAATACCCGGCATGTCCGAACCTTCCCGATACTTTTGAATCCAGTGTATCACCTGTTGATGCAATTAAATATTTTTCCATTCCAGACCTCCTTTATATAAGAGACAACATCTTTTCCGGTATAAACCCGGCTTTTGTTTGCTGAACAATCCGGTTCATTCAATCTTCCCGGGCGGCTCTTTCCCCGAACAGCAGGGTTCCTATCCGTACGATATTGGCGCCTTCCTCAATGGCAATTTTATAGCTGTTACTCATTCCCATTGAAAGGTACCGCATTTCCACCCCTGGCATATTCATTTCCCTGACCCGGTCGAACAGTTTCCGGGTGATTCTGAAATAGGGGCGCGCCTCTTCAGGGTTCCCGAACCGCGGTCCCATGGTCATCAGTCCGAGGAGCCGGAGGTTGGGCAATGTGCTGATGTGCCGGATGAGCTTTTCGGCATGTTCAGGCAAAACTCCGGTTTTATTGGACTCCTTCCCGCTGTTGATTTCGATGAGTACCGGCATCGTTTTTCCTTCAAGGGCGCACTGTTTATCCACCTCTTCAGCCAGCCGGACCGAGTCAATGGTTTCGATCATGTCAAAAAGTCCGATCGCCTTTTTTACTTTGTTTCGCTGAAGATGACCAATCATATGCCATTGAATCTTGTCGTCGATGGCCTGTTTGATCCGTTCTGCCTCCTGGACATAATTATAGCCTACCACCCTGATCCCGGCTTCAACAGCCGCCTTCACCTCCCCGGGGAGCCTTGTTTTTGCGGCAGCAACCAGTAACACCCCTTCCGGGATGGTTTGCATTATTTCAGTAATCTGACTTTTAATCGAATCGAAGTTGTTCATTTTTTCTGTTTGATATTCAACCTTCCGCTCCGTAAATCCATTAATTACTGTCTGAATGTCCTGTAATGCACCTGGGACATCACAGACGGTATGGGGCAGACAGGTATAACGGCTTAATGTGCCGGATGATTTAAAAAATGGTTATTCCCCGTGAATCCGTATTTTCTTTTCCAGCAGTGCTTCCTTGCTTTCCTGGTGATTCGGGTCCGGAACTATGGCATCGACCGGACAAACATTAACACATTGCGGCTCATCGTAAAAACCGACGCACTCCGTGCACAGATCAGGATTTATTACATAAATGGTATCGCCTTCAGAGATTGCTTCATTCGGGCATTCAGATACACAGGCTGCACAGTTAATGCATTCTTCGTTAATTATTAAAGCCATAATATACCTCCTTGTTTAACAATTAATAATAAATGATAAAAATCAATGTTCAGAACAGTACAAAACCCCTATGACCAAAACAAGAGTTCCTATTTTGATTATGGTGGGCCCTGTAATTCCGGAAGAGCTGGATTTTTGACACGTGCCCGGGGCATTTTAACTGTATGGTTTATTCAAATTTAATGAGAATATTCTCACAAACAAATTAATCATGAAAAATTTTAGATGTTTGGTGATTTATCAGGATGGGAACTGAGCAATCCTGATCCTGAAATTAACTTGCAGATGTAATATTTTCAGGATGAACATGTGTACATAAGGTAATCGTGAACGGGGAAACATTGTTTGATGTGAATATATGTGACGGGCTCGCTGTGCCTGCGTGGTGTGTCTGCCGAATTTTGTACTTTTATGCAAATGGTTAAAGAAGTCAGAAAATCCACGCGTAAAACCATTACCGTTCGCTGTTATGCCGAACTCAACGATTTTTTGCCATCGGATAGAAAACAGAAGAACTTTGAGCTTTCGCTGAAAATGCCTGTAACAGCTGCCGAAGTTATTGAATTTCTTGGCATCCCGTTATCAGAGGTGGATCTGATAATGGTCAACAGCTGGCCGGCGGCGAAAAGCCACCGGATAAGTGAACATGACTATGTCTCTGTTTATCCTGTTTTTGAAACCCTCGATATCAGCAGTCTTAAAAACGCTCCGAACGAACCCCTGAGGATCACCCGGTTTATTCTTGACGCGCACCTTGGCAAGCTGGCCAGGTATTTAAGAATGCTCGGATTCGATACGCTTTACAGGAATGATTACGGAGATCATGAAATCATCGATATTGCCGGGAAAGAAAAGCGGATTATATTGTCCCGGGATAAATTGTTATTGAAGTCGCCTGAGGTGCATCACGGCTATTATGTCCGCGCAATTGACAAACATAACCAGCTGGTTGAAATTGTTGAAAAATTTGACCTTTGTTCGCAATTCAAATCATTTACCCGTTGCATGACGTGCAATTCAGTTCTGCGACCGATTAAAAAAGAGGCCGTTCGTGATAGAATTAAATCCGGTATTTTCAATTGCTATAATGAATTCTTTTATTGCCCTGTATGCGATAAGGTGTTCTGGAAAGGTTCGCATTTTCAAAGGATGGAAAGACTGATCATCAACATTATAAAAAGCAGGATGGGTGCACGTGCATCCTGATTAACGGGGCAGGATCAGGTTATGGATCACGGGCAGTCCGATATTTATCGTGAAGTAAAGACAATCCGCAGTTGGATTGTTATCATTGGAATTGCAGTAATTATTGGCCTGATTGCTCTATTTTTATTGGTATTGAATCAAGCTTCCGCAATCTCCTGAGGACGATTCAGTCGGGAAATGAAGCCCCGTAGCATCTCAGTGCCCCTGCCGGATGCATACTCCGCAGAACGACTGGCTTCTATAACCGGTCCCTGAGCCCCGAAAAAAAGTACACCGGATTAAATATTCAAATGAACATTTGTTCATATTATTTTATAAATTTGTTGGTGCAGGACCATGAGGGATGCCGGGCAGTGTGATTTTTAACAGGAAGGTTGCAGAAAACAATGAACATTTTCAATAATAAAGAGATTGCAAATGCATATGATCGTTATTATGATGACGATAGGGGGAAAGCGGTCGACCTGATTGAAAAGAAGATCCTGCAGAAGCATCTAAGGGTAACCAGGGATGAAACAATACTGGAACTGGGCTGTGGGACCGGCCACTGGACGGAGTTTCTGTGTGGACAAGGGTTCCGGGTTCTGGCTGTGGACAGTTCCCGGGCCATGATCGACATTGCCAGAACAAAAAATATAAACAGGGCCATTTTCAGACAGGCTGATGCCAGTGCCCTGCCGTTCAAGACCAGTAGTTTTTCAACCCTAGTGTCGGTTACCATGCTGGAGTTTACAGAAAGTCCGTTCATGGTTCTTGATGAAATCGATAGGGTTCTGAGACCGGGCGGGCTTCTGGTGCTCGGCTGTCTGAATATATTTTCCGAACTGGGGAAAAGAAGCCGGGAGGATCCGGTCTTTAAACATGCGCATTTTTTTTCACCGGCAGAGGCAGGGCAGTTGCTGTCCCGTTTTGGCACCCCCGAATTGAGTTCCGGGGTTTATTTCTCATCCGCATTTGAATTGCTCGACGGAAGAGAAGAAAGGGAAACGGTGCAGCCTGCATTCATTGTTGGCTCTGTTATAAAAAACAAACATCGTGGGAATAACGGTTGAAATCAGTTACTATCCGCTTATTGCTGAATATATCAATGTGGTTGAAGATTTTATCAACGCAATTGAGGCGGATGAAAAAATTAAAGGTCAAGCAGGCATCATGAGTACATTTATAAGTGGTGATTATGATGATGTGATGATGCTTTTGAATCGTGAAGTTAAAATCTTTATGGATCGATATCCTTCGGTTTTTGTGATAAAAATCTCAAACGCCTGTGATGTATAGTTTAATGCCTCAGAATGTTATAATGTGTCATTCTTATTATGGAGGGATATATGGGGTATTAAGGGATTCTGAAAAGCGCACTGTGCTTAAAAAATGACATTATGGAACGAAGAGTATTTGGACCGGTTCCCTCGCGCAGGCTGGGAAAAAGCCTTGGAATAAATAATATTCCTTACAAAATATGTACCTACCAATGTATCTATTGTCAGCTCGGCAAGGCTGTAAGGATGCAGGCAAACAGGCAGGAATTTTACAGGCCGGAAGAGTTGGTTGGGGAAGTAAAGACTGTTTTGGACAGCATTGAAAAGGAAAATGAATACCCCGATTATGTAACCCTTGTACCCGACGGGGAGCCCACCCTGGATATTCATATGGGCGAGCTGATAGAGCGGCTCGGGATTTTAAACATTCCGGTTGCGGTTATTACCAATGCATCGCTGATGCACCTGCCTGAAGTCAGGGAGGAACTGCTAGGGGCAGATTATGTTTCGCTGAAAGTTGACACGGTTCAGCATCAGACCTGGAAAAAAGTGAACAAACCCCATAAGAGCATCAGGCTGGAAGCCATTGAAGAAGGGATTCAGACCTTCGCACGGCTTTTTACCGGCAAACTGGTAACTGAAACCATGTTGATCAGGGGCTTTAATGATTCTTACGATGAGTTAACTCAAACGGCACGCTTTATTAGAACCTTCACCCCCGAAACGGCATACATAGCCATTCCCACCAGGCCTCCGGCATTCCGGCAGGCGGTCCCTGCTGATGAAGAAACTGTAAATGAGGCATATCATATTTTCAGGGATTATCTGGATAAGGTTGAACTGCTGACTGGCTATGAGGGCAATGCCTTCTCGTCGACCGGCCACTTCAGGGAGGATATCCTGAGTATAACAGCCGTTCATCCTATGAGGGAAGATGCTGTCAGGGGATTACTGCATAAAACCAATGACAGTGAGGATGCGCTGATCCTCCTGCTGGAAGAGAAACAGCTTGAAAAACTGCAATTCAACGGACACAATTATTACCTGAGGAGGTTTTCAAAGTAATCCTGCGGGGGACAAACGGTTCATTTCAATGTTGAAAATAGTCTGGTTCATATTGACTGCCGGGTGCGGCATCATGCCCATGCAGGGGCAGGACACCCTCCAGCCTGTCATTTACAGGCCAATAGGGATTTTCCATACATCCTACACACCACAGACCGGTGCTCCGCGGCAGGGTATCTTAATGCCCGAAACCACGGGAACCATTGAAATCTTTCCTCCCTATCGCAGTGCTTTAAATACGTTAAACCTTTTTGAATATATTATTGTCATTTATCATTTCAGTGAGGTGGAGCGGTGGGAAGCTGTTGTTAATCCGCCTGCTGCAAGTCACGAACATAATTTCGGACTATTTTCCACCCGTAGTCCCAAACGACCTAATCCAATCGGATTATCGATTGTAAAACTTGAAAAGATTGAAGAGGGTATTTTATATGTGTCGGGTGTTGATGCCTTCGAGGGGACTCCGATATTAGATTTAAAGCCTTATCTGCCTTCAGTGGATTGCATCAAAAGTCTGCAGAATGAATTGATTGAAATTGAACTGGGCCATCATGATGAAAATTTCATTGAGGATTCCGCCTATTTCAAATAATGATCCTGCCGGGTGACACTTCAGCGCTACTCAGCATACTTTTGAAAACCGGTTTTTCAGGTATTACGATTTCCCGGAAAATATATTAAATCATCGCCGGTTCCTGAAATTTTTTCACATCTCTGTGGTACCCTTTTTCACGGGCAAATTCTCTTGCCTGGTGCATGAAAGCCTGGATTCTCATGTCAATGGCCGTATTGTCATGTCCGTCATAGGCTATGTTCACATAAGGAATGTTGTCGTGATCCCGTTTAAACTGGTTCGATAACGATTCGATAACCGTACCCGGCATGCAGGTAAATGGAAGGATATTTGCAATACCCGATATACCTGTTCCGGATAATACCACGGAGGTGCCCAGGTTAAGGGCCGGATCACCATCATAATGCTTATGAATGTACGGGCCGCATGATGCGAGCATCTCATGCAGTTCGACCTCTCTGTGGTGGTCATACATTCCGGCAATTGATTTCTGCAGTTTTTTCGCTACGGATCTTTGAACAAAATTCTGGATACCGGCTTTCATCAATCCTTTATAATCACTTTTCCAGATACTGTCACGATGGTAACGGTAGGTGGTATAACTTAACCATTCACCGAAAGGGGCAATCCAGGTCTCGGCCCCGTTTTTTTCGAGTCTTTCAATTAA
Organism: Bacteroidales bacterium; assembly: GCA_016928305.1. Taxonomy (GTDB): domain Bacteria; phylum Bacteroidota; class Bacteroidia; order Bacteroidales; family UBA10428; genus UBA5072. The sequence goes on from JAFGKY010000094.1 coordinate 16,617, forward strand.
AAAGCCATTGCAAAAGGAGTTATCCCTCATGAATATTTCTCCGACAACGGCTATAACCGGTTTTCTCTCCCCATTCTTCATCGGAATCTCTTGCATTTTCCTGGCTGTATCCTTCACTATTTCCACAACCTCCCTGGCTCCATGTTCAATCGATTCAACAATGGCGGAGAGCGCCTTATTATAAATTTGTTCCGTTAATCCTTCCTGCAGTTCATAAGGCTTGTGCTCCTGTTTTAATTTTCTCAGCAGGTCAACCGCAACGATGCCTTTCCACGCGAGGTAACGGAATTTCGTTCCCTGTCCTGCGGAGATCTCTTCATAGGAGGTATCATTGCTGGGTGAAATGATTCGGACATCTTCAAATCCCAGTCTGTTGAATAAGATACTCTGAAACTTATTGTACTGTCCAAACCGGCACGGCCCGTTATGATCAGGCATGAAGAAACTTATCTTTTTCGAATCGGTTCCGGGCTCCATCAGTTTTCTGAGAAAGCTTCCGGTTGTACAGATCATGGGAAAACATTCCTTACCGGTTGTATATTGCCTGCCCAGTTCAAGATCCGTTTCACCTTCTTTAGGAAGCACATGAGCGTCGATTCCGCAACTTCGTGATGCTGCGGATACAGCTTCTCCTGCATCACACATATATGGAAAATAGAGTATCCGGTCCTTTGCAGGTGATGTTGAAAATCCCCTGGGTATATAAACTCTGTTCCGGACTTTGTTGATAAGTCTGGAACCCCGCATGCTGTCGAGAAATGCTTCACACCTGGTGATCAAACCAGCATCGGCACTGTGTTCATCAATTTCAAGTTCGAGATAGGGTTTACCGGCCATTTCTTCATGGACAAAATGCGACAGAAACGAATCGGGGCCGCAACGGTAATTACTTGCATAAACGGCATGAAGTTTTTTGTCCCTTCCGATGATTCGGGCTGCCGCAAGAATACTTTTTCCGTTTGGCCAGTACATTTGATGGTAATCCCGGGTGATATGCTCACCTGATAGCGGTAAAAATTCCAGCGGTATCGGTATGACATTCAGATTGATCAGTTTATCAACCAGATTCATGTTCAATGTTGGATCTCCTGTATTGTAAGGCCTGCCTAAAATAACCACAGCCTCTTTATCCTCAGGAAGATTTTCCAGCACCTTCTTTCCCCTTATTTCAAGGCTCCGTTCATACTCCGTCTGTGAATTGTCGGCTTTCTCAATGGCCCGGATGACTTTTTTTTTCGGTATTTTGAACTTCTTCCACATAAAATCGGCCAGATCATTGTTTAAAACTCTTCCGAAATATTTGAAATTAAGTGCGGGGACCAGGAGCTTATCCTGTTCATCAGGTGACAGAGCAGTTTTTACCATGAAAGGATAAGTTTGCACATAGGTGCAGTTATAGTTATAGGTTGGGTCTTCTTTTTCCGATTTTTCAGTTATTATGAAGGGTGTGAAAATATAATCAACCTGTTTTTCGAGCAGATCATGAATATGGCCGTGCATGACTTCTACTGGCAAACAGGTCTCGGCAACAATTACATCAAGCGACTTTTTCATGATCTTGTTGTCGGTCTCAGAGGAAAGCACCACGCGGAATCCGAGTTCTTCGAAAAATCTCCTCCAGAATGGGAACTGCTGATAAAATAACATCAGTGCCCGCGGTATGCCAATGGAAATTCGGTTATCATTTTCTTCTTCCCTGTAATCACTTAACAGCATGCTTAATCGCTCATTGAAATAATTGGGTATGCCCTTGCCTTTATTCTTACGTTCTTCCACTTCAAACAACTCACAACGCGCTCCATAAAACAGGGGCCTTTTCTCACCTTCTATCCTTACCCGTCTGATCTCACAATAATTGGGACACTTCTTGCAGATAAACTTATCCACTGTATAGGGAATTTTACTGATATCCCACCCTTTAAACCGGGTATCAATCCGGTTTTCCTTTACATAATCCCTTGCCAGCATTGCGGCGCCGATGGCGCCGGTTACATCGAAGTGAGGGGGTACAAATATTTTTTTGCCTGTAACTTTTTCAAATGCCGCAACCACGGCTTTATTATTTGTAACCCCGCCCTGAAAGAGGATATGATTGCCGATCCTTTTTTTACCGACTACCATATGAATGTAGTTCAGAACAATAGAATAGGCCAGTCCCCCGACAAGGTCCTCAGTTTTGGCCCCTTTTTGCTGGTGCGCGTTCAGGTCTGATTCCATAAAAACAGTGCACCGGTCGCCCAATGCAGCGGGTTTTTGTGACTGAAGGGCCAGGTTACCGAACTCTTCAATGATGTTGATGCCGAGCTTTTCAGCTTGTTCTTCCAGGAAGGATCCTGTTCCGGCGGCACACACTTTATTCATCTCGAAATCAACAACCACTCCGTTGTCGATACTGATATATTTGGAATCCTGTCCGCCGATTTCAAATACGGTATCCACCTCCCTGTCAAATGCAATTGCCGCGGTGGCCTGAGCGGTGATCTCATTGCGGATCACGTCAGCCCCGATAAAATCACCGGTCAGGTAACGACCCGAACCTGTTGACCCGGCCGCTTTAACAACGACCCTGTCACCAATCTCTCCGTATATTTCAATCATGCCGCGCCTGATGGCATCCAGGGGTTTGCTGGCTGTGGGAAGATACCTTCTGGCAACAACCCGGTTATCATCATCAATCAGAACCACGTTGGTACTCAGTGAACCCACATCCAGCCCGAGGTATACTTCTGTCTTCACGGCCTGGTCGGGCAATATCCTGACTTCTTTGTTAATCCCGGTATCCGGTTCATGAAGCGGATCCATATACTTTTCATTGGTATCTCCGCTCTCAAGATATTTTTCAAGTCCTTCCAGCCCTTTATAGACAGCCTTGCCGGAGGCATCGGTGGACAGCGTGTGAAAGACCGCTCCAATGGCGCCCATGGATGCATGATATTCAGGAATGATCAGATCGTTCTCGCCTGTATTCAGTATCTCCCTGAATGCTCTTACCACACCCGCATTTGCCGCCACACCGCCCTGAAACATCACCGGAAATTCAAGCTTTTTCCCCCTGGCCATGGAACTGATGAAATTCCTTGCAACCGCAAAGCACAATCCGGCAACGATATCATGGACCGGTGTGGCTATCTGCTGTAAATGGATCATATCGCTCTTGGCGAAAACACTGCATCTTCCTGCAATACGGGGGGGATTTTCAGATTTCAGGGCAAGTTCGCCGAATTCATTTTCAATGGAAACCCCGATTCTTTTTGCCTGCTGGTCAAGAAATGAACCGGTCCCGGCCGCGCATAAATTGTTCAGCTGGAAATCTGAGAGCCTGGAAACATTGCCTTCGGAAACTTCCATGAAAATAAGCTTCGAATCCTCTCCGCCCATTTCAATTATGGTTCTTGCTTCCGGATAGAGTATGGATACGGAAGTGGATTGGGCGATGATCTCATTGACATAATAGCCGCCAATCAGTTCGGAAGCAAGCTTACCTCCACTGCCTGTAAGTGAAAGGGTTGCAACAGAATATTGCCTGTATTCAGAAAGCACTCCCTCAAGCACCTCCCTCAGCCGGTGGAACGGCTTTCCATGACAGTAATCGTAACGGTCTTCGATGATCCTTTTCTCATCATCCATCAATACAGTGTTCAGTGATATGGATCCAATATCTATTCCCAGATGTAATCTGGCTCCTGCAGGATTCTCTTTATTTCTTTTCATAGATTGACGCTTTTGAAACGATTCATACCCCTCGGGTTTTTCATTATGCAAATGCGATGTATTAGGGTCCGATATTGCCGACAATGGCTTTCCTGATATCAGGGGTGATAATTTCACCGATACGCTGGGGGTCATCCTTGCCGATACCACGAATGGCATGAAACCCGGAAGTTTGCGGATCAATGATGAGGTAATATCCGGAATGCCCGAACCTTCCCGATACTTTTGATTCCATGATATCGCCTGATGCTGCAACCAAATATTTTTCCATATCAGTCGTTGTTTAATTATTCATTCAAATTTTAAACAGCCGGTTATCATTCATTTTCTTAAATGTTCCGGATTTCCGGAATTCTTGTTTTACGAGTTGCTTCTGCGATCTCATTGATCTCTTCCAGCATCTTTTTAGGAATGGGGACTTCCTGTTCCCGGTCCAAAAATTCCACACCCTTCATCCGTTCAATCTTTAAAAAAAGCTTCATAGGTTTTTCCATCCTGGTAAACATCAGGTTATCTGCCACCTCTTCCAAAACGCTGATCTCTTCTGCCAGGGCAGTGGTGCTTACCGCAAAAGCATAGGACCGGCTTTTGTCCTGCTGAAGATACTCCTTCAGTTTGTTCAGCATCATATGTTTATAAGTTCTGGAGAATAACAGCAAATTTAAGGCGGAGCCAAAAACCATGGTTCCCGGCCCGGACCTGGAAACCATACCTTCAGCAGTTGAAATAGCTTCGTCCCATAGTTCAGGCTTCACCATGTTGGCTTTTAGCGTATGACTGTCCGATTTTTTGCATCCCTCAACATGGGGATCAAATTCTATAAAAACGATCTTGCCGGGGTAATCGTCCAGTTCAATCTGATACAGCTTTTTCATAGCCGATTTTACAAGTTCCCCGGATGGGTACTGCAATGGAATCCCTACCAGTGAGCCTCCGGCTTTCAACCATGCGGCAACGATGGCAAATTCAATCAGTGGCTTTCCGCTTCCACCCGGACCGCTGATCAGTGTGGATGAGGGAATGGGTATTCCCTCGGGTAATAACTCATCAAACCATCCGATATTTGTTTTTAATCTGTCCATATTCATATTTTCTGCATTTAAAATTATTTTAATCGTTGAGGGGTCTTCATGATATTTTCAGTATCCTGTTCTGGGCAATTCTGGCGCTCTTTTCCGACACATAAGAATCCAGATTCATGTCGGGGACGAAGAGAATCGTGTTCCCGGCGAGGGAGTTAAACGCATTAACGGCATTGGCGGAGGTACAGCAGATATCGGAAACCGCCTTCAGACCCGGGATTTCCTGATTACGGTTTACCGGCACACCTTTACCCGGGCAGGCGGGCTTTTGGTGTGGTAACCAGCCGAATCTTTCCCGGTATGGATTGCATGAGCTCTGTGACATTCTTTCTGATTATGCTGAAATCGTTCCTCTCCATGAAAATCGGATTATTGGTTTCTTCGGATTCTCCAGGCTGGTGATAAAAAACCGCCTGGAAAGAATATAAAATAACAGCTCAGTCCGGCTGCAGGACCAGTTGTACCTGATTGAGACAGCCCGGGTTTTCAGGCACCCTTACGAGCCATGTATCCGCTTCTTTTTTTCCAACAGTGTTTCTCGGTCCTCCTTGTGGTCAGGGTCCGGTACAATTGCATCTACCGGACAAACCATGACGCATTGGGGCTCATCATAAAAACCGACACATTCCGTACACAGATCGGAATTAATCACATATATGAGGTCTCCTTCTGAAATGGCCTCATTGGGACATTCTGCAACGCATGCGGCGCAATTGATGCATTCGTCGGTAATTATTAGTGCCATAAGATATGTTTTTTAGAATAACCATATTTAAAAAAATCATTCCCCGGATTTATAAGATTCCCATATAACCAGCACCAGGGCCCCTGCTTTCGATTCAAAGGGACCGTGGCTTTCATGGGTCTCAAATTTCTGATAGGTACCTGCCCGGTACACTTTTCCCTCGCTGATATATTCTCCCTGGAGGAGAATGTGTTGTTCGGAAGTAACATGAGAGTGAGTAGCCATGTAAAATCCTTCAGGAAGTTTAAGAAGAACGGTCTTTGCCCCCTCATGGTCACGAAGAAGCATCTTTTTAGTGCCGTCAGGATATTCTGGTGCATCCTGCCAGTTAATTTTCCCGAACAGGTCAATATTTGTTGCCATTTTAAGTCCCTCCTTAATTTAAGTTAATTTAAACATTTACTTTAACCGTAAATTTCAAACTTCAGGAGCAGAGCAACCTGAGATTTGTCGTTTCAGGTATTCCGACCGGGTCGGAGAATTCATGATCCCGTCCCGCTGGCGGTGTGTTATTACCGGGAAATGCTCCGGATAAAAATCATATGGTCCTATCCAAATTTAATGAGAATATTCTCACAATACAAATTTATTTAGAATAAATTTAAATATGGGGCAGATTAGATAATTGATTATTTAAGTTTTCTAAACTCATCAATCATTAAAAAATTTATCTTTTTTTTCTGTTTATCGCATTTTCAATTTCATGCTTTTCATAATCACCCTATGTCTTCAATTAGCAGGCATTCTGTTTCTGAGGCGAAGCATGTTCCGGAAGAGTAATGTTTTTGCCGCCTTTTGAAGATAAAATTTGAGTCTCAGGAATAAAATTGTATATTTGCACGCCGAAATAAAAATATCACCTTTGCCCGGGCTAAGGTGAAGAAATGGCGAGGTAGCTCAGCTGGTTAGAGCGCATGATTCATAATCACGGGGATATCTCGAAATTTGGGAAAATGTTCTTTTTATTAGTGAAAACTTCATAAGGCGAGGTAGCTCAGATGGTTAGAGCGCAGGATTCATAATCCTGAGGTCTGGGGTTCAATTCCCCATCTCGCTACAAGTATCTGATTATAAGCAAAAAAGCCAATTTGAATAAAATTGGCTTTTTTTTATGGTTTATTATACGGAGTCAGTTTTTGGAGTCAGTTATGTGAAGTTCGATATAAAGTTTTCCCTTACATCTTCATTCAGAATTATTAATTCATTTAGTATAATTAGTGCTGAATTAATTAGAATATAATTTCGTGACACATCAGGTTCATATATCCCATTAAACTTTCCACCATGAAAAAGATTATTTCGAATCGTTTTGATATGCAAAGAAAGTTTAACTAAATCATCTGCATCATTTGGCATAATATTGTCTTCCCAAACAATAGCATATCTGTTTAACGACTGTACTTTAGGTGGGTTATTAAGTAGATAGTCTGAAGCATTCCTTAATTCGGCTGTCCTGTTTTTATCAAAATCTGTACGGATTGAACCAATAAAACTACGCCAATCTGCATAAATCCCTCCATCTTCATAAGCAAAAACTATTGTTTCTTTTAAAGCACATTCAAGTCGTGAAAAAGTTACTATGAATTCGAATATCAATTCTTGTCCATTATTATCAATTGTAGTTGTAAATTTTTCTAAAAAATCTTTCGAAATCATTTTTGATTATATTTAGTTGGCAATAAGCTTATCGACCATATATTTTTGTCTCTGTCCAAGAACATCAGGTGTCCAATCAGTATAGGTTTGGAAAATTTTATTGCTTGGGAAAATATCAATTCTACCCTTTAAGTATTTTGCTTTCTTATCTGCAAAATCTAAGTTGCCTAATGCTGAATTTTTTCTTTTACTAATAAGTACCAGGTTCGCTAATTTATTTGTCCATTTAAATCTAGACTTATCCGTAAATAATTGAACCCATTTACTACTTCCATTTGGATTTCTTGGTAGCACATGTTCAACACTAATTACGTTGTAGTTTGAAAGATGAACAGTATTATCACCTAATAAATATTCAAATTTCAAAAGGACATATTTAGCGAACTTTCTTCCATAAACAAATCCGTTAAGTCTTCGTTTTAATTCGTCTTCATTAACCTTAAATAAATGATTCTTCTGTAATAATTGATTATAATCACTTGTGTTCTCAATTGCTTTTAAAATCTTATTAATATTATCAATTCTTTGGGTAGGTGTTAACTGACAAATCCAATCACCGCTGACTTTATATTCAAGTTTCTTTAGAAAAGCGGATAGGTTATTATTTCCATAAGTTTCGAAGTAGTATAATAATGCAGGTACCCAATCAGTCGATGGAAAACCAATCTGCATTATTGTGATAAGGTTTTTATAGTCATTAGATAGTTCTAAGTCTTCTTGGAATGTAATTAATCTATCATAATGATCTTTATATTTTTCAATCAGGTCAACTGTGTCTTTCCCTTTGTTCAATAGTCCTTTTGAATATATATTTTCTTCAAATTCATCCAATAAACTAAGTCGTGCTTTTTCTTTAACTAGGATTGTCCTGAAAAATGAAAGAAATCTATCGAAATCATCCCCCAAATCATTTTCAATATCTTCCCATTTCTTTGCATATTTTTCCTGATTAGTATCGTCAATAATACCTATGTTCTTTGATTTTAGTATATCACCAGAAGTAAGTGGAACACCCCGATTATTTAAAATGGTGAACATTCGAAATGCATCTTCCATACTTACTGTGGAAACATAAATGAAGATTGGTTTTTCAGCTATGAAAACACCAAATTTTTCGAGTTCATCAGATTCTTTTTCCGCAAAAAATTCTTCAATAGTCAAAATAGCAGTTGCCATATGACTAATAGATATGTTTTTATCCGATGATAATTCCGTAATCTTTTCCGTTTCCTGTGTGCCATTTTCTTCCAAAAGATAAGTTTTAATAAAGTCTTCCACATTATCCCTTATCTTATAAATTAAGCGTATTCTTTCAGGAATTTTCTTGTATTTATTTGCTTTCTGATAGATTCTTCCATGACAAGCTTCTTTCAAATCTTCATCATGTGCATGGTCTCTTAAAACTGCCAACAAAATAAAGAAAGTAGTGAGTCGTTGTTGACCGTCCAATACTTCAAATTCTTCAAAATTTTCTTCACTTGTTCTTTTTAATACAAGTGAACCTAAGAAATACTCATCATCATATTTATTTTGAAATGCATACCATAGGTCATCTAAAAGGTCATTGATATTATCGGTATCCCAAATATAAGACCTTTGATATTCAGGTATTAAAAACCAAAAATCATCAAATAGTGAATTAATTTCGATTTTATCTGCTTTTATTTCTGCCATTATGTTAGGAGTTTAGTATGCTATGTATATACGTTTTTTCTTGTTCCTTCTGAAAATAAACATTGTGCTTATTGAATTCTTTAATGTTACTTGCCCCTTGCCAATGCTTAATTTCATAAAATGATGTATTTGATACAATGAAGGATTCAAGGGAAATATCTTCGTCTTTAATTTTAGGTCTAATATCAGTTTGAATAACCTCGGAAAATTTAATCTTAGGATTTTCGAATCCATTTACCTGTCTTAATCCTTTTGGGTCGATGAATTTTATATATTGTTTATTGTCTTTAATAAGCCATAATACGAAATCAGGAAAAAAATTATTTGCTTCGAAAAATCCAATTCCTTTCTTGCTCAGATTTCGTAAAAGATATAGTTCTTTATCTTTAAAAAAATCATTATTGTCTTTATAATACTTCTTTAAATCATTCACAAAATCTTTTTCCCCTTCGTTTAGTTGGGTTGGCATAACTTTTACTGTATCGGAATAGGAAGTGGATTTAAAATAAACTAGGGGTTGATACAGATGTTGATTTGAGAAAATCCCACTAAAATTTCCAAATGAATAATCTTCTTTGAATTTTTTCGATTCAACCAGGTCTTTCAGTATTTTAATTCTTTCAATAAAAGCATCTTCCTCTTTATTAATCGAAATTTGGTATTTCTCTATGAAGTTGGGATGGGTTGAATCAAGAATTTCAGTTGATAAATATTGGCTTAAATATTTATTCTTTTCATAATTATAAACCTTGTCAACATAGTTCTTGGATAATGTGGTGACTATTTCTTGCCAAATAAAAGTTTGTTCGAAATTTGATAATTCAAGTTCTTCTTTTGGAATATATAAAGTGTACCAATTGTTGACAAAAAACAATTCCTGAAGCATTTCTTTTCTGATAGAAATATTATACCAACTACGTTCATTTTTATATTTCTGTAGTTCAAAAAATACATTATCCCAATTAATGAATGCCAAATTAAATTCATTAAGTGAATTGCTTTCTATTGTCAAATTGCCCTTCGCTTTCCTGAATTTTGAACTTTGCAAAATTTGAACTTTCGGATACCAATCAAGTACAACATTTGAAAAATCTTCTTTGGGGGGATAAAGGTCAAATACGACATCTTTTTTAAAGTCGATTCCGTCCTTTATTTTAAGAATTTTTAATTTCTTATCATTTAAAGTAATAGTTGGGATAATAGATATTTCTTCTGTATTTCCTTCGCCATTTGGCAATCCTTCTTCTTCTAAATATTCTTTGAATTGCTGCATATAATCAGCACGGATACCAAATATATTTATTGTTTCAAGGTATGGTAAATATTCAGGGATGATATCAGGTTTTTCATAGATATCAAGTTTGGTACTTCTTTTTAAAGAAAACTGATAACCTTTTAATCTTACTCCCCTTCCAAATAGCTGAATAATTTCACTTCCTTCACCACGACCTATATTCATTAATCCCATGGTACTGACACGCCAACTACTCCAACCTTCAGTAAATTTCTTGGAACCGATTAACACGTTTACAGTAGAATCTTTTTTATTGATTCCGTGAAATAATGAACTTGAGAATTCTTTATCGCTAACAAGAATACCGTTATCCTCGCATAATTTCAACAACTTCGAATCATCACCAACATTTATAACGCTGAAATATTCTGCATCACCAATTCTAACACCAATTTCACCTTCAGCACCCTTTAAATTATCCAAATGTAATAATGCACCTGAAATGCTTGAATTAAACACTTCGAATAAAATATCTTTATATAAATCAGTTGAATTAATCCTTTTTTTAAGAAGATAAGTGAATGAATTGCTAAATATTGAACGATTTTCTTTATCTAATAATCCATCATGTGAAGTCATTAGTCGGTCAAGATAATTGATGCTGACAACTTCATTTTTTACGAAATCTGACAGGAAGGTTAGAATTCGAATTACATCGGAAACTTGTTTCTTATTTTCTGTTCTTACAGCGGTAACTTTACTACCAACAAAAATCCAAAGTGGTTTTTCAATAAGAAAAAGTTCTAAACTTCGAGAATTTTCCTTGAATATTTTCAGTTGTTGATAATAGGATAAAAGACATGCTGTAAGATATAATTCCGTTGTATGTTCATTCCATGTTTCATTCAAATTCAGAATATGATAATCTTTCCCGTAACCATCATTATAAAAGTATTTATATGAATAATCGAAAATGGTGCATTTACTGTATTCTTGTATTAATTTTTCCTTCTTGGTACCTGATGCTGCACTAACCGCTTGACCAAATGTGGCTGAATATTCGAAAGAAAAACCATTTTCACAAAGTAAATTTCGTTTTTGTCTCCATTCTTCCCCACTTGAACCACGATGACCTTCATCTACAAGCACCAAATTATTTCCTTCAAAAGAACCAACCGCAACGGTTTTGTCACCTTCATTTTCTTCTAATTTATGTATGTCGATAATTTCTATTAAATGACCTGAATACAATGTTCTACCACCCTTAGAAAAAAACTGAGCTTCCAACCCTGAAGAATTAAGTTCACCCAAATGTTGCTTTGATAAACCTTCATTTGGGGTTAGAAGGATTATTCTATTTAATTGATTTTCCTGTTTTTGCTTCTTTAGATAATGCAGGTACTGAAGAATATTTACATGCATCAACAAGGTTTTTCCCGAACCTGTAGCATTCCAAAATGCTAATTTATTCAAGTCATTATCAGTAAAGGATTCAAAATTATAATCATCGCCCATCCTTAATTCAGGAAAAAGTGTGCCATTATCATTATTGATTTTATCGATAAATTCATTTAAAGAATTCTTCAGTTCTTCTTTATTCGAAAAATACTTATCCAGGTATATTTCTGTAAATAACAAAGACAGATATTGAAAGTATTTCCACTTTATTGATTCTATTCTCTTTTCTGAAATTTTTTTGGTATGACTGACAATGTTTTGGTCATATTCATATAATATTTCAGCGTTTAATATAGAATTATGAAACAGTTTACTGATTAGTACATGGTAGTAATTTGATACATTATTATCATCGTATCCTTCATTAATTGAATCTTTCATTTCTATAGAAAGAGCTTCTAATGATGTCACTCCAAAAAGATTCAATATGTATTGATTCAGTACAAGTGCGTGACTTAGTTTAGTTTTATTATTTTTCTTAGCCATATAAACTTATAAATTATACCTTTTGGAACGCATTTCAAATGCTTCCGTACCACCTTCCATTACATCACATATTTCATCTTTAATATGATTATCTTCAATCGTTCCTTCAATCAGGATTTCAATATGTGGTGATTCTGAATTCATGCCAATAATATATTCACTATCTCCATTCACGGGTATATTGGCATTATGAGTAACAACAATAATCTGACGATATTCTTTTGAGTGTCTAAGCTGGTCCACAACCAATTCATAAATTAAATGATTGTCCAAATCATCTTCAGGTTGGTCAAGAATTAATGGTATTTCACCATGTGATAACAGTAAGGTAAGAATTGCTGCTGTTTTTTGTCCTGCTGATGCATTTGAAATAGATTTATAAGAATCAGACCCCTTAACCTTGTATTTTACTGTTATTTCATCTTCAGGGAAAAGTAAATCTATTTTATCATACTGCTCCCCACTCAAACTTTTAAGTTTCCGTTGAAAATGTCCATCGGTAATAATCCCTGAGGAACCTGTTTCTATTAGCTTGATAATTTCATCGAAAATCTTTTGATTATTATTAATTGATTCACCTTTTTCAATTGTTGTAATCAAGTCTTTTATAGGCATTTCAAAGCCATCATCACTTCCAATTATGCTTCGAAGCTGTTCTTCATAATTTTTAAAATCACGGAATTTTCTTACTTCAGCTTTGACATTTCTGTCTTTCAATATTTCAGACAGAAACTTTTGCCGTGCATCCGAAAGTTCTTTTCTTTTAGTAATATATTGAGTCTTTATCTTTTCCTTTTCAGCAATTTCTTTCTTTAAGTTACCTTCAGTTATTTCTATCCTTTTAAGTTCACCTTTCTTCTGTTCAACATCCTTAATTTCCCCTTCAATAATTTCAAGGTCTGATATTCCAAGTTTAGCCAATTCTGTTTTCTTTTCTTCTAATTCAGTCTTGGACTTATTATCAGATTCAAACCATTTGGATTTTTTTAAATTATCATCAAATGAGTTATGGATTCCATCTATTTTATCAAGGTAATTATTTATGCTTTGATAAATAGAATTCAGGTCTTTATTTGATTGATTAATCAGAGGTTCGATTACCTCCCTAAATTCGTCCTGTATTTCTGACAAATCAATTTCAGGTAAATCAATTTCATCCAAAGCTTCTTTAAGTGAATCCCGAAATTCTATTATTGAATCTTTATATGATTTTAAGACGGTATTATCCTTTTCAAACTTTTGCCGTGAATTAATAATGTCATTTATCCCGCTTTCATTGAAAGTTTTGATGCGATTATTAATGTCATCAATTTCTGTCTGAAGCTTACCCTTCCCACTTATTTGAACTTCAATTTCCCTGATTTGGGTTGACTTAGTAAAGTAAGATTTTTCAATTTTTTGAAGGTCTGTTTTTATGGTTGATATTTCATCAACAATATCGTCAATTCGATTTCTTAATGAATTAGTCTTGGTTGATATGTCATAAATTTGTTTTTGGGAAAAAATATCAAATTCGAAGAAATCTAAATAGCTGTTATTATCAATAACATCGAATGCTTTTGTATCCGCATTATATCGTTTGATTATTAATTTACTTGTTAGTTTATTTTCCTGAAGAAATTCAATTCTGTGAAGTGTTCCTTTTCGTATAAATTCAATGTCTATTTTTGTTGCAGGTAAAAGAACTCCTGTACCTTTTCTATCCTGAACCTGAAAAAACTTAGTGAAATCTTTATGGATATCTTCAAGGTCATTTAGTTCAGCAACTTTATTTTCGAATAACCCCCTGATAAACCGAAGAATACTTGATTTTCCACTTCCCCTTCCACCAATAATAGATGTCATCTGAGGACTGAACTTTATCAGTAAAGGATTTGAATTATCTGTGATGGATGAATTGCTTACTTCTAAGCTTTTTATCCACAATTCAGGTACTTTAAAAGGTTTTTGGTTTTTCTTTATAATGATATCGTTGCAAATCCGAAAATTGTGAAGCAGTAATGCTTGACGAAGACTTTCAAGAGATGGTTTTTCATCCATCTTTATCCATGTATAACGTTCACCGATACCCCATAAACCATGTTTTGCATTACCTTCATTGATTGGATTATCTGAAAAAGTAAGTAAAGGAATATTATTGTTTACAACCAGTTGAACAGTTGTTCGCCAATTTTTAATCATCCCTGCATCAATAGACTGACCATATCGTTTATCTAATATTGATTTTACTTCAGATGCTTTATAATCACTTTCTGATTTAAGAAATTCGGGATGAACTATTTGAACCCCTGCAACGGATTCCTTATTTAGAAAATCAGACCTTGTTTTATGTGCAACATTGCTTAGACTACTATAATCATCTATATGGGAAGCAATAATAAGCGCATTCTTTTCTTTTACTTTATCTGCAATAGCTTCGATATTAAGATTGGAATGGGCATCGTCTGTACCAAATACACTTCTGTTTAATCCTAGCGATATAAGAAAGTCTTCGACATCCTGTTTGGTTTTATCCGTATCAAATAAAATTAAAAGGTGAACTTTTGCATCACTACATGTAAGTTCAACTCCAGGGAAAATTGTAAGTGGTTTTCCTTCTGAAGCTTCTTTTATTTTATCAATCCAATCACCTGAATTGTGGTCTGTAACTGCTACACAGTCCAAGTCTTTATCAACCGCTGCATTTACCCATTCTTCAGCAGTAACATTTTCCTGCTCAAAACATTTACTTGCAGGTGTGTGAAGATGAAAATCACATTTAAACCATCTTGTTCCTACATAACTAATTGGTTCCATTTTGTTGGGTTTATATTTCTTTGATATCGAACATTCTCTTTTTGAATTCTTCTTCAATCAATACCACCTTCCATTTTTCATCCCCAACCTTCAAGTTTTCAAGATTATTATCACCGTTTACATATATTCTATCGAATTCGCTATCACGGGTATTATATTGTTGCTTTAAAAAGAAATCATCCAGTTTATTATTATCATTTCCATTAACATCACGCCATATTACAAGTATTTTTTCTTCCCTTTGATTTTTTCCTATTATTACTTTAAAATCTTTAATAATATCCATACTTTCTACATTTAAGCCAATCAGATAATTAAATGTTTCAGGTAAGTCAATTTTTATATTTTTAGACTCATTATTTCTTGTGATTCTTAGTTTATAATCAAAGGGATTTTTAAATGTTTCCAAATCAAGTAAAGACTTACTATTGTCAGCTTCAGTATCTAAAAGATACGACAATAAATATTCTTCATTGAAATGGGCAGATTCTAATAAGCTTTTTTCTTGTAATTGAGTTCTTTTAAATTCAAGATTATTCAATGAATCCTCATAACTTTCCAATATATGATATTTAAAAAACTGGCTGATTCCATTACGAGATATAGGTTTCCCGTTTTTCCATTCATTGCTATAAATTGCTTTTTGTGTTCTAGGTTTTAGTGCTGAATTAAAGTGGTCACCCATATCCATTAGGATATATTTTCTATTCCCATTATCACCTCTATTTAAAGAAATAATGGATTCAGAAGTTGTTCCAGAACCTGCAAAATAATCTAGGAAAAAACCGTTATCTATATTGATAGAATAACATAACCATTCAATTAATTTTGGAGGTTTCGGGTAATCGACTGACCCTGATAATCCCAAATTATCAAGTTGAATACTACCATCGCTTTTTAAACTAATTATTGATCTAAGTAGAAATGACTCTACATCTTTTAAATATGTAATTGAACTTGGTTGAGTCTTTTCATCGTTTGCAAACCAAATTCTACCTTGCATTAAACTACCATCAGGTAATTTGTATGTGTCACCTTGTAATGCGTCCTTGAATGTGTCTTCCTTCCAACGCCAACCTTTATTTGGAACTGGACATGGTTTATTGGTTAAAGGATTAATAATTGTATATCGTGGCCCTTCAGTTTTTGCATTGGGCCATGCCATGTTAATTTTTCCCCAAATTTCATATTTCGGATTAAGTTCACAATAAAGGGTTATTCCCCTGTCATATCCTTGCTTTTTATAGAATTTCTTTAGCTCCTTTTGAGCATTTGCAATTGAAAGATTACTCTTTTTTAAATTACTAATCAGATTATAGATATCATCAATAGCATCTTTGCGCATAACAAAGCTCTTTTCGTAACTTCTTCTTAGTTTTTGATTCTTTGCAAATAGGTATATGTATTCATGGATATTTCCAATCCCTTTATCATTCTTAGGTACTCTTTTATTCCAAGTTATCGTTTCGACATGATTTTCTTTACCAAATTGTTCCGTTAAGATTTGACCAAAATTTAGCATTTCGTTTTCATCACAACTTGCGAAGAAAGCACCATCATCCGATAATAATGAATATGCTATTTCGTTTACTTGGGAAAGCATGGAAAGCCAAGAAGAAGATTTAAAATTGTCTTTATAATTAAACCCATCATCCCCTGTATTATATGGGGGGTCTATATAAATGCAATTAATTTCATTCTTATACTTTTCCGAAATAAGGTTTAATCCTTGGAAGTTTTCTGAATTTATAAGCACACCATTCAGTTGAGCATCTATATTGTTAAATGATGCTAACAATTTAGTTTTGAACACTTCTGAAAAGAATTTTGTATCTAAAACAAGGTATTTATTTGCTTCTAAAAATTCAGGTTTTAAAGGAATAGAAAAGGAAATTTTCTTTTGATTATTAAACAGGTCACTTTGAGATTCCTTATTAGTATTAATTTCATTAATAGAAAATAAATTAATCCATTCATCTATTTGCTCATTATTTATGATTATTTCAGGGTATAATTCTTTAGGTATTAAATCTAATGTGATGCAGTAGTTTGTTTCAACTACGAACTTTTTCTTTAACCATATTTTTTGTTGGAAATTTTCTAATTGTTCTAAGAATTTTATGATTTTTTTTGCAATAGTTTTAAAGGATTTAATTTTCGATAGTTGTTTTGTAAATGAAATTTCATTTTCGATATTAATATCATCAATGAACAACACCTCATTCTTTATAAAGAAATCTAGTTCACGTCTTAAAAAACTCCCTAAGTCTTTATGAATAAAATAGTCGAATGTGTTTTTTGATGTATAATCTTTTAGTTTCTTTTCCAATAACGTTCTGTTTTTATTCTTTTCCGTTGGTCTTTTTTCTAACAGCTCAAGATATGATGGGGGAATTTTGTGAACTAAGAAATCAATTGCTTCATTATTAAGTGAATCTTGTCTTTCGTCACATATTTCATAGGAGAAATAAATATCATAGCTATTATTAGTTTCGTTAGGAATATCTTCTTTACTAATTTTGAATCTTCTTTCTTTACCGTTAATTTCATTATTATTATTTTGCTCAGTTTGTGCTTCAGTTAGAATAAAATTTACTGATTTATTATTACTAAGTTTAAATGAATAATTTTTAAAATATTCCGATGTTTTTATAAAGTATTGGTCACGATTTGCATAATGAAGCTTTACTTCTTCACCTTCATAAGGAATTGCGTAAACATCTTTTTTATATCTACGCATCGAAATGAAATCACCTTTATGATAGTATCGGTTAAAAAAATTATGTAATAAAGAAAACACCTCATTTTCAAGTTGGGTAACGTCAGTAGCATTTGTTATTTTTTCTTTTAATTCAATTACTTTTGGAACAGTATCGGGGTCAATCCCCATTGATTTCGCATTTTCAATAGTTTTATCTAATTCTTGTTGAACAGATGATTTGTCATTTGCACTAAATTGTTCAAAAGATGTTTTTACCTGTGGTAATAAATCATTGTAAAGGAACTTTTCTATTTCATCCCTTTTTTGATTCATTATTCTATAAATACCGAAATCCAAATCTGCTTGGTCAAGTTGAAATAATTCTTTCAGTAGTCTAACTAGTTTTTCGTAATTGTTCATGGTTTATTTTTTATACTATTTCCCATTCAATAGTGAATAATTTTACTTCTTTAACTTTTTGTTTCATGCGCAATTCAATTTCTTTTATCATTGATTCCCTTTGTTCCTGAATTGCGTCTTCGATTTCAAATATCTTTTGTCTTTGTGACCGCTGTTTTTTATTAAATTCCTGAAGTTGTTTCTGTATATTAAGTTGTTCTTCAGGATTGGTCACAATTTTAGATTCTCTGTTAAGTTCCTTTATACGTTGTTTTGTTTCTTTAATTTCATTTTCTGCTGCAAGTATTTGGTCGTCTGCCCATTTAGTCAACTTATCTGCTTCTTTTAAGAAATATTGATTATTCTTTTCCTTTATCTGGTCAAATAATAGGTTTCGTTCATGTTCTTCGATAGCGGTTAAGAAATTCGGTTGCTTAAATGCACATTCCTGAACCGTATTAGCATCCAATGAAAATATTCTTCTGCATTGGTCTTGTGTCAATACCTGACCATCTGTAGTTTTTCCTGAAAAGAAGATGTGTTCAGTTATTTCAAATGATTCAACCGTAACGCATATAACTGATAAAAACCCCTTTTTTTTGACAAGTTCATGTAAGATTGAAATTTTAGGAATGCTGTTAGTCAAATTGAATTGGATAAATGCATGCTGAAGGGGAGTCTGTTTTATTGTATTAAGAATCTGTTCAACTAACGGATGTCCTATACGAAGTATATGTGCATCTTCAATATTTTTCCCGATTTTATATTTTCCAAGTGGAATTTTTGAATCGGGGAAAGGATTAGAAGTTAGTTTAAATGAATAAATATCGTCTTGAAATTCTGCATTGATGTGAAGAAAGTGTTTTGATATTTCCCAAAGATACTTTTCATATTTCTTCAGACTTTCCTGACTTTCATTCATTCGAATCCTTAGTTTTTCGGAAACTTCTTCATCAAAATGTTCTAATAATTTCTGTCTGGTGGTAGTAATTCTATTATTAATCTGTTCTTCTAATTCTTTCTGTAATTGGTCAAATGAAGATTGAATTTCAAATTCAGTTCTGCAATTCTGATATATTTCACCGATTCTTTTTTCAAAATCTACTCCTGACTCAATGGTACCTAAAACTTCGTCACTTGCACCAAAAACACCACTAAATAGTTTAAATTTTTCATCCAACAGTTGAAATACTCTAACATCAGCAGCGTTTTTCTTATTTAAAAAATTAACAACAACGACATCGAATTTCTGTCCGTAACGATGACATCTTCCTATTCTTTGCTCAATTCTTTGGGGGTTCCATGGCAAATCATAATTAATAACCAGGTTGCAAAATTGCAGATTAACACCTTCCGCAGCAGCTTCAGTTGCAATCATTATCATTGCATCGGTTTTAAAATACTCTACCAATGCAGCTCGCATATCCGCTGTTTTTGACCCTGATATCTTATCTGTTCCATCATAAATTGACAACCAATGCTTATAAATTTGTTTTGATTTATCATCATTATTGGAACCGTTGAACATTACAATCTTATCACGATATTCTGTTCCCTGTAATAAATCGTACAGATAATTCTGTGTTCTTCGTGATTCTGTGAAGATTATTGCTTTTTCATTTGCACCAAGTTCTTTTGCTTTTTCAAATCCTTTTTCTAATGCAGGTATAAGTTTTAATCCTTTTTCATTGTGTTTTATAGAAATAGCTAAATCACGATAATTTTCTAACTCATTTATTTCTTCTTCGATACCTTTTATATCTTCATCGGAAAGTGTATCAGAATCATCTTCAATTATTTCTGTATCCCATTCATCATTGAATTCATCATACAATTCATAATCAGAAGTTATTTCTTCACTAATATCATTTTTAGTTCTTGCATCTTCAGCAATAAGTTTTAATTTCTTGATAAGACTTTCAAGTGTTCCTGCAATGGCATAAGTTGATGACGCTAATAACTTCCTAAGAATTAGGGTCATTAAGTGTCTTTGACTTGCAGGAAGAGCAAAAAGAAGGTCTTTCTGAAGATAGTTTGTGACAAATCTGTAAAGGTCATGTTCTGCATCAGAAGGGATGAAGTCAATTGTTATTGCCGTTCTGTTTGTATATGGTACATATTCCCTTACTTGTTTTCGTAAAGTTCTTTTACATATTGGTGCAAGTCTATCTTTTAAGTCTATGAAATTACCATTGTCGCTTGGTCTGCTAAATTGTGATTTAAAACTTTTTATATCACCGAAAGTTTGTTCATCAACGAAACTGACAAGACCAAATAATTCAAGCAATGTGTTTTGAAGTGGAGTGGCAGTCATAAGGATTTTGGGTTTATCCCTAAGTGCATCACGTAATATTTTACCTATTTTATTGTCGGTGCGGTAAACATTTCTTAGTCGATGTGCTTCATCAATCACGACTAAATTCCAATCAACCCTTCTAACAAATAATTCTTTACTTTTTGCAAATTGGTAGGAACAAATTACAATCTTATTCTTTGTGTTAAATGGGTTGCCAACTCCCGTTTTTATTGCTTGATTGAAATTTTTTGATTCAAGTATTATTGAAGGAATAAAGAACTTTTCCTGAAGTTCCTGACTCCATTGTTTTCTTAAACTTGAAGGAACAAGAATTAATATCTTCCTTTTTCTTTCTGCCCATTTCTGTGAAATAACCAATCCTGCTTCGATGGTTTTGCCAAGTCCAACCTCGTCAGCTAAAATAGCACCTTTCGACAATGGTGATTGAAATGCAAACAAAGCAGCATCTATTTGGTGTGGATTTAAGTCAACCTGTGCATCTAACAAAACAGATGTCAGTTTATCAGCATCATCAGAAGCGTGTTGTCTCGTTAGTTCATACGTAAAGTATTTTGCATGATAATCGGTAATTCTCATAGTGGTTATTTCATTTCCATTAATTCATCAAGGGTAATATCAAGTCCTGCTGCTATTGCCATGATTGTATTAAGGGATGGATTTTTCACTATTGAATTTTCGACCTTTTGAATCGTGCTCAGCGGTATGTTGCTTCTCCTAGCAAGAGTTTCTTGTGTGAAACCTTTCTTATTTCTCCATAGCTTAATTTGTTCACCAACAATGTTTTCGTTTTCTTTCATACAGGCATTATTAGAAATACTCCATTTGTTGCTATCAAAGTTAGGATACTTACATTAGAATAGCAAGACCCTTTTTAAAAGATTACGGATTTAAAAATTTTAAAAGATAATTCTTGACTACTTGGATGATCAACAGTATTATAATTTTTGATGACAAGTATCTAATAAGATTCAGGTGCTGTGAAAATTTAAAAAAGATTGATTGCTTTGATAGTATAGGTAATGAGGTATCTAAACTTATAAGTAGAGAAAAAATTTTGATTGAATTCTAAAAATCCATATTGGTTTTTACCTTCTGGATAGTCTTAGTGCTTTTCCCTGTAAGCTGAGCGACATTCCTTATACTGATTCCTTTATTAAGTAATCGTACTGCATCACTATGCTTCTGTAAGAATTTTTCTTTTGATTCTATTGAGCCTGATTTTCTCCCTACACTACCATTGTCAGCCATGTAGCGAATATATCCACTTTGTAATCGAAGTTTTATTGCATTTCTTTCGACAGATGAAAATTCATTAAGCAAGGTTAACATGAATTGTGCTAATGCATTTACTTCACCATTTTCATCCAGGGTTTCCAAATTGTATGTCTTGATGTACAACGAAACTCCATGTTCATTCAGTTCATTAATTATTCGTGCTGCTTGAAATCCAATTCTGCTGATTCGTGAAGCTTCCCATACAAGAACTTTATCAATCTTACCTTCACGGACAAGGTTCATCATTTTTTCTATACCTGGTCGATCTTCATTTTTTAATCCACCAGAAATCTTTTCACCAATAATTTCAACGATATCATAGTTGCGCTCATCAGCGATTTTTTTCAATTCTGAAATCTGTCGTTGATAATCACCAGTTTCTTTACTAACTCTTGAGTATATACAAACTCGTTTCTTCATATTTCGTTGTAAAAAATTCCTTTGGATTTAATTACTGCATAAAGTATGTGGTATTTTAAGTGCTTCAAAGATTAAATTACAACACTAATTTTAATACCACATTTTTAATCACTTCTCTGCTCAATTTTAGTGATAATGACCTTGTAGTCTTTTTCTCTGAGCTCGTCTTGAATTTTCTTCAGTACTTTATAATCTCCTTTTTGAAGAATCACAGCTCCATTGATATGAGCTTCCATCATTAGTGATGCTGATTCATCCCCGTAATATGGGAACAGGTCGCAGATCACCTCGTCCATATAGTGATCATCATTTTTCAGTATCAGATTGAACATATCCCGACTAGGAAGAATACCAATTTCATTCTTCAGATTCAGAAGTTCATCTTCGTGCTTATTGATCATAACACAATCTACTTTTTCCATTGGATAACCCAACTCAACTAAAAGAATATCGTAAATGTCTATGTTCTTCATAAGTGATTCAATATTTAAGTTTAACATTCACAGATTTTTCCAATTGAAAATCTGGAAGGTATAATCCAAGCCCGTTTATCATGAGATGGTCAATGTAAAATTTAAGTTTTTCCATTACCCCACCTACTATATGATTTTGCGGTAATGAATAATAGGTAAGATTTCCGTTTTGAATATTGCTAACCATGCCTCTGAGTCCTTCACAATAGAACAGTTTATACCATTTTTTTCCTGAATAGTAGAAATACTCCTTGTCAGCTTGGATATCATAAAGTTCCTGAATGGTGATCCGGTTAGTAATTAGCAATTGAAGTAAGAACGGATTGACTCTAACAAATAGCTGACTATTATTCGTTTTTAGATTTACCCTCAAAAAATCATACTCAGCATTGTTATGTATCTCAGAATTGATTTTAACAATTTGTATTGATGATTCATCTGTAAATAGATCAATATCGCCCCTGTCTAATTCAAGATCATCAATTTCGGACAAGACTATTCCATCCCTTACATCAGGAAGCAAGTGCATGATGTCATGCTCGGACCTGTCTAACTTCATCCCTTTGGGAAGGAATCCATACAATTTGTTCCCACACTTAATATTGGAAAGTTCAACTGGTATGGATTCAGTATTCACTTCAAGAAACTTCTTTACTGCTCCTTTATTATCTATCAGGATGTAATGGTTATCATGTTGTAACAAGAACATTTCAGTTAGGGTGATCCGACTTTGCAGGAATAATTGGATGATTTTGCGACTGGTTTTGGTTATTATTTTTATCATACCATTTCCTGTGAGTCCTTGTATAAATAGATCATCTTTCTGATCCTTGTAGATCGCAGCAATCGTTCCTTCTGCATTTAAAAGTTCGTGGATTTTATAAAGAGTGCATGTCATATTGTGTATTGTTCATTTTGGTTTATAATCAATAACGTCCTTGTAGTTTTCTCTTAATTCCTTTTCAGTCACTACTTCTAATAATTCGTTATAATCGTTTTGAAAAGCATCATAATCATTATAACTCATATGGATTCTGATCTTTATTATAAGTGCATCGTAGTAGATGTTTGATTCTTTCCCTTGGTCCTTGGACAGAACTATATCACAGTAGTTCATGGAATTGCTGTTATCCCCTATCTGATAATATAGGTCAGCTAATTGGTAAGAAACCATCAATTCGGATTCTTCATCAACATAATCAAGATCATATATTCCATTTGTTCCTGATTCCTGAAGCTTTTCCAAAAACAGCTTATTATACTTGATTACTTCTTTATGTTTACCCTGGACCCTTAATAATATTGCGGTAATCCACAGCAATATGATTTTTTGTGGGTAATGAGAAATAGCACCTTTCAACATGTCCACGATTTCGTCACTTACTTCATTTAACAATATAAGTGAATTCCCGAATCCAGATTCTTGTATAAAATCCGCTAAATTCATCAAGCTGTGATCCGCAAGTATCTTATCATAAAATCTGGTCAGGAAGTCTTGTGTACTGTCCTTATTGTTAGATAATGTATTTAGGACATACCTAAATTCGCAGAACCTGAAGGACTTCTGTTCAGGATACTTTTCAGCAAACCGTTTTAGCAGGTAGTGAAAATGAGCATCGTATTCTATATCCAATTCCGATGACTCAACTAATTCCAAATAAAAGATTATCTCAGATTTTTCTTCCTGGTTGATACCTTCATTTAAATCTTGAATTCTACTAACTATGATATCATGGGATGTATCCATGAGATCACTTATTGATATTTTACCTTCTTCATCCCCGAGAATGGTCGGGAATACCTTTTGAAAATCTTTCTTTAGCAAGTCTTTGATCTGCATAAATCATATGTATTAGTAAATAGACGCTCCAATATATTGGGTTGGCAAATATATGAGAAAATTGTCAAACAACCCAATTAAATGGGTTATAATTTTTATATTTGCAAAAAATATACTCATGAAAAAAGATATTGATCCTGAACTCAAAGAAGTATTACTGAAGGTTGGCAATCAAGTCAGGGAGCTGCGGAAGAATAACTCTGATAAGGGTTATCTGAAATTTGCTGAAGATATTCAGAAACAGGGAATTCAGGTTTCAAAAAATACACTATATCGTGTCGAGACCGGATCAGGAGATTACAACCTATTATCACTAATCTCTCTTTTGAAGCACTATAATGTTAAGGTTAGTGATTTTTTTAAGGAGTGTGGGTTGTAGTACTTTCACACTCAACACACAAAAACAGGTTATTTACTACATATTGAAATCCCAACATCTTGCTGAATCAATTACTATATAAGGAAAGTAGAAGATTATTGATAAAAATCTATTCTCTTTTTTTAAATATATTACCCTAAAACCAGGAACGGTCACACCTTTTAATGGGCTGAATTAGACATTATATTCTGAACTAATGTAATCTGTTGACAAGGTATAGATATTCATTCTGCGTCCTTTAAAATGGATTCTCATTTTGGTGAAGAATAAACTATTTTTCAAATATTTTGAAATACTGTCAATTGAAAGGTTAAAGTCATACTTACCATTTTCATTAAGGAATTTCTGATATAATACTTTCCCCAGGTCAGCTTTGGATTTTATTTCTCCTGAAAAAAACTTACGAACATCATCTGCTGTAGTGTAGAAATATGTACCCCTACTTGTACGATGATATGCTAAAATATGGTTAATTATTATTTCTTTAAAAAGAACTTGTCGATCATTAACCCCCTTCTTATGTTTCCGTAAACCATTTACATATTTTATATAGATGTTATTCTGAAGATTAAATTTTGAAGGATCACCTCCTAATTCCCGAATTTCCCAAAATCTTCTTGAATAGACCGCAAAAGAATTTTGGTTGTTTTTTAAGAATCTCCATAAA
This sequence comes from Bacteroidales bacterium, assembly GCA_016928305.1. Classification (GTDB taxonomy): domain Bacteria; phylum Bacteroidota; class Bacteroidia; order Bacteroidales; family UBA10428; genus UBA5072. The sequence continues at coordinate 41,930 of JAFGKY010000094.1, forward strand.
TGAGGTTCAAAGGGTAAGTCCAAATCCAAATTTTGTAGCTCTATCTCGTATAATTCAAAGGAAGACCCAGATAAGATAGTCGCAATAGAATCAGCATATATCTTGAATAGTTCCATGACTTTTGAGCTGACAGACCTCGGGATAAGTATTCTTTTATCTTCTTCCACCGGAAGTTAAACATCTTTTCTACTATATATTATTTTCCCCAACTCGGGTTTAGGACCAATTGTGAATCTTCAGCAAATGGTTTTCACATAGTCTATTAATAAGGGAGTTTTGATACGAATTCTCGTAGTGTACAAATCCCGACATTGAATTCTGTATCATATAGACAAGCTAATGTCACGCTACTGATCACGAAAAATATTTATTTTTTAATTAAACAATGATTTAATATAAATCACAACATTCGTTAAACTTCTATCAGGTTGTTATTCTGTACTTTGTAGCGTCCGATATATTTTAATATAAATTATTTTAATTAAAATAAATTTTAAATATTAATA
>JAFGKY010000095.1 GCA_016928305.1 Bacteroidales bacterium
AAACCAGACCTGTTAATTGTTGCTCAGACTGCCTTTGCCTATAAAGAAGAAAAAGTTGAATTTTCAAAATGTGGTTTTAATGGTTATATAGAGAAGCCTGTTAATATGGAGAAATTAATGGAAATCATCAACGGAGTTTATAAAAAGTAAAACAGATTTCCCATGATCTTAAAATTTTTGTAAACTTGTGTTCCTCATAAAAAGAGATAATATAAAAAGAATAAGCCACATTCTGCTGTTTTTAATCTTGTCAGTTTCGAGCAATAGTTTCTCGCAAAACCGGATTAATCATAATGGCCAGGATATTTTTCTGAGTGGAATGAACCTTGCGTGGATTTCCTTTTCTTACGACCTGACGAGTCTTAATACAACAGAATTCACCAAAGCGCTTGACCAGATATCCAACGGTGGAGGAAATGTGATGAGATGGTGGTTGCACACCAACGGCACCAATAGCCCTAAATTTGCAGGAGATAGCGTTAGCGCCCCGGCCACGAATGAACTTGCCAACCTAAAAAAAGGACTTGATCTGGCCTATGCAAGAGGTATGGGGCTAGTTATGTGCCTATGGTCGTTCGATATGTTGCGGGCAAATCTCGGAAGTACCATACTCAACAGAAATTTGCTTTTGCTGCAGGATTCTGTAAAACTGCAGGCTTATATCAATAATGATCTTATCCCCATGCTCCAGGCCGTTGGCGATCACCCTGCCGTCATATGCTGGGAAGTCTTTAATGAACCTGAAGGTATGAGCAATGAATTCGGATGGTCGGACATTGCCCATGTGCCGATGAGCCAGATTCAGCGTTTTGTAAACCGTGTTGCCGGAACCGTACATAGAGAAGTTCCGACGGCCAAGGTATCCAATGGTTGCTGGAGCTTTTATGCAGGTTCAGATCAGGGATCCAATATTAATTATTATTCCGATGATCGGCTAATTGCAGCAGGAGGTGATGCCCAGGGAACGCTGGACTTTTATATGGTACATTATTATGACTGGGGCGGAACCTCTATTTCTCCCTTTCATCATCCCGCATCGTATTGGGAATTAGACAAACCCCTTGTAATTGGTGAGTTTTCAGCACATGGCCCCTATACAGGGATAGATCCAAAAACCGCCTATAATTATCTGTACCAGAACGGATATGCCGGAGGTCTCTCATGGACATGGACCGGGCACGACGGAAACGGAAATGTAACCGATGCTTCCGAAGGAATGCTCGATTTGTATTACAGCCATCCATTGGACATTGTTATCGATTATCCCGATACTACAGTCAATTACATACCTCGTCCTATAAAATCATTAGCCGACACAGCTTTCCCAAAAAGTTCGGCATCCCTGGAAAACTTCCTGGACCTCAAAGAATATTTTCGTGATGTTGAAGATTCAACGGCTTTAATATTTAGCATTGTCCAAAATACAAATCCCACAGCCGTATCCGCTGTACTTTCGGCTGAAGGCATCATGAATCTGACGTTGAAAAACCTGGAGGGTCTGGCCAGAATCACAATAAAAGCCGCCGACCACGGAGGCCGGTATGCGAACGGAAGTTTTATCGTTTCTGTATTCGATACGGCATCAGAAAATAAAGCCTTCCTTCGGCGCGCTTATGCCTCGTCGACGTTCAGGCCGGCGTATCCGGCCTTCAATGCGGTGGACGGAAGCATTGCTACGGAATGGATCAGCAAAGATTCGGTTGGTCAATGGATTGCAGTACAACTGGATAAAGAATATACCATTGACGGTATCTCTTTAATCTGGGGGGCCAATTATGCAAGAAATTTTGATATCCAGACTTCCGGCAATGGTACGGATTGGACTACCCGTTTCAATGAACCGAATGGAAAAGGAGATACAACATTTTCAGACATCGGAAATATAGATGCTTCTTTTATAAGAATCATAGCCAATACAAAAAAAATGTCAGGAGGTGTTTCTTTGCTGGAATTTGAAGTATACAAAAACGGATTCTTTTCTGGAATTTATTCATTTGAATATGAAGACGAATCAATAGAGGTTTTTCCTGTTCCAGCCCATGATGAAATTAATATAGCAATGACAGACGAGACTGCTATCGAAAAAATCAGTTTATTAAATGGCGCAGGCCAATTGATCCATAACTTTACATTTTCTCCATCAACCAAAACTATAGACATTTCGAAGCTTATGACTGGAAATTATTATATGTTTATTTACACTGACGGTAAAGCAATTCTCAAGAAATTTGTAAAGCAATAACTTAACTGAGACTGAATCCGGAGTCTCTTCCCTGGGCATGCAAAATCCTGTGAAGTGCAATTGGTACTTCAGTTGCTGAAACAAATTCCATCTTCCTTCGTTGGTTATCGATGATGCAATCTCAACTAATGCCCCCAACCCACCCTCTCTAAAAAAAACATCCATCCTCGGGATAAATTACTATATTCGCATCGGAAAAAAAAATTTGAATGTTTGACTTTGAAAAACTTGATCTGTACCAGGTGATCAGGGAACAGAACAACAAGGTTCTGAGATTTATCCTTGAGCATGGCGATCTGGATTCCTTTATCAGGAAGCAATGGAAGAAGGCAAGTATCGATATCGTTCTCAACCTTGCGGAAGGGACCGGGAGGATGGTGAACACTGAGAAACGGGTATATATAACAACAGCACGGGGCAGTGTGTTTGCTGCGGTCGCCATTCTTGATATTGTGCATCAGCTTGGCCTTATTGATGATGAAACGTACCAGGACTTCTACGACGGGTATGAAAAGATATCGAAGATGCTGCTGGGGATGATACGGAGCTATTCACAATAAGAAGTGACGAGTGACACCCACCTTCGCCAAGGCTATGGCGGGTAAAAGTGACAAGTTGTGTGGACAAGGGGAGTAGAGATTTGAAGAATGGTAAAATGAGTTATATAAATTCAATTCACAGTACACAACACACATGGCACACACGCACTAGTCACTGGTCACTAATAACTAACAACTATATTCGCGGGGTGTAGCCCCGCCGCTGGCGGGGTACCTGGTTTGGTTCTGTTTTAAAATATTCGGGGTGTAGCGCAGTTGGTTAGCGTACTTGGTTTGGGACCAAGTGGTCGCCGGTTCGAGTCCGGCCACCCCGACTTATAATGTTATCTGCAATATGTATTATGTATATATATTACAAAGTCAAAAAGATGGAAAGTTCTCTATTGGATCTACTTCTGATGTTGAGGCGAGGTTGGCATTTCATAATCCTGATTTTACCTTCGTTACCTTCATAAATCCCTGAAATAAAAAGGTAATCATGACTGCAAATTATTCCCTAAGGGTTAATAACTTCTGAAGCTTATTGATGATCAATAAATTCATCAATATCAGGCTGAAAGCATAACCAATATCCTCAACCGGAACCGTCAGGATTCGTATCCCCAGTATTGCCTGATTATTATACCAAACTACTTCTCCAGGGATAAATGTACCTGTTAATATACTATTTACAATAAAAAAGGGGATCAGTATAAACAGGAAAGAGAATGCATACCTGTTCAATAACCCCGATTTATCG
>JAFGKY010000096.1 GCA_016928305.1 Bacteroidales bacterium
CGATAAATCGGGGTTATTGAACAGGTATGCATTCTCTTTCCTGTTTATACTGATCCCCTTTTTTATTGTAAATAGTATATTAACAGGCACATTTATCCAGGGAGAAGTGGTTTGGTATAGTAATCAGGCAATACTGGGGATACGAATCCTGACGGTTCCGGTTGAGGATATTGGTTATGCATTCAGCCTGATATTGATGAATTTATTGATCACCAATAAATTATCCGGGGAATCCAAATCGCGAATCAGGTGAATATAAAAGCTGAAGAAAATGATTATATTAATAGAGATTGTTATATTGATTGTTCTGAAATTATTGAATTACCAAAAGAAGAGGTTATAAATGGACTTGTAAAAACCTCTGGAAATGTACTTGGTAATGTTAGTGAGGAACAGTTTAAAACAATTATTGAATTTGTAAAGCAATCGCCTAAAATAACACCAAAACAAAGAAAAAAATACAGTATTAATTAAAGAAGGATAAATGTTGATGGGAATTGTTCTATCAGAGTTACCAATGCGTCTTTTTTATCTTGAATTCAAGCTATTAAATTTACAATTTATATAAAAGACTTCTTGCCTGCCATGATTTCCACAAGGAAGGCAATTACCCCACAGCTCATCGGGGGTTGTACCCCCGATGTACACCCGCTCTATTGAAAGTTGCATCGTCAATCATCCCATTGCTTATCCAGCTTCAATCCCTTGCCTGACCGAAAGCCATATGCAAAGTATGGTTGTTTTTTTACCGGCACAAGAGGCAGGTTCAAGGGGTTTGGGGTCCGACCCTATATTCTAGTCGGGGTGAGAAGACAAGTGCTGAATTAATTCATTGATAATCAATATGATATAGTACATCAATTTATTTTCTTTTATTTAAAAATGAGCGTGTTTTAACGCAGACCAGTGAATCGTATTGCATGTGTCATTTGGCAGAAGCTCATAACCTTAAATGAACAATCTATGCTGTCAGATAATTGCGTTTCGTATTATACATTAGTAAATAGGCTCTTTTGCATTTATCATTCAGAAAAGAACGATTGACCAGGACTTCTACCAGGTCTTGCTTTTCGAGAAAGGGTCGCAATAGTTTCTTTACCCTGCTTTCCGTAACCTCAATCCTTTTTGCCAGTTCGGTGAAATCGGTTTGGTTTGGATGTCCGGTTTTTTTGTGTTGACGGCTTTTATATCCATCAGCAAATAATCCGCTATCCAGGGCAAAGTCGGAATCATCCACGTGTAATCTTGTATTGATCAGATCATAGGCCGGACTCAGCATAAAATCTCCTATGGATGATTCCAGCAGTGAAAAATTCTTCAGGTGAGCATCCCCGTTTGAGAACAGGTAGTTGAAAACCACCAGCACGAAAAACTTTTCAATTTCTACCCTCCAGGCCGGAACAAATCTTCGGGTCAGAAGTCCGATCTCCTCATAACTGCCTTCATATTTGAAGTTGTCTCCTGCGTTGTCCTTTGTTTTGCCGGCCAGTGACGCAAAATCTTCCTTTCTCCATTTGCCGCCGGCAGCCTTTACGTCAAATCGTTTTGTCAAATAGGCCGGCGAACCATGTTTAAAAAAAACTAGTGCATTCTCAGCCGTGTTCAGACCATATACCTGCCTTGCTATTTGCATGGTGAGATGTTCGTTGGCCGGAACCTGGTCAACATTCTTCAGGTTAACGGGTATTGGTTTTAGTATATAGGTCCCATGTTCACCCGATCTTGTTAAACGCAAAAGGTTTTTATCCAATATAAAACTCAGTTTTTCCTGAACGCCGGATATAGAAATACGTTTCCGGTTCTCCAGAAATAACGCTGCGACGTCCTCATTTTTCTGGGGTGGTTCGTAAGGTAATATGTGATTCACCTTTTTGCCGTTAAACATATTCCGAAGGCAACCCGGACTATATGTATTAAAACCTTCGGCAAGCGTACCGGGACAATATTTCAATTCAGGGAACCTCATGGCATTTTCAATGGTTTAACCGTAACTGCGCCAATTGTATCATACTGTGCCGTAGCCATCAGCAATCCAAAATGATCCTTCTCATCAATTTTCAACGTCTTACATTGCAGTTGCTTGTTTGCCCCTTCACTCAATAAATTAAAAAAGAAGGGGAAAAGGTATTCGCTGTGGTATTCCTGTTGTATTTTAGGAAGGGTGAGGCTGACAGCTGCTTTGTCTGGTTCGTGATAATACGAGTTGTCATACCGGAAAACAAACCTCTTCCGGTTTTCCTCGGTAAGAGTGCCTGCCAAAACACCGTTGCAATATACTTCCAGCACTCTCATTTAATTCCTGCTTTTTTAACTTCAAGTTTTAGTTCCATACCCAATACGTCGGCCAGTTTATTCACTGTGTCAAGAGAAGGATTGCCCTGTCCTCTTTCCAGTTTGTAAAGGGTGTTCGTGCTTATTTGTGCCAGTTCTGCCAGATGAGGCTGGGTGATGCGCAATTCTTTTCTCCTGTTCTTAATCGATTGTCCAATTGCAGTAATCAACATTACAATGTGATTTTTCTGTAAAAATAGAATAATAATTTATTTTTTACAACATAAATCACATTATAGTGTGATTCATTCGTATAAATTGTCAAAAAAGTATGTAAATCATACTAAAATCATATTATAATGTGGGTTACAATAAATAATCGAATGGAATAATGAGTATGAAATACACCAGACTCGTGTTATCAGATCGAATTTCACCTTTATTGAGTAGAAG
>JAFGKY010000097.1 GCA_016928305.1 Bacteroidales bacterium
ATTGGCTCCCGCCCATCGCTTCGGCTGCAATAGCTGCGGAAAGACCTATAATTAAACTCGACAATAATAGTTTCGTTGATTTTGTTCTTTCCTGAAAAAAACCGTTTGCACTTAAATAGTAACCCAGGAGGAATGTTCCAAGGACTGTGAAGAACCTTCGTGAAAAAAGGTAAGATAGCCACTTCCATACATAATTATGGATATTCAAAACGAATATTTCTCTGATGGTTCCATGCTTGAATGTTTCAAAAACTTCTTCTGCTGTCATGTCCGGATAGTTTGTGTGTGCAGCTGATGCATGCTTCACATCAACAAGGGTATCGGATGCGTGAAAAAAAGGCATCAGGGCAAAATCAATTAAAACCGGCAGTAACAAGAAAAAGAGCGACCACCTGAAAAGATTCTTTGTCCTTGTATTTCGGAATAAAATAAGGATAAAACCGATCACGGCATACAGAAATAAAATATCCCCAAACCAGATCAGGAAATGGACCAGCCCTATCAGGAGTAGAATAAACAACCGTCGCTGATGTGTTTTTAAAAAATCAACCGTGTTATTTTTGTTTTTGCTAAACTGAAGGTAAAATCCGGTTGCAAACAGCAAGCAAAAGAGTGTATAGAATTTCCCGCTAACGATTATTTCCTGCAATAAATATATCTTTTCATCCAGTTGAAAAGTCGGCGTTTGCTGCAGCTCAGCATAGGGAATGAAAGAGTAGCCGCTAAAATACAGAATATTGTTAAATATAATGCCGAGCAATGCAAATCCACGCAATATATCAAGAATTTCGATTCTTTGTTTTGGTTTTACCGGTGCTATATTGGACATAGTATTAAGTTTGGTTTATATTTTAAAACGAATCCAAATGTGCCTGACAGCCTGTTAGCTCATCTTACCGGGGGCCCGGGCGATTGCATTTTCTGTCAGGAAAAGGCCTGCTATAAGTAATGTTGCTGCAAAAACAGGTTTTTTCACTTTCATAAAAATTAAAGGTTAATAAGAATTGGGTTCGTTTTTATCTGACAGTCGAAAGAACCGGTAAGAGGTTCCGGGAGAAACAAAAAATATGCAAAAAAAGCTGCCTGATCGGCATTATGGTTTTACAGGTTGCCCCTGGCTTTGATAATGCCGCCCCTCCGGGGCTCATTTTGCGAGAGTGAAGTACATGATCTGATGCTTTGGATAACCTAACATGTTCTATCCATTCGCATAAATATTTCAATATTGAGTTTCACCGAAAAGTGTTTTTTCAGCCACTAAGGCTCTAAGGCACCAAGATTCACGATATAAATAGTTAATTATTAATCTTTTGTGAACCTTTGTGCCTTGGTGTCTTTGTGGCATCCTTATCATTATGACTTTTCGGAGTGAACTCAATATTTATGGATTCAAACATTTTTCTAGTTCCGGTTCCCCATTAGAATATATGGCGCCCAGTAATACGGGTGGCTGTATTCATTACCAGCTTTTATCATTGATCGTTTGGCTTTTTGCAGGGCCATTGATTTATCGCTGCCCGTAATAAGGCTGTCATAGAAACGGGTCATCAATTGTGCGGCTGACCGGTCGTTGATATTCCATAAACTCACAACAACCGATGAGGCTCCTGCATAGATAAAGGCCCTGGAAATACCTTCCATGCCTTCACCATGGTATAATTTACCCAGGGCAGTTTCGCAAGCCGATAACACCACCATCTCGGCATTTAATTCCAGGTTAAGTATTTCATTGACCTGAAGTATTCCGTCTTCCTCTGATCCTTCACCGGCACTCAAAACAATTCCCGACCGGAAAGGTACCGATTCTTCGATCAAACCATGGGTTGCAAAGTGTATATAATCGTAACGGTCCAGCGATTCATTTTTTAACGTGCTTTCATTTGCCTCGGCACCTATGTAAATGACACTTTTGCCCTTTGGAAACAGACCGGAAATGTTCTGAACCTCGGTTCTTGCAAAAGGAAGTGCATGCAACTGAGGTTCTCCCGTCCGGTACTGACTGAACAGGCCAGGTTCTTCATCTGCCGGAGCCAAGAGACCGGATTCCATGTGCCTGCCGGCTTTGCCCCTTGTCTCCGATGCCGCTGCCGATGGTTGAAAAACAGGGTCGGCAAATGCGAGTAAATATTTCTGGTCTGCAGGTTTCTTTTGAGTTGTGCCTGGTAAAAATGCAAGTGATGTGGATGAAGGGCTGTAGGAAACCGTGAATTCTTCGATCAGGTACCGGAGTGATCCGTTTCCACCGGATTTTTCTATTACCAGTGATTCGAAAGGCAAAAGATGAAGTATGTCATCGGCCACTAATATTAAATGGCTGTTCTTGTCAAGATTCTTAATGCATGGTCTCAGAAGAAGGTTAAAAACCTCTATGCTTTTTGCTGTATGTGCTGAAAACGGATTTGTTAATCCAACCTGCTGATTTATAGTAAACAGATACTCTTTCACTGCTTTTGCAATACTATCCTCTCCGGGCAATTCATACAGGAAAAATTCATCCTTTGAGAGCATCCACAGGTAAGAATGTTTCCGGCCAACAGCATATTCAAGAATGACTTCGTTGTCATGCAGTATATCTGCGCGGACTTTTTCCACACTATAAGGTTCAGGAGAATACAAATTAAAATATTTCGGATTATTCGATTTTATTTCATGTTCCAGCTTTTTAAAATCATTTTCATATTTTTTCAGTTCCGATGCCAATTCTTTTCGTTTTCTTTTATCCGAATCATCGTGTAAAAGTTGTTTCTGCCTGTCAGCGATTTTTCTCAATATCTCCTGCTCTTTTGACTTCAATTCAGGGGAAACACCACTTCGTATATCAGCCTTTGATTCCAGCAAGTTTTGTAAAAATGCCCTGGCTTTTGACTTTTCAGCATAATGAAAGGCCATAATATCATAACCATTCCCCGGTGCATCTTTATTCATCGATGCCAGAAGATCCAGTATGTTTTCATAAATATTGATGTGCTTATCGAAATAATCTGACTTGAACTCACTAATTGTCAATAACTTTTGTACCTCATCAACTTTATCAATAGCAGCTATAGCATGATCCAGCGCTTTTTCAGTTTTGCCCTGTTTCCACAATACCATTGCAAGACCTGTTTGTGATTCCCGGAAGTCTTTAGGATCATTCAATGAAATAGCATATCTCAGTCCCTCATTGAAGTAATCATACGAAGATTTAAGATTTCCAAGTTCATACTCCAGATACCCCAGATTAATGAATTGATTGGTCACTATGTCTTTTGTCCCGATGTCCTGTCCTATTGTCAATGCCTGTTCCAGGTATGCACTTGCTTTTTTATACTCTTTCTTTTCAATCATTATGAATCCAAGGTCTCCAAGTGCATTGGCTAGTTCTTTCCGTTCGCCGGTTTTTTTAAATATTTCGGCAGCCTGTTGAAAATAGAGTTGCGCATTATCATAATCATTCAATTCGTAATATGTACAGCCAATATTTACCAGGTTACGGCCAATCTCACTTTTGTTCCCTATGTGCTTGCTAACCTCAAGTCCCTTGTTATAATATTCAAGTGCCCTATTAACATTACCTATCTGATCATAAATGATGGCAATATTGCCCAGGCTATAGGATATGCCTTCGTTGTCTCCTATTTTTGTGGCAATATCAAGGCTTTTCTCACTGTAATCGAGGGCTTTTGAATAATCACCCTGTTTCCAGTGTACCAGTCCGATACCGCTGTAACATCGGCCTTCGGCCCATGTATTACCCGTAAGACAGGCAAGTTCAAGTGAACTATTAAAAGAAGCAAGCGCTTCGTTATAATTGCCATAGCTCCAATTGGTAAACCCTATACTCAACAAGGTGAAGCATTCGGTATATCTATCATTCAATGCCCTGGCCATGGGAAGCGCTTTGTTAAAATATGCTATGGCTTTGCTGTATTCTCCCATCATCTGATAAACGCTGCCAATGTTCCTGTAGAAAAGCCCTTCCCGGTTCCTGTCTTTGATCCGGATAGCCCCCCTAACAGCTTTTTGAATACATTCTATCGATTTGGCATATTGCTGCGTATCCCGGTAACTCAGTCCCAGATTCCCGGTAGACCTCACTTCTTCCTGGATTTCACCCGATCGTTTTGCCAGTTTAATGGCTTTCCGGGTATAATGTATGGCTTCGGGATAGTTACCCAGGTAATTGTGTGCAAGACCGATGTTACCTGTAAAAATGCACCGGTATCTCAAATCCTTGCTAAGTTCAGATTTCTGCAACCCCTGTTTACTGGTTATCAGAAATGAATCGTACCGGCTTGTGCTGAAAAATACGGCCGCTTTTAAATAATAAGCCTCAAGAATATCATCGCCCTTTATGATTGAGGAATCCAGTAAAGCAATACCTTCCTGCCACCTGCGTTGCTTTATAGCCAGGTATCCCAGACCGTTGAGCAGAGCGCCATTTTCAGGGTATTTCAGTGATATAACTTTTAAGACGCTATCAGCCATTGACAATGCATCCAGCTTTTCGCAATTGTCAACAAAGTCTTTATAAATTAAGATACAAGGCTTAACCCGCATAAGTAAATGCTGATATTCATCTGCTGCTTTCTCCGGATAACCCAGTTTTTGATGAATATAGGCCCGGCCATAGCGTAGAAGAGGATTACCGGGATTTTCTGCAGACAGTGCATTAAAATATTCAATACCGGCTTCAGGTTTATCCTGCAAATAGAATGCTTCGGCCAGTTTTCGATATGTTTTGGCGAGTCCGGGGTCCGTTCGGAAAATATCCGTCAGAAGTTGAACGGAAGCTTTGTATTTCTCCCGGGCAATAAGTTTTAATGCGCGTGTATATTTATCATGAATAACCCTGCATGAATGAACACAAAAAATCACACTTACGAAGACCCCCAGGGTTATAAGAAATCTCCGCAGAAGATACCCTTTGCATTTTCTTGAAGAGAATGATACTTCACTCATTTAAACGTATCTTGAAAACATATGTGTATTCATCAGCCGTCTGACCAGTTTCTGTATTTTTCTGATCGATAATTAATGTATATGGCCCGGTTCTGAAATTGCTGTTGTTTAAAAGTAAAAGCACATTACCGTAATCATCAATAAACTGAAGATCTGAGGTTTGCCATTTCACGTTATTTTTTTCATCAATAATTCTGGCCTTGTATGTGAAATCCTTTTTATCAACGTCAGGCAAATGAAATGACAATGTGAACAAGCCTTTTGTGTCAGCCAGTTCAAATACGTTTTGCCTGTTTGTATAACCACGCTGATTATTTTGTTTCAAAACAAAATGATCTTTAATGTTAACAGCCTTATTAACTTGCATGGGCCTGTCGTTTTTCCTGAAAATGCCCAGCCAGGCCGGATACAGTAAGAGCAAAACCAGAATATAGGCAAAAGCAGGTTTCAGGAACAATTGTGAGAAAAATGACAATATTGACTCTATTATTCCGGATAACTGTGATTCCGCAGGTTGAGTATCTAATGAACGGTTCACTTCGGTGAGTATCTCAAGTTCTTTTTGGCATTCCGGGCATACGGCAAGATGGTTTTTTATTTGCTGAATGATTGGTTTTGACAGCTCTTTATTATTTTCAGCATATATGGTCAATATCACAGGGTTAATATGCTTTTCGGTAAGCTCATAAGCTTCCGTCAGCCATTTCATTTTTTCAACTTCTTTGCTGCAGGTTTCACATTCCGCAAGATGTTTTTCAACCATGGCATTTTTATCAGCAGGAAGGCTCCCGGTGACATACCAGGGCAAAAGATCCAAAACCTCCCGGTTCTTGCACATCTGTTTTTTGGCCATACTATCAGATTTTTATTAAACAGTCGAACGGGTTTTTGAATCGTTCCAATATTTTTCTTTTAATTCTATTGCTTTTGAAATACATCTCGAAACTCTTGACTTTACGGTACCTTCTGCAATATTCAGTAATTTGCTTATCATTCTGTATGATAATTTTTCACCGAAAACCAGGCGGAGGATCTCTCTGCAGGGTTCAGCAATTTCTTTCAG
>JAFGKY010000098.1 GCA_016928305.1 Bacteroidales bacterium
AACGAATGAATCATCCCCAAACGCTACACGGTTGATAATATCGGAAAATTTCTGTCTTGCGTCAGCAGTTGTTATTTTATTTAACATAGTAAATTCCTCAAAAATAAAGTTATCAATACGTACTAATTGTACATATTGTAATTAAGACTTAAAAGTTTGTCAAGCCGTGGTACGAGTCAAATCTACTCTTGACTTTCCTATATCCCTAGCGTTGATTTTCATTTTTAATGAACTACCCCGCCCCGAGGGACGAAGACTTGTCCGCAGTGTTTATGGCGGGATTGTCCGCCTTTTACCAGCCTCTGGATGGTTTACCAGCCTTTGGCTGGTTGCCTGGTTGGCTGGTTGGCTGGATGATCGTACTATAAATCAAACCAATACGAAGATTTAAAAGCCTGGATGGTTAAAGTCGGCCATCGATAATATATATAGTTGAATAAAAATCAATATTGTGGCACTCATAACAAATGCAGCGTAACTTATCGCAGTTGATGGATATGTAACCGGTAAAATGGCCGGACAAAACAAGAATACTATAATTACTATTGAGAATAAATGATGATTGATCAAGGTGGCAGAGATAAAGAAGCCGCTACTTTTTTCATATTGGCGGTGTTAGGAACGATAGCTTACTTTTTGAGAGTAAATATTCCGCATACCGAGGCCTTTATAGAGGGGCGCTGGGCATTTGGCTTCATGGGCTTTGCATTGCTGCGACGCTGGAGAAATGCATTTCTTTTGGCAGGTCTGTTGTCGATTTCATATATGTGCAAGATCAATTTCTTTGCTGCTTTTTTGGGTAACATGCTTTATGCCTTACCCGCCCTGGTAATGATTCGTCTTGTAGATAAGCATTTTCTCTCCCGTCTGGAACGTCACTGGATGTATTTACTTGCATGGGTTCTGCTTATTTTGATTTGCTACCAAATCTTTAATACACCGATTGTATGGGCCTACATTGCTTTTCTGAAGGACGCTGGAATATGGTCAGCTCTTATAGATGGCTGGCATGAGCAGCCGTTTTTCATCGAATCCCTGCTAGCGGGTATTATATCAGCATCCGGTATGCTTGCGATTCGCATGCATAGAGAACTTTCCCAAAACCGCACGGAATTGGCAATCACCCTGGATTCGATCGGCGATGGGGTCATCGCCACCGATGCTTATGGAAAGATTGTCAGGATCAATTCCATGGGACAAAGGCTGACCGGATGGAGCCAAAAGGCGGCTTATGGAAGACAGTTTTCGGATGTCTTTCATATCGTCAGCACAGAAAACAAAGAATCCGCTGATACCCTGATACAAAGGGTCTTGTCCACAAGGCAACCTTCCAGATTGGGAAACCACAACGTACTCATACCGAAAAACGGATCTGAGATTCAAATTGCCGACAGTGCTTCCCCCCTACTCAATGAAAATGGAGAATTGGTCGGTGTAGTGGTTGCCTTTCAGGACATGACTGCAGAATATGAAAAAGCCAGGGAACTGAAGGAAAGCGAGGAAAAGTATCGCATACTGATAAGCCATGCCAATGATGCCATATTCGTGGCTCAGGATGAACTTATCAAATTTCCCAATCCAAAGACGCTTGAATTAACTGGCTATACAGAGGAAGAATTAGCCAATATCTCTTTTTCGGAAATAATCCATCCTGAAGACAGGAAAATGGTTCTGGAGAGATATCGGCAAATATTGACCGGGCAGACTCCGCTAAGCACATTCTCTTTCAGAATTTTTAAAAAAGGCGGAGAATTATTGTGGGTACAACCAAATGCGGTTTTAATTACGTGGGAAGAACGTCCGGCAAATTTATTTTTTTTAAGAGACATAACGCAATTAAAAACACTGGAAGGCCAGCTTCAGCAGGCTAAAAAAATGGAGGCAATTGGAAATCTGGCTGGCGGTGTAGCACACGATTACAATAATATTTCAAGCATCATAATCGGATATTCCGAATTAGCTCTGGAAAAGGTAAGCCAGAGAGATCCTCTTTATTCGGATCTTAAGGAAATTTTAACAGCTGCAAGGCGTTCGACGGACATTACCCGGCAACTTCTTGGTTTTGCCAGGAAGCAGACTATTGTGCCTAAGGTAATCGATCTTAATGAAAAGATAGAAGGTGTCCTGAAGATGCTTCGAAGGTTGATTGGAGAAGACATCGACCTCGCCTGGCTACCGGCAACTGATCTTTGGCCGGTCAAAATGGACTCGTCCCAAATCAATCAAATCCTCACAAATCTCTGTGTTAATGCCCGTGATGCCATTGTTGATGTCGGCAAAATTACAATTGAAACAGAAAATATCACATTCAATGAGGACTACTGCACTCATCATGCAGGGTTTATTCCCGGTGATTATGTTTTAATGGCCGTCAGTGACGATGGAATCGGTATGTCGCCCGAAACGCTGGATAAGATTTTCGACCCGTTTTTTACAACCAAGGAATTGGGTAAGGGGACCGGGCTCGGTTTGGCTACCGTTTATGGCATTGCCAAACAAAACAACGGTTTTATCAATGTATACAGCGAACCGGGCAAAGGAACGTCCTTCAAGGTATATATCCCGCGACATTCAAGTAAAATTAAGGATATGCATCAGGAGAAATCTCTTGATATGCCAATTGGAAGGGGCGAGACGATAATGCTGGTTGAAGATGATGAACCTATACTGAACCTGGGTAAAATGATTCTTGAAAAGCTGAAATACTCTGTAATATCTGCCAATACTCCAGGTGAGGCCATCAAATTGGCAACCGAGCACGCCGGCGAAATCGATCTGCTTTTAACCGATGTAGTTATGCCCGAAATGAACGGTCAAGAACTTTCTCTGAGACTTAAAACTCTGTATCCTAATATAAAAACGCTTTTTATGTCTGGATACACTGCAAATGTAATTTCCCACCGGGGCGTGCTTGAAGACGGCGTTTATTTCATCCAAAAGCCATTTTCTCAAAATGAACTGGCTGTTAAGGTATGGGAGATCTTGAATAAGGCCGATAGCTCCACTCAGGCATAATTATTTTGAATTTTGCAGTAAAAATTCTGACGGCACACTATCTTAAAAACAATCTGTTCATCGGCTCAAGTCTCCATTTGTCTTTTTTCATTAAGGTAGTCACGTATATCGTTGACTGTTATTAATACTGATTTTCTGGCAGTCTCGTCAGACAGGCTTATCCATCATGTATTCGTTTGAAAGGAGAAGTTTAATGAATATTCATTCAGTTTCATGTGTCTATTTTTCTCCAACCGGAACAACAAAAACTGTCCTGGAGAACATCGCACGTGGTATGGAGTGCCCGAATATTGAAATGATAGACTGTACAAAAAGATCATTACGAAAAGAGCTTCACTTTAACAGCGAACTTGTTATTCTTGGAGTTCCAGTTTATTATGGCCGTGTTCCAGAGGAAGCAGCAGCTTATTTTGCAACTTTCACTGCCCATAAGACACCTGTCGTGCCTGTTGTTGTTTATGGGAACCGAGAGTATGAAGATGCACTCAAAGAACTATATGATATTACAACGAAACAAAATTTTTTACCTGTCGCAGCAGCTGCCTTTATAGGAGAACATTCATATTCCTCTTCACTCTGTCCGATTGCGCAAGGTCGGCCTGATAATGATGATATTCAGAAAGCACTATCATTTGGCAATCAAATTAAGAAAAAGGTAAACGCACTTGAGTCATTAGATTTTATGCAACCAATCTCAGTCCCGGGGAACGTTCCATACATAGAGCCAAAGAATTTATTGCTAATAAAACAGGCTAGAAATTCCATATTCTTTACACCGGAGACAGATACTGCTTTGTGTACAGAATGCGGAAAGTGTGCACAAGTCTGTCCAACAGAAGCAATCTCATTAGATGATTTTACAAAGACAGATAAATGGCAATGTATAATTTGCTTTGCCTGTATTAAAAACTGTCCTTCAGGT
>JAFGKY010000011.1 GCA_016928305.1 Bacteroidales bacterium
CCCTAAATTATGAAAACTTTCTATACAATTCCCCCAACCTGAAGGTTGGGGCTATTGAATTAACTTTTATTGTATCTTTTTGGGCAAATGGTTTCAACTCTTAATTCGCATTACTAACTACTATCTACCAACTACTAACTACTAACTACTAACTACTAACTACTATCTAATCCCACCCTGTCAGGGTGTCAGATTCATTTTGAAAATTCGTTCCATCACCTGCCATTTCTCATCGGCTGTTGCATCGGCTGAGGTGTTCTGAAAGCTTGAAACATAAGCTTCCCATTCGGATTGCCTGGGTTTTCCGGCCAGTTCAGCCATGGCTTTATCATGATCGAATTCCGGTACGGTTTCCATGATCATGAACAGCCGGTTTCCGGAAATGTAAATTTCCATGTCGGTGATCCCGACTTCCCGCATACCTTGTGTAATTTCAGGCCATACAGCTCCCGGGGCATGCACTTTTTTGTATGCTTCAATAAGCTGTGCGTCGTTCTTCAGGGTCAGGGTTTTGCAGAATCTTTTAAAAGCTGGTTGCATATTTATGTTTTATTTCGATTGTCTTCATTTAATAAACCGACACTGTCAGGTCCTTTGGACACTGACAGGTCTTATTTGATTTTTATCTTATGTCCGTTCAATGCATAAAAGAGAATAAAAACAAAGAAAGGAATGGGGGCAAAAAATCCGACAGACATAGTGTATATATCGGCAATCAGTCCCATTACCGGCGGAAAGACAGCACCTCCGACGATTGACATGACCAGGAAGGAAGAAGCCTTTTTGGTTTGTGGCCCTAAGTCTTTGATCGCCAGGGCAAAAATGGTTGGGAACATAATTGACATAAAGAAGAAGACACCGTACAGGGCGATCAGGGAAGTCCATCCTAAACCAGCGCTTACGACAGGAAGCAGAAGACAACACATAAGGCCATAGAAGGCAAGAATACGGGTTGGTTTCATAAAACCCATAAAATAGCTTCCCGACATGCGGCCTATCATGAACAGTGCAAATCCGATGGATAAAAAGTAAGGCCCGTTCTTAACGTCAAAATGCGGAGTCTGGTTTTTGTCGGTTACAAAATTGATCAGGTAACTGAACACTCCGGTTTGTGCTGCCACATATGAAAATTGCGCAATAACACCCAGCACAAAGTGGCGGTGCCGTATCAGGGGTTGTTTATGGAACGCTTCCAGTTCACGGTCACCAGTTGCACTGTCAAAGTTATTCTCTTCTTCCTGAATTTCAGGCAGGGGGGTCATGATGAACAGGAATGCAACCGACAGGACTACCAGCCCGATAATGGTATAGGGCAGGATCATCGAGCTGAGTTTTTCACCCGGGGCAACTCCCTGATTCCCGTAAATAAATAATCCGATCATAGGGCCCAAAACCCAGGCCAGACCGTTAAAAGACTGCGAAAAATTGATTCGTCTTTCCGCCGATTCTTTTGGGCCAAGCTTTGTCGTGTAAGGATTCGCCGCTGTTTCCAATGTGGCCAGTCCGCAACCCAGAATAAATAAGAAAATCAGAAACAGCCAGAACGATTCGAAGGAGGTTGTGCCGGCAATTAACAAAGCCCCGGCTGCAAAAAGAGAAAGGCCAAAAATGATCCCTCTTTTATAGCCGAATTTGCGCATGAAATACCCTGCCGGCAAAGCCATGGTAAAATAAGCCATGTACAGGGCAAATTGAATCAATCCCGATTGTGACTTGGACATGTGCAGGATCTCCTGGAAATGCTTGTTCAACGTATCCACCATTCCATGGGCTATTCCCCAGAGAAAAAAGAGAGATGAGATCAGGATAAACGGCAGCAGGTATTCTTTTGTGGTTAGCTTATATTTGGGCATATTTGAAAAGTTTTGTTGATAAATTCATAGTGAAAATCAGATCCCAAGATAAGGATAATCTCTGTTTATTAATCCTTTTTCTTTCATTTCCCTGTAAAAGGCAGACGATACCTCTGCCGTCACCAGTTCGGTGTTGCTTTTAATTCGTGCAGGATTTGAGGTGTTGAGCGAAACCGCCACAACACCCGGTGGTGTTAATGCAAAATGAACACAGGCAGCGGCCGGTTCTGTATCATGTTTTTTACAAAGAGCCAGGAAATCCTCCCGCCATTTAAACAATCTTTTGTTTTCGGGCGTATCAGGTTGCATAGGTACATAATCAAAAAAACGACCACCGGTAAGAAATCCGGCATTAAAAACAGCCGAGTTGATAATGCCTACATTTTTTTTGTGAAGTGCTTCCATGCAGTATAATAATTCCGGCGGATGCCTGAAGATGGTCATGCTGTTGGCAAACATCACCCAGTCGAGATCCACATCGCGGGCGATCCGTGCAACGATGTGCCAGTCCTTCGCTCCGACACCCACAGCCTGCACATCGCCTTTCTTTTTTAAGTCCGATAAAGCCCGGTAGGCTTCTAGGATGGCTCCGTATCTTTTTGCTTTTTCAGCGTCTTCATCAATTGCGTTAATGAATTCATCAGGATCATGAACAGAGACCAGCCGGGGTTTGTATTTGCCACCGAGCAGCTCATTACCCTGCTCCCAGCATTCCATGATCCCGTCATAACTGATAACCTGCCGGGCATCATGCTGAATATTCATCCAGACTCCTTTTTCGAAAGTCGGTTCTGCAGTGTTTAACGGTGTACGTATCCATCCCAGTTTGTTACTGATGATAACATCCCCGGGATCAGCATTTAATTGCCGTAGCGTTTTGCCCAGCATTTCAAGTGCCAGGCCCGCCCCGTACTTCCCTGCGCAATCAAATACCAGGGGTGTGGCTACATGGCTGAAACATTCGCTGACTATGGATAATTTAATGGTGTCATCAAGGGCTGTATAAAGATTTCCCAGGGCGCTGGTCCCAAATATTATGGGTGGGATCTGAAGGCCGGTGTGACCCAGTTGTTTTCGCGTCAGCAGCATTTTTAAATAATTTAATTTACGAAAGCATCATGATTACCTGAATCAAAAGTAATATTTGTCGTTGAACCTGCAAGTTCCTATATTTGATTTGCTTTAATTTATCTTCGCCGGATGAGAAGTATATTTGTAATGATTGCATGCCTTGCAGCTTTGATACTGTCGGGCCGGTGCAAACCACGGGATGATCATAACGTAGCCAGTACTTCCGATACCGCCATTTCAGTCAGAACCGTCGAATGTCTTTCGGATAGTGCACAGACCTATTGCATAGCACTGCCTTGCGACTATGATACCGGCAATCGCTACCCGGTGGTGTATGTTTTTGATCCGCACGGCAACGGGGAACTTGCTGTAAATACATTCCGTGCAGGAGCGTCTGAGTTCGGGTATATCGTTGCCGGTTCAAATGTGATCCGTAACGGGTATGAAAAAACGGAATATGCTTTACAGGCTTTGACGAGGGATGTTTTAGGCCGGTATGCGGTCGATCCATACCGGCAATATGCAGCGGGTTTCTCGGGCGGGGGAAGAGTCGCCCAGTTATTCACCCGGCTGAATGCCAATGTCAAAGCGATTGCTTCCGCCGGAGCAGGATATTCCCCGGGTCAGACCGTGCTTTATAACAAAGCTTCCATGCTTTTCATTGCGGGTGACGGGGATTTCAATTACCATGAGATCGTTAGCTCCGATAAAGCCTTGTCATCTGCCGGAATGCATCATTTTATCCTCGAATACCCGGGTAAGCATGACTGGCCTGCCCCTGAGATTGTCCGGGATGTCCTTTGGTGGTTTGAATTTGATGCATACAGGAGAGATCCTTCGATACGGCAGAAGACCATTATCAGGTCGTATATGGCGTCTGTCAAGCAGCAGTCTGAACTCTTGGAAGAATCAAAGGATCCGTTTGGAGCTGTCCAAAACCTGGAAAAAGGAATCGCTTTCCTGACAGGAATAGCACGGACAACATCATTTCAGAAAAAGAGAGACGAACTGGTTAAGTCACCTGAGTACAAGCACTTCATGAGGCAAAAGCAGAAGGCCATGATGCTTGAAAAACGGTTGCAGCAAGGCTATATGATTGCTTTCCGGGACAAGGACACCCTTTGGTGGAGCAATGAAATCGATGTGCTTAATGAAAAGACATCCCGGCTGGAAAATGCATTTATGCGTCCGGTTTACAGCCGGATCAGGAGTTTTATCAGCATTGCTGCATACAGTTTTTGTAACCGTGCCCTGATGCAGCATGACCTCATAAATGCTGAAAGGTATATATCCATCTATCGGATCATCGATCCCGGGAATCCGGATGTTTATTATTTCCATTCGGTTTTATTATCGGCATCCGGACAGGTGAAAGCCTCACGTGAACAATTCGGGAAGGCTGTTTCACTGGGGTTCAGTGACTGGAAAAAAGCACAGGCCGAACTGCCGGAGAAGGTGAATTCGATTTCGCCTTAACTTTCTCAATAATCAAACAAATAAAACGGATTGCTTTATAGCAAAACAGGTTTGTTATTGACCGCTATACGGATAAAATATATATGCCTCCTGGAATCAGAACCTGTATGTAAGCGTAAAACCCGCATGCTGAGGAGTATAATAAAAACTTGGTCGAAGATCATTTAGTCGTATCTGGTATTCTCTTACCTTGTTTTTGCCTACGCTGTTTAAAATGATACCGGGTACCATCAGGAATATTCCAGCTACTGCAACCCCTACACCGATGTAACCTATCGTATAGGCCATGTCATCACTGTTTTCCTGTGGCACCACTCCCCATCCTATACCACTGGTTATTGCTCCAACTGCGACTGTTGTTCCACCGGCAATCAATAAACCTCGTCCGGAACGTTGCATGGATTTGTACCTTTCAATTTTCACTTTGTAAAGGGTGGAATCCTGGGCAACAGTATAAGAAACAGTACCGAAGAAAAGTATGAAGAAAGCGAATAATTTAAGCGGCTTCATAATTAAATGTTTTATTGGTTCAGGACTAAGAAATAAGTATTTTCCTACATTTATGAATAAACTAAATTATTTTATTTTTTGAAATTATACAATTGATTTTTATATTCTTACCTGTAGCCTGACAATTTAAAGGTTCCCGTATAATATCGTTGTGATGTAATCATTGCATAATACAATAAGGTGCCCGGGAAAGAACCATGTTTTTAGTTAAAGATTGTTATAACCGGGTGTATTTAATTGAAAACCGGGCAGCTTTTAATTGCTAACGTAATCAGACCTGGTTCACATTCTAAATAACACTGATCCTTGGTCAATAGATCATCGATTGCACTTACAGAATGGATGAAATCTGTTAAAAAAAATCCACCTTTGGGAAGTTAATTATCACCATATGACATTTGTTTTGTCGGAATAACATCTGTTTTTATAGATTTGTGAAAAACATATAAAGAATAATTGTCAGTTAAAGAAAACATTAAAAATAATTTATATGAAACAACTTTTTGTATTATTGATTCCGACCATTTTGATGGCTGTTTCCTGTAAAAAGCAGGATAAGGTTGACCGTTCAAATCCGTTTTTTACGGAGTGGGATACACCTTTTGGCGTTCCGCCTTTTGAAAAGATTAAGAATGAGCATTACCTTCCTGCGGTTAAAGAAGGCATCAAGCAACATGAAGCCGAGATTGCCTCTATTATTGAAAATAAAGAAGAACCTTCGTTCAACAATACCCTATTACCCCTGGACAAATCAGGAGATCTCCTCACAACGGTAAACAGTGTGTTTTTTAACCTTGAAAGCGCGCATACCAATGATGAGATGCAAAAAATTGCCAGGGATGTTGCCCCTATGCTTTCCGCACACCACGATGATATCACCATGAATGATGACCTGTTCAGCAAAATAAAACAGGTATATGAAAAACGCAATTCATCGGGACTCGATAAATCGCAGATCCGAGTGGTTGAAAAGTATTATGAATCATTTGTCAGGAATGGTGCAAACCTGAATCCTGCAGACAAAGAGAAGCTTCGTAAACTGAATGAAGAACTTACCCGTCTTACCGTACAGTTCGGTCAGAATCTTCTGGCTGAAACCAACAATAGTTATAAACTGATCATTGATCATAAAGAAGATCTGGCTGGTTTACCGGAAAGTGTGATTGCCGGTGCTGCCGATGAGGCTGTTGCTGACAGCCTGGAGGGCAAATGGTTGTTCACCCTGCATAAACCCAGTTGGATACCCTTCCTGCAGTATTCCGAAAGGCGGGATTTACGGGAAAAAATATACCGGGGTTATTTCATGCGGTGCGATAACAACAATGAATACGACAACAAGGATATCCTCAGGAGAATTGCAGCCCTGAGAGCTGAAAGAGCCGGCCTGCTGGGATTTAACAACCATGCTTCGTATAAGATTGATATTAACATGGCAAAAATCCCAGAGAATGTTTATGATTTTCTTTACAAGCTCTGGGATCCCGCTCTTAAACGATCAAAGCAGGAGGTAAAAGAAATGCAGTCGATTATTGATGCTGAGGGGGGCAATTTCAAGCTGGCTTCATGGGATTGGTGGTTTTATGCTGAAAAAGTACGCAAACAGAAATACAACCTTGATGAATCGGAACTGAAACCTTATTTTAAACTCGAAAATGTACGTGATGGCATGTTCTGGGTAGCCAATCAGCTCTATGGAATAACCTTTACCAAACTCGGGAACATACCGGTATATCATCCTGAAGTTGAGGTATACGAAGCTAAGGAAGCTGACGGTTCACACCTGGGCCTGTTGTATCTTGATTATTTCCCCCGTGCAAGTAAAAGCGGGGGAGCCTGGTGCACCTCATTCCGCGATGCAAAGTACAGGGATGACAAAAAGATTGCTCCTGTTATATCCATCGTTTGCAATGCCACCAAGCCGGCCGGGGATATTCCATCCCTTTTATCATGGGACGATGTGACCACCCTCTTTCATGAATTTGGACATGCCTTGCACGGCCTCTTTACCGACGGGAAATACGACCGGACTGCCGGTAAAGTGCCGCGTGACTTTGTGGAACTGCCTTCCCAGATCATGGAGAACTGGGCTTCTGAACCGGTGGTGTTGAAGCAATTCGGTAAACATTACAAAACCGGAGAACCCATCCCCGATGCACTGATAGAAAAGATTCAGAAAAGCGGGCAGTTCAACCAGGGATTTGAAACCGTGGAATACCTTGCCGCATCCATACTGGACCTGGATTACCATATGCTGAAACCCGGTGACAGCATCCCGGATGTGCTGGCATTTGAAAAACAATCGATGGAACGGATCGGCCTGATCAGCGAAATCATTCCCCGTTACCGGTCGACTTATTTTGCCCATGCCTTTGAAGGGGGTTATGATGCCGGCTATTATGTGTACATATGGGCTGCTGTGCTTGATGCCGATGCATTCGATGCCTTTAAAAAATCGGGTGATATCTTTAACAAAGAACTGGCGGCAAAATTCAGAAAATATTGCCTGGCTGAGGGCGGTGAAGAAGAAGGAATGGTACAGTATCGCCTGTTCAGGGGACAGGATCCGTCGGTTGAACCGCTGCTGGTTAAGAGGGGGCTCAGGTGAGGTTTGAAGATTGACCGTGGACTGTGGACTATGAATATGAGTGACAAGTGACAAGGGACAAGATAGTGACGAGTGACGAGTGACGAGGGACAAGTTGAGTGTGTGTCGGGCACGGGAATCGGGATTTGGTATTTCAGACCATCAACCATAAACGTTTATGTATCTTCTGTGGACCGTCGACCGTCGACTGTGGACTATGAATATGAGTGACGAGGGACAAGTTGAGTGTGTGTCGGGCATGAGAGTCGGAATTTGGTATTTCAGGCCATCAACCATGTATGTTCTTGCATCTTCTGTGGACTGTGGACCTGCCGGCCAGGCAGGCTGTTAACCGTGAACTATATTACAGTGGACTGTCGACAGTGGACTGTGAACCGTCGGCTGTCTTTTTGTGATGGAAAGTCCCCCACTTGGGGGGATTTAGGGGGCTCACCGTCGACTATTAAGGAACCATTCCAAGGGCCTTCATCAGTTCCGGATCGCCCTGAACGCCGAGGCCCAAAGCCTTTTTCATATCGGTTCGGGCTTTGCTGATGTCCCCTGACCGATAATAGGATCCGGCCCGGGCATAATAATACTTACCCCTTCCCGACAGGGCGATAGCCTTACTATAAGCATCAACAGCTTCCGGAAGATATCCCATTTTATCGTATGAATATCCTATCCAATACCAGTATTCATCTTTTCTCTCAGCATCCAGGCTGATACACTTCATATAATCCTCAATGGATTGCGGATACCGGTTTGTCCTTAGGAATAATGTTCCCCTCAGTTTATAGGCATTAACGGATGCCGGATCAATTTCAACCGCCCGGTTCAGATCGTGTAAGGCACTGTCGGCCATCCCTGTCTCAAGATAGGCTGCCGCCCGGTTCTCAAAGGCCAGCCTGTTTTCAGGCTCGACGGCTATGCATCGTGTATAGTCGTCGATGGCCGAGATGTATTTTTGTTGAGAGAAATAGATGTTAGCACGGTTGATCAGTGCGTCGGTTTCCAATGCATCCATGGCTATCGCCTGTGAAAACATCTCCAATGCATTTTTGATATTGCCTTCCTGTTTGAATATCAATCCCCTGTTAGCGTATGCTTTGCTGCTGGGGGCGACTTTTATTGCCTGATCCCATAATGTACCGCCATCCTTCCAGGTTGATGCCTGTTTTCTGCTGATAATGACGAGGGACAAGACGACAACGATCATCAGTGAACCGGCTATGAATGATATCTTTCCCTTTTTTATGTCAACGTATTGTTGTATATAGTATCCTATAAGGAAAAAAGGTCCCAGCAACGGAATGTAGGAATACCGGTCAGCTATTACCGCACTGCCGACCGGAAAGAACTGCAACACAAGCAGGAGGTTGATCGCGTAAAACAACAGGGCAAAGGCAATTTCTTTGCGCCGTTTAACCGTTATTACGAACAGCACAATCAATGCCGCGGTAAAGAGTACCGACAGGTAATAGACAACCGGCAGGGTAACGTTTACGGCTGGAAACGGATAAAATGCGCACAACCGGAAGGGGAAGAACGTTTTTATCAGGTACATCATGATTCCGTAGTTGCCGAAAAGAACACGTGAAGCGAGAGGGAATAAAGCTGCATCGGAATAGGCTCCGGATTCTTTCTGTACCTGAAGCGTAATAATTCCAAAAAGTATGGAAAGTGCAAAAAATGGTATTTTTTCAATATACGTTCTGCCTTGTTTTAACCGGTCGAAATAGAAATCAATGGCTAACAATACAAGGGGAAAAACAACAGCGGCCGGTTTCGAAAGCAGGGATAACAGAAAAAGAAAAAAAACTCCCGCTAAGGTTGCCCGGCTGTTTTTTTTAAGGTAGTCAAGATACAGGATCAGGCCTCCCAGGAAGAACATGCTGTATAGCAAATCTTTACGCTCCGAGATCCAGGCCACCGACTCAACATGGAGGGGATGAATAGCAAAGAGCAGGGCCGTTATAGCTGCAATCCATTTTTTTTGTCCTGAGAGTTTGTAAATAAAGAAAAATACCAGTGTTATGTTCACAAGGTGCAGCAATAAATTGACTATGTGAAACCATCCCGGTTTACCACCGGAGATCCAGTAATCCACTGCCAGTGATAACATGGTGAGCGGGTGAAAATTTCCCAGCACAGGTTCCCTGATGATCTTACCGATGTTTGCTGCCGACTGTATGGTTTGATTCCTGATCACGTAATGGTCATCATCCCAGTTGACAAAACCGGCATTAAAGACAGGTGAGAAAGTGATGATAGCAAGAACGATGATTATTGCCAGATAGAGGATCAAATTTTCATTTGTAACTTTTTCTGGGACCGGTTTAACGGCAGCAGGTTTTGGTTTCATGAATAAAGTCGGTTTATTTATGCAAGCTATCATTTATTCAGGAATCATGCAGTATCAAAATTACGTTTTTTTATTTCGTGTATTTCGTTCCCTGTTATGAGTCTGGGGATTAGGGTCGTGGATTTTTCTCGCAGATTTCGCAGATAACGCGGATAAAATAATTTATGCAGGACTTAATGCATGCAAACTTGTTTGCATGACAGGTTTCTTCTCATCTGTGTCATCTGCGTGATCTGCGAGAACCTCTTATTGCTTCTATCGGGTATTCTGCTTGTCATTTCCTGCTCTTCACCGAGACCATGTATCCAGCAACTGCCAGTGTCACTGCGGCACTTAAGGCAAAAGTCGCTGCAGCTCCGAATTTCAGCCATATCAATCCGGCCAGGGAACTGGCGATTAAGGTACATATGCTCTGAAAGGCGGTGTATGTGCCGATAGCCGTTGCCGTATCTGCTTTATCGGAAATGTTGGTGATCCAGGCTTTGGAGATTCCTTCGGTGGCAGCGGCGTAAATACCATAAAGGAAAAATAAGGCTATAAAGCCGGTAAAGGCAGAATTCAAGGCAAATCCCAGGTATACAATAGCAAAAACAATAAGTCCGCCGATCAGCACCCGTTTCAGGCCAAGCTTATCGGCCAGCATTCCCATAGGGTATGAAGCCAGGGCATAAACGAGGTTGTAAAAAATGTAGATGCCGATTACCATCCTGTCGTCAATGCCTGATTCTTTTATCTTCAACAGGAGGAATACATCGGAGCTGTTCACCAGGGTAAATACGAGCAATACGGCCGTCAGCTTCCGGTAGGTAAGCGGACCGTCTTTCCAGTAGTGCAGGAAATCAAAGAAAGAAACCTGTTTTGCAGTATGATTTTGTGTGGCTGGTTTCTCCTTCAGGATAAAGGTGAATAAGATGGCCAGCATACCGGGTATGAAGGCTGCCAGGAACAAGGCACGGTATTGCTGCGGCCATATCCACAAAAACACCAGGGCCAGGGCAGGACCAAGGACGGCTCCCAGGGTATCCATTCCTCGGTGGAAACCAAAGACCCGCCCTTTTGTCTCCGGTGCTGCCTCAGCCGATAACAGGGCATCCCGTGCGCCTGTGCGTATGCCCTTACCAAGCCTGTCTGTCGTGCGCGCGAAGAAGATCCAGAGGGGGTATATAAAGGCAGCCATCATGGGTTTTGAAATGGCACTCAGCAGATACCCGAACCTTACAAAGAGAATCCTCTTTCCCGTGGCATCCGACAGCTTGCCGAAATAACCCTTGCTCAGTCCGGCCGTGGCCTCAGCCAGCCCTTCCAGGATACCGATCAGCAGCACGGAAAAACCAATGCTTTTAAGAAAGACAGGCATCACCGGGTACAGCATTTCACTGGCCACATCGGTGAAGAGGCTGACAAAGGACAAGACAACAACGGTGCGGGTTATGTAGGCAGGGAATTTCATTGAAGACGGGGATGAATTACCGGGCATGAAGGTATGAAATTCAGTGAAAAGTGAAAAGTGAAAAGTGAAGATTGAAGAGTGAAAAGTGAAAAACGAAAAGTAAAATTTACCTGCCGGTAGGCAGGAGTGACAAGTGACAAGTGACAAGCTATTATAATAATTTGAATATCAAGGTGTAGTTACGCTAACGCTAAACTACACCTAGTGTGGGGTAAAAAGTGAAAAACGAAAAGTGAACTGGTTATATCAGAGTAAATCAATAGAATCAGCATCTATCTGCGGTTCTGACTTTCTTCACATCCACCCATTTCTCCATTCCCGAAGAGGATTCCACAACTTTTTCGAGGAAAAGCATACCGCGCAGGCCCTCTTGCGCCCCAGGGAAATCATACAGGGGGTCGGGTTGCTTACCGGCTTTATAACGGTTTACCGCAAAGGCAAAATTACGGTACAGGTTGGCAAAGGCTTCGATATAACCTTCGGGATGTCCTGCAGGGACACGGGTATGGGCGGCAGCTGCTTCCGACAGCTTACCCGCGCCGGTTCTGACTGTTTCCTGTTGCCTGTCAGGCCATTTCAATAAAAGGGAGTTAGGTTCCATCTGATGCCATTCGAGTCCGCCTTTTTCACCATAGATGCGGATCGCCAATGCATTTTCTTCACCCGTACAGATCTGACTGGCTGTCAGAATCCCTTTGGCGCCGTTGCTGAAACGCAGCAGTACGCTTCCGTCATCGTCGAGTGGGCGGTCAGGGACAAATGCCGTGAGATCAGCACAGACCTGTGTGATGGTGAGTCCAGTTATATATTCAGCAAGATTGGCTGCATGAGTCCCTACGTCGCCCATGGTACAGCTGATGCCTGCCCTGGCAGGGTCCATCCTCCAGGCAGCCTGTTTGTTGCCTGTTTTTTCAACCGCTGCGGAAAGCCATCCCTGGCGATATTCAACCAGTACCTTCCGGATTTTCCCCAGTTGTCCCGATTTCACACGATGCCTGGCCTCTTTAACCATGGGATAACCGATATAGGTATGGGTCAGGGCAAAGATCAAACCTGTGGTCTTTACGGTCTTTTCAAGGTCAACGGCTTCCTGCAGCGAAAAGGTCATGGGCTTATCGCATACTACGTGGAATCCGTTTTCAAGGGCCATCCTGGCAGGCATGAAATGTACGTTATTCGGGGTAACGATGCTTACGAAATCCATCCGGATGTCCGGAGGAAGTTTCTTCTCTTCGCTGATCATTGCTGTATAGCTGTCATATACCCTGTTACCGGGCAGGCCATAAAGCGTGCCGGATTGCCTGGAGACTTCGGGATCGTGGCTAAAGGCCCCACACACCAGTTCAATCTGGTTATCGAGCAGAGCAGCCATATGATGTACTTTCCCTATGAAAGACCCGGTACCACCTCCGATAAGTCCCATCTTAAGTTTTTTCATGGTAAAAGAGTTTTTATTTTTACAAAATAAGGATTTTATCCCGGGATTTGTATGAAAGCCGTGTATTTTACAGGTATGTTCCTGAAGTTTTAAGAAAGGATTTCTGTAAATAATTTTTGTTCTGGCAGGGATGTGATAGCTGAATATGACATTTTTATTGATTATATCCGGTAAAAATCGTAACTTATAAGTTTGTATTAATTATTATCCAATTTTAAATTGCATTAACCATGAAATCAAAGTTATTGCTGATTTACACAGTAATTATAACGGCAGTCTTGTTCACAGGGTGTGAAAAAAAATTTACGATTGGACTGCTCATGGACAATTACGAAACAGAGCGCTGGCAACGGGATAAAGATCTTTTTATTGCCCATGTCAATGAGCTTGGAGGTGATGTCATAACAGAAGCTGCATACGGGGATGCTTCTGTTCAATACGAGCAGGCCAAAAAGATGCTCGAGGATGGCATTGATGCCCTGGTTGTTGTTGCGGTTGATCAGAACGAAGCTGCAAAGATCGTCGATCTGGCGCATACATACAATGTTGGTGTACTGTCGTATGACCGTCTGATCAGAAATTGCGATCTTGATTTGTATATTTCCTTTGACAATGTTGAAGTCGGCACGTTGCAGGCTGAATATATCTCCAAAGTGTGTCCGCGGGGAAATTATGCCCTTATAGGAGGTGCTGTTACCGACAATAATGCATTTTTATTGAAAATAGGGCAGATGGGTGTGCTTCAGCCATTTGTTGAACGAGGTGATATACGCATTGTATTTGATCAGTTTGCTGACCGGTGGGCGGAAGATGAAGGTTACAGGCTGATGAAGGAATGCCTGAAAAAAAATGAACACATCGATGCCGTGATAGCCGGCAACGATAAGCTGGTTACGGGTGTATTACGGGCTCTTAATGAGAAAGATCCGAATCAGGGAGTAAATATTGCAGGCCAGGATGCAGAACTCCAGGCATGTCAGCGTATCGTGGCGGGAGAACAGACCATGACCGTTTATAAACCTATTGAGGCAATAGCTGCCAAAGCGGCTGATTTTGCCATGCAAATGGCATCACGCGAAAAATTTAAAAACCTGAACCTTTCTGTGAATAATGGAAAACGCATGGTTCCTGCAATATTGCTGCCTGCCATGATTGTAAATAAAGAAACCATAAAGCTGACCGTGGTAGCCGACGGGTATTTGAAAGAGAATAAGATTTATGAGTGAGGGAAGAAGATAGGAGATAGTAGTTAGAAGTTAGAAGTTAGAAGTTAGAAGTTAGTAGTTAGTAGTTAGTAATGCGAATTAAGAGTTGAAACCATTGCCCAAAAAGATACAATAAAAGTTAATTCAATAGCCCCAA
>JAFGKY010000099.1 GCA_016928305.1 Bacteroidales bacterium
ATAGCAGTATCAATATCCACTTCATCAAAGTAGTATAACTTTTTCCCGCAGCGTATATGGTTTAATTCTTTATTATCATCTATGGCTTTCGCTATAGCACAAATCAGAAAACCAAAGAAAGAAGTTTTCTGACCTCTTTTTCTCTGAGTTCTTAGTCTTTGCCGTATATCTGTCACATCAAATTCTAAAAGGGCATACATATTATGTCCTTTTTTTATTGAATCGTAAGCGTATATTGACAATAACCTAAATGGGGTCAATTTTTTTACTTCATATTTCATACCTTGTTAAGTGAGGGTTTTAAAGGTAATTCAATTTATTATTACTAGCATATTTGTCAGGATTAACCAGATTATAACTATATAAAACACAATTGTGTAACTAATAAATGGCTCTTTTAATTTTGCCGAAGCGTATGCATCGTGTGTCGGGACAAAAGCAAATGTGCCATTTGTGGGCAGGCGACAAAATTGCTTAAAAAATAGCGTGGTGGGAAAAAAATAAAAAACAGCGGGTCGGCTTAAGTGCCTGTCCGTCCGTAATGCAATGAAGGCGGATCGGCTTTCCTGTCTTGTCAATATTTCGTTTTTCTGTCCTTTCAAAATGGTTTACTTTTCAAATTTTTATTTGTCGTTTCTGTCCCCTACACTTGGCGGTAACGTTCCCGCGGTATGGCAAGTAAGGGATTGCGGGCTACGTTCCTGTCCAGTTACACCGAACTTAATGCGTGGTAAAAAGTTTGAATAACCACCTAAACCCCAATGTTGTATACCGCGTGTTGTACGCTGGCTTTTATTAACCATACTCAGTTTGATATAGCTTCAAGCTCTTTCATTGCCTTGACCAACTCCTCTTCAATGGGCTTTTCAAACAAGCTGTGCCCGGCCTCTTCAACGATTTTTAGTGTTGATCCGGGTATGCTTTTATGCAATTTGTATGCGGTGGCAGGAAAACAAACCATGTCGTAGCGCCCATGAACAATATCAACTGGAATATCAGGTATCTTGCCAACGTCTCTCAGCAGCTGACCTTCTTCCAGATAACAATTGTTTGTGAAGTAGTGAAAAGCTATCAGATTCATAGTATAGATTTCCTGAAAGTTCTCTTCGGAATTAACATATTCCTCTATAACACTGTCTTTAACATGCAACCCTAGCGCCTTAAATCCAAGTTTTTCAAAAAGCTTTATATACTTATTCCTTTCATTTTCATCCTCTGCCCGAAATAGTTTATATAGGTTCGAATTGTTCAACTCATTCATTGAATCTGGCAACGATTCGATTAGCTGTTGTGCCAGCTCAGGAAAATAATTTGTAAGCATTTTATAATAAAGATCATCTTCTTCGTTTGTTGCTAAATATATTCCCCGTAGCACCATTGCTTTGATATTCTCAGGGTAGCTTTCTGCATAAGCCAAACTTAGGGCAGAACCCCAAGAACCACCAAACAGGATAATCTTGTCAAGATTCAGTTTTACTCTCAATTGCTCAATATCTGAAACAAGTTGTTGTGTGTTGTTCTCCCTTAATTCAGCATTTGGTTTTGATTTTCCACATCCTCTCTGGTCATGTAGAACAATAAGGTACTTTTCAGGATTGAAGTACTGGCGCATTTTCGGGGAACAACCCGCACCTGGACCTCCGTGAATCACAAACACGGGAATCCCATCAGGATTGCCACATAGTTCATAATATATCTCATGGATGTCGGATACTTTTAGATATCCAGTTTGGAATGGCTCAATCTCCGGCCAAAGGTGGATTTCATTATTGTGATTCTTCATTTCTGAACAACCAAACCATGCGAATAGAATCGAAATACCCAATACAAATTTTAAATACTTATCAGTTTTCATGCTGTACTATTTATTGTGTCTATTATAAATCTTGCTTATATGTTATAGGTTATTTGCTGAGAGAATTAGAAATCGAAGCTATTTGCTGGTCGAGCCACTCTATATATGGTATTGTCCTTATTTATAGCTGGAGCCACAGTAACCGTAACGATTATTCCATCTATCGGTGAATGGTATTCTTCAATGAGATTACCATGGTAATCAGAAACATATCCTATAAGAGTCCCTTTTGTTACATACTGACCTTTCTTCACAAAGGTGTAAACGATACCATTATGTTCACTGATTATAAATTTCTCATCCAGAAGATAAACCTGGCTCTCAAAAGTAATTACTTCTCCTTCTAGCATGCCTAAAGCCCGCATCACATTATTCAGACCCTTTTTTGCAAAATCAACTTTTTCATGTTCTACTTTACCCCGATCTCCCCATTCAAGGGTTATTGTTGGTATTCCAAGCCTGATTGCAATCAAATCTGAATAAGTTGCCTGCGGTGTACCGTCATCCGGGGTGTATTTTTCTGGGATCAGGTATTTATTTCCGATGGCCTTCGCGAGCATAAGAGATTTCTTACAAAGGTCTGTGTCAGGACATCCATAATAGAAGTATAAATAGTCCACAAGTTGTTCATTAAATTCTCCACCGTGAGCATCTATAAAATAATCACTACCCTTTATAAGCTCATTTGTTAATACCCAGGCAATACGCTCTGAAATGCTTCCATCCTGCTTACCTGGGAAGACTCTGTTCAGGTTCTTATTATCCACTGGGCTAGAATAAACCGACCTGCCACTAAATGCAGGAACGTTTGCAATATGAACAAGTACTAATGTTCCAGCAAGTTCCTCCGGGTTAATTTCTTTTGCCAGTTCTTGAAGAACAATAACAGGTACATATTCTGTCCCATGTATTCCTGCAAAAACGGTTAATACCGGTCCAGGATTTCTGCCATTAACAATAGTTAAGGGAATAATTGTACCCTGGTCAATCCCATCCTCAACAGTTAGTGTTCCCGAGGTCTTTTTGCCCGGTTCTGCCTCAATTGACATTATCGAAAAAGGTTTATTCGTCTGAGCAATTATCGAAATGGAATATAATGAACAAATAATAATAAATATAGCAAATCTTGGAATCAGACTTTTGTTACAACAGTCAATTCTATTTTTGAAAATCAATAGTAATTTCATGATACTTTATATTTGAATTAATGCAAGTTACGACATGAAACATAAAATGGCAACAAAACATTTCCTAAAACTCAAACAACCAATAAAGTGCGGTATATGTAATTCTTTTAGCTGGCAAACAGTAAAAAAAATAAGCTTAAATAAATTGATATTTTCATCCTCTTTAAATTTTAATGATTAATAATTGTCAAATTAAACGGATGAAATACATATAATTAAATCATTGTTGTAGAGTCGGTATATTATCATTTCGAATTGTCAATAATGCAGTTCAAATCGTGCGACGGATAAAAAAGCATGTGTTTGACAGCCGAAGGGACAGATGCAGGGAAGGGGCTGGCAAACTCTTGCTTTTGTGGATTGGCATGATACTATCTTTTCAATCGGTTAGTTGTTGCACTTCGGTGTCTGGAAGGGCTGAACACAACGTTTTAGAAAAAGTTTTATCACTTCTAAATTCCCAAAATGGATGTTTAGAAGCAGTTTTTTCGGATTCTTATCAACTACTAAATTTTTCATTTTTAAGTAGCTCCATTGATTAATCTGAAATAAAAAATTAGAGAAACAACTTCAGTTTAGATTTTTGATTTTAATACGCAATAACTTCTATTGAAAATCTAATAGCTGGTTAGTTGTTTATGCAATTTAATAATTCATTTTGTTTTTAGCAAAAAGACCATTTTCCTTTATCCCGAAAAATATCTTAATTTTAGCGATATCCCAGCCCGATAAACTAAGGATTAAAATGCTGTACAACTGCCACATCCACACGTTCAGGGGAGATGATATCCCGCGTGAGTTCCTGCCCCTGGGACTGGTAAGGATTCTTGCCTCCAGGGCCGGATTCAGGGTAATCGGCCGGATCCTTAACTACCTGAATCCCTTCAGCAGTGATGATCTTTTCGACCGTTATGTCAGGTTTGTAAAAATTGGCCGACTGGAATCACAGCAAAAGATCTTCGAGCTATGCCGGAAATTCTACCCGGTAAACTCGAAGTTCTTTGTTCTTTCCATGGACATGGAATACATGGGTGCCGGAAAAGTGCCCCGGTCCTATGCAGACCAGCTCAGAGAACTGGCAGAGATGAAAACTGCCTACCCCGATCTTATCTTTCCGTTTGTTCATGTCGATCCCCGGCGGCCCGGCATGATGGAACTGGTAAAAAAATGTTTCGAAGAATGGGGATTTACCGGCATAAAAATCTATCCCTCCCTGGGCTATTTTCCGTATGACGATGACCTGGATCCTGTATACCACTATGCCCAGAATAACAACCTGCCCGTGATCGCACACGCCAGCCCTTATAATCCGGTCCACTACAAAGGAAGCAAACGCAAACTGAAAGCATTGCTGGCCAAAGCAAAAACAGAAATTGACCTCAGCAGCAACAAACGAAAAAAACTATGCTCGAATTTCGCTCATCCGGATAACTATAAACTTGTTTTTGAAAAATTTCCCAACCTCAGGATCTGCCTGGCGCATTTTGGATCTGATTATTTCTGGCAAAAGTTCCTTGATGAACCGGACTGTACCGGCAACTGGTTCACCCTCATCCGGGAACGGATATCGGAATACCCTAACCTTTATACCGATATCTCCTTCACCCTCCATAACAAGGAGTTCTTCCCACTGCTGAAGGTATTAATGGCCGAACCACTGCTGAAGAAGAGGATACTGCTTGGCTCGGATTATTATATGGTTGAAACCAAAACAAACGAGCGCAGGTTCGGTATCGAACTGAGAGCACTGCTGGGAGAAGAGGGCTTTAAGATCATCTCCGTGGATAACCCGGTAGCATTTTTAACCGGCACGGTGAACGCTCCGATTTAATACCACCGAATCCCTTTCTTCAGTGAGGCATTGTATTAACAGGCAAATTTGCATGCAATACTATTTTTATCGTAAATTTCGGAGTGTTTTCACCTTAAGCTGTAATGAAACAAAATAAAATCCGATGAAAAATTCTTATTTATTCTTATTGCTGTTGGTCTTTTTATCCTGTAAACCGAAAACCGACGGTTACAGGACCTATGTTGATCTTAGCGGTAAATGGCAGTTCTCCCTGGATACTGCTGAGACCGGGATCCAGCAAAAGTGGTATTTAACCGGTTTCAATGACTCTGTTGATTTACCGGGTACTACCGACTTAAACCACAAAGGTTTCCTTAACAAGGATACCACCACCCTGCACCTGAACCGGGTTTATCAATACGAAGGAGTTGCCTGGTACAGGAAAAGAATTGTTATTCCTGAAGATTTTCAAAACAAACATATTCAGTTATCACTGGAACGGACAAAATCATCAATGGTATGGGTAGACAGTACATTCATCGGTAGTTCGAAAATTCTTCAATCACCACAGAAATTTGACCTCACGAATTGCATGACGCCCGGCGAACATTTTATCACGATACGGATTGACAATAGTTTGAAGCATACGCCTTATGGCAATGTCCACATTTATTCGGATGACACGCAAACCAACTGGAACGGGATTATCGGAAAACTCTTCCTGGAAGTGACACCCAAAACCTATATCTCAAATCTCCAGGTTTATCCGGATATTGATAAGCAGAAAATTGACATTAAACTGGAAATTGAAAACCAATTACACCTTGATGATATTACGATTGAATTGATTCTTGAGAAAACCTTGCAGGGAAAAACCCGGCGGTTAAAATGCCTGCGAATAAACAAGGCATGTGAGCCTGTCATACCGCTGGAATATGCGTTGGGCAAAGAATGCAGTTTATGGGATGAACACCATCAGCCCATTTATCATTTAACCGCCGTTATTTCAAACGGAGATATCAAAGATTCAAAAGAAGTAAGCTTCGGCATGAGGAAATTCGCTGTCAGCGGAACTCAGTTTACCATTAATGGCCGTAAAACGTTTTTAAGGGGCAAAAATGACGCCTGTGTGTTCCCGCTCACCGGTCACCCCCCCATGAATACCGAAGGCTGGTTAAGGATATTTAGCATTGCCCGGTCGTATGGCATAAATCACTACCGGTATCATTCCAACTGCCCGCCTGAAGCCGCATTTGTTGCAGCCGATCGGGCTGGCATTTATATCCAGGCCGAACTGCCATTCTGGGGCGGACTGGAATCGGATTCACTTGCCGATATGCTTAAGGAAGAAGGAATTGCTATGCTGAAGGCCTATGCAAACCATCCGTCTTTTGTTATGTTTTCGCATGGAAATGAGATCTGGAGCGGACATGACCGTGTTGAAAAAAATATACTGGCGTTCAAAGAGTACGATAACCGTCCGATTTACACCATGGGCTCCAATAATAATATCGGGTATGTTGAGCCGCGGGCGTGTTCCGATTTTTTTGTCGGAGCAAGAACACCCTATTCGCATGATACGGTGTTGACGCATACGAGGCTTACCCATGCTTTTGCCGACTCGAGAGATGGCGGGATACTGAATACACAAAACCCATCCACTGAGGTAAAATTTTCCTACCCGGTATCGCAGATGAAAATACCCGTCATAGGCCATGAGACCGGGCAGTACCAGATATTCCCCGATTACCAGGAAATCGGGAAGTATACCGGAGTATTACGGGCATGGAATTTCGAAGTCTTTCATAACCGGCTGAAACAAGCCGGTATGCTTGATCAAAATCTTGATTTTCAGAAGGCATCAGGAGCCTGGTCTGCTCTTTGTTATAAAGCCGAAATGGAAGCCGCCATCCGAACTCCTGGTTTTGGCGGATTTCAGTTGCTCGATCTGCAGGATTTCCCCGGACAGGGAACGGCACTGGTAGGTATCCTGGATGCCTTTATGGACAGTAAAAATGTCATCAGCCGGGAAGAGTGGTTACAATCGTGCAACGATGTGGTAATGTTGCTTGAATTTCCAAAATATTGCTGGAACAATACGGAGACTTTTAAGGCAAAAGTAAATGTGGCCAATTATTCCAATCAGCCTGTCCTTCAGGATTTAATATGGAGAATAGTAAGTCAAAACGGTGTTACACTCCGTGAAGGCGTGTTTTCAGATTTACATATAAAAAATGAAGGTATTCAATACATAGGCGAAATAGAACTTGACCTCTTGGCAATAAAACAGGCTGAAAAACTCATGGTTCACATTTCATTAAGAGACAGTAAGTATTCCAATTCCTATCCCTTATGGATATACCCGCAGATTAAAGCTGTATCGGACATTGAAAGTATTCTTGTTGCCAGCCGGCTGACGAACGATATTCTTTCCCGGCTGCAACAAGGGGCCAGCGTTCTTTTGTTCCCGTCAGCTGAAGATGTTAAGGATAAAAGCATACCGGGTCTTTTCCCTCCCGATTTCTGGAACTATGGAATGTTTAAAGGGATAAGCGAACGGAACAACAGACCGGTATCTCCCGGAACGATGGGAATATTGACCGATCCCGGTCATCCGGTTTTTAATGCTTTCCCCACCGATTTTCATACCAACTGGCAATGGTTTTCCATTATCAAGGCCGGTAACGCATTCATAATGGATCGTATGGAAACCAGGTATAAGCCCATTGTACAGGTTATCGACAACCTTGAAAGAAATTATAAACTGGGATTTATTTTTGAATTCAGGGTTGGCGAAGGAAAACTGCTGGTGTGTATGTCACCACTGAATCGGATAACGGACAAGCCTGAAGCAGCGCAGCTCTACCAGTCGATTGTTAATTACATGAATTCAAAGGATTTCAATCCGGCCAGTGCGATAAGCAGGGAAGATTTAATGCAGTTATTCCAGTAAAAATATACTTTGGATATTGGGGAGATTGAGGTCGGACCAGGCTCTTGTATAGCGTATCGGTTGTAAATAATATAACCATAATATCGCACCTACGGTGCTTTTCAATTAACAACATCAATTTTATTCTACCCTAATTTCGCACCGCTGGTGCTCCAACTTACTATAAAAATTTGAGCACCATTAGAGCGTCATTCTAGTTGTAATGGTTATACTATTAATCCTACTATATATATTACTGATTCGCAATAGTCAATAATATTTTATAACAATAATATTCTATATAAGAACCTGGTCCGATCCCTCTTTGATCATTCCATAATTTTTTTCAAACCTGAAGTCATAAAATTTTGATTTTGACAGGAATAATTATTAAATTGTACTTTCATTTCTATACTTCTATGAAACCATTAAGTGCATGCTGCCTGATACTGTTATGCTCCTGCATCAATGTATCGGGTCAGAAAAACATAATCATTTCGCCACCCAGTCTGAAAATATCGGATCATCAGTTAATCATCAAATATGACATACAGCATAGCACCATCAACGATGTTTTCAGGATCTGGGTAATGATCACCGATTCGGCCGGACAAAAGTACAATGCAACATCCCTTACCGGAGATATCGGGAACAATGTTTCAGGCGGTCCGGATAAAATCGTTATCTGGGATATGGAAAAAGACGGGTACTACAGAAACATTGAGGTTTATGTAGAGATCAAAGCTGAAAAGGTTGAACCGGTTGCCGGCATTCCGGACAAAGATATAAAAGCGGATGTGAAGAAAACGAAAGAACGGGAATCCGTAAAAGAATATAAAACGATCGGATTATTAACCCGGTCGGTCGTGATGCCCGGATGGGGGCAGTCAGTGGTCTCCGACAAAAAGCCATATTACTACTGTCTGATGGGTCTTATTGGTTATGGATGCATTGGTACTTCAATTTACCTGAATTACAAGGCAAATGATAATTATGATCAATACAAGGAGACCTATGTTTATGATCTGGATAATGCCGTGAGTTTGTACGACAAAGCAACCGCACAATATCAAACATCTAATATCCTGGGCTTTTGCGCTGCGGCAATCTGGATCGCCGATATTGCCTGGGCTGCTGTTTCAGCTGCACGATACCGTTCGCAGCTGAAAACCACTTCAATAAACAATTACAGGATATATCTCACCTGCGATGCATTGACGTTGAAACCAGGTATTCAACTTATAATCAATTTTTAACAACAATACAATGGCGGATAGAATTAAACTGACGGCTGTTTTTCTGATAATAACCTGTACACTCTGTTGGGGCCAGGTGATCAGCAGCGGCAGATCAAAGATCACCGTTGTACCGGAAAATGCCGATACGCTTTCACCTGAAATTATTATGTTATCGCCTCAGGTGGGAAAAGAAGAAGTATTCAACTGCAACGTTAACCGGTTGAATATTGTTGGTGAAATCAGGGATAATGCTGCAATAAAGACTTTTTTGATCAATGCTGCCCCTGTAACCTTATCCGGCAAGAACGTTTTTACTTCACAGGTAGTGTTAAACCAGGGTATGAATGAGTTTGACCTGCTGGCCATAGACGTCCATGATAACTATGCAAAACTGAAATTACGAATTAATTATACCCTCAATAAACCGGTTATGCATGTTGAAGAAGTTGAAATCAAGGGTAATTTTTACGGTTTGTTGATCGGCATTGATCATTACAAGGATCCGGGATTCCCGAACCTTGATAATCCGATCCGTGATGTTGAACGGTTATACCGTGTTCTGGAATCGAAGTATAATTTCAACAAAGGAAACATTAAAGTTATCCGGGATGCCGGTTATAAAGACATTATCAAAGCACTGGATGAATTATCAAAGACAATAACGGTCGACGATAATCTGTTGATCTTTTATGCCGGACATGGCTGGTGGGATAAAGATGCCAACATCGGTTACTGGCTGCCTGCCGATGCTACCCAATCGAGCAAGGAAGCCTGGTTCAGGAACAGTACACTGAGGGATTATGTTATGGAAATAAAATCAAAACATACACTTTTAGTAACGGATGCCTGTTTCGGCGGATCCATTTTTAAAACAAGGAGTGTGACGATTGAAGCACCCATGGCTATCGGGAAACTCTATGAACTGAAGAGCAGAAAAGCGATGACCAGCGGTACCCTGACCACTGTTCCCGATCGCAGTGCATTCACGCATTACCTGATTGACCGGCTTGAGAACAATGAACAGGAATACCTCTCATCCGAGCAACTGTTCAGTTCGATAAGGATCCCCGTAATAAACAACAGCAACGTGGTACCACAGTATGGAGAAATAATGCAGGTGGGTGATGAAGGGGGTGATTTCATTTTCATCAGCAAGCAATAAGCTATTCAGTATGAAAAAACCGATAAGAAACAGGTGGCAATTAACCAGCACGATGTCTATTATCATATGTTTTATGATGCTGGCCAATTCGTGTAAAAAGATCGAATTTGAAAAATTGCATGAAAACATAAAATATGTTCACACCTACGAGGAAGCCCAGTCTTTATTGACGGAAACCTACGATCTGTTTAAGGGATTGGCGACCGGTGATTCCCCTGATAATTTTTACCCGTACCTGCTGATCTCTACGGCCCTGTATTCGGATGAAGCGGTCCATAATGGCTCAAATCCCCAGTGGGCACAATTTGCAAACCACAATATAAGTTCCGATAACGGTATATGCTCAACTATCTGGTTCACCGGATATAAAATAATTGACAATGCCAATACCATCATCAGGGACGTTGAAAATTTTGAGGAAGAAAATGCTGAACAGTATAATATTGTCGGTCAGGCAAAGGCAATCTGGGCTTTTACCCATTTTCTGCTGCTGAATCTGTACGGGAACATCCCCTTGTTATGGGACCCGTTAATTCCGGGGAATTACCCCGAGGTCGCCTCCAAATCAGAACTTGTAGATGCGATTATTGAATATCTGACGTATGCAGTTGAATATCTTTCAGCATATGGCACATCGGATAACACCATAATCAACGTGAATGCGGCCCAGGCCCTTCTGGCTCGTGTGTATTTATATGATGAGCAATGGACCAAGGCATATCAGACAGCCGGTAATATAATGATGTCCGGGGAATATTCACTATGCGAGGATTATCAGGATGCGTTTATTAAAGATGAAAATCCGGAAGTCATCTGGAAGCTCGATTACAATGCCAGTCATAAAAACATACTGGGATATTATGGTTATCCTGCAGACAGTGGCGGGATCTTTGAATACGCTCCGTATGAAGGACAAATTAATGCTTTTGAATTAACGGACCTGAGAAAACTTTATTCTGTTACCTGGGCCAATTCGACCGGTTTTATATCCAAATACAGAAATCCTATAACCGGGGACTTTGACATACCTGTGATCCGGTATTCGGAAATACTGCTAATCGCTGCCGAAGCAGCCCTGAAGGTGGGAAATTATACCACTTCTCTGCCCTATATCAATGAAGTAAGAGACAGGGCCAAACGCAATCCCTATGTAGGAGATATCCAGCAAGAGGATATAATGGGGATAATTTTAAGAGAACGTCAGTGCGAACTCGCTTTTGAAAACCACCGGTGGTTTGATATAAACAGAAATGGGATGGTCCAACAAATAATCAGCAATCTTCCTGAGACAAAAAGCATATGGCCCATACCGCAGGACGCATTGGATGAAAATCCTAATCTAGTCCAGAATCCGGGTTATTAGGTGGTAATTGCAACAAATCACATACATGCTTCACGCCGTTTCTGTTAAGTGAATGCGCACAAATAATTTTACGCTGATTAGGTTCCGAGGCTATAACCGATAGAATCACTACAACTCTTGCTGTCGAATTGAAAGCGAGAAAACTAATCTTCCGGGCATTCACCTGCTTTCAGCAGCACTTTTTCCTCCTGCCAGAATGTGTGGTTTGCCTTATACCCGAAACCCAAAAACGAGAAGTTGACACCACAGGCTCCGATAAACTGGCATTTGGCCTGCTGACAGGGGGGAGTAAAGGTATAATCACCACCGATTAAAAATGCCGTATGAATCCAGGGGACAATCGCTTCACCCAATATGTCTATTTCCAGTCTCGGAAAAGCAAGGCCGAAATTGGCACCGATTGCCGAAGAAGCCCCTGTCTGTGCAATGCTCTTTTCCATGCTCTGATCACCCATGGAGGCATCGACCGACACATTGGTTCCATTGTATTTAATACCGGTGGTTGAATTATACGTGAATTTAACCTCTACCTGTGAGGAACCGTCAACGGGCACATAGCAATTCATAACAAACATCACTTTAAGGTTAATGGTGGCCGGAATCGCAAGTCCTGTTACCGGAAATTTGAGCAGTACAACGGGCAATTCAAAAGCAATATCATCCCTGCCTGAACCCGCAACGGTCAGATTCAGCGTCAGGTCCCCTTTAATGTTTACGTTTTTCTGTCCGAATTTTGTAAGCCTGCTGTCCTCGTATTTCAATTCCGTGCCGGAATAGAATTTCTCAATAGAGCCTTTTGCCAGAAATTTTGCAGTAATTGGTTTTACGAGGTCTTTTTTAACTTCAAATTCCACATCCGCTTTTTCATCAGAAAAAACGAATTTTATCCGGTAGCTATAATCGCCGTATTTGAATTCAAACTCAATGCTGTCACCATCAATCGACTTATACCCGATATTCGTTCCTTTCATCTGAACAACAGGGATGACGCCATCTTTAAAGTGAATCTCTTTGTTCCATGATATTTCGCCGTCCCTGATTGCCTCATTCAATGTGGCATAGGCTGTCTCAATCCGGGTTTCATTACCGTTTCGGACAACATTCGTCACACGGCGCAGTGCCACACCATAGATGAGCAGAATATCATCCTCCTTCAGGTTTGTGATTTTCGGATCATCGCCTTCAAAATAATAAATATAATCAGCCGTATCAATCCTCACAAGCGACTGTGCGGATAAACTGTCGATAAACACCGTGTTATCGGTATAGGTAACATCGTACACCGTGCTTTCTTTTTCATCCGGCTTCACAGATTCATCCTTCTCACAGGTATTAAAGAAGAGAATGATAAATCCCGATACCAGAAAGTATTTTATGTATTTCATGATGTTGCTTTTCTTAGTTTTTATTATGATCCTCTAAAATTAATAAAAGTATTCCGAGAATCAATGCCGGGGAATCAGTCCGGTGAAAGAACGGCAGGTTTCAGGAGATCTCCGGGATTCATACAAAATATGAAAACAGGGTCTGTTCTGCAGATGAAATACGACAGATTGAAACGCATTTGATCACCCGACATGCAAAGCAAGGCATAAAAAATAATAAGCAGAACCGGGAATTTTTTTATGCAAGATTCCGTATTATCACATCAATGAGTTGTTCCCTGCTTATAGGTTTTGAAAGATAATCGGTGAAGCCATAACCCAGGATTTCCAGTCTTTCATTTTCGGTGGCATAGGCAGTAACGGCAATTATGGGAATGGTACTGTTCACTTTCCTGATCTCATGGTAGGCCTCAACACCACTCATAACCGGCATCTTTATGTCCATTATGATAAGCGACGGTCCGGGAATAAGATTATCTTTGATATATTCTACCGCTTCCTTTCCGTTTTTGGCCCATATGATATTAGCCTTCATCGGCTTAAGGATCCTTTCATACAACACATAATTAGTTGCTTCATCTTCAGCAACAATTATATTAAACTCAGGCATTGCTGAACTTTTCTCTTGTTCATTTTGCTGATTTCTGGCAATATCAATGGCAGAGCCCAGCGTAAACGGAATGCTGAAAAAGAAAGTAGTGCCTTTTGCGGGCTCTGATTCAAGCCAAATTTCCCCGCCCAGTATATCAACAAGTTTTTTGCAAATGGATAAACCAATGCCCGTTCCCTTATAAAGCCGGGTCGTATGGTTCTCCAGTTTCTGGAAGTAATTAAAAATTCTGACGTAATCACTTTTCTCTATGCCAATTCCTGTGTCGGCAACATAAAATATCACTTTACCCTTTTGTATTTCATATCCAAACCTTACCGTACCCTTTTCGGTATATTTCATGGCATTGCTCAGGAGGTTATTCAGAACCTGCCTGAAACGGTATTGATCCGTAACGAGCACCAGTGGTTTCTGTGAAGGAATATGCAGCAGGATGTCCACACCGGGTTTGATCTTATATTTATAAATACTTTCCAGTTCTTTTAATACCTGATTCGCATCAAAAGGTACGGATTCAATCTTTAACTGGTTTGCTTCAATCAACGAAATATCCAAAATATCGTTGATTACAAC
Source organism: Bacteroidales bacterium (assembly GCA_016928305.1). GTDB lineage: Bacteria > Bacteroidota > Bacteroidia > Bacteroidales > UBA10428 > UBA5072. Next base: position 14,098 of record JAFGKY010000099.1, read on the forward strand.
CATCAGATTCTCGCAATTGCTATTAATGATCCGGACGTATTCTTCTTTTTCATTTTCATCTTTCTCATGAACAAGGAGACTGGAAAAGCCAAGGATGGCATTCATGGGTGTGCGGATTTCGTGGCTCATGTTGGCCAGAAATGCAGACTTCAACTTATCAGCTTCTTCCGCTTTTTTCCTGGCTGTCTGAAGTTCGGCTGTACGTTCGGAAACCAGCTCTTCAAGATGATTTCGATGTTTTGCCAGCTCTTCATTTTGCATGATGATCTCTTCCTGTTTTTCTTCCAGCAGAGCATTTGCTTCCGATAATTCGGTTGTCCTGAGTGCCACGCTCTCCTGCAATATTTTCTTTTGCTGGTTGATTCTGTAAACCCTATACCGGAATAACAACACAATTGAACTTATGATCAACAAGATCATGACTGAAATAAACCACCATGTTTTCCAGATCGGAGGCATAACTCTTATCTTCAGTTCTGCCGGTATCTCATTCCAGAATCCATCGTTGTTGGAAGCCTTGACTTTAAAAACATATTTCCTGCCGGACAGGTTAGAGTAAGTTGCATACCTGGAACCGGAAGTTACATAATTCCACTCCTTGTCAAAACCTTCCAGCTTATAGGCATACCTGTTCTCATTGGGATTGGCATAGTGCATGGCCGCAAACTCAAAGGTAACCACGTAGTGTTTATGGGATAATTTTATCTTATCGGTGGTATATATAGATTTATACAGAATCACACGATTGTTTATTTCCTGTCCGATTTCAACGTTTTTATTAAAGATCCTCAAACCGGTGATCTTTACTTCAGGTAAATGATGATTATTTACGATGTCCTGCGGATGAAAAGAAAGAAATCCATTAACACCTCCCAGGAACATTTCCCCGGATCTGGCTTTATAGCAGGAATTATTTGCGAACTGAAGAATCTTCAGGTCTTCGCGTGAATTAAAAACACGAAAATTCGGGAAATACGGTGCATTTAACGCATCGGTGAACTTGACAAAACCATTGGTTGTTGTGATCCACAAATTGCCTGTATTATCGGCCAGAATCGCAGTTATCTTTTTTGTCGGAAGGCCGTCCTTTTCTGTATAGCGAATGAGGCTGTCCTTTTCAACATCCAGGTAGAGCAGACCTTCCTCACCACCGGCCCATATGTTGCCCCTTGCGTCCTTGTACATGGTTATGATAATAAAATCGCTAAATTTCTTATTGTACAGCACAAATGAACTGTCCTGTTTATTGAATACATACAATCCCTTTTTAATACTGCCAATCCATATATTGTCCTCGTCATCCCGGTATACCATATTGACCCGGTATCTTCCGAAACCATGTCTTTCCCCGGTATCATTCAGAAAGCGGACAAAATGATTGCTTTTATACGGAAGCAAATCAATTCCTTCTCTTGTTCCTATCCAAAGGTTGTTATGGCTGTCTGCCACCAGCGAATAGATAATATCACTTGACAAACTGTTAGCATTGGAGGGATCATGCAGGTATTTTTTCTTCTTTTGTGTTGTAATGTTATAACACCGCAATCCTCCCATGTATGTTCCGATCCAAAGATTATCATCGGCATCCAGGTACAGGCTCTTGATATTATTTCCACTGAAAAACGGTTCATTTCCTATTCTCGACATGAAATACCTGAATGTTCCCTCTTTGCTGTCATAAAAAGCCAATCCGGCCTTTTCCGTTCCCAGCCAAAGGTTACTGTTTTTGTCATCGGTGATGGCAAAAATTGTAAGATCAGCCAGATACGGGTCATTGCTTTCGGCGAACAAGTATTGCTTGAATTTTTTCTGGTTAAAATCACAATAATTAACTCCGCCGCTGAAGGTGCCCAACCACATGATATCATGCTTGTCAATATAAATATCATAAATGGAATTATGGGTAATTTCCGAGATACCAAAACGATTATGCGCATATAGTGTGAATGTTCTTCTGTCAGAATCTTTTAGGTATAGTCCTTTGTATGTTCCCACCCATAATCGTCCGAACCTGTCGGTGACAATATCCCTGATCCTTATGTTGAAATTTTTATTCCTGTCAAGGTCGATCCATTCAAAAGTTGAGCTGTTTTTGTGTAAAAAATTCAATCCGTCTTCGAAGGTTCCGATCCATATGTTTCCGTCAGCGTCCTCGGAAATGCATTCAATCCGGTTTCCGCTCAACGACCGTTTGTCATCCGGAATATTCTCAAAATGGTGTTTTCCCCCGGATTTCAGGTTATATACAAACACACCGTATTGCAGGGTTCCGACGTAAAGATTTCTATTTAAATCTAAATACAATGCCGATACTTCTGCATTCCCGGGAAGTCCATACTTTGCCAGAACGTTTTTCACAACCAATGTCCGGCTATCCAACTGGAACAATCCGGCAGAAGATGCAAGCAATAACGTGTCAGGGTGAATCTCAATAATTTCCCAGGTAACTTCCGAGAATTGCTTGTTCTTATCGGTTCTGACGCGTTCAAAGGCATCTCTTTCCGGATTATAAAATGCCACACCGCCGTCCGTTGCTATCCACATTCTCTTGTTGTTGTCAAGCAAAATATAACGGATCAGGTCGTGATTAATCGATGTTGAATCGTCCGGCTTATGGATATATGCTTTAAGCTGGTATCCGTCAAACCGGTCAATACCCTCGTTGGTGCCGAACCACATAAATCCGTATTCATCACGGCAAATAGCGTTAACCTTGTTGTTATTAAGGCCGTGTTCCATGGTAATGTTCTTGAACAGATAATTTGCATAAATGGAATGTTCCGTTTGAGAATAACCGGCAAATCCCTGCAGAAACAACAACATCCACAACACGAGCGCCTTCTGTACAGCTGTTGGTTGTTTAATTTCTATCCGATTCATATAAGATATACATACCCATAATGTACCCGTTCAAAGCACTTCCATACCATTAGTCTTCTTCACAGGCATCCGGTATGTAATTTATTAAAAATATTTGAATAAATGGAAGCAATACATGATGTTTTTTATCATGTCCATTGCAACTGAATTATCTAACCAATAATTTGCGGGATGTATAAGCAGGTGAACATATCTTTTAACAATCTGCAAACATATTTTATTTATTTTCGTTAAATTAGTTAACAAATTTAAATACTGGGCCATGAAAAGATTTTTTTTCCCGATATTGTGTGTTGCCATGATGCTTACGGGCTGCGAATGGCTTGAAGAAAATGTTCCGGATGAACTTACGGAAGGAGAAATTATCGAAGGTCTTAAAACCGCTTTGAATGTAGGTACAGATTCGGCTTCCGGTAACCTTTCCTTAACAGATGGGTATTACGGAAACATACTGGTAAAAATTCCCTTACCCCCCGAAGCCGCTTCCCTGCGGAGTAAGATCAACGGGAATTCAACACTGGCATTGATCAGCCAGACAATCGGACTGGAAGACAAATTTGAAGATGTCATAAAAACTGTAAACCGTTCAGCAGAAAACGCGGCCAAAGAGGCTGCCCCTATTTTCAAGAATGCCATAACAGGACTGACCATATCACAAGGCTGGGATATTCTTCACGGGGTAGTGCCAACGGATACCAAGTCAACAACAACGGAAGGCTTTGATTCCACAGCCGCAACAAAATATCTGTCAATGAAGACATACGATCCGCTGACCAGTCTTTTCGCTCCCAAGATTAACGCTGCACTTGATAAGGATCTGGTGGGCGGTTATTCGGCTACCGAAACATGGGAATCGCTGACGAGCACCTACAATAATTTTCTTGCAAGAACCGATGTGCAGGCCGCCCTGCTGGCTGCTGAACTGCTGGGTCAGGATCTTGACCTGCCGGCATCCATTAACACAGACCTGGGTGTGTTTTCTACCCAGAAAGCGCTGGATGGCCTTTTTCTGATGGTTGGCAAAGAAGAGATCAAAATACGCAGAGATCCGCTTGCCTGGGCACAGACTGTTGTGGGTGATATACTCGAAAGGGTGTTTGGCTCGGTGGAATGATTCAACCTTCGGACAGATGATTCATAAGCAGGGAATTGTTGTTCATGTTGATTTTTAAATCCTCATTCCCAGGATGGTCACATCATCCACCTGTTCATAAATAATGCCATTAGCAGATCTCCAGTTCTCAAATGTCCGGTCCAGTATTTCATTCTGTTCTCTCATGGGTTTTCCGGCAATATTCACGAGTAATTCCCTGAGTTGCTTTATCTTGAACTTTTTATTATCTGGCCCTCCGAACTGGTCTTCATAACCGTCGCTTGCCATGTAAATGCAATCACCTTTGTTCAGTTTTATCGCATGATTTGTAAATGGTGTCATGTTTTCATAAATGGCAATGGGCATCTTGTCTCCTTTAATTTCATCGAGTTGAAAGCTGGATTCATATATACTTATATTATTTCCGGCCGCTTCATCTTTATTATTGGTGATGCTTCCCCTTTTCATGATGTAAAGTGAATTAAAAGCTCCGGCAAACTGAAGTGTGCGGGTATGGGTATTAATACTGCACAGCGCAATGTCCATGCCGTCCTTCTGATCACCTTCCTGACTGGTTTGCTGCAAGGCCTCCATGATTGATGTACGCAACTGATTAAGTATTTCATCGGGACGCGTAACCTCTTTTTTGCTGACAATTTCATTCAGGAAGGAAATCCCCAGCATGCTCATAAACGCTCCGGGGACACCGTGCCCTGTGCAGTCAGCCAAACCAATAATAAGCCAATGTTTAATTTTTGTAGCCCAGTAAAAATCACCCGATACAATGTCCTTTGGTTTGAACAGGATAAAATGTTCACCCATTATACTGCCTGTATGAGCCGAAGCCGGTAATACAGCTTGTTGAATGCGTTTCGCATAGTTGATGCTGTCGGTAATCTGAAGCTTCTGCTTTTCGATATTGTCCCGTTGTTCGGTTACCATGTCACGTTGAGTTGCAATTTCATCCCGTTGATTTTCAATCTCATCCCGCTGGCTGCGTATTTCTTCGTTCTGTTCTCTCAGCAGTATGTTCTTCTCATCCACCAGGGCTTTTTGTTTTTCGATGATCCTTTTCTGCTTTCTGGATATCCGTAAGCGTTGCACCACAAATGCGGCAAATGATGTTATCAGAATCACGCCTGTAATAAAGAAGAAAATGATCATCCTTTGCCTTTTTCCTATTTCCTGTTGACGGAGTATTTCCGACTGTTGCAGCTCTTTTTCTTTATTCAGGTTGTCTATTTCCAGTTGTTTCTTTTCAGTATTAAATTTAGCTTCCGCATCAGCGATCGACATGGATTTCAAACTGTCCCCTGTGGCAATATAAACATCTGCATATTCCAGGGCTTTTTTATAATTACCGAGTTCTCGGTATGCTTCCTTAAGAATACGCGCCGCCTCGTTTTCAAAAGGCACAGCATTTATGTCACGCGCCATTTCAATTGCTTTATGCCCGTATTGCAAAGCCTCATTCAGGTGCCTGTTCCATGCACTGCTTTTTACAGTAACCTTCCTGGCATATGCAACATGCAGTGATGCAATATCCTTGTATACAAGAATTTTTCCTTTTTTATCCTCTAACTCTTCTTTAATATATAATGCTTTATGATAATACTCCATTGCCTTGTCAAGATTACCCTGATCAGCGTGAACTCTTCCAATATTAGAATAACAATCCGATAGTCCCGCTTTATTGCCGAGTTCATCGTCTATTTCAAGGGATTTCTGATAGTATTCTATAGCCTTAGCATAATTACCCTTGTTAGCGTGAATATTGCCAATATTCGAGTAACAGTCAGATATACCTTCCCTGTCACCAAGTTCTTCCTTGATCTTTATCGATTTAAGATAATACTCCAGGGCTTTATTGCAGTTATCCTGGTTAGCATAAATAACTCCGATATTAAGGTAACAGTCCGATATGGCATCCTTGTCACCAAGTTGTTCATCTATTTTTAAGGATTTAAGATAGTATTCTATTGCCTTATCGAAGTTACCCTGATCATCATATATAAGGCCGATGTTTGTATAACAGTCCGATATTCCTGATTTGTCGCCTATATCTTCCTTAATCTCCAACGCTTTAAGATAATGCTCCATAGCCTTATCGTATTCACTCATGTATGAATACAGGAGGCCAATATTCAGGTAAGAGGAGGACATGCCTTCCTTATCTCCAAGTTCTTCATCTATCTGTAGCGATTTAAGGATATACTGCATGGCTGTATCGTAACTTCCTTTGTCAGCATAAATAAGACTGATATTATTGTATGCGATGGACAGGCCTGTTTTATCATTAAGCTCTTCACTAATTTTTAAGGATTTAATATAATACTCCATTGCTTCATCGTAATTTCCCTGATAGGAGAGAAAATTACCGATATAATTGTAACATCTGCCCATCCCTGTTTTATCGCCGGATTTTTCATTAATTGCCAGCGATTTCAGGTAATAATCCATAACCTTATCGTATTCGCCCAGGTCAGCGTAGAGGCTGCCGATAAGTCGCAGTGATACTGCCTGCTTCTTGTAAATCTTCTTTGACTCCGCCAATGTCAGGCATTTGTTGTAATAATACAATGCTGAATCGGAATTCTCAGACAGGTATACATCACCTATATCCAGGTACAGATCACATCGGACCGAGTCATGTGCTGCTTTTTTAAGAGCCTTCAGCAGGGAATCGAGTTTTATGCTTTGTCCCTGCAGGGCAGAAAACGTGCAAACAAGGATACAGACAAATGTTATATTCCGGATCGATTTCATAGTATGCATAAACCAAGTTAAGGTTTTTTTCGGTTTTTCAGATCCCATAATCCTGACAAATTTAACAGCTGCATAAATCCATCATCACCCATGTCACGGATCAGGGTTTAATTATAATCTTTTCTTATTTTTGACATCATACATTTTATCCTTTTTCACTGATGAAATTCAGCCGTGTTATACCGAAAGATGTGGGTCAGATATGGACAATTTTTTCATCCCTTCGTTCACGAAATTACAGGCTTTATTTCATCGGCCAGGGCGTTTCGCTGATCGGCACGTGGATGGGAAGCATTGCACTGAGCTGGCTTGTTTACCGGCTTACCGGTTCGGTCTTTCTGCTAGGACTGGTAGGCTTCACCAGCCAGATACCTACATTGATTCTCTCCCCCTTTACGGGAGTTCTGACTGACCGGTACAACCGCCATAAGATAATGCTGCTGGCACAGGTATGCTTTATGGTGCAGGCATTGACCATGGCACTGCTGGTGCTTTTTAACCTGGTACAGGTATGGCATATCATCGTCCTTAGTATACTGTTCGGTATTATCACAGCATTTGATGCGCCTGCACGTCATGCACTGGTAATCGACCTCATCGACAAGCCCGAAGACCTGGGTAATGCCATAGCACTGAACTCGGCCATTTTCAACGCCGCCCGTTTGGTGGGTCCTGCCATTGCAGGTATAACGATTGCCATCGTTGGGGAAGGAATTTGCTTTTTGTTGAATACCGCAAGCTTTATTGCCATTATTTATGCCCTGCTGAAAGTCAAGATATCCTATAAGCCTTCCACAGCAAAAGCAACCAATCTCAAAGAGAGTTTCACAGAAGGATTTCATTATACTTTTTACTCACTGCCCATCCGAACCCTGCTTCTTTTACTGGCCATCATGAGCCTTACCGGATTTCCTTTCCTGGTTCTTATGCCTGCTTATGCCAAAGAGATCCTGCAGGGTGGATCGGATACCCTGGGATTCCTGATGTCGTCTATAGGTGCAGGTGCATTATGCGGTGCATTGTATATGGCAGGACGTAAATCAGTACTCGGACTTGGCAGGATCATTTCCGTTTATGTTGCATTTATGGGATTGGCCCTGATGGCTGCTTCATTTTCCAGGGATATGGTTTTATCTCTTGTGCTTTTCTTTATTGGAGGACTTTCGATGATTCTTTCCGTAGCAGCCATCAACACCATGCTTCAAACCATAGCCGACGATGACAAGCGTGGCCGTGTGATGAGCTTCTATGCCATGGCACTGATGGGAACAATTCCCATCGGCAATCTCCTTACCGGGAGTATCGCCAGTGGTATTGGTATTGCGAATACACTGCTGATCGGGGGAGGAATAACCATGCTGTCAGGTGTAGGATTTCAGTTAAGCCGGAAATCACTTCGAAGGTATATCCATCCCATATATGTAAATAAAGGAATACTACCCTCAGTACCGGATGAGATGTAATGTTTTTATGTCGGGGCACCGGATTGAAATATCCCGGTTATTTTTCCAGCATCGAGGTCGTGAATGCACTTTCAGGCAGGTCTGAGCCGGGTTGGAATTTGTCTACGATCAGGACCGATTTTCGTCCGTTCTGTTCGTTTTTCATCTCCATGTGATAAGCAAAATATTTGCCGCTGGGTTGTTTTTTATATTGCCGGATATATTGTGTTTTATGCAGTTCTCCGTTAAGGTCATAGATCTCAATTTTATGACAGAGATAGTTTCCCTGTTGAATATACGATATTTTTTTGCTGAATCCGTTCTCGTCTTCAATGGTTTCGTTCTTACAGACGGATTCAATTTTCCAGCATAGTGCGCCTTCATAATTCTCCGTGCCGAGAATCCTGTATTGAAAATCGTCCAGATTGGGTTTGCTCATATCGATATTTGTATACTCGGATCCCATAAAACTCCTTCCTTTTTCTGTATTTACGATCCGACGGGTTCTTCGAATGGCCGGTATATATATCCACATGTCATCGCTTATATTCTCGTGGTCGAAGATCAAAATAGCCGTACCTTTAACTTCCGGAGGTCCAATAATTTTTATCATCGTTTTGTTGGTTTCACCGAATTTTTTGGTTGCCGTGGTGACCTGACGTATACGTTCACCTCCTTTGGCATCGTATATTTTAAGTGTTGTAACCATCTCCATCGACTCATAATCGATGACACCGGCAGATTTTTCACTGATTTCCCTTGCCGTTTGCGCATAAATTGATACCGGAACAAAAGCAGTAATAAGAAGGACAATGTTTTTAATTTTCATGAGATACGATTATTATTTTAAGCCGATAAATATAAAATTAATAAATCACAGACCAAAATTTTAACAAAATTTATAATATCATGTATTTATAATCTTTTCATCTTCAAGTGTCTCAGCGCGGTATGGTCCCAGAAACTTTGGTTTAATCAACAGGCAGAGAGACGGAATAAGCACCAGTGCACAAATTAAACAAAGGAATAACGATAAGATGATAAGGAAGCCGAATGAACGAATAAGCGGAAAGGCCGACAGGAAAAGAACAGAGAAACCCAGCATCACCGATAATGCATTGATGCTTATGCCCCTTCCCATGGTTTTCAAGGCTATTGTTATAGCTGATGTGTAGGAATGCCCGTTTGCGATCTCGGTTTTCAGCTTCCAGAACATTTGTATGGTGAAATCGACGCCCAGTCCGATGGATACCGACGACAGCAACGCCGTTACGATGTTTAACTCGATGCCTGTCCATCCCATGATACCGAATGTACAAAGTACGGCAAAGACCAGGGGAAGGCTGCCTACAAGGCCTGCTACAAGACTTCTGAAAATGACAGTAAGCATAACCAGTATGGCAACAAAGGCAAACAACAGTGATTTAAACTGTCCGGTGACCACCGATTCACATATTTCTTTATCAACGAGGCTATAACCGCCAATTAATGATTTATTCGGATCATCTTTCGTAAGGGCATTGATTTTATTAACGATGTTATTAATCTCTTCCATATTGTCTGCCTGGTATTGAACGGTAAGCAACGCCTGTGTATATTCAAAATTAACAATACTTTCAAAATCTTCCGGATCACCGCTCATTGAATACAATTCAATGTATTGTGCCACAGCTTCGGGTGTATCCGGTATTTTATCATAGAGGGTATCGCCTTTATCGTTCAAGGCAGTGCTGATTTTGCGAATGATGGTGGCGATCGAAGTTACGCTTCCTACTCCGGTGGTTTTTTCAAGCTCTTTTTCGTACCGGTCAAGATTCTTCAGCAATGCGGGGTCTTTGATATCACCCTCAAACAATACATTGATCATCTTATTTCCGCCAAAATGCTTATTTAAAATATCCAGCGACACGTTCATGGGATGATGCACCGGAAGGATACCATTATTATCGGAAGCTACTTTAAACCGGAAAAGGCCTGACACGGTCAGCACCAAAAGGGCACTGAAGACAAGAACCACCTGACGGGGATGATACGATGCAAATTCAGCCATGGCATTCAGGAATTTATCAACCGGCCCGTTTCTCTGGCCCGTAAAGCTTTTATGGGCCTTACCCTTTTTCAGCATCGACATCACCGCCGGAATGTAAAAGAGACTCAGCAACAAGGCAAAACCAATGGCAATACCTGAAACCACACCCATCTGACGGGCAGGAAGCAGAATATGAACAACCAGTCCCAATACCCCGGCAATGGTCGTCAAACCACACAACATCACGGGATTCTTAAGGTACTTATACGATTCAACGGCTATCTGCTTCATGGTAATTCCGGATTGCGAGGCATTAAGTTCCTGGTACTTGGTAATAAAATACACACCATAGTTATTGGCAATAGCAATCATCATTATAGGAATAAGCACACCGATGATGCTCAATTCCCATCCGAATAACGGAATAAGCGCCATGGAAATGATTATGGAAAATATTACTACCGAAAACGGAAGCAGTACGCCACGCTTTTCTTTAAATGAAAGCCACAGGAATATAAACATAACCACCAATCCAATAGGCAGTAACAACAAAATATCACGACCGATTTTCTGATTTGCTTCATAACGCATGTATGGTTGCCCGTTTATAGTAACTTTCTCACTTCCCGGGAAATCTTTCAGCTTCTGATTTATAAGCTTAATTAGTCCTGCATCATCAGTAGTATGGTTTTTGGCATATAAAATGATCAGGGTATACCGGAAATCCTCCGATACTACCAATCGATAGGCGAGGTCATTTGACCGTATTTCCTCCCTGAGGGCCTCCCTGTCTGTTTCCGATTCCGGAATCTGCTTAATAACCGGATTGACAACCATCATGCCATAATCATTTTGAATGTTTTTTGAATCAAACAGGGACATTACATCGTCAAACTCATGCATCCGGTTGAATTCACGACTCAGGTTCCGTATGCGTGTTAAGGTTGAAGGATTCAGCACATCATCACTCTGAAAGACAAGAATTATCATTTCATTATCGCCAAAAATCTCTCCGATCTTATCGGTATTCACTTTAGGAGTTATTGATGCAGGAAGGTAAGATTCAAGATCGGGATTAACAGATACTTGCGTAAGAGGTATAACCGATGCTGATACAATAATAAGCGTAAGGCTGATGATCAGCCATCGGTATCGAAGTACAAAATTTTGGTTATGCATGAAAAATGGATATGGTTAAAAATTTGCTTTTAATTCAAGAAAAGCCCCGTTAAGTATTGAGCCTGAATACCTGAAGACCGATTTTATCGGCCCCTCCATGTAAAAACCTCCCGCACTCAATGATAAGGCGTCGGTAACTTTCCAGGTTACTTGCGGACGGATCATGAATTCTTCTGAGGTGATGTTATAATAACCGGATAATTCCACATTCCAGGTGTCATAGGCAAATGACTTGCTCAGGGTAAGTGTAACCGCATGGTTGGTCTTTTCCTGCTGGTAAAAAATCTTGCGGTTGAACAGGGAGGCTTCATAACGAATCCGATCACCGGCATATTGCATCCGGGCAGCCAGGCTAAACGGATCACTGAGGACAGGCTCATTCAATGCCGTGAAATCGGTAACGTACTTACCGACATATTGTACAATGGCCGTAATACCGCCAATATTGCGTTCGAAGCCTGCGACGTAAGCCAATGACGGGGCAGGTATATACATATTGGTGTCGTAATCGGCAGTAATATTGTATGCCAGTTCACCCCTGAATATCCATGCTCCAAGTGGCAATGCAAAATCAGCGCCAACCGTATTCTTCAGGTAAGGCGTTGCCGAATTGCTGATTGCAGGATAGTCATTTAACCAGTCAATTTGTTTTACATGATATCCATGAAAAGGATCGTATCCCCTGAAATACGATACGGAAAATCCGATCTTCGAAAGTTCAACATTCAAGCGGGCAGCTGCCGATCCATTCCTGAAGGTTTTTTCAGGCAGAGTGGCTTCAACAAATTCCACGCCACTGCCTAAATCGAATAAATCGTACCGGTAAACCGATGAAACATAAACAGGAATACCGATAAGGTCAATGTCAATCTTATCGGACAAACGAAAACGGGTCCTCAGCATAAAATTGGACATCTTCTGGTCATCAGGATGAGCAGAAAGAAAAAAGTAATCGTTGGGCGTAATGTTGTTTGTAGGATTGAAACCGTCCGCACGCCCCCAGGATACGATCTGATTTCCAAGAAATAAGTCCAGCCTGCTCGTGCTGTATCCTGCATATGCTTCCTTGAGTTGAAAAGAGGTAAATGTATTACCCAGATTCCATCCGCCTCTGATACGTATATCTGAGAACAGAAAGGTTTTACCTCCTGTCCACCTTCCCTGTAAACAGAATTCACCAAACAACGATGAATAATCAAATGCTTCGCTTCCGCCATAAGCTGAACCGCGGGCATATCCATTCAACGTTATTCTCTTGACCGAGCTTCCATCGGATGCCAGAGCAACAGAGCGCTCAAACAATCCCTGTGACATACCATTGGAAAACCAACAGATTGCACATACCAGCATATTAATTCTTTTTATCATGATAAAAATATATATTTTTATTAAATATCAAACCCAATCCCAAAGGTACCCTTACAGAATAAAAGGAAAGTTTTAGTTTTAAAAGCTGAACCAGTTGAAATGGTTCGGATTCCCAACGTTGAAAATCCGAACCCGTTGTGGCAGATGAAGAATGTGAAGGTCTCTCGCGGATTTTGCAGATAGACGCAAAAGATTTTTTATTTCAGTGTACCGGTTTATAGTAATCTGAAAAATCTGTGGTAGAAAGGTCTATCAATCAAAAGGAGATCGAATTTTTGTATTCCTGGGGTGTTTGTCCCGTAAGGTTTTTAAAAACGGTAAAAAAAGTTGATTTGCTGTTAAATCCACATTCGTACCCGATGGCTTCGATGGAAAACTTGTTTTTCCTGTCGGCCAGCATTGCCTTCACCGCTTCGATCCTGTATCCGTTAACAAACTGAAAGAAATTACAGCCAATATCGGTATTCAGCACTTCGGTTAACTGGTGTTTCGGCACTTTAAGCTCGGCAGCAAGGAGGTCCATGTTCAGGTCACTCCGGAGGTAGGGTCTTTCATTATCAAAATAGTGAATGATCTTATTTTTTATTTCCTTCTTTCTCCGTGCACCGAGAGCGGAATTCCTGTAGCGCTCGGGAAGTTCATCCCCTGCAGGTCTTGTATATATGGGCTTCTGCCACAAACCATAAAATCCAAAAGCATAAACCATAAATAAGAGTGCCGAATAGTTGAATATGTGTGGTAAAATAAGGTCAGAGCCCTGAAATATGACAGTACCACCAATAATAAAAGAAACAATACAATAGGTATTATAAAAAACAATAATGAATAATAACCATCCCAGGCTTATATAATTTTCGATGGTTGAGAATTCGTTTTTCAGATTTCTTCTGTGCCGTATCACCCGTACCAAACTGGCTGAATTATAAGTGACCCAGGATATAAAGGTAGCCAGACTAAAAGCAAGACGAAATCCCAGTGTTGTATCATCACGCAAAAACGATCGTACCGATATGGTCTCTTTTATTATATAGGCTCCTATTTCAAAAAAGAGGAAAGGGAGCAGGTGCAACAACTGAATATATTTCAGATGGAATTTTTTATCGGTTAACGATGACAGGTACAAGTAGAAGGCCGGGTTAAATAAAAGAAATGAGCTCGAAAGCAAAGGTTTCCCGAATATTATATAATCAAGCGCACAGGTCAGGAATTCAATGGCGAGCAGGCACAACCAGCCGGATAAAAGTTTATCCGATACGGTACGTTCCTTTTTAGTCAGTATTAACAGTCCTGCAAAAAGGCTTTGTGAAAAACCAACCCATGCAATCGTTTCCATGGGGATAAAGATAAAGTAAAATAGAATAAGTTTGAAAGTTCGAAAGTTTGAAAGTTCGAAAGCCTGCCTGCCGTATGGCAGGTTTGAAGATTTAAAGTTTTATTGATTCATAAATCTTCTGTGGACAGTGAACAGTGAACAGTGAACAGTGGACTGTGGACTGTGGACTGTGGATTGTAGACTGTAGACTGTGGACTGTAGACTATGAACTGTGAACTTTAATATTAATCCACCAAACAACCAATAAAAAAGGGTGTTTATCAGTCCCACCCTCTTTTAAAATCAACCTATTATTTTTTCAGAACGGTTTTCAACACCTTGTCCTTGTCGAGGGCTTTGGTGCAGAAGAACCAGTCGTAGCAATGCATTTCATCTTTGCTTTCCATACGTTCTTTGGCGACACCGCAGGAACCTGCTGTCGGGACAATCACATCGTCGCCCGGGCGCCAGTCGGCAGGCAGTGCCACTGAAAAGGCATCGGCGGTCTGCAAGCCAATCAATACACGGTACAATTCATCAAAATTCCTCCCCATACTCAGTGGATAGTAAATGATGGTACGTATGATACCCTTCGGGTCGATATAGAAAACAGCCCTGACGGCTTTTGTGGTTGCCTCACCAGGTTGTATCATACCATATTTTTTTGCGACTTCCATGGTAATATCCTCGATCAGGGGAAACTTGACCTCAACATTTTTCATCCCTTTGTATTCAATCTTTTCTTTTATTGTCCTGAGCCAGGCTATATGACTGTATAACCCGTCTACCGAAAGACCCACCAGCTTACAGTTGGCTTCGGTAAATTGAGCTTCCATTGTGGCGAAGGTCATAAACTCCGAAGTACACACAGGTGTAAAATCAGCCGGGTGACTGAACAAGATCACCCAATTTCCCTTAAAATCTGAAGGGAAGTTAATGTTTCCCTGAGTTGTTACAGCTGTAAATTCAGGTGCGGGATCACCGATCCGCGGCATCGATACTACTTGATTCTCTTCCATAATAATTCTATTTAAGTTAATAATAATGAATTTATTTACGGTTTATAATGATATTTCAGTCCTGTTGCAACCTGCAAGGCCAGTTCTTTATCGGCTTTATAAAAATGTGACAACTGACGCTTAAGAATCTCATCACGTTTGGGGCCGGTAATGCCGCTCATTGAGCTGACAAAATTGTTAACCGTATTTTGCCTCTCAGCATTTGTCATTACTTTCCTGAACAGCATGCCGGGCTGGGTAAAATGGTCATCATCATTTTTATTGCGGTCATATGTATCAGCAACATCGGCATCGAGTTTCATGGGAGGCTCTTTATAACTTAAATCAGCCACAATATCATCAAAACTGTTTGGATAATAATTCGGGCTGTCTCCCCCGTTGCCATCTGCACTCATGAAGCCGTCACGCTGGTGATGGTGAACCGGCGCTATGGGCCGGTTAACCGGTATCTGCTCATAGTTGACACCCAGCCTGTAACGGTGGGCATCCGGATAGGCCAGAATTCTTCCCTGCAAAAGTTTGTCGGGTGAAAGACCGATCCCATCAACAGTATGGGCGGGGGCAAAGGCTGATTGTTCCACATCGGCATGGTAGTTAGCGGGGATTTCATTTAATTCCATGATCCCAACATCCAACAGGGGATACTCGGAATGCGGCCATACTTTGGTAATATCAAACGGATTCCACCGGAATTTCTTTGCCTGTTCTTCCGACATCACCTGGATTTTTAAAGCCCACCTGGGAAAATTGCCTTTTTCGATGGCTTCAACCAGGTCACGCTGAGCATAATCGGGATCTTTTCCTTTCAGTTCTTCGGCCTGCGGCCCTGTTAATGTTCTGATGCCCTGTTGTGTTTTGAAATGAAATTTAACCCATGTCCTTTCATTGTTCTTATTAATCATTGAAAAGGTATGGCTTCCATAGCCGTTCATAAACCTGTACCCATCAGGTGTTCCCCTGTCACTGAACAAAACCATCACCTGGTGAAGGCTTTCGGGATTCAAACTCCAATAGTCCCACATCATGGTCGGGCTTTTCAGGTTCGTTTTTGGATCACGCTTCTGGGTATGGACAAAATCAGGGAATTTCTTGGCATCTTTGATAAAAAATACGGGAGTATTATTCCCTACCAGGTCCCAGTTACCGTCTTCCGTGTAAAACTTCACGGCAAATCCACGGGGATCCCGCTCAGTGTCGGCACTGCCTTTTTCTCCTCCCACAGTCGAAAACCTCACAAAGACACGGCATTCATTTCCCACCTTGCTGAAGATTTTAGCTTTCGTGTACTTTGTGATATCATGGGTTACCCTGAATTTACCAAAAGCGCCTGTGCCCTTGGCATGCACAACGCGTTCAGGGATCCGCTCACGGTTAAAATGAGCCAGTTTTTCATGCAGGGTGAAATCCTGTAATAATACAGGTCCCCTGTGACCAACAGTCATGCTGTCTTCGTTCTCGAAGTATGGCTTGCCCGAGGCCGTTGTCAGTTTCTTTTCCTTGTCTTTCATACACTTTGTTTTTAATTATATAATTGCGACTATTTGCGATTATTGTCAATTGTCGGCAGCATAAATCCCATAACAATGGTGCCTGTTGCACCAATAAATAAAAGAATAATTCTTATCGTCATTGATTGAATAAAAACGAAAGCAGAAATGAATATCATCGACCACATCAGAAAAATGGAAAATAACTTTGTTTTTAGTGTTAATCCCTTCTTTTGCTGAAACTCAAGAATGGCTGATCCCACATATTTGTTTTGGATTAATTGCTGATAAAGCCGTTCTGAACTACGCACATACAATCCGGCCGTTAACAGCAGAAAAGGTGTGGTGGGCAATCCCGGAATAAAGATTCCTACCATCCCCAAGCAAAGTGAAAGCGTCCCTAACGTAATTAAAATAGCCCTATGCATCGGTTAAACCGTATTAGACTTAAGATTTTTAAACTTACCAATCAATTGCAACCTGATTTCTTCAATTTTAAAACCAGGGATTTCCTTATTTTTAAAATGCTTTTCAATCAGATGATTGAGCTCTTCATCAAAATAATCTTCAATTCTTTCTGAATCAGGACAATACAAATGATGATGCCTTTCTAGTATGGCATCATAACGCATAATATCTTTTTCCGTATTGACCTTTCTTACCAGTTGATTGGATACTAATGTATCGAGAACTTTATATACAGTACCTTCTGCCACATTGGGAAATTTTTTCCTTATATAATCATAGATCTTCTCGGCTGTCGGATGATTGTGAAGTTTCTCAAAAGCTTCCAATATGGCCAGCCGCTGCGGTGTAACCCTGAGCCCTTTTGCAACCAGCCTGTTTTTTAAATTGGTAATGGTCATGATATTAATTATCTGATAAGAATTATTCTTATAAAAGAATAAACAAATTTAAGAAAATTCTTTTTAAGAATCAAGCATGCATTTATAAAAATAACTTCCATCGAAAATGAAGGCTGAAATCCTTTCACAATGTGCTTTTTAACAAAATAATTCCGGCTGTTTTATGGTTTAAGCCTCCCCTGGCAGATAAAACTTTGAGAAAATGTGGTAAAACTTATACTTTATTTGCTATTTTTATTATAAATCAACTTAAACCTCATTAAAAATGAAGAAACACATAATTTTCATTCTGGGCTTATGCCTGGTATTTCAGTTTATGAACGCGCAGTTAACCGAAGCAGAAGAAAAACTCCGGACACAATCCGCCGATAGCATCGAAGGATGGAAAAAAGGAGGTACCTTTTTTCTGAATTTTGCACAGACATCTCTGACAAACTGGGCCGCAGGGGGAAATAATTCTGTTGCCATAAATGGCCTTGCAAGTTTGTTTGGCAATTATAAAAAAGGGAAATCCGTATGGGACAACAGCCTTGATATTGGCTATGGCTTTCTCAAACAGGGCAAAGAAGGAATTGTGAAAACCGATGACAAATTTGATTTTTTATCGAAATACGGGCGGCATGCTTTTAAGTCCTGGTATTATTCAGCCTTGCTGAATTTCAGGACGCAGCTCACAAATGGTTATATTTACAATGACCCGCCCAAGGAGGACAGTGTTATTTCTGCATTGCTGGCCCCGGCTTATTTATTAGGGGCGATAGGGCTCGATTACAAGCCCAATGATATTTTTAGTGCGTTCATCGCCCCGCTGACCATGAAAGTAACTTTTGTCAACGATCAGGTTCTTGCTGATGCAGGAGCCTTCGGTGTTGATCCTGGTCAGAAAACCCGCGGAGAGTTTGGCGGTTACATCCGCCTGGCATTTAAAAAGGATCTTGTTAAAAATATCAATTTTGCCACCAAGATTGATTTCTTTTCCAATTACCTGGATGATCCACAGAATATCGATATTAACTGGGAGGCACTTCTGGCAATGAAAATAACCAAATACATTGCAGCCTCCCTTTCAACACAGCTCATCTACGATGATGACATCGGCATCATCGAAGATCCGGACAGTGATACACCGGAACAAGTCTTTTCCAAGATCCAGTTCAAAGAAATCCTTGGCATTGGCTTTACCGTGAAATTCTAACCTATTATTATAGTTCTAATTAAATCAATTTAAATCATGAAACTAATACAGGAATTCAAGCAATTTGCCGTGAAAGGCAATATGATTGACATGGCTGTTGGTATCATCATCGGCAGTGCTTTCGGGAAAATAGTAGCTTCACTGGTCAATGACGTGCTTATGCCTCCCCTGGGCCTGCTGATCGGCGGTGTTGATTTTACCGACCTGAAGGCCACCCTGAAACAGGCATCCGTAAACGAACTGGGAGAGGCGGTTCCGGCTGTAACTCTTAATTACGGTACCTTCGTTCAAACCGCCATTGACTTTCTGATCATTGCAATTGTCGTTTTCATCATGATCAAAGCCATAAACAGCTTGAAGAAGAAAGAAGAAGTGGCACCTTCAGCTCCTCCTCCACCAACCAAAGATCAGCAGCTGCTGACCGAGATAAGGGATTTACTGAAAAAATAAGGATGTCCACTCTTTTTTCCCTGAGAAGCAAAGCCTGCCGATATCGGCAGGCTTTTTTACGGATGAGTTACGTGCTTCCCATACAAGCTATACAAATTCGAAGGATACAATACCTTCTTCCAACCGTTCGTTATTTAATTCATTACAAGTAACGAAAAGATATATTAACTTGCTGCTTTAATTTTAATGTTTATGAAACGGATCGGATTAATAGGAGGCCTTGGCCCTGAAGCTACGGTCGATTACTATAAAGAAATCATCAATGCTTTCAAAAACGGTGACAGGAAACCTGAATACCCCGAGATCATCATATACAGCGTCAACATGTGGGAATTCGTGGATATGTTGACACGACAGGAATTTGACGTTGCAACCGATTATCTGCTGAGGAAAATTGAAGCATTGCGGCAGGCAGGAGCTGAATTCGCCGCCATCTCGGCCAATACTCCTCATATACTATTTGACCGGCTGCAACAAAAAGCTGCACTGCCCCTGATAAGCATTGTTGAAGCAACCTGCCGGAGAGCCGTGGGAAAAGGATATAAGAAGCCGGGGTTGTTCGGGACAGGTTTCACCATGGATGCAACATTCTATCAGCAGGTGTTCAGCAAGCATGGAATAACGGTGGTTGCGCCTGAAGATGAGGATAAGAAGCTTATTAACAACAAATTGTTTACCGAGATTGAACTGGGTATATTTAAAAATGAAACCAGAAAATTACTGGAAAATATCATCAAAAAGATGGTCGATCAGCAGCAGATTGATTCGATCATCCTTGGTTGTACTGAATTTCCTCTCATCCTCAGAGAGTCATCGTACTCCGGCATTCCTGTATTGAATACCACGAGGATTCACGTTGAAGAAATTGTAACCTATTGTTCAGGGTGAAATGAATTCCAGGTGTAATCTGTAAAACAAAACGCTTGCAGGAATAACAATATATCGGGAAATGAATGAAAAATAAAGTCATAACTTGCATCGCTTAGTGTTTTTTTCTAATCTTTATTAAAAGTGGAAATCAGGTTGTTTCCATACGTTCATAAAGACGGCTATATCAGGCTGCCGTTTCTCTTTCTACTGATTTTCATTTCATCAGAAATCCCGGCACAGGTCTCCCCTGTATACACAAAACACTATAACTACGAAGCTTTTGTCAACCCTGCCATAACCGGAAGAGACAAATACCCGTTGGTATGTATATCACATAAAAGAAACTGGTTGGGAACAAAGCACACTCCCAATACAACCTGTGCCGGAGGGTCGTTCCGGATCGGAGAATTTGACTTTTACACCCCAACCAAGATGCTTAACAAATCCGGATTCTTCTCGCGTGACAGGATGGGCATGGGAGGTTTTTTAATGCTGGAGCAAAACGGACCGCTGATGCAATTCTATTCTTCAGTAAACTATGCGTATTTTGTTCCGCTGAACGCGAATCATACAACCGAATTGTCATTCGGTCTGTCGGCTCAATTGCAGCATGCCAGCGTAAATGAAGATATGCTTGATCCGAACGATCCCGGTGATCCTGAGCTGGCCGATCTGAATAACCTGCCTTATATTGCCGACGGTGGTTTTGGCGTCTACTTCCATACCGGCCAGTTCCATGCCGGAGCCAGCGTGAATGAATTGTTTCACAATGCCAGTCCCCTTGATGATGAACGGTATTTCAGCAATTCAATGGACTTTTCCTTCCAGACCGGTTATAAATTCTACCTGAAGTACTTCGACTTTGAGCCATCGGTTTTCATAGCAAAAATAGATAAGGATCCGCTTTATCACTATGCACAGGTAAAATTCTTTTACCGGAACTACAACTGGCTGGCACTGGCCTATAAATCCACCCGGTCCGTTACTATATCAATTGGTTTGCGGGTTCGTCGCTGGCATCTCGCGTATGGTTATGAACAAAGCATATCACGTCTGAGCAATTATTTTTCGGGTTCACACGAAATCATGCTTGGACTTAATATAGGATTATTTGAACCGGAAGGACTCCGGAAAACTGTACGCCGTAAACGATGAAAAACAACTGCAAATACCGGATATGCATTCTGCTTCTTTTTGCAGGATGGATGACCTGCCTCCCCTCATGGCCTCAATATATTCAGAACGGATCACTGGAAGGACCGCCTGGTGATGAATTCCCGCCTGATCTGTGGTTCTCTGATGACAGCTATAGTGATCCTGATCTTCTGGGCAGTTATACAACACCAACCAGCTATACGACATATTTTCCTGCGGATGGAACAAATTTTGCACTCTTTCGGGCAAGGGGCGTGAATTACGCTGAATCATGGCACGGCCCAAGACAGCGGGAATACCTCTACCAGGAATTGTCAATTCCGTTGGAAAAAAACACCTGTTTCCGAATTGATGCCTATTTATGCACTAATCCTGATTATTCGGTCACCGATACTGAGAATCCCAATGTTGCCTTCCCACTGAAATTCCAGGTATGGGCATCCAATCGCCGGAACGGTCGCGATTTTCTGCTGGTTGACAGTGAACCCATCCGAAATACGGAATGGTACGACTATTCGTTCTACTTCTCGACACAGGATACGGCATATTCATACCTGCTTATTGAAAGCCAGTGGGACACGATAAATGTTATGCCCAAACCATATTGTGGTATGATACTGATCGACAATCTGAGGCTTACCAGAATAGGTGATGCACAAGGTACACACAACGAATACACCCTGTACTACCATGGAAATTACAGGGATACACTGGTTGCTCCGGATGCAATGGCATACCAATGGTTTCCCGCGAATGTTGTTTCTGACCCCAACAACCAATCGGTGGTCATGCAGACCTATACCGAAACCATTTCGGTGGAGATTAAACCCTGGGATGATTGTCCGTATCTGGATATATATCACGTTATACTCGACTGCGACACCTTGTTTTCACAGGATACAAACCGTATTGTGAACCATTATTACCGCTACGAGGAAGATATCGTTCTCGAGGCATCCGAAGGTATTGCTTATGACTGGGAACCTGAGGTAAATTTAACGGCATATGATATAAGGGCGCCGCATCTTACTGCCTTTCACGACCATTATTCAGTGGCAATAACCAGCGAATACAATTGCTTCTTTCATGAATATTTCAATATTATTCTGCACTGTGATACCTTATATCCGGAAAAAACGATCACCGTCCTTGACACCCTTCTGGCTCCGGGATCTTCGATTCAGCTGATACCGCGGCACGGATGGCCGGATGATACCTGGCAGCCATCGCGTTACCTGAGCTGCATTGACTGTGAGAGTCCGATTTCAACACCTCAAAGTTCAGTCAGTTATTCAGTAGCACTGACTGACGATTACAACTGTGAGCACAATGAAGTTTTTAACATAAGAATTGACCTGCGGATACCCAATACCATTACTCCAAACAGCGACGGATTCAACGATTGCCTCATGATATACGGGCTTCCTGAAGGTTCCTCCCTGAAGGTCTTCGACAAACAGGGGGTACTGGTTTATTCCAGGGATCCCTATAATCCTGATGACTGCTGGTTCGGTTTTGACCAGCAGGGCCAGCCATTGAGAGCAGACACATACTGGTATGCTATTGATAATCCAGAGTTAGGAACGATCAGTACCGGGTTTATCTTCCTGAAACGATAAGAAAGCCGGTTGTCTTTTTCGGATTTTACCTTTTTGATTCTGAATTCATTTTAATAAAATACTGGATTTTGTTGCCAGAATTCCATAATTTTACGTATCTTTCTGATAATAAGCCAGACCATAACTAAATCCTGACCTCAAACATGACCCGATGTGATCTGTTAAATCCGGTTCAGACTGTCCAATCCTGTTTCATTCACTTCACCGTAAAAACAGTTTTTATCGTTATCATGTCCTTTTTTTGCTCCGGCATTATCTTATGCCAGACAAAGATAGAAATTTCACCACCCGACCTGAGATTTGTGAATGACAGGCTGATAATCAGGTACAATATAACGGGTTACAAACCGGATGATCAATTCAGGGTAGAACTTGAGATTACGGATTCAACTGATACCAGAATAAAAGCCAATTCTCTGTACGGCGATATCGGCGACAATGTAAGCGGAGGCGATACCAAGCAGATCATCTGGGACCTGGCTGCTGACAGCATCTTTATGAACATTGATATTTCCGTTGAAGTTTTTGTAACCAGAAAAGCACCTCCGGCACCTGTCGTTGCTGAGAGAAATGCTGAAGCACTCCCGGAAATCAGACAGGACTCCCTGTCTGCCGGAAAGACAACCGAAACACCTTCTGAAATTAAAACTGAACCGGATGTTACTTTGAAGACCAAAAAAACAGAGGGAAGGAAGGAAAAAGGGACTTCTGGTACATCAACAAAGCTTGGCAGTAACCTGTTGTTATCAACGCTCGTTCCCGGCTGGGGACTGACCCGGCTGTCGGATGGTAAGCCATACTGGCTTATAGGAGTTGTCGGCTATGGATGCATAGTTTCCTCGGTATACCTGAACATGCAGGCCTCTTCAAATTACGATAAATATGCAAATTCCACCGAGGCAGAAAAAATTGATTCCTATTTTGACACAGGAAAGAAACAATATACCGCATCCAATGTTTTGGGTTGGTCGGCGCTTGCCATATGGGTTGCTGATCTGGGAATAACATGGGTCATAACATCGAAAATGAAGAATTCAGCAATTAAAAGCAAATTAAGTTCTTTTTCGGTCAGGACCTCTTACAATGGTTCTGCCAATACACCCATGGTGTCATTCTTTTATACTTTTTAGCAGGAAAAAATGAAAACAACCGGATTTCAAAACGGATTGACAAGTCTGAAAAGAACATTCGTTCTTACCCCTTTTTTGATCTTTTGTTTTTCAACATCATCGGCACAGGAAACTGTATCCAGCGGCAAAACGCGAATTCACATTGACAACGTCAGAATTACGACACCTGGTGAAATTCCCGATAGTACGGCACCCGTTATAAAGATAATCAGTCCGGATTTTAAAACCGAAGATAAATTTGTATGCACCAAACCCGAAATCAATATTCTTGGAAGAATAACGGATGATATAAGCGGCATCGACCGGATCTTTATAAATGCAGAAAAGTACGAGCTTTCAAAAGACGGACTTTTTGTGCAGAATATCACGCTGAAGAAGGGCGAAAACAAGTTGAATATCTATGCGGTAGATAAAAGAGACAATTATGCTGAATTGAATATAACCCTGGTATACAATCCCGAATCGTCTACCGTAACCTCAGCATTAAATGTTACAGGAAGATACTTTGCCTTACTCATTGGAGTAAACAAATATGATGATCCCAATCTTAATAACCTTGATTATCCAATCGGTGATGCCGAGAACATTTATAACGTGCTTGTTTCCTATTACCTCTTTGATAAGGAAAACATCACGTTGCTCAGGAATGCCAAAAGATCGGATATCAATATTGCGCTGGATGATCTGGCGAGGAAGATAACACCCGATGACAATCTGCTGATATTCTATGCAGGGCACGGATGGTGGGATCAGAATGCAAACATCGGGTACTGGCTTCCCGCCGACGCTAACCGGTCCTATAAAACGGAATGGTTCCGCAACAGTACACTGTGTGATTACATAAGAGAAATTAATTCAAAGCACACATTGCTGATCACCGATGCTTGTTTCGGAGGATCCATATTCAAGACCCGGAGTGTTTCAATGGAAGCGCCTAAAGCCATCCAGATGCTGTATGATCTGCCCAGCCGGAAGGCTATGACAAGCGGAACATTAACCGAAGTGCCCGACAGAAGCAGTTTTGTCAAATTCCTGATTGAAAGGCTGAATGATAACAAGGAAAAATGCATCTCTTCAGAACAGCTGTTTTCAAGTTTCAGGATTGCCGTGATTAACAACAGCGATGCCATACCTCAATACGGAGAGATAAGAAATGTAGGTGACCAGGGAGGGGATTTTATTTTTATAAGACGGGAATAATTGAGATTCATCCATCACCTCTGACCCGATACTATGAAACCAAACCACAACAAAAGGACAGGTTATTATACGACAATTGACTTAGCAATCCTTCTCATATACCTGATTGCCGCCTGTATTACATCCTGTGAAAGGATCGATTATAGAAGAATTGTCATATTGAAAACAGGTACGGCTTCGGAAATTACGGCTAATAACTCTGTCATTAAGGCGACAATACTGGATGCCGGTGAAAGTCCCATAATTCAGCACGGACATTGTTGGTCAACCAGTGAAGATCCGACTATCTACACCGGGGAAAAGACTGAGCTTGGACCCAGAACAGAAAAGGGGGATTTTACCAGTACCGTTTCCGGTCTAACCCCCAATACAAAGTATTACATTAAAGCTTATATCATAAATTCGGATGGGGATTTATACAGTACAAAAACCGATTTTATCACCGACGACGGGATAATCACACTTACAACCACAAATCTTTCAAACATCACTCAGACCTCGGCTACATCCGGAGGAAACATAACGGATGATGGCGGATCGATAATAACAGCCAGGGGTGTTTGCTGGAGTACCTCACTAAACCCAACAGTAGACGATAATATAACCAACGATGGAGCCGGCAATGGCGGTTATATAAGCAACCTGACCGGGCTAACAGCCAATGAAACATATTACCTGAGGGCATACGCCCGAAACATATTAGGAACAGCCTACGGAAACGAAATCAGTTTTAAAACATCACCGGTAGAAAGACAAATACTGGTGGTCAGTGACCATGATCCGGGTGCTGACATCATCATACAAAAAATTATTGACCGGGTAAACACCATCGAGGGGGTGAAAACTGAACACATGAATTGTATCGAATTCATGGCCACAACTGATTTTACTCCTTATGACGCTGCGCTGATTACCGAAAATGGCTCCTCACCCGATATGGTCGCCATCAGCAACAAGCAATGGCCTATCCCCGTTGTCACCCTTAAAGCATACATGCTTTACAAGGGTGATTTTCCATTGTTCGAGTCATCTGGATCCACCTGGCTAACAACTGCCAAAACCACGGATTTATTACCAGGTATTACATGGATGACAGTAAAAAATAATCAGGATATTTTTGCTGGTTATACTATTGGGGATAGTATTCAATGGACGGGAGGATATAATACAAACGCCAGCCTGTGGTTGGGTGCAGGTGAAGCTCATATCCAGGCATTTAACCTCTCGGCATCCCATATACCCGCTATTGCAGCCAATTCAATACCTCTTGCATCAAATAATTACCTGGTCAATACGAAATCCCCGTTACAGACCTTTATGTGGAAGACCGAAGCAAATACTTACAGCAAAAGGGTTGTGAGCTGGGGTGTCCACCATGGTTTTCTGGAATATGCCACCGAGGATTTTTACACCATCCTGGTGAATTCGGTAAAGTGGGTGCTGGAGAATTAGCAGGGAATGGTGAAGCTTTCTGGCCATTTTTTAACGGAGATTCAATATTCCCATCGGAGCAGGAATGTCAAACCAAAAAGAACTAATCCTGTTAATCCTTTAATCCCATAAATCCCAATTCAGACAATCTTCCTTACCTCAGATAATACCGGTAATTTTTCAGGCAGAAAAGCATCCTGCGATATTGGTGCGGTGTGAAAATGCACTTGCATTTGTCATAGCTTTCCGACATCAGGTTAGCCACCGACGGCACATAGTATGCCCCGTTGGGATCAACCGGATCATCAATATATACACAGGCTGTATCAACTCTTTCAAACAAATTGGGATCGGCCCAGGTATCACACAGGAAATCCCCGCTCAGGGTACAGTTCTTTTGATTCACCAGTTCAGTTCCGCCCAGGGTGTCATGCGTCGATAACAGGCCAAAAAAATGTCCCATTAGTGTAATAATATAATTACCTCGTATCAAATATTTATTGATAAAAATATAATTCCGGATGGTATCGTCAGGAAAGTATGTAAAGCCATAATATACGGCCGTGTCTGTCTCTATGGATTCAACGAGAAACAGGTTAATGGTTCTGTCCATACTGTATTTCTTCACCAGTTCACTGACAGTACCCTCATCGTGTATGAAACCATAGCTGTATTCCTTCACGTATTGAACGGTGTGAAGAATGAAATTCACGTTTATGGTATTAAAATAAGCGTTAAGACTGCTTATTCCGGCTGCTAAATCCCCTTCATTGCAATTGGCCATCCCCGCTGGGTCATTGACAATAAATGCAGCAATTAAAAGATGGGTGGTATGGTACACCGAGGCTTCGTTGTAAACAAGATCTTTCTCCGCATCCAGATTTTTTCTGATTTCTTCTATCCATTCATGAGTAGTTTCGGTTCCATCACGAAATTGAGCCGATCCAATTGTTCCGATACTTATTAACAGTAGGGAGAAAATTCCAGCAAGTGTTTTAACAGCGTAGAACATTGTATTTCTATTTTGTTGGTACCTTTATGTTTTCGTGGCCGATCCGTATATTCCTGATTCCCGAATACAGTCTACAGTCGACGGTCCAGGGTCCACTGCAAATTTATATATATTAAGATATTAGTCTTTGATCTTTGGTCTTTGATCTTTGGTCTTTGATCTTGATTCTTCTTCAAATCCTATTCATCCTCGTAAAAAAGGTTGCTTTCACCAATAATCTTCAGCTCTGTCCGGCGGTTCAGCTGACGGCCGTCGGGATTATCGGAACCGTCGGGATGAGAATTGGGTGCCACCGGCACGCTTTCACCGTATCCTTTGGCCTGCAACCTTGATTCCTGTATTCCTTTGCTGGCAAGGTATTTCACCACACTTTCCGAACGTCGCTGCGACAGCCTTATGTTATATTCATCGGTACCTGTGCTGTCGGTATGCGATCCGATTTCAACCACGGCGTTTGGAAACAGATCAATCAATGAAAGCAGTGTTGTATCAATTGCAGTACGGGCTTCGGGGGTCAGGCGGTACTTGTCGTGTTCATAATATACGTTGAAGCGAACGGTTATACCGGGC
Source organism: Bacteroidales bacterium (assembly GCA_016928305.1). Lineage (GTDB taxonomy): Bacteria > Bacteroidota > Bacteroidia > Bacteroidales > UBA10428 > UBA5072. The sequence continues at coordinate 42,171 of JAFGKY010000099.1, forward strand.
AGATAGGTTATGCCTGTCGGCCGGATGATCATTGTATCACTACAGTTCATTTGCTCTGTTGATACCCTGATTCTTTTATCAAAAAAACCATAGTTCCGGATCAGTATCAGGTAATTTTTTCCTGTTTCAAGTTCAAAGGTATACCTTCCGTTGTCATCGGTTCGTGTCTGCATTATGAATATCTCATCGCCCGTCTCCTTTTCAACCGCATAAAGCTTAACCGGCACCTCCGCCAGACGCGCACTGTCTTCCGGGTATTCCAGGTCAAGGTTATATTTCGTATTGAGCTCGTCATAGATATCCCGGTTGCTGCTGTTGATCACAATACCCTGTGAAACAATACGTGTACATTCATCGATATGATAATAAAAAATATCATCGCAGCAACTGCCGTTATCCATGGACAAGGAACCCGGCCGGTTGGATGTAAAAAAGCCTTCCCGTCCATTCTTCAGTATGGAAAAAAAAAGGTCATCGAAAGATGTATTAAGCGGTTTGCCCAGGTTCACAGCATCGGTCCAGCGGGTTGCGGAACCTGTTGCTTTGAATCCGTCATATCCTCCATAACCGTTGTTCCCGGAAGAACTAAAATATAAAGTACGTGTATACAGGTCATAGAACGGACAACATTCATTCCCTAATGAATTGATGTTGCGGCCCAGATTCTTTGGTTCTTTCCAGGATGTCTTATCCTTTTCAGGTTCAGTATACCAGATATCCAGTCCACCTTTGGTTCCCCGACGATCGGAAACAAAATACAGGATATCTTTACCTGTTCTCAGGTTCATACCCAGGGCCGGCTGGGTACTGGTGCTGTTTTCACTGTTCACCGGATAAAGCAATTTTTGGGGTTGCTGCCAGTTACCCTCGCTCTTATAGCTGACATAGATCTCGCTGATCTCCTTGTTCTGCCAGTTCTTCCGGCTTCGTGTAAAGTACATACGTTGTCCGTCATCTGAAATAACCGCATTGCCGGTATGAATACCGGGATCATTAACAGGTCCTGCAAGAAGTTCCTGATGAATCCATTTTTCGTTCTTCTTTTCAGCCACATACACCTGCCTGACACCGCTGCCGGGATGCCGGTCATCCGTTACCAGCGATCCATACAGCAACGTATTTTGGTCAACGGGAGAAGGAGAAAACTGGATATGCGAACCATTGATGTCAGCATTAAGGTGGTGAATGGTAACAGCGGCACTGCTTTGTGTATGCGCAATAGCCCAGTCAGCGCTTTCGATATAGGCGGCGGCCATCCTGCGATACTGGTCAGGATCATGTTTCTTCCGCCATACCTTCCGGAAGGCCGTAAAACGTTCCCTGGCACCGGTATATTCTTCAAGGTTCATGCTTACAATCCCGTAATAGTACCACGCAAGCTTATAATCATCAGAGGCTGCGTCAGTCAATCTTTCAAAACACCGGGCAGCTTCTTTATAATTGCGGGTTGAAAAATACAACATTGCCAGGCGGTTTAATGACTTCAGGTCATCCTCATCCATTCTCACACAGCTGTCATAATAGGCAATGGCCTGGTAAACATCACCACGGTTATAGCTTCTCAGGGCATTCCTTTTCAGCTCCTGTAATACCACTTTCGCTGTATCACCTGCATATAGGTTCAGCAGAACTGTACATAAAACAATAATCCATGCTGCTGTTCTTATAATAAAACTCCTGATCATGACACTGTATTTGTATTCCTTGCCATTGTTTCCTATAACATATAACATGGTTCAGCTGTTTCTTTTGACCGTATACGGCAATTCCTGTATATAAGCGATATTTCAAAAGCGCCGTAATAATTCGATGCCTTGTGTAAAGCTGATATATTGATATCATAACTCAGGCAAATGTCAAAGCCAAGAATGCGAAGGCCGCCTCCTACCATGAGTGCGTCCATGTTCCTGAAGGGATTTATCCGCAGCAGGATAAGGGTGTAGATTGACCTGACCGGGATGGTGGTTCGGGTAAAGGCATATCCGACCAGGCCACCTCCAATAAACTCACGGGCACCGGATGTCCCGCTATACAAACCCATAGGGATCAGATCAACCTGATCTGTCAGCGGAATAATAATTGAAGCATTCAGGTTATACTTTAATGGTAAATGCCCGTCATCAGCGTTCTTCATAAAAGATTCCACCGGCCTGGTCAAATGACTTACAGCAAAACCTGCCGTCACCTGGTATTTTTTTATCTGCGATCTCCATAACAATCCGGCATTACCGTCAATGTAAGATAACCTGTCAGCAAGCAGGTTTTCCCTGCTGGGCAGGGACCGGTCAAAAATACCGGCGTCATTGTCAAACTGGGAATCAAAGGAAAGGTTTTGCTGGTCGAAATACCGTAATACAATTCCCGGTTGAATACCAAGCGAAATCTGGTGATTACGGAAAAACCTGGAAAGGCTTAATGAAAAAAAGAATTTATCAGCAATTAAATGATTGCCTGAGGACAAATCATGAATCAGGATTGCACCAACTCCCACAGGTTGCCTCCACAGAACCAGGCTTTTGTCAACGGCTATGCTATAGGTTTTATACGATTCTGCAATTTCATTCCATTGACTCCGGAAGTTATTAATCAGCCTCAATGCACAACCAGAAGTCCCGGTATTGGCAGGATTTAATAAAAGCGGTGTGGCTTGTACCTGGGTAAAATGTACATCCTGGGCCCAAGAGTCCGCAAATAAAAAAAAAGTCCCTGCAATGACAATTATTATTATATTTAATCCTGCAGTCTTCAAATTGTCTTATTTTTAAGCACGATTCGTCAGATTTTCCTGAACCACACCATGGCATCATTAATGCAATATTATGAAAAAAACACCAACACCCGGTTCTGTTTGATCGCAATTCTGTTGCTTGTATGTGAGTACAACGGTATGGCACAAATTGCCGGTTTCAGCTTTCAAAGACAAAATAATTGTGCTCCTGCCCGTGTGGTCTTTTACAATGAATCATCACAGGGACCCGGAATCACTTACGAATGGAATTTTGGTAAGGGAGGTATCAGCTATTCTTCCGCAAGAATTCTCGAAGAGGTTTATTCGGAACCGGGAAGCTACAATGTTGTATTAAAAGTCATTCAAGGACCAGATACGGCTGTGGCAACGGCAATGGTAACAATTTTCAGAGGTCCCGCAGCTGGTTTTACAGTCGATCAGTCTGAAGGGTGTGTGCCGTTTCATGTAGGCTTCAACAATACTTCCGAAGCAGGGGACTCTCCCCTTAGCACCTATCATTGGGATTTCCGGGATGGTACGGTGGCAGAAACCGAAAATCCGGATCATCAGTATAAACAGTCCGGTACCTTTGATGTCTTTTTGGAAATAACTGATAATAATGGATGTACGGATTACTCCGAAGCCAAAGGATTAGTGCTGGTCCACCCGAAACCGGAAATACGGTTTACAGCATCCGATAGTGCAGCCTGCAATACTCCGTTAATCGTTAACTTCAGTAACCATTCAGTGGCTGACGTTAACCTCAGTTATCACTGGGATTTTGGGAACGGTACAACGTATGACGGATACAACGCATCTGCCCAATACACCGCAGCAGGGACATATGATGTAACCCTGCGTTGTGATAATGAAATGAGCTGTAACAGTGCGTTGACAAAAAAGGCCTATATTTCGGTCGGCCATGCATCGGGACATATCTATGCAATTCAGGGAGGGGATACCATTACGGCTGAAAATGCCCTTCTCTGCCCCGGAGAAATACGCTTTGGTACGACTGTTGAGACAAGAACGGATTTCTATTGGCAAATTCAGTACAATCAGCGTAAGATATTTGTATATGGAAAGGAATTCATATTCCAGCTGACCGATTCCGGTCGTTTTGATATGAAGCTTATATTCGGACAGCGCTCAGCATGTCCTGACAGCGCGTTTGCCTCCTTCAGGGTTGATCACATCGAAGCTGATATCGAAATGAATCCGGGATACAGCTGCCAGCTTCCGGAAAGTGTCAGATTGACCGCCCTGATGGAAAATGCCGTAGCACAACAATGGTTACTGCCGGATATGTCAACCAGCAATGCAGCGAATATATCGTATACGGTCACGCATGACTTGTCCTATTATGAGATATACAGCCATGAAATCAACAGGTTGAGTTATCCTTTTATGCTGGTGGCAACCAGTGCCAACGGTTGCAGGGATACGGCCAGAAAAAATTTCAACGTATCCTTGCCCGTTGCCCGTTTTATGCCCGACAAAGTATCAGGTTGTGTACCCCTGAGGGTCTCGTTTCAGGATGTAAGCCGGTCTGCTGAACCCATCCTGAAGTGGGATTATAGTATCAACGACATGACTTACAGTCAACCCGACGGAGAGGTTTTTGTACACACCTTCACAGAACCGGGAGAATATGAGGTGATGCTTGCTGTAGAAAATGAGGCGGGATGTACGGATACTTCCTATCCGGTATACATAAAAGCCGGAGATAAGGTAAGTCCCGATTTTACGGTATTACCCGGTGAGGTTTGTTATAGAGAAAGCATACAGCTTGTGGATAATACAACGCTGCAGGACAGTATTGATTTCTGGCATTTTTCATCACCCCGTTTATTCAACATAACCGTATCAGACAATTCTCCCGTGACAATCGAAGTTCTGCCCGCAACCGCAGGTCATAAAGCCGTGCAGCTTGAAGTGGGGTATAATGGCTGTATATCCGATACCCTTATTCAGCAGGCGTTTTATGTAAATTCACCTGCCGGGAGTTTTCATGAATCCTTTTCCTGTGACAGTCCGCTGGTATATACTTTTGTTTCCGGTGTCTCAATGGCCAGTTCGGTTGCGTGGCGAATCAACGACAGTATAGTTTCCAGCCTGGATTCCTTCCGGTATCAGTTTCCATCCTCCGGTGAATATGGGGTAACCCTTGAAGCCTTCAACAGCACTTCTTCCTGCCTGGAAACCACAACCAAAACGGTTAAGGTAAGAGATGTAAAGGCTGACTTCATAGCAGAAACGGTAGTTTGTCACGGGGATTCGGTATTATTAAACGCTCTCATCTCACGTGACTATATCACCGAATGTTACAACGAAGGATTTTTATGGAAATTTCAGGATGGCAGGCCGGATAAAAGGACATTCAGTGAACGGTACGGGCATGTTTTTGCTGACACGGGCAGGTTTAAAACCAACCTTATCGTAAGGGCTGATAACGGTTGTGAAGATACGATCGTAAAGGAGATCCGGGTAATTCGACCGGATGCCTCTTTTGTCGCAGACAATACAGAAGGCTGTGCTTCGGGATTGACCGTGCAATTCACACGAACCGGCACCGATGAATTTCCCGTCTCCTGGACGTGGCTCTTCGGTGACAACAGTTTTGATCAGTCATCGGTTGCTTCCGTGCAGCATTATTATACCAGCGGGACCTCATGGTCTTATATGGCAGGGCTGGAGGTCAGGGACAGTTATGGTTGCATAAACACAAGCTACATCCCAATAACGTTATACAAACCGGGCATTGCTTTCAACGCGGATGATAATTTTGTTTGTACTGGTGACCGGGTGAACTTCAACGCATCCTATAATCAGTTTGACAGCTATCGCTGGGATTTTGGGGATGGCAGTGCTCCGGATACATTACGTAACCACGTATATACAACGCCAGGCGTTTACGACGTGACATTAAGCGTGATCAAAGGAGGTTGTCCGAACTCATTGCAGAAAACACATTATATTAAAGTTGAAGAAGCCGATGCCGAGTATAGTGTGAGTGACAGTGTTTTTGACTGCTATCCGGCGCCGGTTCTTTTCACTCACAACGCGGGAAGTCCGGTTGCAGAGGGCGCATGGACCTTTGCCAGCGGAATGCAAAGTTTCGGATATGCCGGCAATTACCAGTATACCTATGCAAGGCCGGGAATATACAACACATCGTTGTGGGTAAGGACACCGAATAACTGCCAGGCAACATATTCAAAGAACATCACTGTAACCGGTCCTTATGCCACCTTCGATTTTATACCTCAGTCGATCTGCTATGATGATCCTGTGGCTTTCACCCTCACATCATCCCAGGATGTCAGCGAAATGGAATGGATATTTGGCGACGGGGAGACCTCAACAGCCGCATCACCCGTCCATAATTACAAGGCCAAAGGAATTATTTATCCGGCTATCTGGATCAGGAACAATACCTGCGAAGTAACCCTGACATCGGGTTCATTGAATGTGTCTGATGTGACAGCGTTTTTTGATATCGTGGACAATAAGACAACATTTTGTCAGTACGACTCTCTTGTAACCCATAATCATTCGTCCGGACACCGTTATATCACGTGGAACATAGATGATACCCTTGTTATGCGGGATTCCGTGCATATGGCATTATGGCTCTCGAACCCAGGGACTATGACGGTACAAATGACCGCAGATGACGGCAAGGGATGCACCGAATCCATGATTCAATCCATCACCATAATTCCATCCCCGTCTTTTACCATTGGCGGGGATACCAGCATCTGTAAGGGCGTATCTTCATCGCTTCAGGTCATTCCTGCAAATACAGATTGGGGGGTTAAATGGCAGCCACCGGAAGGATTAAGTGATCCGGATTCGTTTTCGCCTGCTGTCTTCCCCGATTCCACCCGGACCTATACAGCCACCGTAACAGATGCAAACGGGTGCTCAGGCACAAGATACATTCAGATCAGTGTCATGCAGCCGCCGGAAATCAACCGGAATCCGTTAGAGGATACTTCAATATTTATCGGAGAGCATATTGAATTGACAGTGCAATCCAATAATCAGGGTGCCGCTTATAGCTGGTCACCCGATTATCATATTTCCTGCAGGTCATGCAACCAGCCAACCGTATCACCCGAAAAAGATATCGTTTATACCGTAACCATTAAAGATGAATGTTTCTCGGTTACAGAAGAATTCCCCATTGAAGTCATTATTGATTTTTATATCGAGGCACCGGATGCATTTTCACCAAATGATGACGGTGTCAATGATATATTCAGCATCAAAACCCGAAACATCCGTGAAATCAAAGAATTTAAGATATTTAACCGCTGGGGTAACCTGGTATTTGAGACAACCCGGCTGGATGAAGGATGGGACGGAACCACCAACGGTAAAGCACAGAACGTTGACACATACGTGTACTATATACGGGTCATAACCGAACATGGCTATGAAACAGCGAAAAAGGGTAATTTCGTACTGATAAAATAAGAGACGGAATAGTGGAATGATGGAATACTGAAAAAAAAAATCGTAAATTTCATGTGGGTAAAATCCCGGGAGGGAACGCATGCATCTTTGCCAATTCAAAATCCGGAACATGAAAACCAGGGGTGAAAAACAGTATGTTAAGATGCCTGCCTTTGCAGCCCGGTTATATGATATGCTGACCAATGTTAAAGGAGTAAACAAATCGTTCGAAGAAATTGCAGATTTCATTGGCACACGGTTACAGGAAGGCAGGTTGCTGGATGCCGGCACGGGTCCGGGCCGGTTGATTATTGAAATAAGCAAATTGAATCCGGGTATTGATCTGTACGGACTTGACATATCGCCAGCCATGCTTGCCATAGCCCGAAAGAACATACGGACTATTAAAGAAATAGACCTGCGTATCGGGAATATAACCAAAACGGGGTTTGCAGACAATTTTTTTGACTGTATCGTCAGCACGGGCAGTTTTTATAACTGGGATGAACCCGTTGATGGGCTGAATGAGATTTACAGAATCCTGAAACCGGGTAAAACGGCTTACATATTTGATTCACAAAGAGATTACAACAAGCAACAATTGAAGCACAGGCTTACTGAAAATCTCAGCGGTTATTCCTTTTTCCGTAGAAAGATATCCGCATTTTTTCTTCGTAAACAACTCACCATGACTTATTCCATTCCGGAGATTAAGGACATCATTGATCATACAAGATTCAGTAAAAGCTATGCTATTCATGAGATCGAATTAGGGAACCTGCCGATCTTTGTACGGATGGAGTTAACAAAGGGATAGTGTGAAGGAGAGGAGATTCAGTAGCTAGTAGTTAGTAGTTAGTAGTCAATCTTCCATCTTAGATCTTAGATCTTCATCTTCGATCCTTATCTCTTTTGTTTCTCTAAACGAGTAATTCTTTTCTTCAGGTCTTCCTCTCTCTTTTTATATTCTGCTTTAGTCTTCTCATTTTCCTGTATCCTGCGATGAAAATCTTCCTGTATGGTTTGCATCTCTTCCAGGTTTTGCCGAAGTTCTTCTTCCTGCGCCTGTAATTCCTGGTTTCGCTGCTGTATTTCCATTTCCATTTTTTTGGTCTCGGTGATATCTTTTGAAATGCCAAACGTACCGATTATTTTTCCCTTCTTATCATACAATGGCATTTTAGAAGTGCTGACCCAGGATACCGAACCGTCTTTTTTTGTTTCTTTCTCAACCAGGTTAATGATGGGTTTACCGGTTTTAATGATTTTTTGTTCGTCTTCAAAAGCAGGCCGGGCATGTTCGTCTGCAAAGAAATCAAAATCCGATTTTCCGATTATATCTTTCGGGTTGGAGAAACCAAATAATTTTGCATGTGAAAGGCTATTTTTAATAAACTTGCTATCCTTGTCCTTAAAATAAATAAATTCCGGCAGGTTATCAAGCAGGGTATCCATAAGGTGTTTTTCCCAGTCAAGTTCTGCTTTCTGTCTTTCCAGTTCTTCCTGCACAGTCTGCATTTCTTCCAGGTTCTGCCGGAGTTCTTCTTCCTGGGCTTTTAATTCTTCATGCTTTGCCTGCAATTCCATTTCTGCATTTTTAATTTGTGTGATATCTTTGGAGATACCGAAGGTGCCTACAATATTCCCATTCTGATCAAGCAGGGGCATTTTGGTAGTGCTCACCCACTTGAACGTGCCATCTTTTTTAACGGCCTTTTCAACCTGATCGATAATGGGTTTACCTGTTGCAATAATGTTTTGTTCTGCTTCATACGCTGGTCTGGCATGCACTTCAGAAAAGAAATCGAAATCCGATTTTCCCACCAATTCTGCCTGATCAGAGACGCCAAATTTTTTCATATGCGATTTACTGTTTTTAATAAACTTGCTATCCAGGTCTTTAAAATATATTGAATCGGGTAAATTGTTCATCAGGGCGTCCATCAGGTATTTTTCCCTGGCAAGATCTTCCTGAATGAGCTGATTTCTATCCATCTGCCTTTTCAGCTCTTCCTGTGTAGCCTGCATCTCTTCAAGGTTTTGCCGTAGCTCTTCTTCCTGTGCCTGGAGCTCCTCGGCCTGGGACTGATACCGCGACAGCATTTCCTGCATCTGTGATGATGCAGTTCGGATGGCTATATAGCTGGCAATATTCTGGGTAATTTTCTGAACAAATTCCAGTTTATACTTCTCAAGGCTATTGAAAGAGGCAATTTCAATTACACCCAGTTTTATTTCATCCTGTATCAGGGGTATAAAAGCAAGGTAGCAAGGTATTGCCTCCCCAAGACCTGAAGATATCTTTGAATATGTTGCGGGGACATCCTTCACCTCCAGTAACTGTCCTTCATTATAACAGGTACCCACATAACCTTCGCCGGGATGGATCTCCGCATGCAACTGTTTGATGTCAGGTGCATATGCGCTAAGCAGTTTCAATACTTTTTTATCTTCATCCACCTCTTTTATAAGGTATAGAGCACCCATGTTAACGCCAAGGTATTTAACAAGTTCAGAAATCAGAAGTTGTCCAAGTTTATCAATCTCATCCCTGTTGCCGGACATCATGTCTGAGAATTTCGATAAGCCAAGCGCCTGGTATTTCAATTCTTCCTCTTCCAGGAGCTTTTGCTTGAATTCAGATTCCTGCCTGGAGATCTGCTCTTCTTTTTGCACCAACAATTGCTGGAATTCCTCCATTTTGGTATTTTGCTCCTGCAGTGATCTGTTCTGTTTTCTGTCCCTGTCAGAAAAATACCTGTACAAAAAGGGAACTGCAAGTAAAGCGACCAGGAGTGAAAACCACCATCTCCGGTAGAAGGGAAATGTTCTTTCCCGTTCTGAAAAAGCCGATACTGATTTCACAGAATCAGCCATTAATAATGCTGTTGCATCTGTTTCATCTCCGCTTTCCGTTGTAATTGCCGTTTCTTGTTGTGCCAATGTATCTTCTTCCGGAAATTGATTCTCAAGATCCTCAAAGGTATCGGCATTTACCAGGACATCATTTATCTGCATTTTTCCCTCAGGAAGGTTTTCAGCAGGTCCTTCCTCACTAATATTCAAGGTATAAGCTGAAACCTCCAACCAACTGCACAGTAGAATAACAGCAGACAATAAACAAATCAGGATGGTTGTTTTTTTCTGGTACGATCTCACCACAAATGTATTCATTGCATTATCGTTATATGGTTGTAAATCTACTAAAAATGTGCTAATCCCTGCTTGCTCACCGCCCACTTTTTTTAGCTGCAATTGAAACGGTTTTGATCGTATTATAAATCGGCTCTCAACAAAAAATATCTTATTTCTTACTTTTGTTTCGATCAAAAAAGTAACTTAGGGTCGTTCTGTTAAAACCTGTCGGATATGATTATTGAATCACGGGCATATGCCAGGGCCGGACTTCTCGGAAATCCGTCGGACGGATATTTTGGCAAGACCATTTCCATCATTGTCAGGAATTTCGGCACTGCTGTCACACTATACGAATCTCCATCCCTCATCATCGAAGAACAGGAAGAAGATCTGAACCAGTTCCGCAGCATATACCACCTTTCGGAAAAAGTTAGTCTTACCGGATATTATGGAGGAGCCAGGTTGTTAAAGGCCACTATTAAAAAATTCTGTGATTATTGTGAAAAAAACCAGATACGTCTTGCCGGCAGGAATTTCACACTCAGGTATCAGTCTTCCATTCCCAGGCAGGTAGGACTTGCAGGTTCAAGCGCCATAGTCACTGCAACCATCAAGGCCCTTATGCAATTCTATGACGTTAGTATACCCATGCCCATCCTTCCCTCCCTTATACTGGCGGTTGAAAAGGAAGAACTGGGAATTAATGCAGGATTGCAGGACAGGGTTATTCAGGTTTATGAAGGTTGTGTATACATGGATTTTAATGAGGCATATATGTCCAAACACCAGCATGGTATTTATGAACCGATTGATGCCAATAAGTTACCCAAGCTATACCTTGCTTACAAAATGCAACTTGGAAAAGAATCCGGAAAAGTGCATAACGATGTCCGGCAGCGTTACGACCAGGGAGACAAACATGTTCACGATATTTTATCCGAGATAGCAGGATTGGCTGTGCAGGGTAAAGAAGCAATAATCAAAGAAGATTCGGAATTGTTATCTGAACTAATCAACCGGAATTTTGATCTGAGGACACAGATCATGAATATTTCGGAAAGCAATAAGGAAATGGTAAGAATTGCACGTGAATGCGGAGCCTCTGCCAAGTTTTCCGGATCGGGAGGTGCCATTATCGGTACCTATGCCAATGATGAAATGTTGCGCAAACTTATTATCCGGTTGAAGGAGATCAATGCCAGAGTGATTAAACCCTATATATTATAACCATGATAAAAAAAGCTGTAATACCGGCAGCCGGACTGGGTACACGATTTCTTCCAGCCACCAAGGCACAGCCAAAGGAAATGCTTCCGATCATCGACACACCGGTCATACAATATGTTGTACAGGAGTGTGTGGATTCCGGGATTGAAGATATACTGATCATCTCGGGCAAAGGCAAACGGTCAATTGAAGATCATTTTGACCGTAATTTTGAACTGGAAGCCCTTATCCAGAAAAAAGAAGATGAGGTCGTCTTCAACCAGCTCAGGCATATTGAAGATATGGCCAACATTCATTTCATCCGTCAGAAGGAGCTGAACGGTCTGGGAGATGCCATTCTTCATGCCCGGTTCCATTGCGGTAATGAGCCTTTTGCTGTGCTCCTGGGTGACACAGTAATTGATTCCATCATACCGGCAACACAACAATTGATTGATACATTTGAACAATACCGGCAGCCGATTATAGCAGTTGAAACAATCCCTCCCGACAAAGTTACACGCTATGGAATTGTAGGTGGTACTGCCATCAGCAAGAAACTCCTCCAACTGAATGAGCTGGTTGAAAAACCCGAGGTTAAAAAGGCTCCTTCCAACCTGGCAGTTGCCGGAAGATATATTCTTACACCGGATATTTTCCCTGCACTGGAAAAGACACCGAGAGGAAAAGGAAACGAAATCCAGCTTACCGATGCCCTGCGTATTTTACTGAAACATCACGGTATTATGGCTCAAACCATTGAGGGTAAAAGGCATGATCTGGGTGATAAACTGGAGTTTCTCAAGACTACCATAGAATTTGCCCTGAAAAGGGATGAATTTTCGAAACCGTTGCGTGAATTTATCAGGCAGATCCTTAAAGAAAAATAAGGTTCCGGCATCGCAAATCCGATATTTTTCTCCCAAAAATTAGCATGTATTGGCTGAATGATTATATTTGCGATATACAAACCAATTGCATATATATGCTTTTCAAAATCTTAAACAATGACAAAAACCCGAAAAATTGTTCTTTCTGAGAAAGAAATGCCACGGCAGTGGTATAATTTGGCAGCCGACATAAAGGTACCACCTTTCATGAGTCCTGATGGCGCTGTGCCACCCGAAGCGTGGGCGCCTGTTTTCCCGATGAATATCGTTGAGCAGGAATACAGTACACAACGCTGGATTGACATCCCGGAAGGCATTCTTGAATTGCTGAACCGGTGGCGCCCTTCACCGCTGCATCGTGCATATGATCTGGAACAGGCGATTGGAACGCCAGCCAGGATTTATTATAAAAACGAGAGCCTGTCTCCTGCCGGCAGTCACAAACCCAACACGGCTGTCGCCCAGGCATGGTACAACAAGCAATTTGGGATCAAACGCATGACAACGGAAACCGGAGCAGGACAATGGGGCAGCGCACTCGCATATGCCTGTTCGCTGGTTGGACTCGAGTGCAAAGTGTATATGGTCAGAATCAGCTTTGATCAGAAACCTTTCCGGAAACTGATGATGCAGACCTGGGGTGCCAATTGTGTCGCAAGCCCCAGCAATGAAACTCAAGCCGGAAGAGCGGTTCTTGCAAAAACTCCGGATACACCCGGTAGTCTTGGTATTGCCATCAGTGAGGCCATTGAAGCTGCGGTTACCGATCCGAAAGGCGAATCAAGATATTCCCTCGGAAGTGTGTTGAACCATGTGATGATGCACCAGACCATTATCGGTCTCGAAGCCAAAAAACAGCTTGAAATTGCCGGTGAAAAGAAAGTCAATGTTATCATAGGCTGTGCCGGCGGAGGGAGCAATTTTGCCGGACTGGCATTTCCGTTTGTTTATGATAAGATGCACGGTGCCGATATTGATATTATCCCGGTTGAACCCACATCGTGTCCGACATTAACGAAAGGTCCCTATGTATACGATCACGGTGACACAGCCAAGATGACACCCCTGGTGGCTATGTTTTCACTGGGCCATAGCTTTATCCCCGCACCCATTCATGCAGGCGGATTGCGATACCACGGTATGGCTCCGCTTGTGAGCAAAGCTGCCAAAGAAGGTCTTATCTCACCCATGGCATTGCACCAGATTGAGTGTTATGAAGCCGGTATCTTGTTTTCCAAAACCGAGGGCATTATTCCGGCACCTGAGACTACACACGCCATAGCAGCTGTTATTCGTGAGGCAAAAAAAGCCAAGGAAGAGGGAAAAGAAAAGGTGATCCTGTTCAATTTTTCAGGACACGGTCTGATGGACCTGACCGGCTATGACAAGTTCCTTACCGGACAGCTTCAGAATTATGAACTCCCGGATTCCGTAATTGCGGACAACCTTAAAGAAATCGAAGGATATCCGAAGCCCTGAGTAAATTGTTATATAAATACAAAAGATTACCAGACACAAACACATGATGAAAATCGCATAACAGAAAATTCACAAAGTCAATCGATGACAAAATATGAAGACCTAACCGGATTTTAAAACCGGTTAGGTCTTTTTTCATTTCTTAGGCGTTTCCTATGATTTTCCGGCCCCATCAACCGGAATGATAACTAAAGTGAGAGTCCCACAATCCCAAACAATTGTTTCTTTTCGGGATTCAGGATTACCTGGCCGGTAACCTCCACCGAGAAACTTTCTGTTATCTTTATCGTTTTACCGGTGCCAATACCTATATTACAAACCATGAATTTACCATCCGATGTATGCCAGCCATTACCAGCCCCAACGAAAATATTCAGAAACTTGAATGCATAACCTGCCTGAAAATACATGTCCCCGCCTGAAGAAGCAGCTCCACCGGCTTCATTAATAATGTAATTGGCACTCAGCGACAAACTCTTATAGTTGTATCCGGCATTGATTTCAAATACATGAAAAGCCGATGCTCTATCGAGATCAAAAAAATCGGATCCGATCCACGATCCTGTGGTATCGAGGTGTGTCGGATAGTAATAATCACAAACACCCAGACTCAGCCCGAAAGGAAAGCTGTAAGAAATATAGGGATCGGATTCCGTATACCCGAAAGCGTCAAATGAACCCCAGACACCAATTGTTAACCCGCCTGTTGAGAAACTTATATCAGGCTGTATGGCCGGACCTGTTCCGAATTTGGTACCACGCCAGATATAATTGCTGAAAAAATCGACTCCTGCGTTAAACTTGGAAGGTTTTTCAGCTTCCTCCTGAGCTATCAACAAATTGGAGAAAAACAAAGTACCAGATATTACAACCGGGATAAACAATTTCATTGTCCTCATAACCATAAGTATTAAATTATTGAATAATTGACCGATATAAAAATATATAAATATTTTATAACCCCCATAAATAATTACATATTTTTATTAAAACAATATATATTTTAATTATATACCTTATATTTTTTATAGATATTTGTATAATTATGTTATTTTTTTAATATATACCCATCTTTGAGTAAGCTTATAGGTCCGGATAAAGAGACTGCGTTTGCATTCTTATGTGCTTCAATGATGGTCATATTATCCGGATTTTTTGTAAATCCTAGGGTTACAGGTATAATGCTGTACAGTTAATGGTTTATGAATAGCGATTGGGGATAAGGGGCCGGGCTGGCAGGATAAAGGGTACCTATTACAGATGTGAAGTGCCCGGAAACAGATGGCCTGTCAAAATCGTTAATGCAATGATTCATGAAAAACTCGTATCTTTGAATGCAACAACAGATTCATTTTTCCCTATGAAAGAAGAAATACAACGGATCCTTGAAGCAGAGGCAAAGGCTATCAGGAATATACCGGTTAATAATACCATCGAACAGGCTGTCGACCTTATTTACCAGGCAGTTCATAAAAAAGAGGGGAAAGTGGTGGCAAGCGGTATGGGGAAAGCCGGACAAATTGCCCTGAATATAGCCACTACGTTTTCATCAACCGGCACACCGGCTATTTTTCTTCACCCCAGCGATGCACAACACGGTGATCTTGGTGTGCTTTCGAAAAATGACATCATGTTGCTGATCACCAATTCGGGAAAAACCCGCGAAATCCTGGAATTATATGAACTCTCCAAAGGTCTGGTAAACCATATTCCTGTAATCGTAATAACCGGTAATCCATACAGTCCGCTTGGATCCATTGCCGATGTTACTATTCATACCGGTGGGCCAAATGAGGTTTGTCCCCTGGGACTTACCCCCACAACTTCAACAACGGCAATGACAGTAATCGGAGATATACTGGTTGTGCTATTGATGAAGAAAATCGGTTTTAATGCGGATGATTATGCCAAAAGACATCACGGAGGCTACCTTGGCATCCGGTCAAGAAATGCTTCCAAACAAACACCGAAGCGATAATTATGCCCATATTATGGAGAGATCTTCAGAACGGTTCCGATATCCGGGGCGTTGCTCTTCCGGGGATAACCGGTGAACCTGTTAATCTCACCCGGGATGTTTCCTGCCGGCTGGGTAAATCGCTGGTTGTATGGTATATAAGGCACTTTACCAGGAGACCTGAAAGACCGTTGATCGCTGTTGGCAGCGACTCAAGATTATCGGGACCTGCACTCAAAAGTTCTTTTTGTCAGGGGCTGGTGGAATCAGGGGCGAACGTACTGGATTTCGGTCTTGCAACAACTCCTTCCATGTTCATGTCGATTGTGGATGAAAGCACCCGTTGTGACGCAGCCGTCATGATCACGGCAAGTCACCTTCCATTCAACCGGAACGGATTCAAATTTTTTTCATCGCTGGGTGGTTTTGAAGAGAAAGATATAACCGAACTACTGTCAATAGCTGAAACAGGTGATTTTTCTGAACGGCATACACGAGGAACCTTACAGACCGTCAACTACCTCAACCGGTATGCCGAGTCCATTGTGACCATGATAAGAAAAAGGGCCAACCATCCTGATCGCTTCAATACGCCCCTTAAAGGTCACCGGATTATTGTGGATGCCGGGAACGGTGCCGGAGGCTTTTTTGCCACACAGGTATTGCAGGTGCTTGGAGCCGACATTACAGGCAGCCAGTTCCTCGAACCCGATGGCAGCTTTCCCAATCATGTTCCGAATCCCGAAGATGAAAAAGCGATGCAATCCATTCAACTGGCTGTATTGAAAGCAGGAGCTGACCTGGGGATCATTTTTGATACCGATGTGGACAGGGCTGCAATTGTGATCAAAGACGGTAGCGGAATTAACCGTAACCGGCTTATAGCCCTGTTATCCGCCATCGTGCTGGAAGAACATCCCGGATCAACCGTTGTCACCGATTCCGTAACTTCCGAAGGCCTTAGCCGTTTCATCGAGGAGCATAACGGGATTCACCTCCGCTTTAAACGGGGGTACAAAAATGTCATCAACGAAGCTGTCCGTCTGAACAAAACAGGGAAACCCTGCTGGCTGGCAATTGAAACATCGGGCCATGCCGCCATGAAGGAGAACTATTTCCTCGATGACGGGGCCTATGTAATAGCAAAGATCCTTATTAAGGTTTCGCAATTTCACCGGCAGGGCAAAGCCCTTGATGAGCTTATTAAAACGCTTGCCGAACCAGTCGAATCGAGAGAATTCAGAATTAAGATCAGCGATGACGACTTTTCATCTTATGGCACATCGGTAATTGCCGGGCTGGAATCGTTTATCGAGCATACCCCCGGATGGAAAAAGGCTGCTGATAATTATGAAGGAATCCGCGTTGTATGTAGTCCATCAGCCGGCAACGGCTGGTTCCTGTTGCGGCTTTCACTGCACGATCCGGTACTGCCACTGAATGTTGAATCCGATGACCCGGCAGGAGTCCCTCTCATTGTTAATAAACTGGTACAATATTTAACCCCGTTCGATAAACTGGATGTTTCATCCATTCATCAATATATTTTGACATTATGAGAAAGATTTACGCTATCGGAGAAACGGTTCTGGATATCATCTTTAAAAACAACCAACCCTTTGCAGCAAAAGCTGGCGGAGCCTGCCTAAACAGTTCAGTAACCCTTGGAAGACTTGACATGCCGGTTTTTTTTATAGGTGAATACGGACTTGATGAAGTAGGAAACCTGATTGACAGATTTCTGAAAGAGAATAACGTTTCAACACAATATGTATACCGGTACTATGATGGGAAATCTTCCCTTGCCCTGGCTTTTCTTAATGAAAACAATGATGCAAGTTACGATTTTTACAAGTTCTATCCGGAAAAACGGCTGCAAATAGAATTTCCGGAAGTTCAGGCCAATGATATCGTATTGTTCGGATCTGTTTACGCGATAACACCCGAAGTGAGAAATAAACTCCTGGGATTTGTAAAGCAAGCCTGTAAAAGGAAGGCTATTATCATTTACGATCCTAATTTCAGGAAGCAACACCTGCACAATTTGACGAAACTGCAACCCATGATCTTCGAGAACATGGCTCTTGCAAATATTGTAAGGGGATCCAATGAGGATTTTTCTTTTATCCTGGGAGCAAACACTGCAGATGAAGCCTATCAACAAATTTGTGACAAAACTCCCAATCTGTTATATACGGCAAACATAAAAGGAGTATGGCTACGATCCCCATCGCTTCGGAGGCAATACCCGGTTCATAGCATACAACCGATCAGCACCATAGGGGCCGGGGACAACTTCAATGCAGGAGTCGTTTATTCATTATATACACACAACATCCTTCATGATGACATTGACCGACTGAATGAAAGTACATGGTCGGAAATAATACAAACTGCTGTTGACTTTGCCACACAGGTATGCCTCAGCTATGACAACTATATCTCGAACGAATTTGCAGTGAATTATAAGAAGTAACCGGTATTTGTAGCAGGTCATGCAGGTCATGCAGGTCGTGCAAGTCTGTTTGTTGTGTAATGAACTTCTCCAAAGCGGGCAGTTTCAACTTATCGTATTCAGTTCGCCAGCAGGCTTCTGAATACTGAATTCCTATCCCGATACGCTTCGCTATCGGGATAACCCGCCTGTCGTCGGACAGGTTCGACTCTATGATTTTATTTCACCCAAAGGCTTGTGAAATCATGGTCTCATTAAAAAAAATCCCGGCTTTCGCCGGGATCCCAAACCACCTAAAACTAATTAACCCTATCAAACAAAATTAATCTGTACTATCTATTCTCACCAATCCAATTAAATCTCCGTTAATTTTATCTGACCAAATTTAAGACAGGTACAAGCATCGTAAAAGGAAACAGGAATGATTTTGCTTATCGGTAACCGGTGATTTTCGTCACTTAACAATTTTTAACAACAACAGAACTTTTTTCTGATTACTTTCGATTCCAAATAGAAACGTAAGGGAAATTCAATAAGAATTCAGTATTTGAGGAATTTCCTTACTTTTGCAACAAAGAATTCTTGATTTATGGAGCCCGCCATAATCAAACAAATTGTCCGGCTTTTTGCCATCTGTATCCAGACCCTCAGGGGAGAAAATGCGAACGCCCTGATAAAATCATTCCTGGATTATTTCAACTCTTCCCATACGGATATTGACAAAAGGACGGTTGACACCCTTATATTGGATTACAAAAAGCGCCTGCTTGACAAAGGATTGACAGTGGATCAGCTTATCCATGAAGTAATTCAGGACGTCAGAGGATCGATGGGATATAAAGATCAGCTGCTTTTTTATATAGTACTGCTCGACACAGTAAATCAGTTCGAGGCATTTGAAAGAATCGTGCAACCCGAAAAGATTGCTTCAGAACTTGGAATAAGTGAAGACGAATTAATGCGTTACAAGAATTTTATTACAGCCCATGATCCGTTCACTGACAGTACAAATCATTACCTGGTTTTTTCATCCGAACAGACAGATCCGGCCGAAAAGCTGGAAGGCAAATGGATTGAGGACAGGATCCAGCAACAACCGGAGGATGAAAACATCCTGGAGATTGATAACTTCAAAGGCAAGCTGCTTGTGATGTACCTCAAACCGATCCAGTCATTTATCATTCGGTGTATCGATAACGAATGGGTTGAGGTTGATGGTATTAAACTCAAGGAATGTAAATTTAAGATTTTGGGAACAGGGTCATCCATAAATGTTAAAGGAAAGCCTGTTCTATCATACGGTTATATTAAACAACGTTATATACAACAACAAACCAAACGTATCATTTCATTATCGGTTAACAACCTTCAACTGGAATCCTTTCACACACAATATCCCATACATTCCATTAGCGTCAGGGAACAATCCGGCAGTCTTGTCGGTATACTGGGTAAAGAAGGATCCGGAAAGAGCACATTGTTAAAGCTGCTGGCTGGCTACGTAGTTCCTGACAAAGGAAACATCGAGATTAACGGTTATGATTTGCAGAAAAACCGTTATCTGCTGAAAGACATCATAGGATATGTACCTGAAGAAGATTTATTGTTTGAAGAATTAACGGTATACGATAATCTGCTGATGAACGCCCGTCTTTATTACAGTGGGCTTTCGGGTCATGAAGTAAGGCAAAAAGTGGATCAGTTGATGGCTAAATTGTTGATTACCGAGATCCGTGATAAGATTGTTGGCAATGTACTGGATAAAAACATTCAACCGGGACAGCGCAGAATCCTTAATATTGCTCTGGAAATCATGCGTGAGCCACAGATTCTGCTTGTTGACAATGCTTTGTCGGGATTGAGTATGGCTGATTCAGCAAGGGTGATAAAGATACTGCACAATTACACCCTTGAGGGCAACCTGGCAATCACTTCCATCACACAGGTGGGCAGCAACATGTTCGGCTATTTCGATGCCGTCTGGATCCTGGATGAAGGTGGATACCCCGTATATACCGGACCACCACAAAGATCTGTGTGTTATTTGTGCAACCATCTCAATCTTCATGATCAGTGTCCGGAAGTTATTGATCCCGCCACTATCATTGACCTCGTTAATTACAGCCTTATACGCAGGGAAGATTGTGTTGCACAGCGTATTCTTTCACCCGAGGAATGGCATCATTTGTATATGGCCTCCATACAGCCTGAACAACGGAATCTTTCACGCAAATCGATATTTCCTACAAGGCAAATCAAAATCCCTAATCTTGAGGTACAATTCCTGATTTTCTCGCTCCGAAATTTCCTGTGTAAGTTCTCCCGCATCAACAATATAATTTTTGCATTGCTTAGCGGACCTGTCATTGCCCTGATCCTTGGGTTCTTTCTCAGACAACAAGACGGTGCCCAGGCTACCTTTGCTTCTAACAGCAACCTTCCCGCATACCAGTTTATCAGTGTGATGGTTGCCATGTTCATGGGCATTGTGATCAGTTCGGGAGAGATCCTGAAGGAGCGAAATATCCTGCATAAGGAGCAATACCTGGCCTTCAGCCGCTTCAGTTACATCAACTCAAAGATCTTTTTCCTGTTGATCATCGTTGCACTTCAGTCGTTATTGTATACCGTCATCGGGAATGCACTGCTTGGCATAAAAGAGATGACAGGACCATACTGGATAGTATTATACAGTGTAGCCTGCTTTGGTGTGTTGACCGGACTTCTCTTTTCTTCAAGTGTGAAAAAACTGAGTGTCATTTATGAAAAACTGGTACCGATATTTCTGGCGTTGCAGGTTCTATTCGGAGGCGGGGTAATCTCCTACCATGCATTAAGACTCGAAAAAACAAAATATGTACCCGTTATCGGCGAATTGATGGTTTCACGATGGGGTTACGAGGCATTAGCGGTTAAACAGTTTTCCGGAAACCAGTACCAGAAGAATTATCTTTCCGTCGATAAAAATATCAGCCGTTCTGATTATTATGCCTTTTACCTTGTGCCGGAACTTGCAAAAATGGTTGATCGCTGCCTCGAAATGGATCCTGCTAACGACAGCCTTCCCATCCTCGCACATATCGTATACAATGAATTAAAAGCTATTGCGCAGGAACCCGAGGTTTTTCCGTTTGAGTTCCTGGGTTCCCTCAACCAGGCGGAAATTGATCCGGTTATTTTAACGGAAACACGTGATTATCTCACATACCTTGAATTATTTTTCTATGAGCAACACGAAGCACTCCTGATGCAAAAAAACCAGATCACACACCAACTCATTGATTCGCTGGGGCAGGAAGGCTATAACCGGCTAAAGAATGATCACCATAATGCAAAACTTGAAAAAATTGTCACCAACAGTGATTATACCGACCAGATTGAGCTGATCGGTAACCGGTTTATCCGTTTCAGGGACGGTATCTACCAGTCCCCTGTTTCCAATTACGGGAGGGCAGTGATGTTCACGCCTATAAAAATATTTAACGGTCAGGAGATGAATACCCTGTGGTTTAATGTATCCATCATCTGGATTTTCTCTACTTTAATTTACCTGCTGCTGCTAACCGATGCTGTGAACTTTATTCGCCGAAACCGGACTTCTTAGCGGCCATTCAGCATCATGCGAATTTGCCGGGTAGCAGAATTTTACTATTTTTGATGAAACCTGACACAATAATTCAGATAACTTATTCATTATGGATAAAAAAGAGTATCAAAAAAGACTGAAAAAGCTTTTTCAGGAACACGAAGAACTTACGAAAAAGAAAAATAAACGGATAGAGAAGAATTTCAACGGCATTTATTACCGGTATAAAAGACCCATAATTACAGCTGATCATATACCTGTTCTTTGGAAGTACGATTTGAATCCCAAAACAAATCCTTTCCTGATGCAGCGTCTGGGGATTAACGCCACTTTTAATGCCGGAGCCATGGAGTTTAACGGCAGGTTCATTCAGGTAGTCCGGGTAGAAGGCTGGGACCGCAAGTCATTTTTTGCCATTGCTGAAAGTTCCGATGGTATAAATCACTGGCGTTTCTGGGATTATCCGGTTACGCTGCCCGAGACGAAAACACCCGATACCAACCTTTATGATATGCGGCTTACACGGCATGAAGACGGATGGATATACGGCCTGTTCTGTGCGGAAAGGAAAGATCCTGACGCACCACCGAATGATACATCTTCGGCTGTTGCTGCATGCGGGATTGCCCGAACCAACGATCTGATAAACTGGGAAAGGCTACCGGATCTGGTTTCCAGCTCCGGGCAGCAACGCAACTGTGTATTGCATCCCGAGTTTTACCGGAATAAATATGCCATCTACACACGTCCGCAGGAAGGATTTATCAGTGTGGGTTCAGGAGGAGGCATCGGATGGGCACTGATTGACTCTATGGAAAAACCGGTGGCAAAAAAAGAGACCATCATCGACGACAGGGTTTACCACACCATAAAAGAAATGAAAAACGGGCTGGGACCTGCCCCCATTAAAACATCCAGGGGCTGGCTGCAGCTGGCACATGGCGTGCGGGCATGTGCTGCCGGTCTCAGGTATGTTCTGTATATGTTCCTGACTGATCTGAAAAAGCCCTTTCAGGTAATTGCCAGTCCGGGAGGCTATTTTATGGCCCCCCAGGGCGACGAGCGCATCGGAGATGTGTCAAATGTTTTGTTCAGCAACGGATGGATAAAAAAGAAAAACGGTGATGTGCTTATTTATTATGGTTCCTCGGATACCCGGATGCATGTTGCCGAGACAACGGTGGACAGGCTGCTTGATTATGTATTGAATACACCGGCTGACGAATACCGTTCAGCCATGAGCGTAATACAGCGCAATGAGCTCATCAGTAAGAACCTGGTGTATCTGAAGAAGAAATAGCCTCACCCCCTGCCCCTCTCTTCGCCTTCGCGAAGCTACAGCGAAGCAAGGCCTGAAGGAGAAGGGAAAACTAAGAGAAGTATTTTAAATTTTTTCGGGTATGTTTTTTTTGCCTGTTAAAAAGTATCTGTGACTGTCCTCTGCCTTTATCTTGTCACTTGTCACTATCTTCAGTCTTTCAACTTATTCCACCATGTAAACTTCAAAATGAGCGAAGTAACGACCATGATGCTGAAGGCTATGACAAACGGTTTCCAGTCACGCAATACCAGGTAAATCGGGAAGGCTACCAGCGACAGTTGCCAGATGATGCCAACGGCAACGTTAAACATATCGCGTCCGAAGTCTTTATTTTTTTCAAACGAGGGATCGTCGGCCACCACCTTTTTGTGGATGGGTTTCCAGAAACCCCAGGGACGAACGGTTCTGTAAAATTTCTTAAGGGTTTCATCATCTTCAGGTTTTGTAAGCAATGTGCCCAGAACGCATCCTATGATAGAAAACACAAAAATTATCGGGAAGGCGTTCATACTGAAATTATTGATCAGCGGCCATTGCTTAAGGAATTCCAGGTCGAGTATAGGCAGTATCAATGCTGCTGCAATACCGGCTACCATTCCCCAGAAATATCCAAAACCGTTAAACCGCCACCAATACCATTTCAATACATTTGAAGCTGTATAACCGCCCCAGAGTGCAGCTGTTATCCATAAAACAACATTGTTGATGGATGTAACGACAAATCCCACGGAGACACCGGCGATGACCACAGCAAGAGATGCAACATAACTCAGGTGTACGTATTTTTTGTCTGAAGCATGGGGGTTGATATAGCGTTTATAGATATCATTCACGATGTACGCAGGAGCAGCGTTGACCGTTGCTGCAAAATTGCTCATGAAGGCAGCCAGCAGACCGGCCATCAGAAAGCCCAGCAATCCCACCGGCACGTATGTGGCCAGTACCTGAGGTAATATGCTTTCAAAGTCGGGTTCGGTGAGTGACGCCGTATAAAGCTTGTCGAAATTTACAAGGGCAAGTATGGTAAGACCGGTTATCATAAAATAACGTGTGGGATTTAGTACAACGTTTACCAGCGAGCTCATCTTTGCGGCTTCCTTGGGATTACGGGTTGACAGGACACGCTGCATATCATAGTTGGGTGCCGGACCGGCTGCAGCAAGGAAAATTCCTTTGAACAGCATCATGATGAAGAACAAGCCGAACATTTCATAACCGTCTTTCATGATCCAGTCGTTAAACGCATGCAATTTTGATGATGCAGTTGATGAAAGGCTGCTCCAGTCGAGGCCGGTATGCCAGCCAAACCAGATGTCCTTCCAGCCAGCCGGTATAACGGCATTGATGGCATCGGGAGCAATGCGGTTGATGGCGATGATACCAATTGCAACGGAAGCAATGGTAAGTATGCCATACTGAATGACCTCGGTAATGACCACGCTGAACATTCCCCCCTTAACCACATAAAAGGTGGTTATGCCCATAAGGATGAGGGCATAGAGGTTTTCGTTGATCTGGGGGTAGCGGGCCAGGGTATCGGCATTGGTGACGAGAGCCGGAAGGAAGGAAGTACTGAATTTACCGATTCCTTTAAAGCCGTATGAAAGAAAACCAATAACGCTGACCAGGGCAAATATTACCACGATGATATGAGACAGGTTAGCGCCAAGGCCGGTTCCGAACCTTGTCTTTATCCATTCGGCTCCGGTCATCACATTCGACCGGCGAAGCCAGGGCGAAAGGTAAACCATCAGGAATATCTGGTTGAAAACTGGCCACAGCCAGGGTATCCAGATACTTTTCAATCCGTAAACGGCAAGCCAGTACACAAGGAGCATGGTACCGGCGATATCGAACATGCCGGAAGCGTTTGATACGCCAAGGAAATACCAGGGCAGCGTATTTTCACCAAGGAAATAGGATTTAATATTTCTTGAGGCCCGGTGCGAAACGTAATATCCTACAAAAATGGTAGTGATCAGGTACAGCACGATGATGCCGATGTCGATGATATGCAAATTCATACGGTGAAAGATGATTTATTTATACTTCTGCGTTTTCAAATGTAACAATTATTTTAAACTGCCAGCTTAGCATTACAAGAATATACAATAAAAACGTTACCAACCCTTAACCTATCAGCAAGATTTTATGGCACTCCTGCACCAGTGCAGTTTTCAAAACCACACCCGGCCCAGTGTATGGGCAGTAACTATCAGAAAATCCGTACCGCATGACCACCAAAACCTTTGCCAATGGTGCGCCCGGATTATCAGGAAAAAAATCATTCATGTTTAATAAAGAACCGGATAAATGATTATCTTTCGTTTTATAAAATCCAATAAACCATATCAAGTAGAAAAAATAAATGATTGATGTGGACTATACAACCACATCGATTAAAATAAATAAAACTTATAATATGATTATAACGTATCGCTAAGTCATAACCCTTAAACAAACCACCTATGAAAAAATCTGAATCAGTATTAAAAGTTTTGAACAATGTATTTCTTGTTTGTAAAAGCAAAAGAGCAATAATTGCTCTTATTCTCAGCTATCTATTGTTTTATGCAAGTTATGCTCAGGATTTAATTGTAACAAAAACCGGAAAAACGATTAAATGTAAAATAACCGGTGTAGATTCCGTCAAAATCAATTTTGATTATGAAAGAAACGGAAAAATGATCAGCACGTACGCGCTAAGGGAACAGGTTTCGGACTTCTCATATGGGCAAAAACCGGTTAAGACTCCTGTACTTTCAGGTCAGGATATCATTTATCTTAAAAACGGTTCGGTTGTCAAAGGCAAAATCACTGAACAGATCCCCGGTGAGACGCTTAAAATTCAAACAAACGACGGAAGTGTCTGGGTCTTCAATTATGCTGAAATTGATAAGATCACCCAGGAATCGGAAGAAATGAATCTGGATGAATACGGTGGTCATGTATCATTTGGTGTTGCTATAGGAGGTGGAGGTTTGGTCGGTTGTCCGCTCAGGTTTGGTGGATCCAAGTTTGCATTTGAAATTGCACCTTTTTTCAGGCCTGTTATTGATTTGACTGGAGGAGAATTATACCCAAGCGTTATGTTTGCAGGTGGACCGGCTTTTTTTTCAGATAAATTCTATAAGGCCCATAAGCAAAAAATCAAGCGGAACGGTTTTTATATAAAAGGTGGATATTCCCTGGCTACTATTGGTCACGAGGCAATGTTTTCAATGGGCTGGGTACATGAGAGTTTCAGGCTGACAAGCAAAAGATACTCGTTTATTTTTGAACTGGGACCCGGAATTATCAGACAGGATGATGAATTTTTCTCCCATTCCAGCGCCAAATCACGATGGCAATTTGCTTTATACTGGAAAATTCACTGGAATTGGTATGGCAGCTGATGCCTGGTCTGTCTGCAACAAAATAAAACACCATACTGCAACATCATGGTACAGCAAGTATATTTCGATTCATCTTTGAATTGATATGTCATGACGAGACAGTATAAGAAAAGTAACAATGGCATCTCAGATAATTTACAATGAGCGAAGCAGGACAATTGAATACCGAATACATATCCCGGATCAACAAGACATTTGATTACATTGAATCGAATCTTGAAAAACCAATGACTTTAGCAGAATTGGCTGCGGTGGCTAATTTCTCTAAATTCCATTTTAACCGGATTTTTCATTCAATTGTTGGAGAGACACCTTTTCAATTTATAATGCGTCTTAGAATCGAAAAAGCAGCAACATTGATCTTTGCAAACAAAAATGAAAGCATATCTGAAATAGCCTATAAATGTGGATTTTCGGATATATCCATATTTTCCAGGAATTTTAAAAACTATTTTAACATCGCTGCATCCCGGTACCGGAAAGAGAAACTTCAAATTAGCAATGTAAGTCAACCGGATAGCAATACGCATCAACCTGACGAAAAACCAACGATCTATTTTTGTCCCGATTTACAAACCATTAAATGGAGGACAAATATGAAACTAAACAAAAGTGTGGAAGTTAAAGAACTTCCAAAGATGACGGTGGCTTACATCAGGCATATTGGCCCGTACAAGGGTGATGAGAAATTATTCGAGCGTATCTGGAATAAATTATTCTCATGGGCCGGCCCGCGAGGTTTAATCGGGGGAAAAAATTTTAAATCGTTGGTTATCTATCACGATGACCCGAATGTGACCCTTGAAGACAAACTTCGGATGAGTGTCTGCATTACCGTTCCACCTGAGACGAAAGTTGACGGAGAAGTCGGCAAGATGGAAATTGTTGCTGCAAAGTATGTCGTTGCCCGATTTGAACTTACAGCCCGGGATTTCCAGCAGGCATGGGATTGGGTTTACGGACAGTGGTTCCCCACAAGCGGATACCAGCCGGATGATAAACCCTGCTTTGAAATGTATCCGGAAGAACCGAAAGACGGAAAATTTATTGTCGATATCTGTGTGCCGGTAAAACCAATTTAAGTCTGAAAGAACAAATTGGAATTAATGATATTAAAAGAATTGTCAATGCAGCGAAAGAATTACCAATAGAATTGGAATATAAATATCAAAAGGCGA
Source organism: Bacteroidales bacterium (assembly GCA_016928305.1). Lineage (GTDB taxonomy): Bacteria > Bacteroidota > Bacteroidia > Bacteroidales > UBA10428 > UBA5072. Next base: position 69,965 of record JAFGKY010000099.1, read on the forward strand.
TTTTATCAGAATACAGCCATTAATTTTAATATTATTAATACCTCTATTACAATAGATCAATTGGTTCACATACAATACCAATTATAAAATGAAACAGGTAAGTGTTTTTATTTTACTCTTCATATTTTATTCCGGTTATACACAGGTAATTCTTTCTGAATTTCAATCATCAAACCATTCTACTATTTCTGATGAGTGGGGTGACTTTGATGATTGGATAGAACTTTATAATCCCAACAATCATGCTGTTAATATTGAAGGCATGGTGCTGAAGAACAATGCTCATATATGGGGTATCCCTACAGGTGATACCAACACATTGTTATCTCCTTACAGTTGTTTTTTGATCTGGGCCGATCATGAAGAATCGGAAGGATTATTTCATGCCAATTTCAGGCTTTCAGCCTCAGAGTCACTAATTATCTGTGAATCTGATAGTAATACAGTAATAGATTCTGTAGAAATACCTTCACTTGCCGATGATGTCAGCTATGGAATATGTCCTGATGGCAAATGGAGAATTTTCAATGATCCTTCTCCAATGGAAGAGAATAATTGCGAATCAACAGTCAATCAAGCAATCAGCACAAATGATATTTTGATCTATCCAAAAATAACCAGGGATAAAATCTATGTTAAAATTCCTGATAACTTAAAAGACAGGGTAGTTGTGAAGATGATTTCAGTTTCCGGCAATATCCTTACAGAAAAGTCTTTTGTAAGTGAGGAACCTACGATCAGCTTAGAAACATACAATAACGGAATGTACATTTTATTGTTATCAACGAAAAATAATATATGGAAAGAAAAAATAATAAAGTTGAAATAATAATTCATGCAAGCAATCTGATTCGGGAGTGACACTGAGGGGACGGAGAAGTTTATGCGAGGGTCGACCTGACAGAGTTCGTAACCTAATGCCTGATGATATAATAAAATGATTGCCGAACCTGTCAGAGTCTGTGCGGGACGGAATCTCTCAACTTGCATAACCATCATAACTATTATAACAATCACAACTCAAAAAGATGACCATACAATCGCTGTCAAGGTCTCTGACCGTTGACAGGGGATCCGGCGCCGAAAACCATTACAACTTCCACACCCCGCACTCACCGCAACCGACAACAGACACCTAAGCTGCCTGTCCAGACCCGGCCTTGCGAACTGTTCTGGCCTGAAACCAATCTGCCTGATAATTGTGAAGCTTTTCATGGTTGGTATTATTCTTTTTAACCGGAAAATTGTCCATTTCAGCATTATTTTATATAAAAATTGAGACGGCGTTCTTATTTTTGTGATAATGAACTCCATAATACCTATAAAAAAGCTATTCCGGATAGCGGTCTATACCTCCACGGCTATCGGTTTAATTACCATAGGACCGGTATATATGGTCGCGGTAACCATGGCGAATGTTAAAACAACGGTTGACGTGCTGGTTAAGATCCTGGGCGGGGCGGTAATCGGGATCAGCTTTTTTATTTTTTTCATCTGGCTGATCAATATAGCCCTTCTGTATTATTCCAGGAAGAAGGTATTCCTGTTCAGGAAAAAGAATATGCGGTACCTGTGGAGCTACCTGTTGTGCTTCATCCCTCTGATATCCATACGCCTTCTGGTTAGCCCGGTTATAAATGACCCGGTGAGGTTGCAGAAATCCATTGAATGGAAGTCAAAAATAATTGGTATTAATCCTACAGATTTTAATTATATGCCCTTTACAAACTGGATGTTTCAGATCCTGATCATGATTTTCGTGATCGCTTCGGTTAACTCCATGGTTCTGATCATCCAGGATCTCGTGTTGCTGATCGAGAAAAAAACAAAAATTGAAAATGAAAATATAGAGCTGAAAATCAAAAATGTTGAAGCAGCCAACCAGAAATTGAAACAGCAGTTGCAGCCCCATTTCCTGTTCAACTCCCTGAATGTATTGAAAACATTGATCAAGAAGCAACCCGATAATGCGGAAACCTATCTTAAACGCCTCTCCGATTTCTTGCGGGCTTCTGTTTTGTATGACAATGTCAATACCGTGAAGTGTGAAGAAGAACTGAAGCTGAGCCTGGATTACATTGAAATGCAAAAAATACGTTTCGGTAATGCATTGCATTTTGAGGTAAATATTCCTGATGAAGTAAAAGCTGGTTTTTTACCTGTTTTTTCGGTTCAAATGCTTCTTGAAAATGCGATAAAACACAATGCATTCACCACAGAGTCGCCGCTGCATATTAAATTATTCCATGAAAATGGCTGGATCACCGTCAGCAATACGATGCAGCATAAGAGTGCCGGTGAATCTTCCACCGGCACGGGACTGGTCAACCTTTCCGAACGGTATAAAATCATTTCAGGCAATGACATAGCTATCCGGTCGGATGGTGCAGCTTTCTCAGTAAGTATTAAAATTCTGTCCGATGAGAATTGTAATCATTGAAGACGAAAAATTAACCGCAACAAATCTGGCAGAAACAATCTTAACTGTGGTCCCCGATGCCCGGATTACAGCCATATTGTCTTCCGTGCAGTCAGCCGTTTCATGGTTTCAGGAAAACGAACAACCCGATCTTATTTTCAGTGATATTCAGCTGGGAGACGGTTTATGCTTTGATATCTTTAAAACGACATCCATTCATGCGCCTGTCATTTTTTGTACTGCTTATGACGAATATGCATTAAAAGCGTTTGATGCAAACGGGATAGACTATATTTTAAAGCCCTTTGATAAAACAACGATTGCAGAAGCCTTTCAAAAATATCATCAATTAAAGGATTCATTCACCGGAAATATTGCCAATCTGGAAAAAATCATTCAATTCATCGAGAACAAAAAGAAACAGTCAAAAGGCTCGGTTTTGGTATATAAACAAGATAAAATAATTCCGGTACGGTTGGAAGATATTGCCCTGTTCTATGTAGACAACGAAATTACCCGCCTCATCACTTTTGACCATAAAACATATACCATAAACAAAACCTTGGAAAAGGTGGAAGAAATTTCACCGGATGATTTTTTCAGGGTCAACAGGCAATTTCTCATTAATCACAAGGCCATAAAAGAGGCATCCCAGTATTTTGGCCGCAAGCTTTCCTTAACGCTCACTGTTCCCTTTACAGAAAAGATTACCGTCAGCAAAAATAAAGTCGCTGGTTTTTTAAACTGGTTGTCTAACCATTGATCTGAATTCTAAGTACGGTTAATTGCTCCTTCCGTTCATTTCACCCTTCATTTTGTCCGTTTCATACTGATTTCACTTTGGCCGTCAGGGCATTCGATGCAATTTTGTCGTGTTATTAAAACAAAAAAGAATCACTTACAAAATTAAAGTAAAATGAATACCGTAATCAGAACCGAGAAACTGACCAAAAAGTATAAAGATGTTTTGGCTGTTTCAGCGATCTCCCTGAATATCAGCAAGGGTGAGATATATGGTTTTTTAGGCCTCAACGGGGCAGGTAAAACCACCACGATCCGGATGTTGCTTGCGATGATTTCTCCGAACCATGGAGAAGCGTATATCAATGAACAAAGGGTTCATGCAGGCAATACTGAATTATGGAAAAAAATCGGATACCTGGTTGAGATGCCATTCTCGTATCCGAACCTGACCGTTAAGGAAAATCTTGAAATAATCCGGAGGTTGCGATTTATAAAGGACAAAAATGCTGTGGCATCCGTAATGGAAAAGCTCAGACTCTCCGAATATGCAAACCGGAAGACCCGAAATTTGTCACTGGGTAATGCACAACGGCTGGGAGTTGCCAAAGCATTGATCCACAATCCGGATATCCTTATACTCGATGAACCGGCCAATGGTTTCGATCCTGCCGGGATCTGCGAAATCAGGGAAATGCTTCGTGATCTTGCAAAAAATCACGGGGTAACCATTTTTATCTCCAGTCATATTCTGAGTGAAATATCTAAGCTGGCAACCCGGATCGGAATAATACACAAAGGAGTTTTGATCCGGGAATTACAAACAGAGCAACTCGAACAACTCTGTCAAAAGCATTTACAAGTCAACACCCGGGATAATAGCCAGGCTTTGTCGGTGTTGGAGAAGAATGGTATCACGGCAAAAATGAATGATAATGAAGTGCTTGAAATCCTGGATAATGAAATGATCAGCAATCCGGAGTCTGTAGCAACGCTGCTTGTCAAAAACCAAGTGCCACCTTCGATGCTGAATGTAGTTGAAGAAGATCTGGAATCGTATTTCTTAAGAACAATTAAAACAACGGAAATGAAAGGAGGAAACCTATGAAAAGTATGGGAGTAACATTATGGGCAGAAAGCCTGAAAGTAAGAAAATCGATAGTTTTCTGGCTTTCCATGGTATTTTTTGTATTCATATCATTCATGATGGGATTGTTTATGCTGATACAACAACACCCGGAAATATCCCAGAAGTTAGGTCTGATCGGCACGAAAGCTTCCATGCTGCGGTTTGGTGAGCCCAGCTGGAAGAACTATTTTACTTTGCTTCTGCAAGGTATTGGCGCCATAGGATTGATCGGTTTCGGATTCATCACCAGCTGGATGTTTGGCCGTGAATATTCCGAAAATACCTTAAAAGATATCATAGCCTTACCGGTCTCGCGTTCATCCATTGTGATCTCGAAATTATTGGTTGCAGCACTATGGAGCATCTTGCTTGCAGGCATCTTCGTAATCTTTTCAACTATTTTTGGATACCTGTCCGGTATTTCAGGCTGGTCGGGTGAAGTTTTCTCACAGTTTTTGTATAAATGTACCCTGGCAACGCTGCTGACCATTTTACTCTGCACCACAACATCTTTCTTCGCAAGTATGAGTGGTGGAGTCTTGCTACCGATCGGCATTATCATTATAACGCTGATGATGGCCAATTTTTCCGGACTCTTAGGATTAGGCCCTTATTTTCCATGGGCAATACCGGAACTGGTATGTTCCCCTCCGGGCACTGAAGATATTCAGGTAGGTATTGCCAGTTACATTATACTTTTTTCTACAAGTATTTTAGGATTATTTGGTACGTTGGCATGGTGGCGGTTTGCCGACCAGAAATGATCACGGGTATGAATCCCTGCACTGGGTGTAGTTTACTCGCTTCGCTCATGAGCTCCCTTCGGTCGGTTTCATAACAATACCCGGTTATGGTCCGGCAGGCGGGTTACGCAGATTATAAGATATTTCTCCCGGCCCCAATATGTTATCTGGACTTTTTTCTTTGCCATGATATTGTATCTATTGGTCGTTGTGTCAGTAACCCCGGGCTTCAGCCCGGGGCAATGGATTCGGAACAGAAAACGCTGCAACCGCAACACAGCAAAAAGCTGTAATTTCAATTGCAGCGAAACTGTTTACAACAACAGGTGAGGTGATGGCTGACTGAGAGAATATTCAAACAGATACCGCTTCCCCCTGATTTCCGGATTGACGCTGAGGGGAAAGATGACATCAGGGCATCTTAAAAATTCTGTTTGAAGACATTATGTATAATTAATTTTTCATATTTTTATATCAGACAAGGCTTAAAATCCATGGTAGAATTGAAGAATTTAATAACCGGTAAAAATCCTAAAAAGCTACTTCCAAACACCCAGATTTGTCATTTAGAAGTGGTTGTCTGGTGATTTTACCATTTCTATATACGTGTTGTTGGCTGTAATTATTTAATTTAAAAGGAATTATTACTTCAAATGCAGCATTAACAATTTCAAGTCGTCTTTACTATTATTAATGGAAAATTTTATTAAATGACAAAAATTATAACGTTTAATCTAATTGTATTACTGTATCTGCAATTTGTAGTATGTAATATAATTGCACAGGACAAGTCTGATTATTCAAATCTAATTAAAGAAAGTGAAGAATTAATCAGAAAAAAAATGGAATCGGATCAGATAATTGGGGTTAGCGCTGCAATTTTGATTAATGATTCAGTTATCTGGACAAAAGGTTTTGGTTACGCTGATAAAGACAATAATATTCCGATGACTGAAAATACAATTGTTAATATTGCTTCAGCCACAAAAACATTTACAGCTCTGGCAATAATGCAACTCTATGAAAAAGGATTGCTCGATATAAACCAACCACTGAATAAATACCTTCCACAGTTTGATCCTTTAAACAGAGGTGAAAATATTAATGATCTGACTGTAAAATCTGTTATCACTCATTCCTCTGGAATCCAGACTGATATATTGAAAAACGGTGATTTAGGCTCTGGAAAATATACCGACGTCCTGGGATTTATCAATGAATCCTATTTATTATATCCACCGGGTTTGGTCGAATCTTATTCCAATTCAGGCTATAACATTTTAGGGCATCTCATCAAACAGGTAAGCGGGCTGGAATATCCTGAGTATGTTCATAAAAATATATTTGCACCAGTAGAAATGAGTAATTCGGGCTTTTTTATGGATTCATTGAAAGACAGAACAAGAGTATATTCCGGAGGGAAGAGTCTGCATGACTATGGTTTTAGAGATATTGCTTCGGGTGGCATTTACTCCAGCATCAATGATATTATTAAATACGCGAGAGAATTAATGCATGCATATCATGGAATTAACTCGCCTTTGATCAATTCATCAACAATACAGGAGATGTTTACTCTTCAAACCGGCCATGTTATCCTTGAGTCCAATAAAAAAGGATTGGGATGGTTTATGTTTAAAAATGACTCGGTTTTTGCAGTTACTCATGCAGGTGATGCTGTAACCGGTCATGCTGAAATATGTTTGATCCCCGAAAAAAATACTGCAGCTATAATTTTAATAAACTCAGCAGAAGGTGAATCGCTGAAAAGAGACTTTTCATTCAATTTCATAAGAAAATTCGGATTGAGTATTCCTGACATTATTCCACCACAAGTAATAAAAGAGGTACACAATGAAATTAACCCTGTTGATTTGCAGTTAGAAGCATTAAAGAAACATGCCGGGGATTATTCTCAGGGATTTTCTTATTTAACGATTTCTTTGGAAGAAGGAGAGCTTGTAATTAACAGAGATGGTAAGCAATTCATTCTGAAAGCATTATCTGAAAATGAATTTGTCCCATTTGAAAAAGTGGAACAGGATTCCTTGTCTGTACAAGTAAACGAACGATATTGCTTTATTGATTATGATGATTTTCATATTCTGTTTCATAAAAATGGAAACAACGAATCAAGATTGGGTTACAAACTCAACTCTTTTGACACATCATCAATGACAAAAAAACTTGGCATATACGAGCACTATGGCTACCAGTTATTGATGGGCGATACAAAATTTAAAGGGGCAGAATTGTCGATAGACAACGATAGGATAATGATGATGAAATTAATTGCTTTTGATGGCGAATATCCTTTCCCTTTACATGTAATCTCCGATGAATATGCTGTTACCAGTGGCCTGGGAGTGGGGTTTGGTTTTACGGTAAGATTTTTAGAAGACGAAAACTATA
>JAFGKY010000012.1 GCA_016928305.1 Bacteroidales bacterium
AGTTGCTGAAAATCAGGCTCCCTCTAGGGTCAGGGGTAAACCTGATTTTCAGCTATTCGTGAATCTTTGACTTTTCGGAGCAGATTCTATCTTATTTTGTAAATCCTGACAGAGCCAAGAGTCAAGAACCAAGAATCAGTGCTTAGCAGCCGGGAACAAACTCCTGCTCACACATCCAATATCCGCCATCCGGTATCTGTTATCCTAGCCAGCAACCACAACAACCATAACAATCACAACAATCATCATCATAACCATCACAACGATCACAACCGCCTTTATTCTTTGTTCTTCATGTCTATATTCTCTATCTTTGCCGCCGATCATTGATGCGATGCAGTTCAGGCTTGAAAATAAGGACAGCGACACTCATGCACGGGCTGGTGTGATTACCACCGGTCATGGCGATATCAAAACACCCGTATTCATGCCCGTTGGCACTGCGGGAACGGTAAAGGCCGTTCACCAGCGTGAACTGAAGGATGATATAGGAGCACAGATCATTTTGGGGAATACCTATCATCTCTACCTCAGGCCGGGCACGGATATTATTGTCAGTGCCGGAGGATTGCATAAATTCATCAGCTGGTCAAAACCCATACTTACTGACAGTGGCGGATACCAGGTGTTTTCACTGGCCGATAACCGGAAACTTACCGAAGACGGGGCTGTTTTCAGCTCTCATATTGACGGGTCAAAACACCGGTTCACACCGGAGAACATTGTCGATTTCCAGCGCCAGATTGGCGCTGACATCATGATGGCTTTTGACGAATGTACTCCCTATCCCTGTAACCACCGGTATGCTTTGCATTCGGTAAACCTTACACACCGCTGGCTGGAAAGGGGATTCCGGCAGTACTCACAGACCAGTGCATTGTATGGATACCCACAGGCATTCTTCCCGATTGTTCAGGGAAGCACATATCCCGACCTGCGATCTGCATCGGCCCGTGAGGTCATACGGTACGATGCACAGGGATTTGCAATCGGAGGACTTTCGGTAGGTGAACCGGAATCCATCATGTATGAAATGGTTGAGATTGTAACCGCCATACTACCGGAGAACAAACCCCGTTATCTGATGGGAGTCGGAACACCGGTTAACATGCTGGAAGCTATCAGCAGAGGTATAGACATGTTCGACTGTGTGATTCCTACCCGAAACGGAAGAAATGGTATGTTGTTTACCCGTGAAGGAATCATAAACATCCGAAACCAGAAGTGGAAGGACGACTTTTCACCGGTGGACGAGCATGGAACAATTTTTGCTGACACACAATATTCCCGGGCTTATTTGCGACATCTTGTCATCTCCGGCGAGATTCTGGGTGCACAAATTGCCACACTTCACAACCTGAGCTTTTTTCTGTGGCTCATGGAAGAGTCACGGAAAAAAATTAAAGAAGGAGTCTTTGGAACATGGAAAAAACAAATGACAAAACAACTGTCAACAAGATTATAAGACGGCCCGCTCTGCTGATCATCGACCGTTACATCATCCGGAAGTTCCTGAGCACTTTCTTTTTTTCCATTGCCCTGATAATGGCCATTGCGGTAGTTTTTGACTTCTCAGAAAAAATTGATGACTTTATAGAAACCAAAGCGCCGTTGAACAAGGTAATTTTTGAATATTATCTGAATTTCATTCCCTATTTTGCTTCACTGTTCAGCCACCTGTTTACCTTTATCGCGGTTATTTATTTCACCTCACGAATGGCTTATAATACAGAATTTATAGCCATTCTCAGTAACGGGGTGAGCTTCAACCGTATTCTTTATCCCTATTTTATATCGGCCCTCATTATTGCCATATTTTCATTTTTCCTTAATAATTATGTTATACCACATGCATCGGCCAAAAAACTTGCCTTCGAGGAACAATATTATCATAAATCACCCAGGGTTTATAACGAAAGAAATATTCATAAACAGATCCAACCCGGTGTATTCATTTATCTTGAGAACTACAATACATACAGCAACAGCGGCAGGCAATTCTCGATGGAGAAATTCGAAAACGGTGAACTGGTTTCCAAATTGTTATCCAAGGAAATCCGATGGGATTCCGTGTCCGGTAAATGGAGAATACGGGATTACATGATCAGAAACTATAACGATGACGTGCAGACCATTATAACGGGCAAAAGTATTGATACAACATTAAACATAACCACAGAAGAATTCAGTAGGCGGGAAAACGCCATTGAAGCCATGAACCTGCCCGAGCTTAACCGGTTCATTAAAACACAGCGGATGCAGGGGACTTCGAACCTCGAAGAAATCCTGATCGAAAAGCACAAACGGTTTTCCTTCCCGTTTTCAACCTTCATACTTACCCTTGTAGGCGTTTCTGTGTCTTCGCGAAAAGTGAAAGGAGGAATCGGTGTGCAGATCGGTTTGGGCCTTTTGATCAGTTTTTCATACATCCTGTTCCTTCAGTTTTCATCGCAATTTGCCATTTCAGGAGCATTCAGTCCTTTTATTGCAGCATGGATACCAAACCTTCTTTTCTTTATCATTGCTTTATTTATGTATCGTATGGCACCGAAATAAAAACGGGGAGTTTTTTATTCCTGATTTCAGTTAATGATTTGTTGATTTGAAGTTCACTGTTAACGGTTCACGGTTCATAGAAAATAAACAAGAGTTCACCGTCGACGGTCCACTGTCCACAGTAAATGTGAAAAAGTTCACAGCCGACAATCCACAATGAATAACTTAATCCCTAAACCCTGTATCCAACAAACACCCTGTTTGTCATTTGTCACAACATTCCCATTACAGTTAACCAGATTCACTCTGACCTCATTCATTGTCCCTTTTTCTTTTATCATTTGCTTAAATACATTTTTGACTATTTTTGCTTTCCGGCCATAATAAAAAAGAAGGTGTTCGTTATAACAGAATCGTGTTATACCTGAAACCTGGACGATGAAATATCGTAGTATAAAAAGAGTTTCGGTTGTTTGCAGTGGCAAAAAGGAGACAAGCAAAAGAAAAAACGAATAACAACACCTCCGGGAGGAACATATCATGAAAAAAAACTGGTTAAAAAAGTCTATATCCCCTGTTTTCTATATATTTTCAGGCATTGTCCTTGTCGTTACGATGCTCGCCATTCAAAGCTTCTCTGAAAAAGAAAACACGGAAGAACCGGTCACCGGCAGACCGGTTCAGGTTGCCACACCTTTTGTGATCCCTGATGAGCTGATCTTTGCGGGAGAACGGGTACCCCTTGAAAACTTTGATACACGCGAAAGTCTTGACAGGGAACTGCTGGTTAACGCGTATTGGCATTCGCGTACCCTGCTTGTGTTAAAGAAGTCCAGGCGGTATTTTTCAACCATCGAACCTATTCTGAAAGAATACGGGATCCCCGAGGATTTCAAGTATATTCCTATGGCTGAAAGTGGTTTTGATTTTACCGTATCACCGGCCGGTGCTTGTGGAATATGGCAATTGCTTGAAAATACGGCAAAAGAATACGGGCTGGAGGTCAACCATGAAGTTGACGAACGGTATCATCTTGAGAAATCTACAGAAGCTGCCTGCAAGTTCTTTCTTGCATCCTATAAACAGTATAATAACTGGACACTGGCCGCAGCTTCGTATAATGTAGGGCGCAAAGGCATTCAATACCAGATTGACAGGCAGCAGGTGAGTAACTATTATGACCTGTTGCTGAACGATGAAACCGCCCGCTATGTATTCCGTATCCTGGCCTTTAAACTGATCTCACAAAATCCACAGGAATTCGGTTTTCAGCTCAAAAAGGATGATTATTACCCTCCCATCCCCTTATACGATGTGAAGGTTGACACATCCATTTCAAACATTGCGCAATTTGCCGTCTGTTTTTCCATCAATTACAAAATCCTTAAGATTTTTAATCCCTGGCTACGTGAAAATTTCCTTACCAATAAGGCCGGGAAAACATATATTATTAAAATTCCGGAAGGAAGCAAGCGCAGTTATCCTGAGCTTGCTGCAGGCATGAATGCAGACATAAATGATGAATCCGATGGTGGCAATCCGCAATAAGATCATGCCTTTAAATGACAAACTGCAGACCATTGAAACCGGTGAAATACATGTTCTGGGAGCCAGGGTACACAACCTGAAAAACATTGATGTCCGGATTCCCCGCAACAAGCTGGTTGTGGTAACAGGCTTGAGTGGCAGCGGAAAATCTTCACTTGCTTTTGATACGATTTATGCTGAAGGGCAACGCAGGTATATGGAAACATTGTCGGCCTATGCCCGGCAGTTTTTAGGCAACATGGAAAGGCCCGATGTGGACAGGGTAACCGGACTAAGTCCCGTTATCGCCATTGAACAGAAGACAACCAGTAAAAATCCACGCTCGACGGTTGGTACCATAACGGAAATTTACGACTTCCTGAGACTATTGTTCGCCCGTGCCGGTATTGCATACTCTTATAATACCGGTGAACCCATGGTAAAATATACCGATGCGCAGATCATTGATCTCATTATCTCAACCTTCAGGGATCAGAAGGTATATCTGCTTGCACCGGTTGTAAAAGGCAGGAAAGGACATTACAAGGAGCTGTTTGAGCAGGTGCGAAGGAAAGGATTTCTGCATGTCCGTATGGATGGAGAGCTGACTGAAATCAGGCATGGAATGAAGGTTGACCGGTATAAAACGCATTTCATCGAAATCGTAATCGACAAACTTGAAGTCTCCGCAAAGGATAAAAACCGGTTGAAAAACTCTGTTTCGCTGGCTATGCAGCATGGGAGAGGTATTCTGATGGTACTGGAGGCTGACGGAAGGAATTTGCGATATTTCAGCCGGCAGCTTATGTGCCCGACCACCGGAATATCTTATAACGAGCCTGCACCGCATTCCTTTTCCTTTAACTCACCCCAGGGTGCCTGTCACCGGTGCAACGGCCTCGGCACTATCAATGAGGTGGATATCAGCAAGATCATACCAAACACGGACCTCAGCATAAAAAAAGGAGGTATCCAGCCACTTGGGCCTTACAGGCATTCGCTCATCTTCTGGCAGCTCGAAGCCATCGCCAGCAAATACCATTTCACCCTTAACACGCCCATCAGGGATATTCCGGAAGACGGGCTGAATGTTATCCTTTATGGTTCCGAGGAGACATTCAAACTTGAAAACACGCCCATAGGCCTGTCAACAAACTACTTCCTCAGTTTTGAAGGAATCGTTAACTACGTTGCCAGTCACCAGGATAATAACGGATCGGAAAATGAAAGATGGGCCGATCAGTTTGTCCGTAAGGTCACATGTCCCGAATGCCACGGGGCAAGGCTGAAAAAGGAAGCTTTGTATTTTCGTATCCACGACCGGAATATTTTTGACCTGGCTTCCATGGAAATTGCCGGGCTATACCGGTGGTTCAGCGAACTTGATGAATACCTTTCAGACCGGCAACGAAAGATTGCCACTGAAATAATAAAAGAATTAAAAACCAGGATTAAGTTCCTGTTGAATGTAGGACTGGAATACCTGTCGCTAAACCGTAGTTCGGGCAGCCTTTCGGGCGGAGAAAGTCAGCGTATCAGGCTGGCAACACAAATAGGATCACAGCTGGTGAATGTATTGTACATACTCGATGAACCCAGCATCGGATTGCATCAACGTGATAACCGCAGGCTCATCAAAGCACTGAAGGAGCTGCGCGATGCCGGTAATTCGGTGATCGTGGTGGAACATGATAAGGAAATGATACTCAGTGCCGACCATATCGTTGATCTGGGACCATTTGCCGGCAAACTGGGAGGTGAAGTGTGTGTTTGCGGCACACCGGCAGAGGTGATGAACGGTAAATCGCTGACAGCGCTGTACATGAAACGTGATAAAGTTATCGAGACGCCTTCCAGCCGGAGGAAAGGCAGCGGGAAATCACTCATCCTGCGAGGTGTTTCGGGTAACAACCTGAAGAAAATCGATGTGGATTTTCCGTTGGGCAAATTAATATGCATCACCGGAGTCTCCGGAAGTGGAAAGTCCACACTGGTTTACGACACCTTATATCCTGTCCTCAGTCGCCATTTCTACCGGTCATCCCTGCAACCCCTGCCGTATGAGTCCATCGAAGGCTTATCCTTCGTCGACAAAGTAATAGAAGTCGACCAGGCACCGCTTGGACGTACACCCCGGTCAAATCCGGCCACCTATACCGGTGTCTTCTCAGACATCCGCAAATTGTTTGAACAGACACGTGAAGCTAAAATAAGAGGTTATAAAGCCGGCCGGTTCTCATTCAACGTCAGGGGTGGCAGATGTGAGGTTTGTCAGGGTGCGGGACTGCAGACCATCGAAATGAACTTTCTGCCCGATGTTTATGTTGAATGCAACACTTGCAACGGCCGCCGATACAACCGTGAGACCCTGGAAGTGCGGTATAAAGGGAAAAACATAAGTGATGTGCTGGACATGACCATTGAGCAGGCAGTGGAGTTTTTCCAAAACATACCGGCAATCCTGAATAAACTGTCGACCTTGAAACAGGTCGGACTGGGTTACGTGACACTAGGTCAACCTTCCACAACCTTATCAGGAGGTGAATCACAACGCGTGAAACTGGCCGCCGAACTGGCCAAGAAAGACACGGGAAAGACCCTGTATATCCTTGATGAACCAACAACCGGATTGCATTTTGAAGATACCCGTGTGTTGCTTGACGTCCTGAATCGTCTGGTTGACAAGGGCAATACCGTCGTGGTTATCGAACACAATATGGAAGTGATAAAAGTAGCTGATCATATCATTGACCTGGGCCCCGAAGGAGGCGCCCGGGGAGGAGAAATCGTCTGTGCTGGCTCTCCTGAAGAAATCATGCATCACCCGTCGAGTTACACGGCCAGGTTCTTAAAACAGGAACTGAAATTGTCGGCATTTACAAAAAATTGACTATTTTTTGACGCGATAATGGAATGCTCCTTTAGAAAATAATGAATAAAATACTATATCCATGACAAGCAGCGAGGAAAAAATAATTGATGCTTTTAAAAAGAAAGACTGGCAGGAGATACAAACCGCCGATAGCTGGAATATATTTAAAATCATGTCTGAATTCGTGGAAGGATATGAAAAACTGGCACGCATCGGTCCCTGTGTATCAATATTCGGATCGGCCCGCACCGAACCAGGTACAAAGTATTACAAGCTGGCAGAAGATATAGCCTACAAACTGACACAGTGTGGCTATGGGATAATTACCGGCGGAGGACCGGGCATTATGGAAGCTGCCAATCTCGGAGCAAAAAGAGGCAAAGGACGCTCGGTGGGTGTTAATATTGCCCTCCCTTTTGAACAGGAACCCAACCTGTTTATCGATTCGGATAAGCTTATCACTTTCGATCACTTTTTTGTCCGTAAGGTTATGTTCATGAAGTATGCACAGGGTTTTATTGTATTGCCCGGTGGCTTTGGCACCTTCGACGAGCTCTTTGAAGCACTGACGCTTATACAAACCGAGAAAATCGGAAGATTTCCTATTGTCCTTGTAGGACAGGTATATTGGAACGGATTGCTGCAATGGATCAAAGAATCCATGCTTGAACTTGAACATAATATCAGTCCCGAAGACCTGAACCTGTTCAAACTTGTCGATAATGCTGATGATGCCGTATCCCATATTAACGATTTTTATTCAAAGTATATCCTGAGCCCAAATTTTTAACACTTTTAATTAACTGTAACAAGCAGCTAAACATCAATTGCTTATTGTTGTATTATTAACACGATTGTTTATAATTTTGTTGATAATATATACTGATTTGACTATTTTTATTTGATTAATTATTACCTTGATGGTTAAAGTCTTTTTGCCTTTCATTAATTTGTTTGTATTACTGGTGCTTCAGTTATTCACGGGTAATGTTTCCATTACCATGCAGGCACCTACTCAGGTAACTGCGGGAACTGAATTTGAAGTCAAACTTACCTTGAACAAATCCGACCTGGAAGGATTCTCCCGTTTTCAGCAGAACATACCACCGGGACTGGAGGCTGTTTCTGCCACCTCTGCCAATGCTGATTTTTCATTTTCTGAAAACCGGCTTCGGCTCATCTGGTTGAGAATGCCCCAACAGGATGAATTTACAGTAACCTATAAAATAAAGGTAGACCAGCGGCTTAAAGGAGTATTTGATCTGGGAGGCAAATTCTCCTATATCGACAATAACGAGCGTAAATCCGTTGATGTGGCAAGCCAGTCCATCACCATACTGCCTTCACCCGACATTGATCCTGCCCTGATTGTGGATATCAATGAATTCGAAAAACGAGTCATTCCCCACGTAGCAACTGCTTCCGAAGAAGCAGCCAATATAGCGTGCATAAGGCAGAGACCATATTCCGCTCCTGCAGGAGATGAGTACATTGTTAAGGTATTGGTTAATAAAGAAAACCGGCAGCGATTTGCCAAGGTAGAAGAAACCATACCGGAAGGATACACCGCTGTTGCATTGGATACACGTGATGCTATATTTACTTTTAAAAACCAGACGGCCAAGTTTCTGTGGATGAACCTTCCTACCGATCGTTATTTTACAATATCATACAGACTAATTCCTCAAAATCAAGCTAAACTAGAACCTCCCCGGATGAAAGGGACCTTCTCTTACATGGTTGAGGATAAGACCCTGAGTGTTGACATTATTGAACGGGATGTCGACCTCCTGGCTCTTTCCAGTGATGAAGTTGGCAACCTTGTTACTGAAGTAAAAAATCAACCGGTGGAGATTGTCACAACCGAACCCGAAACACAGGTTATTGCCGTTACAGAGGTTCCAAAAGAAGAGCCTGTAAAAGTTGAGACCATAACGGAAAAGCCAAAGCCAAAAACCTCACTATCCTATACCCTCGAACCTGAATCGGGCATATACTACCGGGTGCAGCTTGCTGCAGGACATAAAGCCGTGAATGTGGAAAGGTATTTCAGGAAATTTAACCTGGAAAAGGAAGTCAGAAAGGAAATGCATGAAGGCTGGCATAAATACTCTATCGGTTCCTTTACTGTTTACAAGGACGCCAGGGATTACAGAGTTCATGTCTGGAATACCACACCCATAAAAGATGCATTCGTTTCAGCATACAACAGCGGTCGACGCATTACCGTTCAGGAAGCCCTGATGATCACCGAACAACGATGGTACCAATGAAAGTTTTGTATTTTTCATATGTTCTTTTGTTTACGCTTCTGATCTTCTCTGTTGATCTGAAAGGCCAGGAGGATGAACTCGAAAGATTGCTGAATGAAGAGGTGGAAAACATAAATCCGGTTTATAAACCGGTGGTGGGCTTTGGAGTAGGCGTTCTGAACTACTTCGGGGATATTAAAAACAATTATTACTCACCATCTATCGGAACACTGGGTTACAAAGTGAATATCTCAACATATATTGATAATAATCATTACTACAAAGCCGATTTCTTCTTTGTCGGGGGATCATTAACCGGTAATGAACGCTCCTATGCCGATACCTTCCGTAATTTTAATTTCAGAACTGCCATTTATAATTTTGGCTTCGATATCAATTATGATTTCGATCATTTTTACAAAAACAAGTCGAAACGGCTTCACCCGTTCATCTCCCTGGGCTTTTCCACCACCCTGTTTAGTTCAAAAGCAGACAGCTTTGGAACTTATATCGACCGTGACACCCAGGCCAAAGTATCCAATCAGCGTTATCATTACTGGAACGACGGCACCATCCGGAACCTTCCGCAAAGCCCGGACAATGTTGCTGCAAGTGTTACCATGCAGCGTGATTTTGAATACGAAACCAACCTGCGCGATACCGACTGGGGCCAGGGGAAGTATCCGCAATATGCTTTTGTGATTCCTTTTGATATCGGACTTGACTTTCAACTGACAGAACGGCTGATGCTGCGCATCGGAAATTCTTTCTGCTATACATTTACAGACCTCCTGGATCACGTAAGCCATAAAAACACCAGCGGGATCATTGGTAACAGCATGAACGATATATACAATTTCACCTATATCACCGTTCATCTTGACCTTTTCTCTTCACCAAAAATGCTGAAAGTTGAACGCTTATTCCGTGAGGTGGAATTTGACCCGACATTTTTTGATGATGAAGATATCGATGGGGTATTCGACGGTTGGGATGAATGCCCCGGAACACCGTTGGGTGCAGTTGTTGATTCATTCGGCTGTGCTGTTGATTCTGATAACGATGGCGTTGCGGATTATGCTGACAAAGAGATCTATTCGCGGCACGGAGCTTATGTCAACGATGAAGGTGTGGAGATAACAGAAAGTGATCTTATTGCCCTGCTTGACAAATCAATGGCTGTGGGCAGAAATGAGATCGACCTGTATATCAACCAGGGACAAACCCGAAGGACCGGAAAGACAACCATACCCGATAAATTTAAATCCATCGATACAGACAAAGACAACTATATATCCTTTGATGAAATGTTAAAGGAAATCGATATATTCTTTGATTTTCAATCCAGTCTCACAACTGAGGATATCTACGAGCTGAACGGCTTCTTTTTCTCGCAGTAAGAGAGTGACAAGAGACAAGTGACTAGTGACAAGTTAGCCCATAATGGCATAAGCCTGCCTCGCCGACCAGGCAGTGATTTAGGGGGCCTCCCCCTCACCTCTTCATCATCCTTTCCAGCTCCCGTTTTGAATCCTTTCTTTTCAGGTCCTCGCGTTTGTCATATTCTTTCTTACCCCGTGCAAGTGCTATCTCAAGCTTTGCGTACCCGTTATCGGCAAGAAAAATCCGCAAGGCAATTATGGTAAGTCCTTTCTCCTTAACATTTTTGGCCAGCTTTTTCAATTCCTTCCGGGTCATCAGTAACTTTCTGTCACGCTTCGGATCATGGTTGTATATGTTGCCGAAGTCATATTCTGCAATATGGATGCCCTTCACAAAAAGTTCGTCGTCACGGAAATAGCAATAGGAGTCAACCAGGCTGGCCTTTCCTGCACGGATTGATTTTATCTCCGTCCCGGTCAGCTGCATGCCAGCGATAAAACGCTCAATAAACTCATAATCATGCCAGGCTTTTTTGTTCCGTATGTTTATTTCTGCCATCAGATAGAATTCGGAATGCCAAAATAAGTCTATTTTTATCGAAAAGCAATGCCTAATTTTATATCATGCCAACAGACAATGCCTCATCGTATAACCTGATAACAGTGCTGGGACCTACAGCCAGCGGCAAAACATCATTTGCGGCCAACCTTGCTAACAGGCTGAACGGTGAAATTATCAGCGCCGATTCACGGCAGGTATATCGTAACATGAACCTTGGCACAGGCAAGGATTATAACGATTATATCGTTAATGGAACTCCGGTGCCCTATCACCTGATTGACATCGTTGAACCGGGATACAAATACAATGTCTTTGAATTTCAACGGGATTTCGTGAGGACTTTCTATGACGTCAGGTCACGGAGTCGTCTCCCACTACTATGCGGAGGATCGGGCTTGTATCTCAATGCTGCCATTAAAGGCTACCGGCTTATTCCGGTCCCTCCTAACGAAAAGCTCAGGGAGGAGCTATCCGTTAAATCGCTGGATGAACTGACGGAAATGCTGGCATCTATTAGAAAACTTCACAATCTCACCGATATCGATACAAAAGCCCGCGCCATCAGGGCCATTGAAATTGAACGCTACCATCAGGATCATGCTGAATTAGGCAATGAATATCCTTCAATCCGTAACCTTTGCCTGGGCATTCAGTTTATTCGCTTTACAGAGCGCAGGCGTATTACCGAAAGGCTGCATAAACGGCTTGCGTCAGGCATGATTGAAGAGGTCAAGGCATTGCTTCATCAGGGCATGACAGCTGAAAGTCTTGTTTATTATGGCCTTGAATATAAATATATTACCCATTATCTTACGGGGAAACTAAATTATGAGTCCATGGTTGAGCAACTCAACATCGCCATCCATCAGTTTGCCAAAAGGCAGATGACCTGGTTCCGCAAGATGGAGCGCGAAGGAACGATCATCCACTGGATTTCAGGTGAACTGACACTGGAAGAAAAACTTGAGATTGCTATGGAGCTGTTCAAAAACATCCCCGCCGCATAATTCAATTCCCATGGTTGAAGCTTCCCGGTCATAAAGCAAACAGTCCAGTGCTTACGGATGAATCTCTTCCCCTGGCTAAAGCCTGTCTGCCGCCAGGCAAACCAGGGGCAACAGACAGAACTGAACCTATCAGCTGTCATTAAAAAACTGTCAGTTTGCCGGTATATTGATTTTGCCCCGAGGTAATATTTATGATAAAAATACCCGGTAACATTTTCAGGCAGTATTTTTCATCTATAAATAATAGTTTTATACCGAATGCGGGGAAAAAAATCGAAGTAAATGTAGACTGATAGTATTTATTGCATGATCACAATTGAATAAAAAAGGTGGATTTTTGATTTCATCTGCACCACGGGTTCTCTTATGCAAAGTGTTCGACACGAAAGGCTTGTTTCAAAACACTGTCAGCTCCTGCACACCACCGATCTCTGCTTCTCACATTAATGCCCACTTTCGGGAAATGCATAAAAACAGAAGATAGATGAAATAAAGAATATTAATTAAGGTAACAATAATATTGTATTCGATACGGTTTCTCTTTATCCCTTTCCGGATCATTATACCCAGGTTTGGTAAAATAGTTGCTGTGAGAAACAACATGAAGTGTATATTGAACAGCGTATCGTATGGTTTTTCATCCTCTGCCAGCTCCTTATTACCGAATAACAGCAGATAAGTAAAAACAAGAAACGAAATCTGGTAAAGCAGATACGATACTTTCAGGGCAATGGTTGATTTCATTCTGCGGCGGTGAATCCGGAAAGGTCTCAGAATGATAATGGTAACCACAAAGATCAGCATGTATCCGATCAGGAAGAAGACCTGAAAGACGTTGTGAAAGAATCCTCCCATGTTATGCTTTTTGACTTGTATGTTCTAATATAGATAAAATGTCAGGATCAGCACTATTTCAATTCCCGGAATTTTTAAACATTTTTTAAATCCTTTCAAGCAAGGCAACATTTTCGACATGGGAGGTATGCGGAAACATATCCACCGGTTGCAGCCGTGTCACCCTGTACTGACTGCTCATAAGCTGAATATCCCTGGCCTGGGTGGCCGGATTACAGCTCACATAGACAACTCTCTCGGGATGGCAGTCCAGTATAGCTTTTACAACATCTGCATGCATACCCGAACGCGGAGGATCAACGATCACTGTATCCGGGATTCCTTTGTCAGCAATAAAATCCTCTTTCAGGATGTCCCTGCTGTCGCCCGCATAAAAATCAACATTTTGAATCCCGTTCAGAACAGCATTCTGCCGTGCGTCGTCAATGGCCTCCCTGATGGATTCGATGCCTATAACCCTGGCACATTGCCGGGCGACAAATAATGCAATGGTTCCGGTACCGGTATATATGTCGTAAACGACCTCATGTCCCCTCAGTTCCGCAAAATCACGGGCAATCTTATACAACCGATGCGCCTGTTGTGCATTGGTCTGATAAAACGATTTTGGCCCGACACGAAATTTCAGTCCTTCCATTTCTTCAATCAGGTGACTGTCCCCGTGAAATAACACCGGATCAAGACCGGTAAGGGTATCGTTGGACTTGGAATTAATGACATAATACATTGAGACGATATCGGGAAATGTTTTTACCAGTTCTTCAAGCATCAGATGTATCGTTGCCCGATCATCCCTGAAGAATGAGATGATAACCATGTATGCGCCCTGCTGAGAATTCCTTATTATCAGGGTGCGAAGAAATCCCTGCTGGTTTATCAGATCAAAGAAATCAAGGTTATGTTTCAGCGCGTATTCCCTGATGAAGTCCCGGATTTCGTTGGAGGGTTCAGGTTGCAGGCAACAGGTTTGAATATCAAGCACCTTGTCAAACCGGCCCGGTATATGAAATCCCAATGCCTTCCGCTGATCGGTCAGGCTACCCGACTGCATTTCTTCTTTGGTCAGCCAGCGGTTATCCGAAAATGTAAATTCCAGTTTATTACGGTATTGCGTTTGCCTTTCAGACGGAATTATAGGGAAAATCCTGTCGGTCTGAATCTTACCGATACGTTCAAACTGGTCAAGAACCTGTTTTTGTTTATACTTAAGCTGCTCGTTATAAGGCAGGTTCTGCCACTGACAACCTCCGCATTCACCAAAATGAAGGCAAAAGGGTTCAACCCTCACGGATGAGTGTTTAATAAAACGTACGGGAAAACCTTCCATGTATCGTTTTCTTTTTCGCGTCACCTGCACATCAACAATATCACCTGGTATGGTATGCGGTACGAACACCACCATGTTGTCGACGCGCGCCAGTGATTTACCTTCAGCGGCCACGTCGGTCATCTCAACATTTTCCAGTAAAATTGTTTTTTTTCTCCGTGCCAAGTTTCTTTTATTAAGGGCATAAATATAAGAAAATACCCCGAAAGGGTGTCAGGGTGTTATCAGGCGCTCTGTTATTTCGGCGGCATCTTTGACAAAGCGGGGGCAATGGGTTTGAAATTTCCGGGCATCATTGATTTTCTTTCGTTCCTCAGGGGATGACATATCGCCATCCAGCAGTTTGTTGCAGTAAAGTGAACCATTCCGGGTAATGAACTGCCGGTCAAAGTCCCTCATCAGTGCATAAGTTTTTTCCCTGGCATCGTTATCTTCACTCCGCCACCTTCCGTATTTCAGTCCAATGGCCATATAGGCACCCGACACGGCACCACATATTTCTCCTTTGTAACAAATACCTGCGCCAAAACCGCTCGTTATTTTCAATGCTTCTTTGGTGCTCACACCCAGCGTCGGCGCAAAGGCAGAGAAAACAGACTGGGCACAGTTGAACCCCGCCTGAAACTCTTTTACCGCTGTTTTTACGATCCCATCCTTAACCGGCAGGAACATACAGGCTGTTGTTTCAGACCATGCAGCCCGGAACTCTTCCGACTGCTGAACCTTCTCGTGGACTGAATCGCGATTGATATAAACCCACTTATGTGCTTCAAAATACCTTGCTGCAGTGTCGGTGCACAGGTACAGCGATTCTATTCCCATTTTCTCTGCCTGGGCAACGGCATGGTAAAGCAAGTTCGCACCAATGGCCTGTTTCCGGAACGATGGATGCACAGCAAACGACCGTAGCAATCCGAATGGCTTGTAGTTTTCAATACAGATAACACCAAGCAGCTGCCGGTCTTTCCTCACCACCCAGAATATTTGTTTTTCCGCCGGAATATCATCAGCCTGCAAGAAGCACTGATTCAGCAGGGATATTATATCTGGAACGTCTGTTTTTGAGGCTTCGCTAATCGGACAGGATTTCTTCATAGGATGTAAGGTTTAATTCAGTGACCAGAAAATTTGAAAGCAGATTAAAGCGTAAGGACAAATGCAATTTAGAAAAAATAATCCTTTTCCGGGATGGTTTTCCTGTGTGAAAAAGTGGCAGCTATGTTGTTTTTCCATTTCTTCCCCAAACGGAAAAATATAAAGATATTATGTCTTAATCCCGGCAGAATCTAATAACTTTAATTTTATTACATTTGGGGCCGGTCAAAGTAAGTATTCCAAAAAAGCATTAGGATGAAAATTACCGATTGTATTCAATTTGCCAATGCCAATCCCCTGTGTTATCTGGCTACCAATGAAAGTGAC
This sequence comes from Bacteroidales bacterium, assembly GCA_016928305.1. Lineage (GTDB taxonomy): Bacteria > Bacteroidota > Bacteroidia > Bacteroidales > UBA10428 > UBA5072. Next base: position 15,703 of record JAFGKY010000012.1, read on the forward strand.
CAGCCGCACGTACGTGCTCTCAGATTCTGGTTTGCCGATGAATCCGGCTTTTATTTTCAAACGGGGGGTATGAAAGATCTCTATAAGCAGCTGGTGAAAAATCCGAAGGTTGAAGCCTGTTTTTACCATCATGAAGGCACTATAGGAACTATGCTACGGATATCCGGCGAAGTTGAATTCCTAAATGACCGGCAGTTAAAGGAACGTGTAATGCACGAACGCCCATTCCTGAAGAATTTCGGGCTGACGGCCGATAGTCCGGGACTGATCATATTCAGGATCGCACACGGCAGGGCGCATTTCTGGACCATGGAGAACAACCTGAAACCAAAGGAATACATTATATTTTAATGGAAGGCCGATCGAGCCTGCCTGCCAATAAACATACCGGAATGAGCATTGTCATCCATATTGCAGGTGGTATGGCCGGTATCCCGGTGTTTTATGCCAGCAAAGCGCTCGCGTGGATCGTGAACCACGGCAAACCGGTCTTTACTATCGCCCCCGATGTTGAAAAGAGGCTGAAGGAATTGTTTCCGGGGATGAGTTTTGATGCTATAAAAATTGTTTACAACGCCCGGCTGCCTGCTCACATTTTCAGGAGATCCATTGAGGGGATGACCTTCCGCAACATTATTTACATTGCACATAATTGCTTCCGGCGCGATGCTGAAAGTTTTCTGCTGCTGGTACATGAAATGGTGCATATCCGGCAGATCAGGGAAATGGGTGAACTGTCCTTTGTCTGTAAATACGGGGCTCAATTTCTGATGAACGGAGGTTACGGGGCCGGCATGCCGCTGGAAAACGAAGCTTTTCAGTTCGTGAGTAAAGTGAAGCAAGAAAATTATGCATTAAAGGAGTAAAATATAAATAACATCATGAAAACCAGATTCAAAGCCTTATGGATAATTTCCGGCATCATCATCTTTTTGATCTGCCTTTTTGTAATAGCAGACCGCATATTCTATAACCATTTTGTTAGGCAATCAAAAACGATACGCGAGCAGAACAAGCACCCGAATGCCGGCATTGTCAAGGAAGAAAGCCTGACCGGTTTGCCCGGGCCGGTAGCCCGTTACCTGCGGTATTCAGGCATTGTCGGAAAGAAAAAGATCAATGTTGTGCGGCTGATTCATTCAGGTTCCTTCCGGCCAGCCGCAGATATGGATTTTTTCCCCATTAAAGGAGAATACTATCTTACTGCTGACAGGCCTTCTTTCTGCTGGTATGGAAAGATATCCATTGCACCTGGTTTCACCATAGCTGCTTTCGACTCTTATCATAACGGCAAAGGCCGGATGCTGGTAAAAATGATGTCGGTTTTTAAAGTGGCCGATGAGCATTCTGAAAAAACGGACCAATCGTCTTTCGGACGAATGGTTGCTGAAATGACGGGGATACCGACTTTTTTTCTGGATACTGCACGGATACAATGGATAAATTATGATTCCACCCATGCAATATGTATTGTCCGTGATTCAGGGATGCAAACCACAGCTCAGTTTTTTTTCAATACCGATGGTTCTCTTGAAAAGGTTTTGGTTGAGCGATACTATGGCAAGGATGAAAAAAGTTCGACGCTTGAAAAGTTCACCGGCATAGTACATGGAAGTCACAATCATGGTGGGCTGGTATTGCCTGAAGTTTTTGACGGTTACTGGAACCTTAAGGAAGGCGATCTGCATTATGTTCATTTCGTTATTGACAGCGTGGAATGGGAATGACAGGCTGTTAAAGGAATTCGGTCATGCAGTCCTGTCCGCCATGCATCAGCTTTGATGGCAGCAGGCAGGCAATTTCAATATTCACATTTTTCCCCTATTTTTGCAGGCACTATTTTCATTCTTTCAGATGATCTCATTCAACGGACTTAGTGTGATGTTTGGCGGGCAATATCTGTTCCGGGACATTTCTTTTCGGGTGAATCCAAAAGACAAGATCGGCCTGGTTGGTCGGAACGGAGCAGGAAAGTCAACACTGCTGAAGATCCTTATGGGACAACAGTCCTATGATGAAGGTCAGGTTGTTGCTCCGCGGGAGATCAGGCTTGGTTATCTGCCGCAGCAAATGGTGATAACGGACAACAAGACATTATTTGAAGAAGCTGCCGGTGCTTTTGATGAGATCAATAACCTTGAAAGGGAAATCGATGAGCTCACCCGCATTATTGAATCAACGACCGACACGAATGCCGACGAGTATATTGACTGCCTTGACCAGCTGGCTGAAAAGAATGAACGATTTCATCTGCTGGAAGAAGGAAACCGTGATCAGAAAATTGAACAGGTATTGAAAGGACTGGGATTTGAGCATAAGGATTTTACCCGACCCACACGGGAATTCAGTGGTGGCTGGCGGATGCGAATCGAGCTGGCAAAGATATTGCTGAAATCACCGGATGTATTTCTGCTGGATGAGCCCACCAATCACCTCGACATTGATTCAATCCAATGGCTCGAAGAGTTCCTGAAAAGCTATCACGGGGCTGTTGTACTGATATCACATGACCGAGCATTTCTTGATACCGTTACGACACGTACGGTCGAGATATCGCTCGGACGATTGTATGACTACCGTGTGCCCTACTCTCATTATGTTGTGCTTCGCGCGGAAAGAAGGGAGCAACAGCTTGCGGCTTACAAAAACCAACAGAAAATGATTGAAGACACACGTGAATTCATTGAACGCTTCCGGTATAAAAACACAAAGGCCGTACAGGTGCAATCGCGCATTAAAATGCTCGAAAAACTCGACATCATCGAGGTGGATGAAGAGGATACTGCAGCCATCCATGTACAGTTCCCTCCCGCACCACGTTCCGGCACTGTCGTATGTGAAACAGCCAACCTGTCAAAGAGCTATGACACCCTTGAAGTGTTAAAAAGCATTGATTTAAAGCTTCACCGCGGCGACAGGGTAGCCTTTGTCGGACGGAATGGAGAAGGTAAAACAACCTTCTCAAAAATAATAGCCGGTGAACTCGACTATGAAGGAGAACTAAAAATCGGACACAATGTGCGTACCGGTTATTTTGCCCAAAACCAGGATGAATTGATGGATAATAACAAAACCGTCATTGAAACACTTGATGAAGTTGCGGTTGGTGATATACGCACAAAGCTGCGGGATATCCTTGGTGCTTTTCTGTTTAGGGGTGAAGATATCGGTAAGAAGGTAAAAGTGCTGTCAGGCGGAGAACGTTCACGACTGGCAATGGCCCGTCTGTTGCTTGAATCCTATAATTTCCTGGTACTTGATGAACCTACCAATCATCTTGATATGCGATCGAAAGACATTCTGAAACAGGCTTTGTTGAAATACAACGGAACGCTGATTATTGTATCACACGATCGTGAATTTCTTGATGGCCTGATAACAAAGGTATATGAATTCAGCAACCATAAGATCAAAGAACATATCGGTGGCATTTATGATTTCCTTCAGCGGAAAAAAATTGATTCACTGACAGAACTGGAGCGAAAAGACCAGGAAAAACCGGTTATTACTGTTAAGGAAGAATCGGTGAACAAGATCGCCTTCCTTGAAAAAAAGGAATTTGAAAGAGAAGTGAGAAAAATTAACAACCGGATAGAAAAAACGGAAAAAAGGATCGGGGAGGTCGAAGATCATATCAGCCGGTTTGAATCAATCATAGCAAATCCCCCGGGATCGGAAGGACAGCTTAACAATCCTGATTTCTACAGGCAGTACGAACAGTACCAGGAAGAACTTACGGATCTGCTTTCAACATGGGAAAGACTGCATGGTGAGCTTGAGGCAATCAAACCATTTCGCGGCAAACAGCCGGGAGACTGAATTCTTCCCGATACGATTTGCAATCGGGATAATTACTCTCCCGATGAATCGGGATCGTGAGAAAATTCGGCCATCGATTTTCAGTTCGTTATCGCTCCTGAAAGCTTATTCTCAACAAATTACTCCGATGTATGTGGTCGGAAAATTAACACTATCCCGATACGCTTCGCTATCGGGATAATTCGGCCATCGATTTTCAGTTCGCTATCGCTCCTGAAAATCGGGCCTCATTAAAAATAAAAGAATTTAAATAACTTTGCTGCTATATCACAGGGAACCGTTAACCATGATCCGGAATATTTTTTTTACACTGCTTATCTTTTTTTTCATCTTCGCTTGTTCGGCCCCTTCGTCAAATATTGTAAGGCCAAAGACAGCAACAAAGTCAGGTATTTACAATCCTTCCAGTACAAAATTACACCCACTGTATTCTGTTTTCCACAACTCCGATAATTCATCCATCTTGATGGTAAAAGTATTCCCGGTGGAACTTTTATTCAGTGATGCAAATGAAGACAGGAAGTTAATTGCAAAACTCATGATTTCCTTTCGGTTAACTGACATTACCGATCGTTTGTCGGCAACGCTGGCCGATTCAGGAACCTACAATTATATTATCCTGAAGGATAACGTGGATAAAAGGTTTTTTACCCAGATACCTCTTAAAGCCGAAAGAGGTAAAATCTATGAACTTCGCATCAATGCCGTGGACAAAACGAGGAAAGAAGAAAACATCGTCTTTATCATGGTGGACAAAAGCTCGCGTTATTCACTGCAGAACTTCCGCGTTAAAGAAACCCGGCAGAACCTGCCGCTTTTTGAACCTTTTGTGACAGGCGATGAGCCTTTCAGGTTTGACTACCATACGGATACATTCAGCCGTGTATTTATTTCCTATTATGGCCAGGAAAGTCCGTTACCCCGGCCTTCTTTTTCGCTTGCCCGTGAAAGAGAGTTTATGGAAAAACCTGACAGCTTATGGATACTAAGCTATAAAAAGAACACACCTTTCCAGCTTGGCTATGAAGGAATTTATCATTTCCAGTTTGATACAACCATCCGGGATGGCCTGACGGTTTTTAATTTCGGGCCCGATTATCCCCGTATCAGGAAAGTACAGCAAATGATAGAACCTCTTGCTTATCTCACTTCGACGGTTGAATACGATAAACTTAAGAAGTCTGTCAATCAGAAACTGGCTGTTGATAATTTCTGGCTGGGCCTGACAAAAAACGATAAGGATCGTGCCCGTGAACTGATTCGTGTTTATTACAACAGGGTTTACTTTGCCAACTACTATTTTACGACCTTTAAACCCGGATGGAAAACGGACCGGGGGATGATCTATATCATCTACGGGCCGCCCCAGGCTGTTGCCAGGGAACCGGGCGTTGAAAAATGGATCTATTATAAAAATAATTTTGCCACCTCCCTGACTTTTACCTTTACCTACACACCCTCTTCCTATGCACTGAATAATTTTATTTTACAGCGTTCTGAAAGTTATGACACTTACTGGAGGCAGGCTGTTGATGCCTGGCAGAAGGGTACTGTTTTTATGCTTGAATAATCCCGTGTAAACGTGAAATCAGCATCTACCTATATATTTGGATTTCATCCGGTAATGGAAGCTTTGCGATCGGGCAAAGAGATGGAAAAGGTATACCTGAGAAAAGGCCTCCGAAACGAAGCCATTCCGGGACTTATCCATGAACTGCGCGAGAAAAAGATCCCTTTTCAGTTTGTGCCCGTCGAAAAAATCAACCGGATGAGCCGTAAAAACCACCAGGGGATTATTGCACAGGTTGCTGAAATCGAATACAATGACATTGAGAAGATCATACCCGGTCTTTTTGAAGCAGGTAAAATGCCCATGATCCTGGTTCTTGACCGCATCACCGATGTGCGGAATATGGGGGCCATCGCCCGCACGGCGGAAGGAGCAGGCATTCATGCCCTGGTGGTGCCTGCAGGAGAGACGGCACAGTTAAATGCCGATGCTGTAAAAACTTCGTCCGGTGCGCTGCATTCCCTTCCTGTCTGCCGTACCGAAAGCCTAATTGAAACAGTCACCTTTCTGAAAGAAAGCGGACTGCAGATAATTGCGGCTACAGAAAAAGCTGAAAGGCTTTTATATGAGGCTGATTTCACGCGGCCATCGGCAATTGTCATGGGGGCCGAGGATACCGGCATCCATAAAAACCTGCTGGACAAATCGGATATTCAGGTTAAAATACCCCTTTTCGGCAACCTTCATTCCCTGAATGTCAGCGCGGCAGCATCCATTGTCATGTATGAAGCTGTAAGGCAACGTTTGTTTTCGGCCGAAGAATAATTTTGCAAATCAGTCAGGTATTTCTATTTTTAACAGCAGAATTTGCTATTATTAAAGTTAAAACGTCGTCATATGAGTAAACCTTTGATCGTACCGAAAAAATACAAAAGCCTGCTCGACCTGAACCAAACCGAAAAAGCCATAAAACTGGTTAAAGACACCTTTCAGCAGCAGCTCTCGGCTGAGCTGAACCTGAGAAGGGTGACAGCTCCGTTGATAGTCCTGCAGGGAACAGGCATCAACGATGATCTTAACGGCACAGAGCACAAAGTTTCCTTTCCGATAAAAGACATGAACAAGTCTGTGGCAGAGGTGGTGAATTCCCTGGCAAAATGGAAACGCATGGCGCTGGCCGATTACGGTATAGCAAAGGGATGCGGTATCTATACCGATATGAACGCCATACGGCCCGATGAAGAACTGAGCAATATTCACTCGCTATATGTCGACCAGTGGGACTGGGAACGAAGGATCAGCCGCAAGGACAGGAACCTGGAATTCCTGAAGTACATTGTGCGCAAGATATATGAAGTACTCAAGCGCACCGAATACGTGGTGAACGAGAATTACGCAACATTGCGTCCTGTGCTGCCGCACGATATTACATTCATTCATTCAGAGGAGTTGCAGCAACTCTATCCGGATCTGGATCCACGTCAGCGTGAAACAGAGGCTGCCAGGAAATACGGGGCCATATTCATCATCGGTATCGGCGGTGTCCTTGCTGATGGTAAGCAACACGATGGCAGGGCGCCGGATTATGATGACTGGACAACGCCGACTGAAAAAGGATACCGTGGACTGAACGGGGATATTATCCTGTGGAACCCGGTGCTGGAAAGTGCCTTTGAGGTATCATCCATGGGCATCCGTGTCGATAAGGATGCGCTCCTGCAGCAACTTGAGATAACCGGCACCACCGACCGAAAAAAACTGCTCTGGCACAAGCGGCTGCTCAACGATGAACTGCCCTTGTCCATCGGCGGGGGCATCGGGCAATCGAGGATCTGCATGTTCTTCCTGCAGAAAGCGCACATTGGGGAAGTGCAGGCCTGTATCTGGCCACACGCAATCATCGAGCAGTGCAAGAAGAATAATATATTTTTATTGTAACACCTCACCCCGGCTTGTATGGCGGGCAGGCCTGCTGCTCTCCTGTTGTGACATCTCACCCCTGCCCCTCTGGAGAGGGGGAAGAAGTTATATATTGTTGTTTTCAAAAAAAGAAACTTACTTTTTATAGTGAATCCAATCTTCAAATTTTCAAATTTTCAAATTTTCAAACTTTCAAATCTTCAAACTTTCAAATCTTCAAACTTTTTTCTTTACATTTGCCTCCCAATTTTAACAATCGATGCAGGAAATACGGAATGTGGCGATCATCGCCCATGTAGATCACGGGAAGACGACGCTGGTGGATAAGATACTTTTTCAGACCAAACTTTTCAAAGATCATGAGAGGCCGGGGGAACTTATCATGGACAGCAATGAGCTGGAGCGTGAAAGAGGCATCACCATCCTGGCTAAAAATGTTTCAGTGATTTATAAAAACGTTAAGATAAACATTATCGATACCCCGGGCCATGCCGACTTTGGAGGTGAGGTGGAACGTGTGCTGAACATGGCCGATGGGGCGCTGCTGCTGGTGGATGCGTTCGAGGGCACCATGCCGCAGACCCGTTTCGTGCTGGAAAAGGCATTGCGGATGGGATTAAAGCCCATCGTGGTGATCAACAAGGTAGACAAACCCAACTGCAGGCCGGAGGAAGTGCATGAACAGGTGTTCGACCTCATGTATAACCTCAATGCCAGCGAGTACCAGCTTGATTTTCCTACCTTTTACGGATCGACCAAGCAGGGCTGGATGTCGCCCGATCACCGGAAACAGACAAAGGATATCACCCCCCTGCTGGACGGGATCATAAAGCATATCCCTGCGCCGCGGATGATGAAAGGCACCCCGCAAATGCTGATCTCTAACCTCGATTATTCAAATTACGTCGGACGGATTGCCCTCGGACGCATATACCGGGGTGAGCTGATTGCCAATATGCCCGTTTCGCTGATGAAGCAGGACGGAACAGTAATCCGTACACGCATCAAGGAATTATCGGTATACGAAGGGCTGACACGAAAAAATGTTGAAAAGGCAACCTGTGGCGATATCTGTGCCCTGGTGGGTATTGAAGATTTTACCATTGGTGACACCATCAGTGACATTGGGAATCCCGAATCCCTGGAAGCCATTTCGGTGGATGAACCCACCATGAGCATGCTGTTTACCATCAATAATTCACCTTTCTACGGGAAGGAAGGGAAATATGTAACGTCGAGGCATTTGAAGGAAAGGCTTGAAAGGGAACTGGAAAAGAACCTTGCACTGAGGATGGAACCGACTGATTCAGGCGATTCATTCACGGTATACGGCAGGGGTGTTCTTCATCTTTCCATTTTAATAGAGACCATGCGCAGGGAGGGATATGAATTACAGGTTGGCCAGCCCCGGGTCATCATCAAATCGATTGCCGGTGAAAAATGCGAGCCGGTGGAGATCCTCTTCGTTGACCTTCCGGAGGAATATTCCGGTAAAGCCATCGAGATGATTGCTGCACGAAGGGGACAGATGCATGTGATGGAACGGCGCGGTGACCGCATTCACCTTGAATTTGACATACCGTCGCGCGGCATCATAGGATTGCGGACCAACCTGCTTACGGCCACGGCAGGAGAGGCCGTGATATCACATCGTTTTAAAAGCTTTGAACCACTGAAAGGCGACATCGAAAAACGCACCAACGGTTCACTCATCGCCATGGAAACCGGTACCGTTTTTGCTTATGCACTGGACAAGCTCAAAGACCGGGGTATTTTTTTCGTCGACCCGATGGAAGAAGTGTACGCTGGTCAGGTGGTGGGAGAAAACAGTCGCCCGGGCGACCTCGTGCTGAATGTCACCCGTGCTAAAAAGCTCACCAACATGAGGGCTTCCGGTTCGGATGAAAAGGTAAGGCTTGAACCTCCCCTGCTTTTCAGTCTCGAGGAAGCACTGGAGTACATTCAGGAGGATGAATACGTTGAGGTAACACCTTCCAGGATCCGTTTGCGGAAAATATTACTGGATGAGAATAAAAGGAAGCAGGCGAATAAGGTGTGAAGCCCCTCCCAGCCTCCCCTAAGGGGAGGAGCTAATATGTGTGTGCCTTTAGGCCAGTGTTTTGGTGAAAGCTTTCCATTAACAGTATATCACATATATATTCTTATGCCTGTTTGATCAACTTGCAGGTGCTTGAATCTGTTATTAAGGGATTGCCAATGTTACTTGTCACTTGTCACCATCCCTATCTTCACTGGCACATTCGCTTATGCCTGAATGAAGAAAAATCCATTACCATGATGATCGGATAAAGACACATGTTTTTACAATGTATTATAAAAAAAGTATATTTTTTACTAATACCCTATAATATATAAGGTATAATAAAATTATTTATCTATTATTATATTTTATACCCCGTTTTTTATATATAATTTATAAAATATTTATATTATTATTTTGGATATACCCTCATTTTTTATATTTTTGACTCGATGTTTAATGCTAAAAATATCTCAAGTGTATGCGAGCAAAAAAAAGAATCTTTATGATGACCGGTATTCTGGCCATCATTTCGGCCATACCGGCCTTCGGATCGGATGTAACTCCGATCGACACGGGCATTACCGCCTGGATGTTAACCTCGACCACCCTTGTGCTTTTGATGGTTCCCGGACTGGCCATGTTTTACGGCGGGCTTGTGGGGACAAAGAACGTGCTGGGGACCATGATGCACAGTTTCGCAGCTATGGGTATAATGGCCGTTCTCTGGGTCATCGTCGGATACTCGATGAGTTTTGGTCAGAACATCCTGGGCGGATGGTTTGGATGGAACAAGGACTATTTTCTGCTCAGGGGAATTGACGAATCCATTACAACAACCGGAATTCCTGAATATGTTTTTTCCATGTTCCAGGGTAAATTTGCGATTATAACGCCTGCTCTTATTGCCGGAGCAATTGCAGAAAGGGTATCCTTCAAAGGATATTTAGTTTTCATCGCTTTATGGGGGGTATTGGTATACAATCCTCTTTGCCACTGGGTATGGGCAGGTGACGGATTTCTCTTCAACATGGGAGCTATGGGAGCAATTGACTTTGCCGGTGGCACGGTTGTTCATATCGCTTCCGGAGTGAGCGGTCTTATTGCTGCATTGTACCTGGGTGCCCGCAGGGGTCACCCGAAAACGGTCGCCGCCCCCAGCAACCTGGTAATGACCATGATCGGCGCAGGTTTGTTATGGGTAGGATGGTTTGGCTTTAATGCAGGCAGCAGTGTCAGCAGCGGTCTGCTCACGGCACAGGCGCTCACGGCAACGCAGGTGGCAGCGGCCTCCGGAGCGATAGCCTGGATACTCATTGAATCGATTCATCAGGGTAAGGCCACTGCCCTCGGATTTGCCAGTGGTATTCTGGCCGGACTGGTGGCTGTTACCCCTGCCGCCGGGGTTGTGCAGCCATGGGGAGCTATCCTTCTCGGTTTTGGCGCATCACTGATATGTTATCTCGCCATTCAGCTTAAGAACAAATTAGGGTATGATGACAGTCTGGATGCCTTCGGTATACATGGTATCGGAGGAATCACCGGATCGCTGCTCCTGGTCTTCTTCATCCGGAAGAGCTGGATGCAGGCTGCCGCCGAAGCCGCCGACGGATCCTGGTCGGTAGGGCAGCAGCTGGGTGTCCAGCTGGCCGCCGTCGGTATCGCTATCGCCTATGCAGCCGGTGTTACCCTCATCCTGGTGTGGATTGTCAATAAAGTTGTCGGATTCAGGGCATCCACCGAAGCTGAAATGCAGGGACTCGACTATACATATCACGGAGAACAGGGATACGGAATGCTGACCCCCAGTTAATGTACTGCAAAGTAAATAACGAAAAATTTATACCATGAAACTTATAACAGCGATCATACGAGAAAATAAGCTTGACCAGGTTCGTGAAGCCCTCATCGAAGCTGAGATCACCCGCATCACCGTGAGCAGGATATCCGGTCACGGACAACAGATAAAAGAGGAAATATACCGGGGCAATATTGTAGTGCCTAACCTGATCCCTAAAGTAAGGATTGATATTGCCGTAAATGAAAACTTTGTTGATATAACTGTTAACACGATCATTAAAGCGGCCCGATCCAATTCAAAAGGAGAAGTGGGAGACGGGAAAATATTCATTACCCCGCTTGAAGAATGCATACGCATCCGTACCGGAGAACGAGGGAGAACCGCAATATAGTGACAAGTGACAAGTGACAAGTTGTGCGGGTATGGAGAACAGGGGTTCAAGTGCTACCCGCATTCTTTTGCTGGTCACCTGTCACTCGTCACTTGTCACTTCCTAAAATAATCCCCGGTAGGCCGCCGGAAAACTTTCAATTCGAATTCATGGACGATAGCAGAAAGATGATCAGGTATTTCACCATGCATATATATAACTTAAGTTGCACATATAAAAATTATAATAAAGATAGATTTACGATTGAAGATTAACGATTTAAGGTATCAGAGCCTTTGTTTCTTGACAATGGTCCAGCATCCGCTTTTTTTCTCAAGAAACACCAAATAATTTATGGTGCTTCTCATGTTATACCTTACACCATCATAAAAACAGGCCTTGTCAAATTTATCGTTAAACATAACCCTTGAAAATTGATGCATTTCAGCTACCTGTGAACTATCCGGACGGATCTTTGCAATGCGATGCACAGGTATTATTTCATTACCGGAATAGCTTTGAAAGCCTTTCACTTCAATGCTTCTTTTTCTTAACTTTTTCGAAAGCAACAATTGCGTGAAAAGATCAAAATAAGCCCTGTCACGGATCTTAACAACATATTTGAAATAAAATTCCGGATTATCCCTGATATAATTGTATTCAGGAATCATAGAAAACCGGATTAACCGGTTATATATAGCAATATATACCTGTATGGTTTCATGAAATGCAGGCAGACTGTCAGGTTGTCCCATAAAATCACCTGTTGGCAAACCATTACGTTGAACGGAAGGAGACAATGCGGCAGGCTCTTTATGCACTGAATCGGGATTAATGAGTGAGTCAACAATCTGGTACAGCAACGTATCCTCCTGATGAACATAATACCTACGTTGATCTCCTTGCCGGTTACAGGAAAAAAGTATCAGAATAAATACGGGTATAAGAATTTGTATCTTCATTGTACAGAAAATAACAATTGTTTTATAAAACGCAACGTTGCCTGTAATTTAACCATCAATAAAAATACATAAAAAAAAGCATAAATGAATTCTGATTTAACCGATTGAAAAATGGCCGGTTTGATGTTGCAAAAATGATTATACCGTTGTACCTTTTATCCTTATTTTATTTTTTCAGCGTTTATGAAACTTCAGCGTTTATTATTCAGAACATGTATCCTGATCCTTTATAACACTATGATACACGCACAGCAGTTCCCGGAGCTACCCCTTCATATCAGCGGATGGACGATGGCAGAAAAGAAGCTCATTGACAGCCGTGAGGCCCTGTATGATTACATCGATGGCGGTGCTGAATTATATATTTCTTATGGATTCAAATGTGCCATCACCTGTCGTTACACGAAGGAAGGGCAACCCGAAGTGACAGCCGAAATATTCGATATGGGCAGTGCACCGGATGCATTTGGTGTATACAGCCAGACCCGCGATAAAGAAGAAAAGGATTACGGTCAGGGTTCCTATTACATTAACGGAGCGCAGTTCTTCTGGAAGGACAAGTACTGGGTGTCGCTGGTGACAGGTGAAACGACAGAAGAAGCTGAACAGTTGCTGCATGCGCTGGCAGGTTTCATTGATGAACATCTGAAAAATACCGGCGAACAACCCGCAATACTTTCAGCATTGCCGGCAGAGGGACTTGTTCCCGGAGGATACCTTTATTTTCATCACTATATATGGCTTAATTCTTATTATTTTATTGCATCGGAAAACATCCTTGGAGTGAATGACGATACTCCGGCCGTGCTGGCAAAATACGGCCCCCCGGAAAAAAGGCTTTATCTTTTGCTGATTCAGTATCCCGATACTGTAAAGGCAGAACAGGCCTTTGCTTCCTTCGGTGATCATTTCTTCCCCGAAGGTCTGACCGAGAACACCACTAAAATGGAAGACGATACCTGGATGGCCGCCGGTTTGTATGGCAATACACTGGCAGGAGTATTTAACGCTGAAAACAGGGAGATGGCTATTAATCTGCTGGAACAGGTAAAGGTTTTGATCTTATGAATTAAGCCCTGCAAGATTAACAACAGCATCAGCTCTCATTGCATAGTTGCAACTTAACCTTTGAAACAAATATTGAAATCCATGAAAAAGACCATGATCACACGCCGCAGCATGCTGAAGAGGGCAGCTGCTTTGGCAGCCGGAAGCGCCATTCTGATGAATTTCCCGGCTAAAATCCGGGGGGCAACCGGTAAAAAGCAAAGCCGTGTTATTTTAATACGCGAAGAAAATGTAATTGATGCAGAAGGCAAGGTCAATGCATCGGTGATACAGGATATGCTTGACAAAGCCTTACTGAGACTTACCGGAAAAACAAGCATTGCTGATGCCTGGTCAGGTATTATTAAGCCTGATGATATCGTCGGGATCAAAACAAATACATGGCCATCCCTTGCAACTCCCACTGAACTCGAGAATGCCATTAAAAAAAGAGTAATGGAAACAGGCGTAAAAGAAGATAAAATAAGCATAAGGGATAAGGGAGTATACCGTGATCCTGTTTTTCAGCAATCCACCGCTCTTATCAATGTCAGGCCCATGCGTACACATGCATGGTCGGGTGTGGGAAGCCTTATTAAGAACTACATCATGTTTTCCGACAAGCCCCCATCGTATCACCCGGATTCCTGTGCCGATCTTGCCACTCTTTTTGAGCTGCCTATTGTGAAAGGAAAATCACGGTTGCACATACTGGTGATGCTTACTCCTCTTTTTCACGGAGTGGGTCCGCACCATTATAACAAAGAATATACCTGGCCATACAAGGGTCTGATTATTGGATTTGATCCCGTGTCGGTTGATTCGATCGGTCTTCAGATCATCCAGGCCAGGCGGAAGGAGTACTTCGGGGAAGACAAACCGCTGAATCCACCTGCCAAGCATATCCTGCTGGCCGATACCCGCCATCACCTTGGCACAGCTGATCCAAACCTGATTGAACTGATTAAGATGGGATGGAAAGAAGGAGTGATGGTGTGAGGAAGGATGAGGGTGAATGGTGGTGTTAGGTGTTGGGAATTGGGTGTTGAGAATAGGGTAGATCCTCCTCACCCCTGCCCCTCTCCAAGATGGAGAGGGGGAATACGGTAAGCGAAAAACAGTAGTTGTTCTGGGCAATCACGCACAGTCTGAATGATCCGCCGTCAACACCGGTACTAATGATCAAAATCATTTTATTGAAGCGTCGACTTTTATTCCTTTGTTCCTGAAATTTACCTGATTACAAAAAATTATAATAACCAAGTGTATGAAAATCGGATGCCTGAAAGAAATCAAAAAACACGAGTACAGGGTTGGCTTAATCCCTTCAGATGTTAGATCGTATGTATCCAGAGGCCATGAAGTAATGATTCAAAAAGGAGCCGGGGAGGCAGCCGGTTTTAAGGATGAAGAATACGTTGAAGCAGGCGCAACAACCGTTGAAGACCGGAAGGTTATTTTCAGCAACAGTGAAATGATTGTGAAAGTCAAGGAGCCTTTGCCTGAAGAATACGGTCTGTTCAAAGAAGACCAGATTTTATTCACATACCTTCATCTTGCGGCAGACAGGATTTTGACAGAAGCATTGTTAAAGGCCGGCATCAAAGGTGTAGCCTATGAAACCATTGAAGAAAAGGAAGGACGTCTTCCCTGTCTTCAGCCCATGAGTGAAATTGCCGGAAGGCTTGCCGTGCAGGAAGGTGCCAAATACCTCGAAAAGACCTTTGGTGGCCGGGGTGTTTTGCTGGGGGGAGTGCCCGGCGTTGAGCGTGGTAAAGTAGGGATTATCGGCGGTGGTGTCGTCGGCACCAATGCTTGCAAAATCGCCACCGGCATCGGGGCCGAAGTTACCATACTCGATATTGATGCACGAAGGCTTGCATACCTTGATGATATTTTCGGATCGAGGATCACGGCCCTTTACAGCACAGACGCCAACGTTGAGAAGGTATTGCAGGAATGCGACCTGATCATCGGAGCGGTGTTATTACCCGGGGCCAAAGCACCGGTACTGGTTAAACGCGATCAGCTGAAGATCATGAAACCCGGTGCTGTTATTGTTGACGTGGCGGTTGACCAGGGTGGATGCGTGGAGACCATCAAACCCACTACCCACGACAACCCGGTATACGTCATCGATGGCGTTGTGCATTACGGTGTTGCCAATATGCCGGGAGCCGTCGCACTGACTTCCACCAAAGCCCTTACCAGTGCAACCCTTCCCTACGGGCTGATGATCGCTGAGCTGGGACTCGAGGAAGCCTGCCGCCGGTCAGAGGCCCTTAAAAAAGGGATGAATCTCTATAAAGGAAAATGTGTTTATGAGAACGTAGCTAAGGCATTTGATATGCCTTTTACATCCATGGATATCCTTTTATGATAAGGATCAGCTTCCCTGTCCGGTTTTGATCCCTGTGTCTTGTTGAAAACTCCGACGACATATCCGTCGGGAGACGCCTCTCATTTTCTTATCTTAATATTTTTTGCCGTTATAATAGATATTATAGTTGTTCAGCCCTTTGTTGGTAACAATTAAATCCCTGTACAATGCAAGGTCTTCGACAATATCATAGGTCAGCACCTTGTTTTCACCATCCCGGAATACTTTGATATTCCTGTTCTGGTCAATATAGACTATGGTATTCCAATGTGCTTCCCACTTTGCAGGAACATAATTCTCAAGCTCATACAACCGATCCTTGTACCATGTCTTAAAATACCCCTGTTCTTCAAATACCACAATCCGGTTCTGCACATCGTAAAAGCCCGGAGTAACACTCGACAGGTCAATTACCTCTCCCTCATAGAAAAGCTTGAATCGTTCGGTATTATCAACATAAGCCACGATCCCGTCTCCTACTTTGTAGGATAACGGGGGGAAATCTTCGATAACATAGGTCCTGCCCCGGTAAAACACTTTAAACTTCTGGTCAGCAGCATTCATATATGCCACTATATCCGTGCCTGCTTTAAAAGTGCCTTCGTCCACAAAGGGTTCAAGGCTATAGGTGCGGGCCTGGTAAAAAACCATTAAATCGCCCGTACGCGGTGACAAATAGGCAATTATATTATCACCGCAACGGAAAGCAGATGGCTGCTCTCCAACCAGACCATCTTCCAGCCTGAATATCCTTCCACGGTAATAAGCGGCCAGGAAACTCTGCGTAGCGTCATAAAAAGCAACCAGGCTGTCCTCAGCATAATAATGCAGCGAGTGGGTATTAATGGTTCTAACCTTGCCATCCTCAATAATATGGATAATGCCTGCATAGGAATATACCGCCAGGTAATCCAGTGCCTTAAAATCGCTGATGTTGTTGATCGAGAGTTCAGAAACCTCGCCATCATAATACATTTTAAGACGGTTTCGGTTGTCCTTGTATAGCAGGCAATTGCCGCCAACACTGAAATCCTTTACCTTCAGGTATTCCAGCTGTTTTATCTGACCCCTGTCAAAGACATAGAATTTGTCCATATTATCGCTGAAAGCTGCCAGGTGCTGGGCATGACCTGACAGGCAACAGATCAGTGCGAAAACAGAAATGATGAGAAACTTTTTCATAGCCGATTATTTCTTGATAAAAAAACCAATCTCTTCCAGTGAAGTTATGATGTCATAGTCCTTAAGATAAACGTCGGATGGAACATCAAGGTGTACCGATGTAAAATTCAGGATCCCCTTAATACCACTGCTGACAAGTGTTCCGGTTATTTCTTTCACAACGTGGGAAGGTACCGTGAGTATGACAATGCTGATCTTCAGCTTCCGGACGACCGTAGGGATCTGGCTGATATCATAGCAAAAAACACCGGCCGTTTCCTTGTTAATCTTACTGGAATCCACATCGAAGGCAGCCACAATGTTGAGCCTTGTATGTGTCTTCCGGATAAAAGCCGTAATGGCTTTGCCAAGATTCCCTACTCCAACTATTGCAACATTATACCCTTCCCTCTTGTCAATTGTTTTTCCAATGAGCTCAATCAGTGCTTTAATGCTGTATCCCTTACGACGACTGCCTGTCAGGCCGATCAGCATAAGATCACGCCTTACCTGTTCGGGTGTCAGGTTAAGCAATTGCGCAAGGTCATGAGAGAAAATATATTCACCGTTCCCCGGATGAATAGCACCTAACAGGCGACGGTACTTGCTGAGCCTCTCAACACTGCGTGGTGGAAGTTTCTTTTGCAACGGTATCGGTAAATTTCCTATTTTAGTCATGGTTAAATTTACTGGATTTTATTCAATTTGCAAGCTATATAGGATTGTCTTCAATGAGTGAACCAACAGCATTGCTTATCAGGGTGGAAGGACGGGTACAGGGTGTGGGATACAGACCTTTTGTCTACCGACTGGCTAAACAGCATAACCTCAGTGGATGGGTCGTGAACCGGAACGATGCTGTGGTGATAAAGATCGAAGGAGATGCAGGTACTCTGCCGCTTTTTGTTGAAGATCTCAGAAATCAGGCCCCTGTTGTTGCGGAGGTAAAAGAGATCACCGTTGACAACGATATTCCGGAATACCTGCAGGATTTCAGGATATTATCCAGCCAGGATCTGTCGGATGAGACTTCCGAGATAAGTCCCGACATAGCCGTTTGTCCGGATTGCCTCGATGACATGAGGCGGCAGTCTCATCGGCTGGATTACCCGTTCATCAACTGCACCAACTGCGGTCCGAGGTTTTCCATTATTCATGATTTCCCGTATGACCGTGATAAAACCACCATGAGCGGATTCACCATGTGTGAGGTGTGCCGTTCCGAATACGAAAACATGCTCGACAGAAGATTCCATGCCCAGCCGATAGCATGTAATGCTTGCGGGCCAAAGTATACGTTGCATTATGATGACCGGTTGGAAGAGAACTTCCCGGCCATCATCAGCACTGTTGCACGATACATCAGAGAAGGCAGCATCGTTGCTGTAAAAGGAGTCGGTGGATTTCACCTCATGTGTGATGCCCTGAACCCGGAGGCGGTCAGCCGGTTGAGAAATGCTAAAAAACGCGAAGGCAAACCGTTTGCAGTTATGTTCAGGGATCTGTTGTCTGTAAAAAAATTTACTCATGTATCGGAGCATGAAGCCATCTTGCTGACATCATGGAGGCGGCCCATTGTACTGCTCAACAGCATAAAGGAAATGACCCGGGGTGTGTGTATCGGTCTGAACACCATCGGGGCTTTTCTTCCCTATATGCCGTTTCATTACCGGTTGTTTAAAGAACTTCACACGGATGCGCTTGTGCTTACCAGCGGTAATTTTGCCGAAGAACCCATTGTTATTGAAAACGAAACCGCCCTTATTGCTTTCCGGGATATTACGGGTGCCATACTAACGTATAACCGCGATATTTTCAACCGGAACGATGATTCGGTGACCCGGTTTATGGGTGGCAAAGAGAGAATAATACGGCGATCGAGAGGGTATGTACCCTCCCCCATAGACGTTTCATTAAATGTTGATGGGATCCTTGCCACCGGCGCTGAATTATCCAATTGTTTTTGTATCGGAAAAGGAAACCAGGCTATCCTGAGCCAGCACATAGGTGACTTGAAGAATGCCGAAACCTATGTATTTTACACAGAAATCATCGAACGGTTTAAAAAGCTTTACCGTATAACGCCTTCTCTTCTGGCAACAGATATGCATCCCGATTATCTTTCAACCCGGTATGCACAAAACCTTGGAATTGAAGTTGTCACTGTACAGCATCACCATGCACACATCGCAGCCTGCATGGCAGAGTATGGGCTTGATGAACCTGTGATCGGCGTTTGTTTTGATGGTACCGGTTATGGGACCGACGGCAACACCTGGGGTAGCGAATTCATGGTTGCCACACTGGATGAATTTCGTCGCTGCATGCATTTTGATTATATAGCCCTGCCGGGCGGAGACAAAGTGACAAGTGAAACATGGAGAACCGGAATCTCATTGCTTTACAAAGTGTATGGTAAACATTTTTCGGATCTTGATATTCCCTTTATCCGTGATCTTGATAAAAAAGTTGTTGTTTCTGTTACTGAAGCACTGGAAAAGAAGATCAACACACCGCTCTCTTCCGGATGCGGCCGTCTTTTTGATGGAATTGCAGCAATTGCAGGAATCTGTACCCATGCGCTGTTTCATGCCGAGGCGCCAATGCGGCTGGAATCTGTCCTGGCTGAAAGAATTACCGACCGGTATGACGTTGAGATCAATACTGCCATTTGTTTTGATGAAACCATCAGACAGGTAGTAAAAGATATAAAAGAGAATATTTCATTACCCGTCATTTCTGCCCGGTTCCATAATTCAATTATTTGGTCTATATTTGAATCGGTAAGCCAGATCCGGCAAGAAACAGGCATTACTAAGGTAGTGCTTGCCGGAGGATCATTTCAGAATAAATACGTGACCGAAAAAACGATGAGGCTGCTGGCAGATAAAGGGCTGGATGTATACCTGGGCAGCCAAATCCCTTGCAATGACGGAGGTATTGCCCTGGGTCAGCTTATGGTTGCCGCGCGGTATCGGGAGAATAAATCACGATAAAAAACATGTGTTTAAGTATTCCGGCAAAAGTTATATCAGTGGATGGAAATTCAGCCAGGGTTTCCGTCGGAGGCATGCTTGTCAATATAGGCATGCACCTGGTGGATGATGTGCATGTGGGCGATTATGTGCTTGTACACACCGGTTTTGCACTTCAAAAGATAAGTGAAGAAGAAGCGCTGGAAACCATCGAGTTGATCCGACAGCTGGAAAAGGCGGGGGAAGAAGAAAAACCGAAAGATCCGTAATGACATTATTTATTGTATTGGAATATCGAACAAGGAACATCGAATGATGAACAGCGAAGAGAAGACCAAATACAAATCACCTTCCGTGTTGGAGATTTTATATTCCTCCGGTGCGCCGGGGCAGGTTTTTTTCGGACTTCAACCAAACCATAATCAGCATTGTGAGATATATTGATGAATTCAGGAACAGCGCACTGGTAAAAATTCTTGCTGAAAACATCCGCAAGCTTTCCCATAAGCCGGTCCGGATCATGGAGGTTTGCGGCGGACATACCATGGCCATTCACCGGTTCGGGATTCCTTCCCTGCTTCCGGCTACGATCGAATTGTTGTCGGGTCCGGGTTGCCCGGTGTGTGTCACCAGCCGTTCATTCATCGATACAGCTGTTGCCATGTGCCGGCTGCCTGATGTCATACTGACCACATACGGTGATCTGATACGTGTCCCGGGTTCATCATCAACCCTCGAACGCGAAAAGGCTGCAGGTTACGACGTACAGGTGGTGTATTCAACCCTTGATGCACTCGAGATTGCCCAAAACAACCCGGACAAAAAGATCGTATTTCCGGGTATTGGTTTTGAAACCACAACCCCATCAAGTGCCGTGGCCATCCTCGAAGCACTGCGACAAAAGATTCCCAATTTTCACCTGCTGAGTTCACACAAAACCATGCCCCGGGCCATGATGGCACTTATTGATGCAGGTATTAAAATCGATGGATACATTGGTCCCGGTCACGTCAGTACTGTTGCCGGTGCTGATATGTATGCTACGCTGTTGAAAAAACACCCGATATCGATCGTAATATCGGGGTTTGAACCGGTTGACCTGCTTCAATCCATTTACCTGATCGTTCAACAGGTCGAAAGAGGCGAACGGAAGCTTGAAATTCAGTACACAAGGGTGGTTACCCCCGAAGGCAACCAAAAGGCAAAAAGCCTCGTGGATACCGTTTTTGAGTCATGCGACGACTGGTGGCGGGGTCTTGGTGTCATACCCGGGAGCGGCATGGCTATCCGTAAGGAATTTTCGGCCTTTGATGCATATAAACAACTGCCCGTTACGGTTGAACCCGTTAAAGAACCACCCGAATGCCTGTGCGGTGAGGTACTGAAAGGGCTGAAAAAACCGGTTGAATGCAAGTTATTCGGAAAGGCATGTACACCGGTGAATCCGATCGGAGCCTGCATGGTTTCGAATGAGGGAGCATGCCAGGCGTATTATAAATATAGTTAACAGTTAACAGTGAACTATTAACTACTTTTTGTTTCAATCCGCAAGTAAGTCTATATTTGCAGTCCAAAACCAAATCACCCATTAATCAAATGAAAATAATAAGCCTTTTTACATTACTAATGGCATTCGTTTCACTTTCTGCCCAAAACCTCCAGCTTCATTACGATTTCGGAAAGGACAGGAAATTTCTGACAGCTACCCTGGAAATGTTTAAACCCGATAGCCTGGGATCGACATTCTGGTTCGTGGATTTTGACCACAATTCCCATTTTGATGCCGAGGGTAAACTTCGCAGCATGTCAGCTGCATACTGGGAAATCTACCGGGAATTTTATATACCGGGAATTAAAAAAATAAAAGGATTGGAGGAGCTTGCCTTTCATATTGAATACAACGACGGTTTCGGGGCCGGGCGGGATACTGCCAGCCAAATAATGACAGCCTTCAGTTTCAACAGCGTATTGCTAACCGGTCTCGGCTATCCGATCCATATCGGTAAAACCGTTTTTTCAACCATGTTGTTGTGCAGGTTGCCAAGAGGTATGGACGACCCTGATTTTCAGTTCACTACTGCCTGGTTTCAATACTTGTGGAAGAATCGCCTTTTGCTTACCGGCTTTATCGATATATGGTCACAGGATAAAACAGACAACCGCGATGAAAAAGAGATCGTATTCCAGAGCGAGCCACAGATCTGGTTTATGATCACCCCTAAAATTGCTGTGGGAGGCGAAGTAGAAATTGACAAAAACTTTCCGGTAGGGCCAACCGACTGGCAATTTATGCCGACACTGGGTTTCCGGTGGGAATTTTAGATTTCATTATCTTTGATACCTTACCCCGACGGGGTGCCAATAAATATATTGACAGATTTTCAGGTTGACAGATTTACAGATTTCCGTGGACTGCGGACCCGCTCAAAGGCCAAACAAACCATGCAGCGTAACCGTCCCAACGTATAACCGTGAAATATGTTAAACCACCATGCTTGAAAAGATTTTTCATCTGAAAGAGAAAAACACCAGCATCCGCAATGAGATACTGGGGGGATTAACCACTTTCATGACCATGGCATATATCCTGGCAGTCAATCCCCAGATACTGGGAGATGCCGGGATGGACAGGAACGCTGTTTTCACGGCGACTATTTTATCTTCCGTGGTTGCCATGATCTTTATGGCTGTCGCCGCCAATCTGCCTGTTGCCCTGGCTCCCGGTATGGGTCTCAATGCTTTCTTTGCCTATACGGTGGTGACAGGTATGGGATACAGCTGGCAAACAGCGTTGACTGCCGTTTTTATCGAAGGCATCCTGTTTATCATCATGTCGTTTTTCAATATCCGTGAAGCCATCATCAACAGCATACCTGCCAACCTTAAACTTGCTATATCGGTTGGTATCGGTTTATTCATTGCCTTTATCGGGCTGAAAAATGCAGAAATAATCATCGGGGATCCCAGCACACTGCTGAAGATCGGAGACACATCCGATCCGGGTGTTCTGCTGTCACTGGCGGGTATTATTATCACGGGGGCGTTGCTGGTATTCAGGATAAAGGGGGCCCTGATCCTGGGTATGCTGATTGTTACCCTTATCGGCATACCCATTGGAATCACACAGATGCCGGGAGGATCGCTGATAACCGCTCCGCCCTCGTTAGGTCCCACCTTTTTGGCCATTGATCTTTCTTTGCTTACCCATCCCGACCTGATTGCTGTTGTCTTTACTTTTCTGTTTGTTGATGTGTTTGATACGGTAGGAACTCTTGTCGGGGTTTGTTCAAAAGCAGAACTGCTCGACAACAAAGGCCGTGTTCCCAGGGTTAAACAGGCTCTGCTGGCTGATGCAATCGGAACGATCACGGGAGCCTTGCTGGGTACAAGTACAGTAACTTCATACATCGAAAGCGCATCGGGCATTTCTGCCGGTGGTCGTACCGGCCTTACCACCCTGATGGTAGCCCTGCTGTTTCTTCTGGCGCTTTTTCTTTATCCTGTATTCAGCATGGTCCCTGCCGTGGCTATTGCCCCTGTGCTGGTCATCGTCGGTCTTTTCATGATCAGTCCCATCCGGCATATCGATCTTGAAGACTATTCCGAAGCGATTCCCGTGTTTCTCACGATCATTATCATGCCGCTTACCCTGAGCATTTCCGAAGGGATTATCGTTGGCATGATGAGTTATGTTTTCCTGAAAGTCCTCACCGGCAGATGGAAACAGGTTTCGCTGGTAATGTACATCCTGTGTGCTGTTTTCCTGCTGAAATTTATCCTGTAGGTTCAATTGCCCGGGTAATTTCTGATAATCATAATATAATTTTATATTTGTTCTGCCGTTTAACTATTATCGTATCGAAAGTATGAATTCTGAAAAATCCAGCAACATCATCAGAAAAATATACCGGTTCATTGTGCATCACATCCTTATCCGGAACATCATACTTGCCTGCCTGATCGTTCCGGCAGGTACTTTGTTAATAATACTGTCACTGAAGTTATACACCCGGCATAGTGAAGAACTTACTGTTCCTGATCTGAGCCGGATGACACTCGAAGGAGCCCGGGCTAAGGCAACGAGTGAACAATTGCAGATTGTGGTATTTGATTCAGTATTTCTTACTGACTTTGATCCTGGAACAGTTGTTGATCACTATCCCAAACCCGGATTAAAAGTCAAAAGGCACCGCAAAATCTTTCTTACCATGAATGCCATGAATCCGGAACGGGTGCCCATGCCCGATCTTGTTTCGCTGACCTTCAGGCAGGCCAAGGCCAGACTTGAATCATTCAGCTTAAAATTGGGGGAGGTAACCTATGAACCCGATATAGGTATCAATCTGGTATTACGGCAAAAACTTCACGGGAAAGAAATTCAACCGGGTGATTCCGTGAGTAAGGGTTCTTACATTAATCTGGTATTAGGTAAAGGCCTCAGCGATGAGTTATCCCTTATTCCCGTTCTCACAGGCCTGAGACTCGAAGAGGCAAAAACGAAAGCGGCCGACAGGTATTTACGAATCGGTGGCATACTGGATGATAATACCATTGAAAATGAAGAAGACAGAACAAATGCATGGATCTACCAGCAACGTCCTGAAGCAGCTCCTGAATCGATGCTTCCGATGGGTTCTTCCATTGATGTATGGATCACCATGGATTCCACTAAGATTCCGGCAAAAGATACCCTGACAATAAAAACAGATGAAGAGAAAGCATTATTGGATTAATAGTTGTGTTGCAGGTTTGCTGTTACTTTTGCTGATCTTTCCGGGTATTGAGCTCAGGGGACAGCAACTGATAGGCCTTACAGAAAATCAGGAAATAAAGAAAGCTTTAAGGGAACAAAGCAAACGTAAAAAATCAACCGTTGCTGCAAAAAGCATTTCGCTTCCATTTTTCGATGATTTTTCAACCGTTCGTGTTTTTCCGGACCCGGATAAATGGACCGATATCAGCGCCTTTATTAATTCTTCATTTCCCGAACTGCCTCCATCCATCGGAGTGGCCACCCTGGATGCCATTGATGAATTGGGTAATGTTTATGCCATCAACGACCGGGTTACTCCTTCCGATACCTTAACATCGGTGGCCTTTAACCTGCTCCCATATAAAAACAGTTCCGAACAGGTCTTGCTGAGCTTTTATTATCAGGCAGGCGGGAAGGGTGAACTGCCGGATCCCATGGACTCACTTGTCCTGGAGTATTTCTCCCCTCTGAATAATAAATGGATTTGGGCATGGAAAGCTTCAGCCGAGGCGGCAGAACCTTTCCAGCAGGAAATACTGCCAATTCCTCCCAGCCTCTATGAAGATGGTTTCCGGTTCAGGTTCCGGAATTATACCAGCATGTCGGCCGACGAGGTCAGGGGCAAGTTTGGAGCGCTGAGCAATGTCGATCAATGGCATATCGATTATGTAATGCTGAATACGGAGCCACAAGCCAACCATGAGTCAATTAATGATATTGCCTTCGTTGATCCGTTGACAGACCTGCTTTTCAATTACACGACCGTTCCCTGGCTCCATCTGACTTACCCGAACAGTGTTGGCAAGAATAAAGTCAGGTACGTGCTCAGAAATCTTGAGAATTTCGATCCGGTCCTGGTTCATCGTTCATACCAGGTTAAAGATGTCATGACAAATGAGATAAGTTATTATGAAGTATATGAAGATACATTAGGACCCGGCTCCCTGTGGATAAGAAATGATCCGTTTTATCACAGTTTCGCCTATACATCCTCCGATTACGGCCTATTTGAAATAACATCGTACATATACACAGATGCCAGTCAATACCGGGGTAATGACACGGTCAAATACAACCTGTTATTCCGGGATTATTATGCTTATGATGACGGAACTGCGGAGTATGGATTCGGAATCTCAGGTGAATCGACTGCCGGAGCCATGCTGGCATACAGGTTTCCTCTTCTCAAGCAGGATACGATCAGGGGTGTCGATATATTTTTCAATAAAACCAGGAACAACTATACGGCAGACCTGGGTTTTAATCTGTGTATCTGGAATTGCAGGAATGGCTTCCCCGGTGATACACTATACGTATCGCAGGAAGAATTCTATCCGGATCCCAACCTCGGATTACTTGAATTTAAGCGATACCACATTCCATTATCACGTGAAATAGGGGTAGAAGATACTATATTCATAGGTATCAAACAGTTATCGGAAGATTTCCTGAATATCGGGTACGATGTCAGTCATGATAACCGGAAAGACATACTGGTGAATATCACCGGGTCGTGGTTTGCTGTTGACAACCTGGATCCTGCAGGATCGCTAATGATGCGGCCGGTTTTCAGTACACAGGAAACACCTTCTGGTATTTCCGATGAAGTATCGGGCAACGAAATCCTGACCTTGTTTCCCAATCCGGCAAATGACCTGCTTCAGATAGCTCTTCCCGAAACGGCTGTTAAGGAGGGTGGCATCATACAGGTATACGATATCACAGGACGCCAGGTGTATACACATGAATTGACCCGTGCCCTTCCAGTCAGCCACCTGAAATCCGGTTCTTATATTCTCAAAGTAGTTTTACATTCCGGTCAGATCACTTCCAGATTCATCATCTGCCGGTAATTCAGAATACCATGCAGGAAGAACCCTATGAACAGTCGGAATTATTTGAACATCACCGCATATTGGTTGACCGGGGACAGGCCATGCTGCGCATCGATAAATTCCTGGGAAACCGGCTTGAGGATGTATCGCGCAATAAATTACAACAAGCGGCAAAAGCCGGGAACATACTGGTTAACGGAACCACTGTAAAGCCCAATTACAAGGTTAAGCCTGCTGACGTGATTTCCATCGTCCTGCCCTATCCGCATCATGAATTCGAACTCATTCCGGAAGAAATACCACTGAAGATCCTTTATGAAGATGAATCGATCGTTGTTGTCAATAAAGAGGCCGGTATGGTGGTTCATCCCGGTCACGGAAACTATACGGGAACGCTGGTCAATGCCCTCGCCTGGCACCTGAAAGAAATCCCCCTGTTTAAATCGGGGGAGATGAGACCCGGTCTTGTTCACCGGATTGATAAAGACACCTCGGGAATTCTCGTCATTGCTAAAAATGAAATCGCACTGAACCGGCTGGCCAGGCAATTTTTCGACCGGACCACACAACGAACCTATATAGCTCTGGTATGGGGACATTTTGACAACGAAGCGGGTACGATAGAAGGAAATATCGGACGTTGCATCAAAGACCGCATGAAGATGCAGGTATTCCCCGAAGGCAATCAGGGTAAGTCGGCTATCACTCACTATCGTGTAATTGAAAATCTGGGATATGTGACCCTGCTGGAATGCAGGCTTGAAACAGGAAGAACACACCAGATAAGGGTACATATGGAATATACCGGGCACCCTGTTTTCAATGACGAACGGTACGGAGGTGACAAAATAGTAAGAGGCACCACATTTTCCAAATACAGGCAATTTGTAAAAAATTGCTTTACCATTATGCCCCGTCATGCCCTTCATGCAAAATCACTGGTATTTGTGCATCCTGAAACAGGCAACAGCATGTCTTTCGATTCCGAACTCCCCGATGATTTTCAGCAGGTACTGGAAAAATGGAGGGGGTATAGGAAAAGTGAACAATGAAAAGTGAAAAACGAAAAGTGAACAGTGAAAAGTGAACCGTTAACCGTTAACTGTTTACTGTTTACTGCTTTTCTCCCTCCCCAAACCTGTATGCATCAATAGGTGCACAGGTACAAACCAGGTTACGATCACCATAGGCATCGTCAACACGGCCTGAGCCCGGCCAGAATTTGTTATCGGCCACCCATGGTAGCGGAAACGCAGCCTTGCATCGCGAATAGGAATGATTCCATTCTTCAGCAGCTATTACTTCCTGGGTATGCGGAGCATTTTTTAATACATTATCCGTAAGATTTCCGGAATTTTTTACTTCTGTGATCTCGTGATGAATAGCGATCAGTGTCTCGGTAAACCGGTCGAGTTCCTGCATGGATTCACTTTCTGTAGGTTCAACCATCAGGGTACCATGAACGGGAAAAGACAGGGTAGGAGCATGGAAACCATAATCCATCAGCCGTTTGGCAATATCTGTTTCGGTAATCTCAGTTGTTTGTTTGAATTCCCTGCAATCGAGGATCATCTCATGAGCGACATAACCATTTTCTCCTTTGTAGAGCACCGAATAATAGTCCTTAACCCTGGCAGCTATATAATTGGCATTCAATATGGCTATTTTGGATGCCATGGTAAGGCCTTCGCCTCCCAGCAAACAGCAATAGGCATGACTGATTGTCAAAATACTGGCACTGCCAAAAGGAGCTGAGGCAACAGCTGACGTTCCATTTATCCCGCCGGTTGGAATAACCGGGTGTGTGGGCAAAAACTCCACCAGGTGGTCAGCTACGGCAATGGGCCCCATACCGGGCCCTCCTCCTCCATGAGGTATCGCAAAGGTCTTATGCAAGTTAAGATGGCAAACATCGGCACCAATAAGGGCCGGATTGGTAAGCCCTACCTGCGCATTCATATTAGCTCCGTCCATGTATACCTGGCCTCCGGCATCATGAATTATTTCTGCCATTTGCCTCACAGCGCTTTCAAAAACGCCATGCGTGGAAGGATAGGTTATCATGAAAGCGGCCAGTTGAGCCTTATGGTCAAGGACTTTCTCCTTTAAATCACCAATATCGATATTTCCGTGGTCATCGCACCTGACAACAACCACTTCCATACCTGCCATGGCCGCACTTGCAGGGTTTGTACCGTGAGCTGAAGCAGGTATGAGCACTACATTCCGGCCACCTTCACCCCGGCTCTGATGGTATTTCCGTATTACCATCAATCCGGCATATTCACCGGCGGCTCCCGAGTTTGGCTGAAACGAAATTGCCTCAAAACCTGTAATTACCTTAAGAAAATTGCCTAATTCAAAAAAAAGCTGATGATAACCTTCAGCCTGATCCAGGGGAACAAAAGGATGAATGTTCCCGAATTCGGGCCAGCTCAGCGCGAACATTTCAACGGCTGCATTCAGTTTCATGGTACACGAACCAAGAGAGATCATGGAATGGGTCAGCGAAAAATCCTTGCGCTCAAGTCGTTTGATATATCGCATCATCTCTGTTTCTGATTGAAATCGCCTGAATACCTCATGCTGCAGGAATTGACTCCGGCGGTTATAAACCTCATTAAAAAAGGTTTTTTCTTCAAGTTTGCCTACCGGAGGGATGTGTTTCCCAACAGCACGGGAGAATACATCCACGATGCGGTTCAGATCTTCAATCGTAACTGTTTCATCAAGGCTAATCCTGACAGATTTATTTCCGGAATACAGGAAGTTTATCTCATGGTCAATGGCAATAGATCTCAGGTTCTCCACCGATATCTTTTCGGACAACTCAATATCGAGTGTATCAAAATAATCACGGTTTCGTTGCTTACATCCCAGCATGCTGAGCTGCTGTTCAAGCATTCCTGCAGAACGGTGGATCGTAAGGGCAATGTTTCTCAGCCCTTCAGCACCATGATATACGGCATACAGTCCTGTCATAGTTGCCAGCAATGCCTGTGCCGTGCATATATTCGATGTGGCACGTTCACGTTTGATATGTTGTTCGCGTGTCTGCAATGCCATCCTGAGTGCATATCTTCCGTGCCTGTCGACGGTTACACCTATAATGCGGCCGGGCAAAAAACGCCTGAATGAATCGCGGACGGCAAAGTAAGCTGCATGCGGTCCTCCATATCCCATAGGAATACCCAGCCTTTGTGTAGATCCAAATACCACATCGGCCCCCCATTCACCGGGAGGTGTAAGGATTGCCAGACTCAGAATATCAGCGGAAACAGCCAGCGTGATTCCCGAAGCATGAGCCGATTCAACCAGTTTGCGATAATCACGTAACTGACCGTTTTTATCAGGATACTGAACCATTATCCCGTAGACATCCTTTTCCAAGGCGAAATCATCATACCGGCCTGTGATCAGCCGGATACCCAATGCTTCCGACCGGGTTTTCAAAACATCGAGTGTCTGCGGCAATATATTCTCATCGGCAAAAAAGGTATTTTTACCATCTTTTACTGCTTCCTTCGACCGGGCATTGAACATCATTATCATGGCTTCTGCCGCGGCTGTTCCTTCATCAAGCAACGAGGCGTTGGCAATTTCCATACCGGTAAGTTCCGTAATGACGGTTTGAAAATTCAGCAAAGCTTCGAGCCTGCCCTGTGAAATCTCTGCCTGATAAGGAGTATAAGATGTATACCACGCAGGGTTTTCGAGCACATTGCGCTGGATCACAGGAGGAAGAATAGTCCCGTAATATCCCATCCCGATATAGGATCTGAATATTTTATTTTTCCGGGCAATATCGCGTAAACGATTGAGATATTCATATTCTGAAATACCATCAGCCAGCTCAAGCGGTTTTTGGAGACGGATGTCAGGAGGAACCGTTTTATCGATCAATTCATCCAGGGAATTCAATCCAACACGTTTTGTCATCTTATTGATCTCATCAGGCCTGGGGCCAATGTGGCGATATACAAATTGGTTTACGGACATAGAATATATAATGATTTGTTGTTTAATTCATTGTTGTTTACTTTTCATATTCTGCCCTGTCTTTCGGTGGTCAAACGTCAGACGGGTACACTTTTTACCAGCAATATACAAATTTTCAATCCCGCCTGCCATGCCTTCGGCAGGTAAACCGTCGGGCAGGTTTTCAAACCATCAAGTTCCAAATTATTGTCCCTGTAAAAAAGGATTTGTATCATATTCATGGCCGATTGAGGTAACTGACCCGTGACCCGGATAAACAAGGGTTTCCCTGGGAAGCGTCATGAGTTTTTCCATTATCCCTTTAATCAGGATATTATGATTGCCTCCGGGAAAATCGGAACGGCCAATGCTCCCGTCGAAGAGTACGTCACCGGCAATGACCAGATTGTTTTCCCTGGAATACAGTGTAATACTACCGGGAGAATGGCCCGGAATATGAAAAACTATCAAAACCGTATTTCCGAAATGTATTTCATCTCCGTCTTTCAGAAATTGGTCGGGTTCAGGCAGCTGATCGATAGGAAAGGCAAACATGTCTGCAAATTGTCGTGCTCCTTTCAGCAGCAACCGGTCTTCTTCATGCATCGCCAAGGGTATATTATAGGTCGATTGAACAAACAGGTTGCCCGCAATATGATCAATATGGGCATGCGTGTTCACCAGCATCACGGGATGCAATGCATGAGAGGTTATATATTGTGTGAGCTCTTTTTGCTGCGATGTATGGTTACATCCCGGATCAATGATAATACATTCGTTGGATTCATCGGACAAAACAAAAGTATTAACCTGAAATTCGTTGAAAACAAAAGTTTTTACTGTTATCATCCTACCCTTTCTATCCGTAAAAGATTATTAAATACATTATTCATTCCCTGCCTTTTAGCATAGGAACAAAGACAAACCATCCGTGTTCGTGCGTTACATACTTATCGGGACCCGTTTTTTCCACCTGTGTCATAACCTGTGATCCCGAACCACCAACAGGCACTACCATTTTGCCACCGGTTTTAAGCTGCTCAATTAATGTTGTAGGTATCGCAGGAGCAGCTGCAGTTATCAGTATACGGTCAAAAGGGCCATAAGTAGGCAGACCCTGGTAACCATCGCCGTAAAAGAAAGAAGGTTTGTATCCCAGTTTCGGAAGCAATGTCTGAGCCTTCAGGTACAATTCCTTCTGTCGTTCAATGGTATATATGCGGGCTCCCATTTCAAGCAATACAGCTGCCTGGTATCCCGAACCCGTTCCTATCTCAAGCACTTTATCATGGGGTCTCACATCCAGTAATTCTGTCTGAAAGGCCACCGTATAGGGCTGTGAAATAGTTTGTCCCGATCCGATGGGGAAAGCCTGGTCTTTATAGGCGAATTTAATAAAGCTGCTTTCCATAAACAAATGCCGGGGAACCTTCCGTATGGCTTCCAGCACTCTTTCATCCCGAATCCCCTTCCGCTGAATCTCATCAACCAGTTTTTCACGCAATCCCTTATGAAGATAACTGTCTTCCATTAAATTATAGTAGATATAAGCAAATTCGCATTTTTAACAAAAATAGTTGATAAGTTGAACCTAAAAAAAACTTTGATGATTTCTAAATATTTTATGTTTGTGCAAATACCTTTTGCATGATCAGGCTCGGAATCATAGGGCAACCGTTACCGATAATTTCTTATTTGCCGTCACTGGATTATCTGAATGAAATCAAATGGACAGGTTTTTTTTCAGAGAATATGAACGGAATTGATGGTACCTGTCCTATGATGAGCACCATAGCAAATGCTGAGTTCCTGGTTTCCGTTTCAGACGCCCTTATTATTTCCGAAAGCAAAAGTGAGTATTTTAACCTGGCCATTATGGCATTAAAACATGCCAGGCATCTGTTTTTGCCTGTTACATTGCTAAAAACTGTGGCTGAGGCGAACAAGCTGATCAAACTGGCCAGTGAAGCCAATGTAATGCTAAAGCCTTACAAATCAGGGATATTCCCGGCTAATTTTTATTCCAGGTTTGCATTCAATGGCAATATCTGGTTGATTGAAATGCATCATTTCAGTAAAGTCACGGAAGGCAGCGTGGATAAAAACCTGTTTACTAATCTACTTCACAATCTCGATTTTATCCTTGGTCTTACCCATTCGAATGTAGTTGGTCTGAAGGCTACCGGCCTCAATATGATTTCTGATGGTGTGGATATTATCAATGCCCGGATTGAATTTGACAATGGCTGTGCAGCTACATTGACCTGCAACTGTGCAGCCATAAAAGATGAACACACCGGTACCATTGTGCTAAAAGATAAAATAATGCAAATCGATTTTATCCGTGAAGATGCCGTTGTATGGAACGTTAGCCGTTCCGACCGGATCCATGAAACTTTTACCGCCGATACAATCAATTTTCACCGCAATAACGAATTCACGGAAGATTTTGTGTCCTTTATTACCCTCCTCAACGAAAGAAATCGCCTGTTCATAAATGCGGAAGATGGTTTCAGGGCCTTTTTTCTGACCACAAAAATAATGGACAAGGTTAATAGGACCACAGTCCGTTCTGCTTAAGAGAAAGGGAGGGGCTCCTGTCATCGTCAGGGAATACCAGGTATTTGGTATATTACCTGTAAGATTGAAGTTTGAGTCTACTCCGAAAAGTCAAAGATTCACGAATAGCTGAAAATCAGGTTTACCCCTGTCCCTAAAGGGAGCCTGATTTTCAGCAGCTTCACCCTTTAGGGTTGGGGTAAAAAGTTGCTGAAAATCTACCATGATACTTTTCGGAGTAGACTCAAGTTTCTGTATCTGAATTACCATGGCATTCATTATCTTCTTTATAGCCTGGCCGGTAAGCAGACAATCAGAAAGGCTACAGTTTTTATGATTTCTCATTTTTCCTCTCAATATTCTGAAATACTTTGACAAAACCTATTTCAGATATTAAAACTTAATTATACTTTTGTGTATTTCAACGGGTAGCATATTCTGGACAGAATATGCCGTTTGTTTTCTATACAAAACCGGAAATGGATAAAAGGGAAGATGTAAAAGTCAAGTCATTTAAGGTCCATCGCAAGTTTCAGCTGGCAAAATATGTTTTCTCAGACTGGCTTGCAGCTGCCATGAGCTGGAGTCTTTTCTATTTTTTCAGAAAGGTCTATATTGAACCCCTGAAATTTGGTCATCCGATAGAAATGGAACTGGATATACAGTACTTCCTTGGCTTATCGTTTGTACCCTTCTTCTGGCTTTTCCTTTATTATGTATCCGGATATTATCGGGATGTTTTCAGAAAATCGCGGTTAAGTGAGTTCTGGCAAACCATAGGCAATACATTTCTGGGTGTGATCTTTTTATTTTTCACCCTCGTGCTGGACGACGTAATTCGATCCTATTCAAATTATTATATTTCATTTCTGGCCCTTTTTTCCATCCATTTTGTTCTCACCTATATCCCACGGTTGATCATAACCACGCATACGACCCATAAAGTTCACAAGGGGGAGATTGGTTTTAACACATTGCTGATCGGAAGCAATGAAAAGGCAGTAGATGCATATCTTGATATTAAAAACCAGGCCCGCAGCAATGGCAATTTTATCATCGGATTTGTCAACGTTAATGATAAACCGCGTTATATGCTTGAGGATCACCTGCCTCATCTCGGCAGTATCGATAACATGAAGCCAATCATCGAAAAATATGCAATCGAAGAAGTCATCATTGCCATAGAGTCGACCGAACATGACCGTATTAACCGGATCATCAACAAACTCATTAATACCAATGTGATAATCAAGGCAATACCAAGCATGTACGATATCCTTACAGGCAGGGTCAGGATGTCATCAATTCTTGGTGCACCTCTTATCCAGATCTCTCATCAGCTGATGCCGGTATGGCAGGAAAATATCAAAACAGCTATAGATTACACGGTATCTGCCTTAGCTCTTATTATCACTTCACCGCTTATCCTGATGTGCATCATCGGTGTGAAGTTATCTTCCAGGGGACCGGTATTTTACAGCCATGAAAGGATTGGCAGATATGGAAAGCCATTTACCATCTATAAATTCCGGTCGATGTATCTGAACGCGGAGAAGAACGGGCCTGAGTTATCATCAAAAAACGACGACCGGATCACACCCTTTGGCCGTTTTATGAGAAAAGCAAGGTTTGACGAGATCCCAAACTTTTTCAATGTTCTGAGGGGTGAAATGTCATTGGTTGGACCCCGGCCGGAACGAAAATATTTCATTGACCAGATCATTAAAAAGAACCCGCATTATACACACCTGCTTAAGGTAAAACCCGGAATAACATCATGGGGACAGGTAAAATATGGTTATGCTGAAAATGTTGATCAGATGATTGACCGGTTGAAATACGATCTTATCTATCTGGACAATATGTCCATTTTTGTTGATATGAAAATCCTCATATATACCCTGCTTACCATTATCAAGCGTACCGGCATCTGATTTATTGAAGCGGGAAACGCATTAAGGGAATATAATCCGGACCCTCCGGTTTCAGTATGCTCTCATAAAACAGAATTTCTGTTACCGACACTGTTCCAAAAGATATATTTTTATACTTTTCGATCAGGGTGTTAAGTTTTTCTTTATACCTTATTTCTTTCACTCTTCCAAGCGTCAAATGCGGCCGGAATTCTTTGTCTTCAGCCGGAAATCCGAAAGGCAGCAGGTTATCGTTGAGATATTGCCATGCCTGATGAAGGGAAGCACAAGGTTTCATACCAATCCAGATGACGCGCGGATTGTGAAGGTTTTTAAACAAGCCGACACCGGACAGATGCAATGTCATTGCAGGTATGGCACATAGCTGTCCTGATACAGTAGTTATGATGTCTTGAATGATGTCTTCGGGTGTTTCTCCCAGGAATTTAAGGGTAAGGTGCAGCTGGTCAACCGGTATCCATCTGATTTTTTCACCGGTAAGATGACCGCGAATATCCGGTAGAGAACCTGCCATCATTTCCCCGGGGTGGATTTTAACGGCAAAAAAAGTTCGTTTCATCTCATTGTTTTTATACTGTTTTCGTCCTCATAACCGGTCGGATTGTCGAGTCAATGGTTTACAGCATCCCCTTTTCAATCATAATTACAATCTCATTGACCAGTATATCTTCTCCTTCGGCATCAAAGGTCCACTTCAGGTTGGACCCAAAAAGCCGGGCCAGGGTCTGCCAGAGGAAAGCCCTGAAATTCCCCTGCAGTTGTTGCACCAGTTCATAGGAAGTATGTCCTGTCTCCCTGTCTATCAATTTAATAAGAATCCGGCCCTGTGTTATCGTCAGCTTTTTGAGTTCTTCTTCATACCTGTCCTTTATTTCAGCTTCAACCCCGTTAATATATTCCCGCTGTTGACGTTCCGTTTTAAGTGTTGCCATAGTTGAATCAATCACCCTGAATTTCTCACCAGCCAATTTCGCATAAGGATACACCCGTTTCACGTTATAAATAAGCTTCCGGTAACGCCTCATATCGCGCTTATTCTTAAATTCACGGTCAGGAAACACATTGACCTCTTCAATAGTGGATAAAAAAGCCGTATCACCATTATGAATAATCGCATACACAGGAACAAGACCCACTGAAAACATTATCGTATCCTGTCCGTTGAGTTCCCATACCATCATGGTAAATAAAAGTGTTATGCAAACTATTCGGCCCATATATTGTTAGTATCTGTACAAAGAATATACCACATGCAATTTAAACGAAAAAAAATATAAGATGTTTACCGTCAAACCTTTATTTTTAATACCGATTTGGTTCTTTGATCGCTTTCATCAATAAGTCTGTAACATCGCGAAGTTACAACAGTTACAGGCTTTGCCAAACGATCGTGCAAAGCATTTTCAGATGCAGAATTATCGGGTATGTATCCAATTATTATCTTTACAAAATGAGATTCATGGATAAAAATGACAGGGATTATACCAACGGAGAAATAACCGTTTTCTGGAGACCGTCAAAATGCATCCATGCCACCACGTGTTACCGGGAGTTAATCGAAGTATTTAATCCCCGTAAACGTCCCTGGGTGAACATGAACGGTGCTTCTTCAGAAGAAATAATCAGGGTGGTGAAGATGTGTCCCACACGTGCACTTGATTATGCATATAACAAGGACCTTGAGAAGAAAAAGAAAACCGGCATGAATAAAACGGATACTCCTGAAGAAACACCTGAAATCAGGGTCATGGAAAATGGTCCCCTGGTGCTTCGTGGAAATTTTCATGTTGTGAATACAGACGGAACGGTATTGCGGCCCATGAAATTACAGTCACTTTGCCGGTGCGGAGCATCGAATAACATGCCTTATTGTGACGGGACGCATAGGAAAACAGGATTTACAGGAAAATGAATTATGGAAAAAGAACCGGTTGAGGTAACCATTATCAAGGGAGGGCCTATCCATGTAAAAGGACACTTTGCCTTTAAAGACTCTGCAGGTAAGGTGGAAACCAGGGATCAGGAACTATACCTGTGCCGCTGTGGCGGATCATCCAACAAGCCATTCTGTGACGGAACGCATCGCAAGACTGGCATCAAGGAATGAACAAAACAAAAAAGAACTTTTCATAACCTTTACGGAATTTTTAGCACCCCGCGGGGGCATTTTTCCCGGCAAAAATGAAACTTTTCTGCAAAATTTTTCGTATACAACAACAAAAGCATTACGCTAACGTTTATTATTTAAACCTAAAACTCAAAAAAACATGAAGTGAACTCTACCTGGTTAATAACATAGAGAAGAGAATCTAAGTTGAACCATTTAAAGAGTCGCGTCATGAAAACAACAGACACGGCATTCGATCATGCGGTACATGCCGAAACCTTCGACGACATCATATTTGATGGCCGCAATCTGAAATATGGTGCCTACTCCCTCAGAAAGTATTACTACAAAGATGTTCTGCTGTCCTTGCTCGCTATGCTTATCATAGCATTTGTGATTTGCTTTGTGTTATACCACCATGCTTCTCACAGACCAACAGTGAAAATTATTGAAACACAGCCAATTACCATTACCCTTTTGCCTTCCGACGTTATCCCATTCGATTATCCGCAGCAAAGCAGGATTGAAATCCCTGTGGATGCAGCCAGGGTTAACAACACCGGCCCAATGGTTGTTGTTGATGATCCTGTCACCAATGATCCCGTTCCTGCTCAAACTGAGCTCATCAATCAGCTTATGAATAATTCAATAGAAGCCGGATCAGGTATATTGATAATTGCTCCGCCGGCACCTGATGATGGTATTGTGGATGGGGATAACACCTACAATTTTACTGAAGTAACCGAGCAGGCTTCCTTTAAACGGGGAACCCTGAACGATTTCCGGAAATGGCTTTCAAAGAATATCCGTTATTCGGAAGATGCTGTAAAAAACGATATAAAAGGCACAGTGCATGCCAAATTTACCGTGGGGAAGGACGGAAGAATATGCGATGTTGTGATTGAAAAAGGGATACACCCGGTTATTGACAAGGCTGTTTTGGATGCATTGCTTGCATCCCCAAAATGGGAGCCGGCAAAAATGAACGGCAGGGCTGTTAATGTGTTTTATTATGTGCCTGTGAGGTTTGATATTCAGCAATAAGTATGATATTCAACTTTACGGGAGATCTGACAAGAATATCAATGAACCCATTTCGCATTACTTAGGAATAAAGCAGTTCATCAATTTCACCCAGATGCAACTTGAAGTGTCTTAAATAATCAATAACTCCGTCTTTCAGTGAAACAAGCTTTTCGTCACTGTAATACCATTGATTGTCGAGCATGGAAGGATCGATATTTTTGATTACATGGGCAATATGCAGGTTTGCATATACCCATAAACTTACCATCTCATTCCAGTCTTCTTCCTGATAATGTTGTATTGCTATCCACCTGTCGTTATTCCCATTGGTGGCATAGTTCGGAAACCGTAACGGGCTCGGCTGATATTGCAGATGAACGATCCTATGCGTATTATTCGAAGCCGAATCGATCATATGACCGACGATCTGTTTTATTGTCCGGTTCTGGCTGTTTCTTCTTCCTGTGATAATATCCGTTGGAAGGCTCAACAGTTTTGGCTCCCATTCATGCACGAGGGAAAGTATTCCCTGAACAACAGGTTCAAATTCCTTTATCATAATCAGGCTGTTATTACTCAAATTGCTTTCTGGTTTTTCTTAATTCACAGTTAAAATTACTGTGTTTTACGCTACATTTTCAACCATTTTGAACGAACAGGGATAAACCATGGTACTCTTTTCTTGGATCCCGGGTATTCGACTCCGAATTTCTG
This sequence comes from Bacteroidales bacterium, assembly GCA_016928305.1. Classification (GTDB taxonomy): domain Bacteria; phylum Bacteroidota; class Bacteroidia; order Bacteroidales; family UBA10428; genus UBA5072. Next base: position 54,595 of record JAFGKY010000012.1, read on the forward strand.
TCATTCTCATCACACATTAATCCCGGAAATTTTATATATTTACTTTGCTGTATGTTGCAGGTATTGTTTTAATTGTATTTTCAAGATTAATCTAAAATATATTGTATAACCAAAATCACCAGTCATGAGAAAGCTATTTTTGAAAATATCCTTGATTTCGTTATTTTTTCTACCCGTAATAGATGGAAATATTTTCGGACAGAAAAAAATCCTGTTCCTTGGAAGGGAAGCCCTGGGAACCCATGCAGCCGACCAGGATCTGTATGACAAATGCGTGGCATGGGGATATACCGTAGACTATATTACTGCACTTCCTGCTACCGCAGAAGATTACTCGGGTTATATCGGTATTTTTATGAATGAAACAATAGGCTCAAGCACAGTAAACAGCTTCTCAACCAATAATTACCCTGTGCCTTGTGTCTGCCTTGAAGGTTGGGCGGTCCTTGCCAACCGGTGGGGCGGATGGGTAAAAGATGAATCGACTACCGATCCCAAAACCGACTGGGACCAGCACTCCGGGGCCGGTGCAGACGGACAGGAAATTGTTATCAGAGACAATACCCATTATATAACAAGAGGCTATAACATCACGGAAAACGTTGCATGGTCAAACTCCACCGTGCAGGAAACAATCACAAACACCAACCCGGTTTCATTCAAGGAAGTCGACAGGAAATACTCAGCCAAACTGGCGCAGGCAAAATCATTTAAGGAAGATGGTTACTGGACGATGGTCACGGTGGATTCCGCCGAAGCCGGATTCCCCAACCGGGTGTTTGTATGGGGACTGGTATCTGCCGGTGTGGAAGGTATTTCTCCATTTACGGAACATGCCGCCACCGATGACTATTTTAAAATAATCGAACGCGCCTGCGAATGGGCCTTCGAAGGCAAATTGCCACCTTCGGGTATAGAAACCACTTCCGGGGATGATCTTTTTCATGTGTATCCGAATCCTTGCACCGATGCGGTTAACATAAGGTATTTTGCTACTGGAAAAGAAAATACGATTAAGGTCACTCTGAACAGTTTAACGGGACAGGAATTGCAGGCAAAGACCGTAAACATCAATTCCAATGGTTACTATTTCGTTACCATAGATTTGAAAGATACACCTGCGGGTGTGTACATTGTTAACCTTGAGGTCAATGATAAAGTTGCATCAAAAAAAGTAACGGTTCAATAACAATCACCGATCCCGGATTGTACTTCAATACAATCTGGGATCTACTTACAGGATAAGTATTTTCAAAAAACAATCATTTTCGTAACATATTCTTCGGTATTAAACAGGCCCCTGATAATATAACAACCCGCGGGGAGGTTATGGTTATATATTAAGTTATACTTTCCGGAGGGAAAGGTTTTGTTTGTATAAATCCTATCCCTATTTCTACCAGCCATATCGGTTATAAACAAGGTAAAAGGTGAATCCTTCGTTGTTTCGAAACGAATGTTAATGTTTCTGTCAGCCGGATTAGGGAAGACTATTAATCCCTGTATTGCGTCACCTCTTGTTTCTTCCCAAACGGAAGAATTCAGGATAGCCGGAACAACATGACTGTTGATGAGGAACCTTGCATCTTCCCTGTGTTCACTTGTATTACACGTGATGGCAACAACCAGGTCCAAATCAGGGACAACATAGATGAATTGTCCTCCATATCCACCGGCAAAATAGGCATGATAGCCGTTATTTTCCGTTATCCACCAGTTGTAGCCGTATTTTTCCTTATGAGGACTCCCTCCGTCCGAATGTACTGTTGTGCATGCTGAAACATAATCCGGATCAACAATGGTATCGCCGTTCCATATACCCTGGTTGAGATAAAGAAAACCTATTTTAAGCATATCTTCAGGACGGAAAAAAGAATTATGTCCGCCGTATGTATAGCCCTGATCATCATCAGGCCAGTAAAAATCCGAAATCCCGAGCTTTGAAAAGAGTACTTCCGACGCAAATACCCTGGCATTTTTTCCGGTGGTTTTACTGACTATAGCTGACTGTATATGTGATGCAGGAGTTGAATACCGGAAAAGGGTCCCGGGGTCGGCAACAAATTCCTGACCCAGATAAAACTCTATCATATCCGATTTAACGGATGATGCCATATCATCATCATTTCGGAGTCCGGTGGTAAAAGACAACAGATGCTTTAACGTAATAAGGTTAAGTCTTGGATCATCGTTGACATGGCTGTATTCCGGGAAGAAACCCATTACAGTCTGTCCAAGGCTGTCAATATAATGTTGTTTCAACAAAATCCCCGTAAGTATACTGGTTATGCTTTTGGTGGCTGAACAGATGATATGATAATCATTCTTCCCGTACCCGTCATTAAAGTATTTCTCATAAACCAGGTAACCGTTTTTTACTACTAAAAAGGCATCCACATAGGGCATGGATGAATATATGCTCTGTTCCATTTCCTCCATGATGGCAGCATTTATATCAGCTTCATCGAGTGATTTTCTTTGCCAGCCCTCGGTTGGCCAATATTCACGGATCTGAGCGAAAATATTTGTATCTGTCCAGATAACAATAAATAATATGAAGATAAATCGCATCGCGCTTTTCTAATTTAAATGATTCATGGGTTGGATTAAAACTCATTCACCAGGCGGGGTAAGCTTTATGGACACCTTTTTATCACGATCGCACACAATCCGCCCGTCCTTTATTTCCAGTTCAGCAACCTGAAGGGTACTGCGCCGCTGATCATACAGTGAGGCATCCGGCCTGCGGCCCGGATGAGTAAAATAAAAGACAAATGCACGGTTGTGGCTGACAACAACCATGGCATGATGACCAAAACCTGCATCATCAGGGCCATTTCCTGATTCCCCAAGGATGATGCCAGGCTCACGTTGCCAGTTGACAAGGTCATCAGAGGAATACACGCCAAGTCCGTTCCAGTTGTCAACGATCATACGGTATTGACCCTTCCACTGAAACACATAAGGACCTTCCCCTCCCCTGTCGCCAATGACTTTGTGGCAACTGTCGGTCCAGTTAAATAAATCAGGACTGTCAGCATAATAAATGGATTTATGATCGGCCTCATTATTATAATACATCCGCCACTTTTTGTCGGGCATCCGGAAAATACAGGCATCAATTACTTTCTCCGATGCAAGTTTCAGTGTTGACACATATTTCCAGTTGATCAGGTTTTTACTGGTGAGATGCACGATATAACGCGGGTGCTTCCAGTCTGCAAAAACACCAGGCACATATGTAAGAAACATGTGATACAAGCCCTTATCATAAATCACTTCAGGAGCCCAGTGCGTATAGCCGCTGTCAGGTCTGTACTGAATATCGCAGGTATCACGGTATTTCCAGGTTGCTCCGCCATCTGATGACTCGGCGATGCCAATCCGTGTACCATGCACCCATGTTACACCGTCAAGGGTTGTGTCATTCGCACGGCGGTTGGTATACAGCATAAACCATTTCTTTTCGTGATGATTCCATATCACCACAGGGTCAGCGGCTCCGTCGAAGACCGGATCGCGGAACAGCGGCTTATCGGCAGGCATCTCAATATCCCGGGTCATCAGACAGGTAAGAGGCAGGAACATCAACAAGAGAAAAGAAAGCTTCATGATCCCTGTTTTAATCCAAAGATATGACAACATCATTAATATTCGACAGGGAAATTCCATGGTCATTCTTTCAGGAGCCTTATACCTATTATAGTGAATGCCAGACTGTATATACACAGCCCCACCATTGTCAGGAACATCAGTGAAAAATGGCCTGCCCCATAGAGAAGGATGCCTAACATCAACATCCAGGGAACCGGTTTACCGAATCTTCTGCTTCTTACCAATGCAACAGCTGTCAATATTGAACCCGTAAATAATGATACCAACATGATAGCAATATAAGCTTTGAACTGGGGACTGACAATAAAAATCCAGCTTCTTACAAAAGATATATATTGATCATTTGCACAAACCACAGGCCATATAAATGTATCCCACGTCAATGTTGCAAACTCACAAAAAATTCCCAGTACCAATAATACTATCCCTATCAGCAGGAGCGGACCCCCGGATTCATAAATTGTATGGTAAATACCGAAAACGGCAAAAATCCCAAAAACACTCGACAGCAGACCCATTAATGAAACAAGGAACCATTCCGGATCCATGATCATCAGGCTGTAGTCATTCCGGCCTTCAGCAATCGGCAGTAAAAGCCAGGAAAGAAGTATCCAGAGCAGACAAAAGAATGCAAAGCCAAAGGAGGCTATGGCCGTATGTCTTTTTAATGTTTTCTGATTCATATCATTCAAGATTTTTATGGTTTGTTTTAAACAGCAAAACCGGTTCCGGGAAAGGTTCCGGATACATCATCACGAACGGAATATGTGCATGGTGTTCCCGGGAAGTTGCCCTTTTCAATCTGCTGCAAACGAAAAGTGCATCTGAACCATTACCCAGTTATTGTCTCTTTTTTCCAGTATTCCTGTCCACCGCGTGTTTTCCCAGTTTGCCGGCTGACCTTTCCATTCGTTGATGTCATCAAGAATACAGTAAAACCATGCAACATCGCATGATCTGGAGAAAGTAATCTTCAGATCGTCAATGTCATATCGTATGGCTTTAAAATCAGGACTCATCCAAAATGCCTCGGCTTTTTTAAATTCCTGAAATCCTTTCACAATGTTGCCATCGGGGTGAACTTCAACATAATTGGAATCGTTGGCGATAACGCCATACAACAATGCGATATCTTTGTTCTTCGCCCAGCCAATGCTGTTATGGATTGCGGTTTCAACCCGCTGTTTTTCGCTGTTACTATCGCAATTCTTTTTATCTGCCGTACAGGTCATTATTAAAAGACAGAGGCCAACAACGGGCAACGCAATATGGATATTCAAGCTGTTCATAGGGTATTATTTTAATGCATACAAGATAAAATAAATTGTCAGATCGGCAAAAATAGTTTCCGGTCAACTTCATCAAAACTTCGTATTTTTTGAAAGTTCCATCGCTTATAATCCCGATGACCTGAATCAACAATAATAATTTTTCCGACGCCTGCCTTTTCCGCTGCAATTATACCGGTATAAGAATCTTCAAATACAAGGGTTTCATTTGCCATAATACCTAAAACGCCAATTGCTTTCCGGAAAATCTGCGGATGGGGTTTGCTCCTTATGCTGCCATCATTTAAAATCACCCTGGAAGGATCAAAAAATGAATTCAATCCGAAGTGCTTAAAATAGAAATCAACATTCTCAGGTCCTGAGGCAGTTGCTATGGTGCAAGGGATTCTGTTCATGTTTAAGAATTGCAGGAATGCTACAGCACCCGGTGCGAGCTTCATGTCGGTTTGCAGACACAATTGTTGATAGATCCCTTCCTTTTCAAGGATAAATTTGTTCATCTCAGCTTCTGTCAATTGCCTGGTAAAAAGCGTACCCAGTATATCGTGATTGTTTCTGCCGTGAATCTTTTCATTCTTTTCATTATCGGGTAATCTTATACCATGCTTTTCAAGGAACAAATCCCAGGCTTTGTTGTGGAGCCGGGTATCCCAAAAAAGTGTCCCGTTAAAATCAAAAACCACACCTTTCAGCTTCATCAGATTATCGCTGGTTTAATACGTATAGCAATATAACCGATACTGTATATATTGCAATTTATTTTCATACCAATTTACAGGATTTCTTTGAATTTGCTGAAATCCGGTCGCCGTATCCTTATTGTTCAGGTATCTTTTCCTGTTATCGGCACAAAACGTTCTGAAGCGGAACCGGATTAATAGAAATGACTGCAATTTATTATCATCCTGTTGTTTTATTGAATGCATGCTATATCTTTACTTTCTATGAATCATAAATGTATGCATCCATGAAGATTATATCCTTACTTGCTGTTTATCCTGTTTTTCTGTATGTCTGTCTTACATCTTCCTTCAGCCAGGCATTTGTAAAGGCGGAAGGAAAGCGTTTTGTCATGGATAATGAATCCTATTATTTTGCAGGGGTTAATATGTGGTATGCATGTTACCTTGGTGCAACGCCTGAAGGACGCATACGGCTGGTACATGAACTGGACACGCTCAGATCGCTGGGTATTACAAATATCCGGATTGCAGGCGGTACGGAAAAATCAGCACTTACGCATGCTCTTAAGAAGGCCCTACAGCAGTCTCCCGGAGTTTATGACACCACACTGCTTAAAGGACTTGACTTTGCTCTTGCCGAAATGGGGAAAAGAGGCATGAAAGCTGTAGTATTTCTCACAAACTTCTGGCCCTGGTCGGGTGGTATGGCACAATATGTTAACTGGGTTACCGGTGATAGTATCCCTGATCCCGATATCACCAATGACTGGCGTGACTGGCAGAAGTTCATGGATTTCAGTGCATCGTTTTACACCAATGACAGTGCAAATGTTTTATTCCGCAATCATATAAACATGCTGGTCAACCGTGTCAATAAATTCACGGATTGCCGGTATAAAGATGACGCGGTCATCATGGCGTGGGAGCTTGCCAATGAACCACGGCCCTGTCCCGACGTACCGATAAAAGAGGTAAATATACCCGCTTTTATTTCCTGGGCGCATCAGACGGCCGCTTATATTCATTCCATCGACTCCAATCACCTGGTTACCACGGGCACGGAAGGCAAGGTTGGCTGCAGACAGGATACGGCTGTATTCCTGCAACTTCATGAAAGTCCTTTTATAGACTACGCCAACTTTCATCTCTGGCCCAGGAACTGGCAATGGTTTGATTGCACTCATATGGATCAGACTCTCGAAAGTTCGAAACAGAAGGCTATTGAATATGTTAACCTTCATATATCACTGGCTGAAAAACTGGGTAAACCTGTCACCCTTGAAGAATTCGGGCTTGAACGCGACAGTTGTCTTGCTGCTCCGGGCACACCCGTTAACGCCCGTGACAGCTACCTCAAAACATTGTTCGACAAGGTATACCAAAACGCAGCCAATGGGGGACCGCTGGTTGGCACCAACATTTGGGCATGGGGAGGATTTGGTAAACCTTTCCCCCGGGCACAGGTACTCGATTATGCTGATGCTTTACTGGGTGATCCACTGGAAGAGATGCAGGGTTTGAACTCAGTATATGCCACCGATACCTCCACACTTTTCATCCTCAGGAATCATGCGGAAAAAATGAATTCACTTTCCGGCAGATAAAAGGGAAAGCTAATGGAAGAAGATTTAGGTTGGTAGTGCAAATTAAGGGTTAATGCAAATCAATCGCCGTTAATGCAAATTAATTGCCGTCTGCTTTAGCTGACGGGGAGAAATGGAGCAGTAAGAACTTGGCTTTAGCCTCATTGTATATTAATATGCAGCTAAAGACTTATCAACTAACACTTTTGTATCTGTATCCGTTGACTAAAGTCAACGGCAATAATTACCCTTATTTCGCATCAGTAGTTATTAGTGAGCAGGCCAAAAGCTGAAGAAGGTAATCGATAATCCTGCAGTGCAGGCAAGCAATCACAACTCAAATTTTTCTATAAATACCCGTCTTCACTCTACCCGAACAGCCATTTTTCAGAAACAAGGCTGCTTTAACGACAGTATCCCGGTTAAGATAAAAAGGATTCCTGTATATTGGTGATGTGGCAGTCGGTTCCGAGCCATCGGTGGTGTACTTTATTTCACCGAAAGGATAGGGATTAACCAGTTCAACCCGGATGGTATCTTTAAAATGAGTGGTATCCGGAAGGCCTTCGACAGAAGGAACATAATAATGTATATCCTTAGAGGTCAGAAGATCAAGCTGGTTTTCAAGTCTGGTTAAAAACCCGGCATAATCCTTACCTGTAGCAGGAGTCCATACGACTTCTGCCAGTGCTATCGCACGGGGGAGAGCCATATATTCAACATGGTTCCCGGACAGCATGTATTCGGTCCACAGGTTTCCCTGTGCACCCAGGATATGTTTTGCCTCCTCGCCGGTCAATACCTCAGGAACAGGTTCGTAGGAATAGGTTTTTTCAAGACTTATAAAACCGCCTATGGCCAGGGGTTCAATATGCCGATCCAGACTCTGGTAATAATCAAAATAACAATGTGTGACGGGAGTCATCACCGCATTATGATGCATCCCGGCTGCAGCGATGCCACCTTCAGTACCGCGCCACGACATAACGGTAGCGTTTTCAGCCAGTCCGCCTTCCAGTATCTCATCCCAGCCGATCAATATTCTTCCCTTTTCCGTGAGAAATTTGTCGATACGCCGGATAAAATAACTCTGCAGTTCATTTTCGTCCATCAGCTGTTCGTCTTTTATTCTCTTCTGGCATTTGGGACATCGTCTCCATTCGGTTTTGTCAGCTTCATCACCGCCGATATGAATATATTTTGACGGGAAAAGCTCCATCACTTCGGAGAGGATATCTTCGAGGAACAGGAAAGTACTGTCGTTCCCCGCACAATATATATCGGTGATGGGCCATACGCCTCCCGGAGGAACACCAATAGGCACCTGCCTGCATGAATATTCAGGGTGGGCAGCTATCGCTGATGAAACATGAGCCGGCATTTCAATTTCGGGAACCACGGTGATAAAGCGTTGTGCTGCATAGGCTACAATATCCTTTATTTCTTCCTGTGTATAAAATCCGCCATAGGTGGCTCTTTCACCCGGCTGCTGCACGGGACGCTCATTCCAGGGCAGCCCTTCATGATCCACACGCCAGGCACCGACTTCGGTGAGCCTGGGGTATTTTTTAATCTCAATGCGCCAACCCTGGTCATCTACGAGATGCCAGTGAAATGTATTAAGTTTATGCAATGCCAGGATATCGATGTACTTCTTTACGAATTCCTTATCAAAAAAATGACGGCTCACATCCAGGTGCAGTCCGCGCCATAGGAAGCGCGGATAGTCAGTTATTTCAAGGCAGGGTAAGGTCCGCAGATCACCTGCTCTCTTTTGGGCAAAGAGAATCTGTGACAATGATTGCACGCCGTAAAATACACCTTGCGGGCTTTTTCCTGTAATGACGATATGTTTTTTATCGATTTTCAGGCTATAACCTTCATCCTGTTGTATGGCAGGATCAATAACGAATGCAATGGTGCCTTTGGCCCGTTCCTTTTTGTAATACTTTGACTGTACTCTTTTGCTTGTCAGAAAAGTATAAAAGTCTTTCAGGTATTCCGCACTGAAGGCAAGATCCTTATGGGAATAACCAATTACTGTTTTTGCAGGCAAAGTAAATGTCTCTGCCGATTTCACCATGCTAACCGGAGCAGGTATAAGCGGGATATCTTTTGTTATTTGTGCCTGCATAATTTGTGTTATTCCTTCCACGGCCATAAAGCTCATCAATAAAATGATATATGTATAACCGGATTTCATAGTAAAAAGGATTTTGTTCTTTTAATTTTTCTTTAAGGTAGACATATTTCCCGGAATTTCCCATGTGCTTTCTTAAAGATCCCAAATACGCCAGGGTAAAACTGAAACATAGTATTGTGTCAGTGGTCCGGATGGATCGGAGTGAAGCGTTCATACATCAGAATGTCAGCTGTATACTCGCCCTTATTCCGAATGGACTTACATCGGGATGGTCAAGGTATGAAAACCGCCATACAGCATCAATTCTGATGAGCCTGAAAATATTCTCAATGCCGACACTGGCTTCAATGTATGGTTTGCTCAGGCCATCCAGTCCCTCAGGAAATCTCATCAGTTTCTTGTTCTTATCGGAAAGACGTCCCAACAATACGTTGCAGCCTGCTACTTCCCTCCAGTGAAGCTTTCGAAGCAAGGGTATCCGGTTGAGAAAAAAACCTTCGAGATGCTGTTCAGCAAAAAGGCTGACATATTCATCACTGACGAATTCGTAATAATTCATCATGTTAAATGCCATCGGATCATAAGCATAGGTTTCATTGCCTTCATGCAGCTTGAGCAAAGGGTACGGTAATGTTCCCCATACCTTTCCTCCTGTCAGTCTGTACCTCAGGAAACCAAAGGGATTTGTCTCCAGCCTGTCAGAAATCCTAAGCATGATTTTAAAGTATTCATAGGAACTCCCTAAAAATCCATCGGGGCTGTATGTCAGGTCGAGGTCCAGGGACGGGTATTTCGAGCCAAGGCTTTTGCGTTCAAATTTTCCCAGCAGGAACTTTTCACGGTAAGCAAAATGTGTGCTAAGTGTGATTTCAGTCGAGGTGAGTGAAGAACTGGCAATCGTGTCACCGGGTGTATAATACTCGAACAGAACATATTCGGTCGAATAGGTGGTTTGATGGCAGAATCTTATTGTATTGGAAAATCCCTGCACCCATTCGTTTTCATAAAAGAAATTGAACTGATCGACCATGGCCAGCTTCTTATTTGGGTTACGTCGGAGTATGGAGGTTAAAAAATTATCATCGAGAAAAGCATTTTCGCTTTTGCCCAATTGTCGCAAATCATGGAAATAGGAAAAACCCACACCTCTTCTGGGGTTTGTATTAAACATATACCCCAGGTCAACTCCGTATTTGATCCTGTCGTCACGGAATCCATAGGCAAAATGTCCGCCGAATCTTACTTTTGTGCTGAAATTGTTACTGGTTCTTGCTCCCAGTTTCAACCGCAGTCCTTCGATAGGATTAGCGCTGATAAATGTATAGTAGGGACCAAACTCAACCGGTCCGGTCACTATATAATAGTCTAATAGCGTTTCAAAAATACCATAGTACAATTTGTATATAGGGACATTTTTTACGGAATCCACCATTTCATAAACCCCGTTATCTTCCTCGCTCAATACGGTTTTCCGGTTGCTTTCCCAAAAGGATGTTTCTTTGTCAATTTCATCTTCTTTCACATACGTGTTGGTAGTCATTTTTTTCACCGATTCAGGTATCGGACTGTCAAAAAATATGCTGTCATATACGGCTTCTTTCCGGCCAAAGAAACCATATGATTTTTCAACAATATTGAAATCAATAACCAGGTCTTCATTGGTAAGAAACCAGATGGTATCGTTTATCTGGTCGTATTCGAGCGTTACGATCATATCCCTTAAAAAATTGAGGTTGACATCGGTAGATACCCTCAGCTGCCATTTTTTAATGGCATAGGAAGTATCTGCGACCCAAAAAAAGCCATGAAAAGTTCTTTCCTGTTTACGCCTTGGCTTGAATGCTATTTTATGACACCAGTGTCCATCAATGGTAGCGCTATCCTCAAGGATATATTTGTAATATAAACGGCCAAAATCAGCAATCGGACTAACAAAACTGGGTTCGAAAAAGTTAACGAAGTTTTCATAAAGATTCATCTGCTGGTACATCCTGCCCGTGTATTGTGAGAAAGTCTTGTTCTCGATACCGCTTATCTGAAAAGCTTCAATTACTTCACGGTTTATCGGTGGATTATCGGAATAATATACTTTTGAGACAGTCTCGGAAATCAGCATAGGCAGGTAATTCTTGTTAAATACCTCCGATGAGTCCATATAGTCAAAAATAAAACCGAAGTCTTTCATAAAACGTCTATCCTTCAAACCCTCGCCGACATTATTCATGTCAAGCCGAAGTTTGGTGTAAGCTCTGTACTGATAAGAATGCAGGCGGGAAGGATCGTTCTGCTTTTTATGCTCATTGATATTTCTTAAATAGCGGAAGGCTGGATTTTCTCCCGGTCTCACGGTCACCGTCTCGAGTGCTATGCTTCTCGGAACCAGCCGTACTGTAATAACCTGTTCCTTCCCTTTTTGCACCGGAAGGCGAACCATTTCATACCCGACATTGGAAACAAGCAGGGTATCAGTAGGCTTACTGGTGGAGAGAAAAAAGGATCCGTCGGTTTCACTGATGACGCCAACCGGACTGTGCTGAAAACCGACCGAAGTATAGGAGACCGGTTCATTTGTTTCAGCATCAACAACCTTACCTGTTATGACCGTTTTTTGTGAATACAGGCAATAATTGGCGAATAGGAAAAACAATGTAAGACAAATCCGGAATTTAACCATTCAATGCTGGCGAATTTAGAGGGTATGCTTTCAAAGATATTTTTGTATACAATCAGGGTTTATCTCTTTTCAATCCATATGGAAAACTTCTTCAAGCGGAATAGAAACAGGTGAATTATCGGCATTGGTTTCCATAATATCGGCCATATAGGCCCACCATTTTTGCACGACCGGATTCTTTCCAAGGTCCTGTGATGACTGTTCTCCTGATTGTTTCTGTACAGCAAAGAGGATATTTGTCTCTTCATCGAGAAATATGGAATAGTCTGACACACCGGTTGATTTTATCAGCTCAGCCAATTCAGGCCATATAGCATCGTGTCGTTTTTTGTATTCAACTTTACATCCAGGTTTTAATTTCATCTTAAAGGCAAAGCGTTTCATGGTTTCAATTGTTATTGATTATTTTTTGCTAAATATATTAAAGCTCCCGTCTATTTCCAAAAAGGACAAGTCAGATTTTAATAGGTTGCAGGTAAGTTCTTATCCTCATTGTTTATTATGTTTCAAAGCTCAAGGCTCAATTTTGTAGACCTCACTTCCTGCCAGCAGAAAGCATCCCAGACCGTAATCCTCAAAATCGGGCATGCTGTCGTAAGTCACCGGCTGACCATCACTCGGTTGTTTTCCGGTGCCCTGTGTATATCCAATAAAGCCATTGTCATGCAAACACTCCCCTGACAATGCATTCCATCCTTTTGCAACCGCCGTAAGATATTCTTTCCGGTCAAGGATACCGTTATTAATACCCCATGCCATACCGTATACAAAAAGAGAAGTGCCGGTGCTTTCCTTTCCTCCGTAATTGCCCGGATCATGAAGGCTGGCATTCCAGCATCCGTCCTCACGTTGAACCTTCTTTAGCGCGTCTGCCATTTCTTTGAAGGTCCGCAGGTATTCCTTCCTGTGTGGTGCATTGAGAGGTATTGCATCAAGCACACGTACCAGGGCGGCAAATACCCATCCGTTGCCGCGTGACCAATAGCAGTCTTCCCCGTTTGGCTCGGTATAGGGAGGATCAAAATCCTTATCCCGCCACCAAAGGCCATCTTTCGGATTGTACAGGCCATGGTCACCGTGACAGGTTTTCGTGTATCTGAACATTTCGTACATTTTCTCAAAATATCGTTGATCGTTAAACAACACGCCCAATTTAGCGAAAACGGGCATAGCCATCTGTATGGCATCAATCCATGACCAGTCATCATCCTGAGGAGTGCTAACCAGCATATCCATGCACAATTTTATGTTACGGATACGTTCGGGCCGGGGATCAATGGTGTAAAGGTCGATATAAGTCTGTCCACAGCACTGATCATCAGCGTTGCGGGTTGTATTGCCATTCCTCATGCCCCAGTTATGAAATTCTCCCCAGGCAACTGCATAATCATAATACTCTTTTTTGGGAAAGATCTGATGAAGAGCCATAAGTCCTTCGTAATAAACTCCCCGTGTCCAGATATTACTGGGACGCTCCCTGTTGGTAATAATGGTTTTACCAACATCAGGCCATTTAACCATAAAATAATCATTGGCCAGTATCATTTTTTTCAATGTTTCGCTCCTGGGCGGAAGCTGTTGCGCATTCACCCGGATAACCAGGGCAAAAAACATAAGTGTGTAAATAATCATTCGTCTCATAAGATTCAATTATGAATATTAACAAATCCCATTAAAAACATGAATACAGAGATACTTATCATCGCAGACAAAAGCATGAATCAGTTGCCTGACTGTGTTATCCCGTTATTCCATCCTTCCATTCTCAATCCTTCAGCAAAGGAACCAGTTTCACCGTTCCTCCCAGTCCCGAAGGCAGAATACTCCAGTCTGAGGCATCAAAAGGTTTATAGCCAATATTTACCATGTTAATATCGTGAAACTTCTTCCATTCAATACCCTGTATATCCATTGCTCTTATCCGGTTAGCCATGAGGTTGGCCACTTCACACCGGATCGTATTGACGCCCGGTTGCAGAAGTCGTGCAACCTTACATTGAAACGGAACGCTCCATATCACACCGGTTTCTTTTCCGTTGATCCAGATTCTGGCGCTTTCATATAGTTTATCTATAACCAGCATATATTCGCTGGCATAGGTATCGGTCACAGTAAATTCTGCTGAGTAAGTGGCCAATCCTGAAAAACATTCTGCTTCTTTCAAGCCCAGGCTTGTCCAGGGTATCGGACTTTCAAGCCGGGTTATACGAGACAAGGTTGTGTCTCCTGAGATAAACTCAAGTTCCCATGGGCCTTTGATGATTGTTTCCGGCAGTGACCTCTGATAATACGACCATTCGGGTAATCCGGTAATTTCCTCATGGGCCGCAAAAACAAAACAGGTCTCGCCGGGCAGAAGTTGTATCCTGATGAGGCTTGTACTATCCTTTTCCCGCACAGGTATTTTGCCCCATTCACCGGTCATGGGATCCAACAGCAGAAATGTTCTGGCTGTCACATTCAACGGTATTAAGGAATTAACTGCAACCGATGTGTGGTTTACGAGGTAATAATAAGTTCCTTTCTCCGACTTTCTTCGGATGAATTTAAGTCCTTTATCACCCAGCGATTCAGGCATAATACCAATATATTCCATTGCTTTCACTGCATCGGGACAAACCAGCAATGTACCTTTTGTACCTTTTGCCATTAATATGTTAATGGTTATAACACTCAGTTTTAATTTCTTCAGCAGTTGATGAAACTCCCTGTTACGTAATTTATATTCAAACAGACCCGGTACACCTTCGGGTATTTGTTCCATTACCACATAAGCACCATCATTAACCAGTCCGATGATCTTTGTCAGTGTCTCCAGCGGCATATAACGACAGGCAGGAATGAACAGCACACGGTAAGGAGATTCTCCTGACGCTGTAATGAGTTTACCTTCGCGGGCTTTTGTTTCCAGCAGCTGTTTGTCGGAGATGAAATCAAAAGAATAGCCATTTTCTGAAAGGTCACTGACCTGTGGTAAATTGAGCCAGGTGCGTCCTTCATGCACAGAGACCATCTTTTCAAGTTTGTCAGCCTGTTGCCATTGATCATAAATGGGCCAGTATACCAGGATTTCGTTATCGGGCAACCCGGATTGCAGGATCGACTGGCACCGGGTGATATAGTGGTTCAATCCATCCAGGTGTGGCCAGAAACTGTTGGAAGGGGCAAAATTAACCGAGGCATAAAATAACCAGCCTGGCCATGGGACATCTTCCGGTGAATAGGTTGTCCCATGATATATCACATGATTCACACCAGCCAGGAATGCCTGTTCGACTTCGGGTTTGCACTGGGACAAGGCTACCCTGAAGTGTTCCCCAAGCCAGGTGAAGGTTTCACAAGACACAAGCCTTTTACCGGAAACATGAGCGGCCGAAGATGCCAACCTCAGGAATAAAGGATCGTGGTCTGCCATCCGCATGTGAGAGCTGTCGTGTCGTAATCCCGGTACGGGAAAATAGGATGATCCAAAAGTCTCAATCTCCGGTATATCAACAGCTGCATATAAATCCAGCAGGTTGGCGGGTGATCCGTGCGCCTGGTTCCGTGTAAGCATGCTATGGGAATGTGCCCAGCGGGTCCAGTTCATCGTGAAATGATCCAGCATCATTTCCGACATGGTCTGCCGGTAGTCGGATTTCACCCGTTCGACGATGGAACGTTCACCGGCATCGGCTAACTCGCGTATATAGTTTTTCAGATTATAACCCCTGCGGGTTGAAAACTCCTCAAAAAACGAGGGCGTCCAGCTTGCGTTATAAACTTCATAACTGTCATTGAACAGGCAGCGAATCCGAAGAGGATCCCCGTCAAAAGCAGAGTCAAAACGCGATAAATACTGCTCCAATGCCCTGGTTGAAAAATGATCAAAGGTATATCCTTCACCACCGGGTGCAGCTCTTTTGACTTTCTGATGTGTTTTACCACAAAAAGCAGCATACAGCGTCCAATCACCCAGTAGCGGAATCTTTGTAAGCGCGCCGTCAGGGGATATCCTGTCGGTCAGATCCTGTATTTCCCTTCCCTTATCTCTATAAGCAATAAGTGCCTGAAGTTCTGACCCTGCATTACGTTGTTCCTTATCCGTTACCATGATCTTCTCACTGAATTCCTTACCTTCAGTCAGCTTATACTGCTGTATGATTATTTTCGATGCCGCATTATCCGGGGTAATATGCGGCCCGCCAAATGGCCATCCCGTACCGTTGTTGATATCCACTCCCATATTCAGTGAAGCAGATTTTTTACAGGTATACCGCAACATTTCCATCCAATGCTTCGAAAGAAACGGGATATAATGATTCTCGTACCCTTTTACACCATATATCGGCGTTATCTCAACTCCTCCAAAACCTTTTCGGGCATACGTTTCAAGCAGATTATCGAGATTCTTCTCATCCACAGCACTTCCCATCCACCACCAACGTGTCCATGGTTTCGTTTCAGCTTTAATTTCAGGCCATGGATCAAATTGCTGTCCGCAGGCAGGATGAAGAGCTGAACAAATAAGCAAGAATCCGATATAAAAAGCGATGACTGTTTTTCTGTGATTCATGGGGTAAACATTTTATATGGCTAAAATCATTAAATCGTACTAAAAGATTTCTTTTTGTGACAGGAGATCTTTTTACCTTTGTATTTCCACGCTAAAACCCTCCATCCTATCTGGCCTACAGGATATCCAGAGTACGCGGTTTTGAACATCGTATGTCCAGCTGTTTTCTGTCAATCCATATGATCCCTGTTCTTTTTTTGCGCTCAGCATGACACCCGCCATCTTATAGTGAGCGGTAACGGACGCTGGTTTGTTATCTATGTGAATCTTAATCAAATAATTATCATGTATAGCAGCATAAGGTCCATACGCTGCATGGAACCGCATGTATATACGCTCATTTGTCTCCGTACATTCGATTTTTGTAAGAGCATAAATCCCTTTTTGATAATTGATACTTATACCATCGTCTTCATAGTATTCAAACGTTGAATGTCCTTTCGGAAAGACCTCAAAAATTAATGTATCCGGAGGTGCAGCAGCGATATATTGCCTGACAGGCTGCATGGGGATTATAGATCCCCCTTTTACAAAGACAGGGAGTTTTTCAATCGGTGTTTTTACCAGTATGTAATGCCTTCCTTCATATTGCCTGCCGGATGAATAGTCATACCACGTGCCTTCAGGAAGATATACTGTCCGGCTGACTGCACCCTTGACCGTTACCGGACAAACGATAAAGTTTTCACCAAAATAATACTGGTCTTCAATGGCATAGGTATTTGGGTCATCGGGATGGTGGAAAACCATGGCACGCATAATCGGCGTACCGGTTTTATACATAGTGTACCAGGATGAATACATGTAGGGTATCAGTTTATAACGAAGCCTGTCGTATTCTCTGAAAACGGATAATGCCTGATCACCGTATTGCCATGGTTCCTTGTAGTAGGGGTGTTCCATACCAAAGAGCAGGGCAACCGGACTGAACATACCAAACTGGCACCAGCGGATATAAAGCTCGGGGTCGGCAACGTGTTCAAATCCGCCCATGCAATGCGTCCAGGCTCCAATACCTGAAAGGCCGCTATTGATACCTCCTCGTATGACCGGCTGAAAGTACTGCCATTCCGAAGGCCAGTCTCCCGCAAAAATAAACGGATAACGCTGTATCCCGGCAAAACCTTCACGCGTATGGTTCATACCCCGCATGCCGTTAAATGCCATAAAATGTTCAAACGGAGCTTTAGCATATGCTATTGGGAAGACATTATGAAGTTCTTCGACTTCTTTCCCTGTCGGGCCGGTCCGGTTCACTTCATTTCCCAGTCGCCCAAAAGCACTCCCCTCATCCGTCTTTACAAACCTGCATCCAAGCTCTGCAAGCGGAAGAAGACAGTGTTTCCACCACCAATCGGTTGCACGGGCATTAAAGAAATCCGGGAAATCACCCGGTTGACCGTTCTCAGGATAAGTAATTCCGGCTTCCTGGGCCATGTCGAGGTAATTGTTTATTTCTCCGTTGTCGATCCTTGGTCGTATATGAAGTCCCACCATCTGATAGTTCATTGCATAGAGTGAGTCGAACATAGCTTTCGGGTCCGGGAAGCCAGGTTGTCTCCATTCAAAAGATGTACCGCCCTTCCCGCTTTTTTTTCCGAAAATCCTCCAGGTTGAATCGAGGTGAAGAATATCCGCAGGAATACCGAGTTCCCTCAATTTCCTTGCCAGCTGAACCACATAATATTGTGAAGTCAGATCCTCATGCCCCCAGGTGCCGCCGCTATAAGTGCCTACATGAAGCCCCAGTGCAAACCTTGGCAGCAAGGGAGTTCTGCCCGTGAGATCCGTATACTGCTCCATCAGGGAAGTAAAAGCAGGCCCATAGATAAAGTAATAATCAAGTTCACCACCTTTTGCCCGGAAAGAATAGGTTTCAGATCCGGTATAGCCCATGTCCCAATCCGATTGAAAGGAGTTATGGAAAAAAATCCCATATCCCCGGGTGCTCATCATAAAAGGCACCGGTGCGTAGTTGGCTTTCAATATGTTATAAGCACCTTCCATATGGTCGGCACCAATTCCCCTTCCCACATTAAGAGAGACCTCTTTCCCTCGCTGATCGATAAAGTCCATCCGCTCGCCGAAACCAAAGAAATGCTCATCGGGAAACAGCTTTTTTATACAAAATGCTGAATCGTCCTTATAACCCGAAGCATATTCAACATTATCCACATCGGCATGAATGATCTTGTTGTCTTTGGTAAAAACCTTCAGTTTAAAGGGCTCGATGGTACCGTCTATAAACAAATCGTCGGTAGTTATGATAAATCCATTTTTCGATTCTGTCAATTTGTATTGAACCTCCGGCCAGCTGTATCGGATAATCATCCAGTGTTCATCTTCGCGGAATCCCTTATCGGATGCTGCTCTTACCCTGAACATGGTGGAATTGCACAGTTCAATCCGGTAACGAAAGATCCCCGATTGTATTTCCAGGATGTTGCCTGCAGTGCTTATTTTTCGTGCATTCACATCAGGCATGGCAGAGAAAACCATAGCCAGCGGGGAAAAGATAAGATACAGTAACAGAATTATTTTCATTTTGCTATTATTAAGAGATTATGCACGTGCAAATGCCTGGGTTCATCCGTAAATATCAGTTTCAGCATTCGTAATATCAAAGACCGACAATTTACAAAATTTTAAAACATAAAAGTAAGTTGAATGAAAACACATTGTATCAGCCATATGGATCAGAATCCTTCGTTGCATACCGTTTGAATTTCCGGTTAAATCCTGGCTGGATAAGCGACTGAATCGGATTCCCTGAATCCGAAACCTGAAGAAGCATTCATCAGGGTATCTTTACCAGTCCCTCCCACCGAACCTTCCATTGGTCATCATTAACCGGAAATCCGGGATTCATCCGATCCGATCCTTCAAATCCGGCACACATCATTGCCACTGTTGTGAGCAATCCTCCGTTGCCCGGTAGATAAATCCGCAAACGATCGTCCTGGTAATTATGCCCGTTGAGCAGGTAAGTATTGGTTCTTACATTCATGAATAAGGCATCAATAGCCCTTCCGGGTTGTCCTAACCTTACAGCACACATGGCAGTGAGAGGAAAATCCCATCCCCAGGTTTTATCCCATTGCCAGGTTTTGATAACATGATCGAAGGTATTATTCATAATGCCTGTATCCATTGAAGGTATTCCCGGCAGCATGCCGAACATTCCCAATACCGCCGGATGATCGGTAGTATATACCGGATTCGTGTATGAATCGGGGGCACTTTCAGCAGCCAGGTACAATTGGTTTGCCAGGGCCGGGGATGCCAGTTTGTCGATTACTTTCTGCCATTCCGGATCAGGCTGCATTCCCAGCCGCTCACGCCAGCACTGTGCAGTGGAGAGGCCCCAGTACCAGTATGCCAGTTCCAACGGGGGATTACAGGTTGAAACCGGGTTAAAACACTCCTGCGCAGGTATCAATACAGGGCCCAGCACATACCGGTCGTTCTTCTGATCATAGCTGGCATAGGATGCCATGAAATCAGCTGTTTCAAATACCAGCGGAGCATATTTTCTAAGCGTAGCCTCATCAGGGTGATGCCGGTAACACAATTCGCTAAAATAAATAAAATGAGGTTGTTGCCATATCAGGAAAGCACCAACTGAGGAAGGACTTTCGTTACCCCACGGGCCGGTCATCTTTTGCCACCGTAATCCATCAAATCCCTGTCTTTGTGCAATATTTCTTGCTTTATCAGCGACCGCAGCATACCAATCGAGACTTCTTGCAAGCAATTCTATCCGATCCCAGAGAGCATAATGGACCATATGCCACCAGTGCATTTCAAGGTGAAATTTTCCGAACCAGCTGTTGTATGTCAGTCCGGTTTCCTGTGGAGGATAGTTCCCGGCACATTGAACACGCATAAGATATTGTGAGAGCACCACCCTTCTCTCCAATTCAGCAGCCCGCGGATCCGTGCATGCCGAAAAATCAACCGCGCCTCCGCTTTCCCAGAATGTGTGCCAGCTTTGCCGGCTGTTTTGCCGGGTGGCTCTGAAACCAGCAATTGACTGTCCTGCATAATGGGGCATAAAACAACAGGAGAAAGAAAATCTACCTGATTCTTGCGTGGGTATCAGTTCTGCCGAATGAGATCCGGTACTGACCAGATCTGCCTTGCCAGACCATTTAACAACCACATCATAGGAAGTCGAATCAACAATACGATGGATCAAAGCAGTATGTAAAGAAATTCTCTTTATGGTTGTTGAATGTGCATCCTGCCTTTGCCAGTCACAACCTGAGTCAGTATGTTTACCGGTAGGATAAGCAAAGCGCAATATAATTCGCAACTGTCCCTGTTTCAGTAAGTCGCTTTTAACAGCTGCAGCAATCAGATCATATTGCTGGTGGCAGTATGTCTTGACCGTTACCGGTTGATTGTCAAATGTAAACCTGCTTTCAATAAGTCCGTTCCAGCCATCAAGTTCCTGGCTGATTGCCTTAATGTCTTCCGGTGCTGACGGTGATCCATCCGCAAAGTTCAGCTTTAGTCCAATGTTGCCCAGGTGAAGCCGGTGCGGATTCTGCCTCAGATAATCCGCAGCAGCCTTGTTGCGGGCCGGTTCATTCCATTGTATGGCATAACTTACCTGCCGGTTCTGTTGATCATACCATTTCAGCGTTTCCGATAAGCTAAAACCGACCGTATCAGGAAAACTATGCCATCCCCATTCCGATTGAGTCCCCAGGGGAATTCCCCGCACATACCGATCGGGGAAGGTTTGTAATCCTGTTGCGTCAACCGTAAAGGCAAATCTGCCGTTCCCCACCGACAGGGATGACAGCGAATCGATTGTTGTTACGATAACGTTATGTCTTTGCACAAGGGCCTTTCTGTCAATATGTGAAGGGTTGGTCCGGGTACAATTATACAGTATAAGAAATAGAGCGAAAATTACTAACCATCCTGATCTCCGGCTTTTCACGCCTAGTTCCCGGTTCCTGAATTCTGTCCACGGTCTACGGTCCACGGTCGACAGTACATTCGAAATCATTATTAAGTCTTTGTTCTTCTGTCTTTTGTGGTTCATGCTTCGTAAATCATAAATCGTACATCGTACATCGTATATTGTATTTGTTCTTTTGTCCTGGTTCATGGCTCTCGGTTCTTTGCTCCTGGATCCGGCACTGCTTGTCCCTCCTTCATCACTTCATTCATTTTCCCCTGTATATTCCTTCACAGGCAGTCCAAAATAGAAATACAGCGTCCGTTTCACAGGCCCGTCCATCTTATTCAGCTCACTTTCGGGCCCCAGAACCGAAGCATTTCTGTCAACACGGGTAGCCATCTTGGTTCCCGTGGGAGGTATACAGTCAAGCATGGAGATATCCCCAACGGGCAATTCCGGATGAGATTTTACGCCCAACAATGCATAAAAGTCAAACAATCTTACAAATAAATCATTTTCTTCACTTACTATCAGAAACTTGCCTTCAGCCGTATTCAGTTCCAGCCAGCCAATGTCGGCAAAATAGCCTTTGAACTCAGGATATATCCAGGGTGACTGTCCGGTCCATGTATTGTTATACAGGGATTCCCAGACATCATAAGTTACGCCATAAAGGCGATTTTTCCAGACCCTCACCGGACCCTTCCCAAACCATTTTGCACCCAGGATATCGGATTCAGGATAATCAAAACTGATCCCTGCAAACGGGAAATCACCGTTCAGCGAATAGGTGTATTCAAGACTGACCCATCCATTATCAAACATCTTCCACTTTGTATAATGCATATCTCCATCAAACGATGATTCAACGGTATAACCGTCTTTTTCAGTATATTCCTTAATATCTTTCAAACGGGCAGAACCCCGGACAGGAACCGGACCATTGCCAAACAACAGATCTCTGCTTTTTTGATTTTTTAATTTGATGAGCCGTCCCGTGGTTTTGCTTAGTGTGACTGAAATGCCGGATGCATTGAGGGTAATGCTCGTATCATCTGAAGCAGTTTCCACTTTTTCACCACCGGCAAACAACGAAAACGGATCAAGGATGGAAGTATTGTTTTTTATCTTCCAGCTCCAGCGGCATATTGCTTCACCGGCAGGCGTATAGGCGGTCAGCAAAATGGCTTCGTATCGCTTCCAGTCAGGCGGTAATTCCAGCTTCAGTGTACCTTTCCTTCCGGGAAGCACCTGTGGTCCCTTTATGTATCTTTCATACCGGATTATATGTCCCGGGGTATCATCCCAGGGTTTTCTGAAATCAACCAGTTCAACTTTAAAATCACAATTGTCCATACCGGTGAATTCATATCGGTTTTCGATCTCCAGCGCACCGTCAAAATCTTCCGGAAGTTTTTTCAATCCAATGTAAACCGGGGAGAAGATTTCCCGAATAGCATAATAACTTCCTTCTTTTTCCCGATGGGGGCCCAATACGCCATCATTAGCGTTAACCCGGTTAGCATCAATCACACCGTTTAAATCGGTCCTTACAATCCCTTCATCCAGCAACGCCCATAAGAATCCACCTGCCGACCGTGGTGCATCAAGCATCTGATTCCAGAAATCGGATAAACCTGCGCCACCTCCACCGTCTTCCTGGCAATGAAGAAATTCTGTAGTCATGAAAATGAGTGAGTCTTTCAGTATCCTGCCACTGCTGTAATAGTCTTCATAATGGTTGCAGTCAATATGATTAAAGGCGTTACCGGGTCGGTGGTGTGCGTGAATAACCAAACGGTTTGAAGGATCATAGCGGCCAAAATCATCGTCAAGAGATTTGTTCGTGCCCCCTTCATTGCCATTGCTCCAGAAAATAACCGAAGGATGGTTAACATCACGGATGACCATTTCTCTGACCAGTTTCTCACCGACTAATGTATCGTAGGCATTTTGCCATCCGGCCAGTTCATCCAATACGTATAATCCCAGGGAATCACAAAGATCAAGAAAGCTTGCATCAGGCGGATAATGGGAACACCTGACGGCATTCATGTTCATTTCCTTAATCAGTTTCACATCCATTTCGTCAATATCACGATTCAGTGTACGACCGGTTTCAGGCCAGAAGCAATGCCGGTTGATTCCCTTCATTTTTATCTTGACATTATTCAGGTATATACCATCACCCGGTCTCACTTCAACGGTACGAAATCCAAAACGTTCTGAAGTGCTGTATAACACACGGCCTTTAGCCAGAAGTTTCACATCAGCCGTATACAGCGAAGGTGTTTCAGCTGTCCACAACTGAGGATTGGGGACTATGGCTGAGATCTTTATAACTGAATCGCCTGATCCGGTTTTTGCCGAAGTGGTTGCCACCACCTTTTTGTGTGCATCCATAATGTGGACGGACACCATCTGCCCCGGTGAAACATTTTCCGGGAAAAGGTCCATCCTGATATTGCCATTTGCACCTGCGGCCAGCGCCATTCTGTGTATATGTTCTTTCGGGTACGATACAAGGTACACAGGTCTGAATATTCCTCCGAATATCCAATAATCAGCATATCGTTCAGCCCGGTTAACCGATTCGTTATCCGACATTTTACTAACCGTCACCTCAAGCTGGTTGACAGCATCATGTTTTATCAGCGCTGTAATGTTGTACTCAAAACGGTAGAAGGCTCCGCGATGCTTTTCGCCAGCCGGTATGCCGTTGACAGATACCTCTGCATCGGTCATCACTCCCTCAAAAACAATATATATTTCCCTGTCTTTCCAGTCTCCGGGAATTTGAAAGGAATACCGGTAAATGCCTTTTTCATCGGCATACCGGAAGTTTTTTCCATAGGTATGATAGTCGCGTCCATAATTATAGGTTCCGAAACCCTGTTGTTCCCAGCAGGAAGGTACCTGAATCTTTGTCCATGTGTTGCTGTTCCTGCCTCCGGTGCAAAAGAAATCCCATGTTACGGTATGCTCATTGCCGGTACCGGATAAATACAGTACCTGTTTTTGCTGCTGTTGTCCAACGATGTGCAGCATATTCATGAAGCATAACAAAACCGCCGGTGCGATACAGATAAATGGATTTTTCATAACATAAAGTATTATTTAACCGATTGTTTAACCAGATTCGCAGCCTCTTCCAGGGAAACAGCCGGCAGTACTTTTAATCCCGAACTGTCCAGCAGCATCTTAGCCTCAGATGCATTGGTTCCCTGGAGTCTGACAATTACCGGGATGCTGATGTTACCGATTGATCTGCAGGCTTCCACCACTCCCTGAGCTACCCGGTCACAACGCACAATACCTCCAAAAATATTGATTAGTATCGCCTTCACCGATGAATCTTTAAGAATGATCCTGAAACCGGCTTCCACGGTTTGTGCATTTGCTGTACCTCCCACATCAAGGAAGTTGGCCGGTTCACCACCCGAAAGTTTAATGATATCCATAGTTGCCATGGCAAGACCAGCCCCATTCACCATACAGCCTACATTTCCATTCAGTTTGATAAAGTTAAGCTTATGAGCGGAAGCTTCTACTTCGGCGGGATCTTCTTCATTCATATCGCGCAAATCCATATATTCAGGATGTCTGAACAAAGCGTTGTCATCGAGATTTATTTTTGCATCAGCGGCAAAAATGCGGTCATCGGAAGTCTTCAACACCGGGTTGATCTCAATAAGAGAAGCGTCGCTGGATTCGTAAGCATGGTAAAGCGCAGTGACAAAATCGATCATTCCCCTGAAGGCGATTCCCTCAAGTCCCAGGTTAAAGGCTATTTTTCGTGCCTGGAACAGCTGCAATCCCGTTCCGGGATTAATTTCCTCCCGGTGAATAAGCTGCAGTGTATTTTCGGCAACAGCTTCAATATCCATACCTCCTTCGGTGGAATACATGATTACGCTTCTGCCAGAAGCCCTGTTAAGCAGCACACTTATATAGAATTCCCTGACCGGGCTAAGACCCGGATAATAGATTCCTTGTTCAATAAGGACGAGGCGTACTTTCTTGCCGTCAGTACCTGTCTGATGCGTAATCAATTGCATTCCCATCATATCGGTAACATGCCTTTTCACTTCTTCAATGCTTCCGGCAATTTTTACGCCACCTCCTTTCCCTCGGCCACCAGCGTGGATCTGGGCTTTGACAGCCCAGCTGGATGTACCGGTCTTTTCCTGGACTTCCATGGCAGCATCTTCAGCGTTTTCAACATCGTCAACAACAATACCATACGGTACACTTACGTTAAATTTCTTAAGGATTGCCTTGCCCTGATACTCGTGGATGTTCATTTTTCTTTTCCTTATTTTTTCTTCCTACGAAAATATTTATTTTTTTTAACTTATCTTGTTAAGCTGGTTAAGAAGAAATCAATAAATCTCAATCATGAGAAAGCTTGCCAATGCCGAATTAAACCGCAAAACCGTCAAGGAGTATAAAGAAACTCCAAAAATACCGGTTGTGGTGATACTGGACAATGTGAGAAGCCTGAATAATATCGGTTCGGTTTTTCGTACCTGCGATGCTTTTATGATTGAAGCCCTATATTTATGCGGAATAACAGCCTGCCCGCCTCATCGTGAGATTCATAAAACAGCGCTGGGGGCAACGGAGTCGGTACAATGGTTATATTTTGGCAAGACGACGGAAGCTCTTGTCCGCTTAAGAACAGATGGTTATATATTATGCGCGGTTGAACAGACGGAAAACAGCATTATGTTACATGATTTCAGGCCAGTGCTAAAACAAAAATATGCATTGATTTTCGGGCATGAGATTCACGGAGTAGATCAGGAGGTTGTAGATGCCTGTGATATGAGCATTGAAATACCCCAAACGGGAACGAAACACTCCATTAACATAGCGGTGAGTGCCGGAATAGTGTTATGGGAAGTTTTCCGGAAGTATGCCTCCTTTTATATACGTGCTGAATGAATGAAGCTCCCCGCTGCAAGCAAACGAGGTATCTTCATATGTTTTTCTTCTTTATCGCCTCAAGAGACGGGTTATTTACCCCCGCTCCCGCTTTCAGTCCCGCCTTTGGCGGGATTCGACTTTAAATTTCATTTCGCAAAACTCATTAAATTTAAGTCTCACGAACAAAAAAAAAGCGGTCTTATTCAAGCCGCTTTTTTTATTAAATATTGGATTGTATTACTGGACAATGGCTTTGAAAGCTTCATTTGAGGCAAATTTCAGGAATTCAGCATCTTTCAATGCATAATCTTTCCATTTTGCATCTTTGCCAAGGGCTATCCTGAGGTTGCTGAGTACGCCTTCTTCATTACCTCCGCGTGCGCTGGCAACAGCTTTGAGGTAATAAACACAGGAACAATCTGCTTCACCCATTTCATTCAGTGTTGCAAGTGCCTTGTCGGTATCACCATTCAGCAATTGAGCCAGAGCTGCGTTAAAAGAAGGTTTGCTACCAAAATAATTAACAGCAGCAGCATAATCACCCTGTTTTACTTTAATAATCCCGAGGTTATAGCTGGCGGCATCGCCTGCGCCCATTCCTGCCGAAAGAAGGTTTTCTGCAGTTTCCAGGTCACCTTCAGCAAGGGCAACAGCGCCAAGGTTGCATTTTGACACCTCATCATCACTGATGGCTTTTGCTTTTTCAAAAGCAGCTTTAGCTTCAGCGGTTTTACCCAACTTCATCAGGACATAGCCAACGTTGTTATGCGTTCTGACATCATCGGGGAAAAGCCTGGCAGCAGCCTCATAAGCAGCCAGTTTCCCTTCTTTTTCCTTAATCAGATTGGCACCATACAGGATTTCTTCCAGTTTCAATGAATCGGGATTTGTGTTGACCAGGTTCAGGATTTCTTCATCAGACAGACCAACAATATCAACATTGACTGCCATAACCGAACGACGCAGCTTAGGCAATACATCTTCTGCAATCTCAGCATAGGCTTTCGAGATATTCTTGATTTCCTTTTCACGGACAACCGGATCGGAATACATGGAAAGAACTCGAAGGATCAGTTCCTTATCCTGAATATCCGATTTTTCCATCAGATCCTTAAAGCCATCCCAGTCTTCGGCAGTCGACATCATGCTGAGAAATTCAGCAGCTTCAGCTTCTGTAATCTTGTTATCTTTAAAGGCTTTTTTGAGATATTTTTCAGCTGATCCCTGTCTGTTTCCCGATAGCTTTTCATTCAGGTCAAGTGGACCATCAGGAGAAGCATAAGCCGAAATCTTGGCTCCTTTAATCTGTTTATTTTCAGCTTCTTTAGCATCCTTCAATGCAGTCTCAAAAGCTTTTACATCCTCGCTTTTAAGTTCACTTCTGCGAACATCGTATTTATTAATAACATAATGTATATCAGCCTTATAGCTTTCAGGAGTAATTCTTTCAAACTTATCTCCCATCATAACGGCCTTCGGTTTCTCACTCAAAAGTGTAGCGGTAGCAATAACGCCGTCAGCAATCTTTGCCGATGAAAACTCAACCGGGGTCTTTTCTTTGATCCTTGCCGACATCTTAACCGATAGCTCGGATTTCATCATTTCGGGAACATAAGGAATAGTACCTGTGTAGGAATAACTGCCTCCTGCATAAGGTATAACTTTATTGTTGGCCTTTACGGATTCTCCCTGAAGTGTTGTGGATTCAAATTCTTTTTCACCACCGTCGTATTTTAATACCGGAGTGGCAACAACAACGGCTTTTTTATTAAAATATTTTTCCGGGAACTTGGTATCAATGGTTACATTAACTTCACCCTTGTGCGTTTCAAGCGGATTGGGTTTCACCTGGTACGAAACGGTGGGTGCATTGTCCCTCATTTTATTGAGCCCTGCACAACCACTTAAGATTAAGGCTGCAACAACAACAGATGGTAAGTAGTTTAGTTTAATTTTTTTCATAATACAAAATTATTTGTTTTACAATTTCGGAATTTTTATTGGTATAATATGTTGGTTTACAAACTTACTAATGTTTTATGTAAAAACAAAACGGGAAAAGGATTGCTTTATGTAAATTTTAAAGCGAATATATAAAATTTATAAATATGTTAGCAATCAACACAATATAAATTAGTTGTTGAAAGGATTGATTTTCAAATTATAAAATGCAAATGCCCAGATATCAGCCTGTTCATCAATCAATAACCGTGTTGGTTTTCCGGCGCCATGACCGGCTTTAGTCTGTATACGAATCAGGACAGGATTCGGGCCTTTGTATTTTTCCTGCAAGGTGGCAATGTATTTGAAAGAATGTGCCGGCACTACACGGTCGTCGTGGTCGGCTGTAGTGGCCATGATGGCAGGATATTTCACGTTTTCCCGGATATTGTGTAAGGGAGAATAAGCGTACAGGTAATTGAACCCAACAGAGTCGTCTACCGATCCGTAATCGCTTTCCCATGCCCAACCAATGGTAAATTTGTGGTACCTCAGCATATCCATAACGCCGACACCGGGTAAGGCAACGCCAAAAAGCTCCGGCCGCTGGTTGACTACGGCTCCGACAAGCAATCCTCCATTGGAATGACCTTCGATGGCCAGCAGGTGAGGGCTGGTGTATTTGTTTTGAATAAGATATTCGGCCACGGCAATGAAATCATCAAAAACGTTCTGCTTGTTATGTTTTGTTCCGGCTTTATGCCATTCTTCCCCATACTCCCCGCCTCCCCTCAGATTGGCATTTACGATGATTCCTCCGTTCTCGAGCCAAACGATATGCGATGCGCTAAATCGCGGCAACAAGGATACACCAAATCCGCCATAACCATATAAGCAGGTTGGATTTTTGCTATTCCGTCTGACATCCTTATGGTGAACAATATAAACAGGGATTTTTGTCCCGTCTTTGCTGATACAAAACTCAAGCCTGGTAGTATAATCAACGGGGTTAAAATCGACCATCGGTTGAAAGATTGCCCTGGATAGATTTTTTTCTGTGTGGTAGCAATATATTGTAGAAGGCACGGTATAGGAAGCAAGGGAATAGAACAACTCATTATCGCCTTCGTTTCCATTCATGGTACTCACACTGACGTATTCAGGCAATTTCATTTCATACAGAAACTTTCCCTGACGGTCCATGACCTTAATAACCGAATGTACATCTACCAGGTATTGGGCAATTATCTTATCGCCTGCCAGCACTGCCTGCTGAAGCACATGGTAATCTTCTGCAATCAGATCATCCTCCTGTAGTGTGTTGGATCCCGGAATATAGACCAGCTTTATCAGCTTATTTTTGGGTGCATTTTCATTCGTAAGGAGGAATAACTCATTACCCGTGTTACCGATAACTGTCGTTTCATAATCAAATGAATCATTATACTGGATGAACCTTTTCCCCGGCGTTTGAAGGTTTTTAATGTAGATTTTTGTCCCGTATGTTGATTCTGATTCATAAATGATCAGGAATCGTTCATCGAAAGTAACATCTGCGATAAAATTCCTGTCGGGATGTTCGGTATCTTCAAAAACAAGGATGTCAGTTTCCTGTGGTCGTTTCAGGGTATGATAATAGACCCGGTGGTTGCGGTTGCGCGAAGTCAGTTGTTGCCTGTCAGCAGGTCCGGGATAACGGCTGTAATAGAAACCTTTTCTATACCATGAAATACCCGAGAATTTCACCTGTTCCAGGTGGTCGGCAAGGTCCTGGCCTGTGGTCAGATCCCTGACAAAGATTTCATTCCAGTCAGATCCTCCTCTGGAAAGTGCATAAGACAGGTATTTACCATCCGGGCTTATGGCATAACCGGAAAGCGCTACCGTACCATCCTGTGAAAAAAGATTCGGATCGAGTACCACACGAGGTTCAGCTCCAATGGTATCCATGACATAGAGAACACTTTGGTTCTGCAAACCATCATTCTTCCGGAAATAGTATTTCCCTCCTTTCTTTTCAGGAGTTTCGCATCTTTCGTAATTCCATACTTCGGTAAGTCGTGCCTTCAGCGAATCGCGAAAAGGAATCCGGCTTAAGTAACCAAGGGTCAATTTGTTCTGTGCCTGAATCCATTCCCTGGTCTCAGGCAACAACGGATCTTCGAGCCACCGGTATGGATCAGCCACTTCCTTTCCATAATAAACATCTACTGTATCTGCTTTTTTTGAGAAAGGATAATCAAGGTGCCGGGAATTACAAGCTAACAGCAAGGGTAAAAAACAATAGATCAATGACTTTTTCATGGTTATCGGTTGTCTTTTAATCCTATGAACAATAAAGATAAAAAAAAGGCCATTCAAGGCCTTCTGATGTTATTGTTTATTCCGGTTACGATCGCGGTTTTGGTTCCGGTCATGATCGCGACGCGGAGGTCTCCGGTCATGGCTTCTGGGTTTGTACTCCGGCTCATCGGGCATGCCTTCCGGTTTTGGAAGAAGAGCTTTCCGTGACAGACGAAGGTTCCCTCTCTTTTCATCAATTTCGATCAGTTTAACCTCAACGGTATCACCTTCTTTCAACACCTCTTCCACATTCTTGACACGTTCCCAGCTGATTTCAGAAATATGCAGCAGACCCTGCTTTCCGGGTATTATCTCAATAAAAGCACCAAATGTCTGGATTCCCTTAACGGTACCTTTATAAACTTTTCCTACTTCAGGTACTTCAATAATAGACCGTATCCGTTCAAGGGCGGCTTCGATGGATGCTTTATCTGCAGAGGATATATCAACCACACCAACGCTGTCTACTTCTTCAATGACAATTACGGTACCTGTTTTGGCCTGTATGTCCTGAATAACCTTTCCCCCGGGTCCAATAATAGCACCAATCATATCTTTCGGAACCGTAATCTGGATTATTCTGGGTACATGAGGTTTATAATCATCCCGTGGCTCAGGGACAGCCTCCACCAATTTGTCCAGTATATGCATCCTGCCTGCCCGTGCCTGTTCCAATGCTTTTCGCATTATTTCATAGGTTAGTCCCTCAACTTTAATATCCATCTGAGTAGCTGTGATACCTTCACGGGTTCCGGCCACTTTAAAATCCATGTCACCAAGGTGATCTTCATCGCCCAGGATATCGGAAAGAATAGCATAGGATTTTGCGTTTTCGGTTGTGATCAGTCCCATTGCAATGCCCGATACCGGTCGTTTGATTTTAACCCCGGCATCCATCAATGCCATGGTACCGGCACAAACCGTAGCCATGGATGAAGAACCGTTGGATTCGAGAATATCGGAAACCACCCGGATGGCATAACAATTGTCGGAAGGGATCATCCGTTTCAATGCGCGGTGGGCCAGGTTCCCATGTCCGATCTCACGACGGCTGAGACCTCTTAAGGGCCTAGCTTCGCCGGTTGAAAAAGGAGGAAAGTTATAATGCAGCACAAATTTTTCGGAACCCTGTACCAGTACCTCATCAATTTCCTTTTCATCCATTTTGGTACCCAGGGTAACGGTGGTCAATGATTGCGTTTCGCCCCGCGTAAATACAGCAGATCCGTGAGCTGTAGGCAGATAATCGACATCGCACCAGATGGGTCGTATCTCATCGGGTTTTCTTCCGTCAACCCGTATGTTTTCATCCAGGATCAGTTTCCGTACTGCCTCCTTTTCAACATCATGAAAGTATTGATTAATAAGCAATTCATTCACTTCAGCCTCTTCAGGGAAGGTTGCAATAAAATCGGTCCTCACCTTCTCAAGTGCATCATGTCTGTCGTGTTTGGCAGGTGTGGTTTTAACAATATTGTATATTTTATCATAGCCTTCTTCCCAAATCCTTTTCCGGAGATCTTCATCATGTACTTCATGACAGTATTCCCTTTTCTGTGTCTTTCCGACTTCTTTCGAAAGTTCAAGCTGGGCAAGGCAGTGTGGTTTTATTGCTTCATGGGCAAACATGATTGCCTCCAGCAAATCTTCCTCGGATACCTCATCCATTTCCCCCTCCACCATCAGGATATTATCGAGGGTGGCACCAACCATGATGTCGATGTCGGATTGAGCCAGCTCCGAAAAAGCAGGATTGATAACAAATTTACCATCTACACGGGCAACCCTGACTTCCGAAATCGGCCCGTTAAAGGGAATGTCTGAAACAGCTAGAGCTGCTGAAGCTGCAAGACCGGCCAGTGCATCGGGCATGGTTTCCTTGTCAGCAGATATAAGCATCACGTTAACAAATACCTCAGCATGATAATTATCCGGGAAAAGAGGCCTCAGGGCCCTGTCGATCAAGCGTGAAATAAGAATCTCACTGTCACCGGGCCGGGATTCACGTTTCAAAAATCCACCCGGGAACCGCCCGATGGCTGCAAATTTTTCTTTATATTCAACCGAAAGGGGCATATAATCAATATCTTCAGCTGCTTCTTTAGCTGCAACGACGGTTGCCAGAAGCATTGTATTGCCCATTCTTACAACGACTGATCCGTCTGCCTGCTTTGCAAGTTTACCGGTTTCAATGGTTATTATCCGTCCGTCACCCAGATCAATTCTTTTTTCAAAAACTTTAAACATAAAATTTAATTAATAAAACAAATAAAAATACGAAGCGCTAATTAACCAGCATAAGCATAAACCAGTTCAGAAAAGAAAAAAGGCAATTGCTGAATTGCCCTTTTCTTATTTCCGGAGGTTTAATTCTTTTAAAATTGACCGGTATCTCTCAATGTCTCGACTCTTAAGATAATCAAGTATCCTTCTGCGCTTACCGACAAGCTTAAGCAAGGCACGCTGTGTACTGAAATCCTTTTTACCGACTTTCAAATGCTCGGTAAGATGATTTATCCTTTTCGTAAAAAGGGCAATCTGACTTTCAGCTGATCCGGTATCGGTTTCCCCCTTTCCATAAGAGGTAAAAATTTCTTTTTTCTGTTCTGCTGTTAAATACATAATTTATAATTAATTGCACATCATTCAAATAAGAAATGCAAAAGTATCTATTTTTTTCCAGATAGCAAACGGGATTAATAAAAAAGTTTGAAGGTTTGAAAGTTTGAAAGTTTTAAGGTTTGAAAGTTTGAAAGTTTGAAGACCTGCCCGCCGAAGCCTTTGGCGAAGGTGGGTGTCACTTGTCACTTGTCACTATCTTCATACCCACCATGCATCGCAGGCATTGTTTCTTCTGGCAGTAGTTTGACCGCAACTGCAGCAAGGCCTGGCTGTCCAATGCAGATTCAGCCCGGATACCGGTTTTTTCCCACCGGCTAATAACTGCATTCTTTTCCGGGGGCAGCTGACTTAAAAAATCAATTGAACGGGCTTTTAATTTTTCATCCCCCTTTTTTTGTCCGTATAAAAAGATAAGCGGAATAACCGTGTTGATCAGTATGGTCCTGGATGCTTCCTGTCCCAATGATTTTGTTTTACGGGCTGATATGTTGCCAAACCTGTAATGGGTCTGCCAATAAGCGGAAGGCCGGACGGTAAATAGTTTTATTAAAACATGCAGATCCTCTGTTTCAATGATTTTCCGGAATAATCCGGATGATGTATGAACCAGGGCAGCAAACTGCGCTATGCGGATAGTCGGGAAGTTCACTGGTCGTAAACGAAGAAACCTCCACAGGTGTGCATCTAAAGGTTTGAGATCATACTTATTCCGAAGATGTTTGTATTCCGATTGTAAATCCAGATGGTATTCATCCTCAGCTTCCATATTCAGAAAACCTGCCTGACCAAACAGTAACGCTTCAAGCTGAAACAGGTTGTTCTTATGCCGGCCAAGGATATTTAAGGGCAACGACCGGGCCATTTGCTCAAAAGGTTCAGCATTCAGATGAAAACCAAAACTTCGGGCCAGTTGTAAATAAAATACCTCTTCCCAGTTGTTCTGATATTTTTCCAGCAAATCGTCAATAAATTTCGTCTTGCCTTCCAGCCGCTCAACCATCACCGAAGAGAGCCAGGACTGGAGAAGCAATGTTTCTATGCGCACAATATAGTCATGGCAGGATATCCAGTTTTTATTTCCGGTCAGATAAGTATAATTGGCATACAGCTGTTTATCAAATCTCAGCTCCACCGTCGGAATGGTGGTGGCATTCGTTCTAACCGTGGTCTGATCAGCATTCAATACTACGTGAAGGATAACATTATCATAGGCCTTGTCATGCTGATGATGGTGTTTGTTCCAGTCGGAAGCGTTGATGTGAAGCTCCACATTTCCAACCCAAAGGGTATTGCCAATGCGGATTTTGGCATTAAGGAAATCGGGACCTGCATCGGAATTATGTTCTCCCAACAGGATTACCTCAATATCTTCACCCGTATCCGATCTCAGGGATGTCCTGTCAAACAACCCGTATTTCCATATATAGGTAAGGAATTCCTCGGTCATGCCTTAACGAGTTCAAAAAGAGGGATCAAAATACAAAAAAATTGTTAAATGAGAATGCAGAAGGAAAGAAAATGTCAGTGAAGAGATTCTTCTTTTTTACATATTGATCATATTGTTGGTCTTGAACGATCAACAATATTCCAGTCTATACAGTGGTCATTCTTTCTCAATTTTCATAAATTCATATGCCTTACCATTCTCAATTTTTAAGAAATACACTCCTGGGGCGAAACGGTTTGTTTGGACAACAGTTCTTTCTGTTAATTTACCGTTGAAAACAACCTGACCTGCCGTATTTAATATTTTAAAATTCAAATTTTTCGCATTTTCCCTTTTTTCAATAATTAATTCATTGTACACAGGATTGGGATACAATGTTATTCCTTCTGTTGTCAATGGCGAAGTATTTCCAATTATAATTATTTGAACACAAGCCGATGTATCGGAGCATAAGCCTTGCGTAATCTTCACCGCATAATTTCCGTTTGTTGTTGCTGTGAAACTTTGATTTACTTTTCCGCTTATTGCTGCAAAACCATTATCGCAATCGAGCCATTGGTATTCGTCGGCAGATGAGTCTGCGGTAATTGTGTAACCGGTAACTGTAACACCTATGTCGACTGAATCTAAGCACAGATTGAGTGTATATATGCTATCACAACCATTTATGGTTTTATAACTTGCAGTGTATTTTCCCGCTGCAGTATAATCATTACCCTGCCAATTGCAAATATCACCAACACAAATAGTATGATTTTCAGATAATGAATAACAAGGATTCACAGATAAATGTAAAGTGTAGGAACTATCACAACCATAAATACTTTTGTAGCTGACTGTGTATATACCGGAAGCTGTATAGTCTGTTCCCTGCCAGTGGAAGGTGTCTCCTTCACAGATAGGGTGATATTCGGTAAATGAATAAACCGGATTCACCGTTAAATGCAATGTGTATACACTATCGCAACCATGAATACTTTTGTAGCTGGCGGTGTAAATGCCGGTGGCTGTATAATCTAATCCGTACCAGTGTAAGGTATCACCTTTACAGATATGATGAAATTCGGTGAATGAATAATCCGGATTCACGGTTAATTGCAATGTGTATATGCTATCACAACCCTGAATACTATTGTAGCTGGCAATGTATATGCCGGAGGCTGTATAGTCGGTTCCCTGCCAGTGTAAGGTATCACCTTCACAGATGCTATCAGTTTCTGAGAATGAATAAACCGGATTCACGGTTAAATGCAACGTGTTTATACTATCGCAACCATGAATACTATTGTAGCTGGCGGTGTATATTCCGGCAGTTGTATAATCGATTCCCTGCCAGTGGAAAGTATCACCTTCACAGATGCTGCCATTTTCTGTAAACGAAAAAGAAGGATTAACAGTAACGGCCAACGTTGAACTATCGCCATCGCCATATGAATTATGACCTTTAACAGTAATATTTCCGGAAACTGCCGAAGTGCAATAATTCAAAGTTATACTGTTTGTTTCACTTGTCCCGTTGGCCCCTGAGGGCAAGGTCCAGATATAAGATGTTGCGCCGGCGATGGCAGGTACAGAATACATTACATTATTTTGCCCCTGGCAAACGGTTTCCGTTCCGGAAATAATACCTGCACGATAAGGTAATGGATTAATGTTCACAGTAACATTTTTAATAACTGAACATCCGCTAAGATCCGTTACCGTGACATTGTATTGAGTGCTGGTGGCAGGGCAAGCAACAGGATTGGTTGCGGTTGCTGAACTTAATCCCGTTGCCGGCGTCCATTTATAAGCATATGGAGGTATTCCTCCTGTTACATTACCGTGCAGCGTAACACACGAATCAGGCCAGATCATTATGCTCTGATTTCCGTCAATTTTCATTGAGGTGATAAATACCGGAGAGGATATTGCCTGTCCGGCAAAATCGGATGAATCCGCCTGTAGTACTTTTATATAATAATAATCACCGGCCGAAGTAGTAATATCATAATTAATAGTAAAGGAGCTTGTATTCGGCGTCCACGTTTTAAAACGATTGTGGTCTTTATCATAAAGAACTACTTTGGTAAAAATTTCACCACCACCATCAGCGGCTTGGATTTGAACAGCATAAGAACCGGCCGGAATAGCTGAACCCATTTCCTGTCCATTCATTTTAAATGATAACCGGATATCGGATTCAAGCGTACTGTAAAATCGGCGTACCTTCATTGCGGCAAATAAATCGTCACGAGTCAGATTTTCCGCAAGTATTGCCATGCGGGAGTCCTGTGCTGTTCCCCATGTACCATTATGATCATCACCGGCACCCATAGCTCCTATCATCCAACCCTTTGCGAGGGCTTCATCAAAAGTTCCTTTATTGTCGCCCGGAATAAATCCGGTGTTATAATAATACCTGGAGAATCCATCCAGTTTATTCCAAAGTTCCATCCCCACAATTTTTAAGGAAGGGACTACTGCAGCATTATAATTATTCTCACCATTATTATCAAATCTACCCGGATGACAAAAAAATGCTACTGTATTTCTGGTGGATAACCAGTTAACCAAGGCTGCAAAATTACTCGTTGCAACCACGGTTGTATAAGTATTTGAATTAACAACAGACACATGGCCATCATTATTGTTAGTCCATTCAAATCCATAGAAAGTTGTAAAAACTCCATCTGCATTATATGCATCAGCCCTGGCTTTGGTATCGGCCCATTCAGCATCCGTTAACCAATCTGAATGATCTGATAAACCGAAGAAATCCAATCCGGCCGTATTCTTTGCATAATTGTAGGCCTGGGCCGGAGTTCCGGTGCCGTCAGAATACGATGTATGATTGTGCACATGACCATAATAAACATTATATCCGCCAATTGATGGGTGTTGTGCATAGACGGTTGAAGACATCAAACTCAACAATGCAATGAATGCTCCATCATAGAATGTAAAACTTCTCTTCATGTTGAAAATGCCTGAAAACCATTGGCTGATACTAATAATAAAATACAGCAAGACGTTCCACCTTACATCTCTTAAATTCAATACTTATTAAAATCGTTTAACAAATGTATTCATTAATCCTTGTCATTGGACAATCATTTTTAAATTTATGCAAAATTATTGCAGATCAGAAAGATTCGCCTGGTGGAGAGAAAACATAATCACCTGAAATCATAGGAAGTTACAAGAGTAATAACGCTGGCAAATTTATAAATCAGGCCGCTATTCCAGCAAACCCGATTCCCTGAGCAATACTGCCATCTGCAGCTGCACTTCTTTTGCCTTATCTGCAGCGACTTCAGCAAATCGATCGGTTGAATCGGCATAAATGATGGCTCTTGAAGAATTAACGATCAGTCCGCAATTACTGTTCAGTCCATACCGTGCCACTTCAGCCAGGTCGCCTCCCTGTGCTCCTATGCCGGGGATCAGCAAAAAATGATCGGGAGCGATTTCACGGATTTTAACCAGCATTGAGGCTTTGGTAGCGCCGACCACATACATGAGGTTTTCCTGATGACCCCATGTAAGCGATTGTTTTATAACGGATTCAAACAACCTTTCCTGTTTCGTATTGCACAAAAACTGGAAATCTTCTGCTCCGGGATTGGAAGTAAGTGCCAGCAGGATCACCCATTTACCCGGGTACTCCAGAAAAGGAATAACGGAATCGGAACCCATAAAAGGCGCAACCGTGACCGCATCAAAATCGAAATGGTGAAAATATGTTTCAGCGTATTTTTTTGAAGTGTTTCCGATATCGCCCCGTTTTGCATCGGCAATCAGTAACAAGCCCGGGTAACGGTCACGTACATATTGAACCGTCAGTTCCAGTTGTTTCCAGCCTTCAATACCCAGGCACTCGTAAAAAGCAATGTTGGGTTTGAAAGCAATGGCATATTCCTGAGTGGCATCAATGATCTGCCGGTTGAATTCATAAATGCTGTCCGCAATCCCTGCAAAATGTGGAGGCAATTTTTTCTTATCCGGATCCAGTCCGACACACAGAAATGATTTCTTTAGTTTAATCTGTTCGGTAATTGCCTGACTTGTCATATTCCTGTTTTCATTTTATGGATCAGACGACAGCATTTTCTTTTAGTCTCTCAGCATTTTCGGCCATCTGCAGCCGGTCGATCAATTCCTGAATATTTCCGTCGAGGATGGCCGGAAGGTTATAAACGGTATAATTAATACGATGATCGGTGAGCCTTCCCTGCGGATAATTATAGGTTCTTATCTTGGCTGAGCGGTCACCCGTGGAAACCATCGTTTTCCGCCTGGAAGATATAGAATTAAGATATTTCTGGTATTCAAGGTTATATAACCGGGTACGCAGTTCATTCATTGCCTTTTCCAGGTTTTTCAGCTGGGATTTCTGATCCTGGCAGGAAACCACCACGCCGGAAGGAATATGGGTAAGCCTGACAGCTGAATAGGTGGTATTGACCGACTGACCGCCGGGGCCCGAGGAACAGAAACGATCAATACGAATATCTTCCTGTTTAAGCTCCACATCCACTTCTTCGGCTTCGGGTAACACTACCACAGAGGCCGCCGAAGTATGAACGCGTCCCTGTGTTTCGGTTTGAGGCACACGCTGTACGCGGTGAACTCCCGATTCATATTTCAGGATTCCGTAAACACCTTCTCCCTTAACCTCAGCAATGATCTCCTTAAAGCCTCCCACAGTACCTTCCGTCATGGTGCTGATTTCAATTCTCCATCCTTTTTGTTCGCAAAACTTGCTGTACATCCTGAACAAATCGCCGGCAAAAATGCTCGCCTCATCTCCCCCGGTACCTGCCCTGATTTCCAGAATTGCATTCTTATCATCCTGGGGATCAGCGGGTAACAGCAATATCTTAATCTCCTCTTCCATGGGGTCTACCCTGGGCATAAGCTCATCAAGTTCGTTTTTCGCCATTTCTCTCATTTCCTCATCCTTTTCTGTTGCAATGATGTCTTTGGCACTGGCAATATTGCTTATTAAGTCCTTATATGCCTTAAAGATTTCGATGATGGGTTTTAAATCCTTGTATTCTTTGTTCAACCGGATATACCTTTTCATATCGCTCATCACATCAGGCTCGGTCAGTAACCTGCCAACCTCTATAAATCGCGTGTTTACACCCTCAAGCTTGTCCAGAATCAAATTGCTGCTCATAGTTGTTGAAATTACTCCCGCAGTGAAATCAAAACTTAAATGTTCCTTCTTTTGTTATAATGCTCATCTTCCTGCTGTCACATGCTTCCACACGTCCGATTATACGGGACTCAACCTTGAATTCGGCCGACAGGTCCATAATGGATTCCGCAAATTCCTGCGGCACGTATATCTCAAAACGATGCCCCATATTGAACACCTCATACATCTCATCCCAGGATGTCTGTGATTCCTCCTGTATAATGCGAAACAGAGGCGGTACTTCAAACATGTTGTCTTTTATAATGTGAAGGTTTTCAATGAATTTTAATACTTTGGTCTGTCCTCCCCCGGAACAATGAATCATCCCGTGAATGGCATTTCTGTATTTCTCCAGCACCTTCCGGATAACCGGGGCATATGTCCGTGTAGGTGATAACAGCATTTTTCCTGCATCCAGGCCCAGACCTGCTATGGATTGTGTCAGCTGGTAATGACCATTGTAAACCAGTGATTTGGGTATAAGATCATCGTATGATTCGGGATATTTATCCGCAAGGTAATTGCTGAAAACATCGTGACGTGCTGATGTCAATCCATTGCTTCCAATGCCTCCGTTATATTCTTTCTCATAGACCGATTGCCCGAAAGAAGCCAGTCCGATAATGACATCGCCAGGTTGAACGGCAATTTCAATCACTTCTTCGCGTTTCATCCGGCATACAACCGTTGAATCAACAACGATGGTACGTACCAGATCTCCAATGTCAGCGGTTTCACCTCCGGTCAGAAAGACATTAATGCCCCATTTCGACAGTTCAGTGATGGTTTCATCATATCCTTTCAACAAGTAAACAAGGACATCACCCGGGATCTTCATTTTATTCCTTCCAATGGTAGAAGACAGCAATATATCATCGGTAGCCCCTACACAAATGAGATCGTCAATATTCATGATCATTGAATCGTGTGCTATACCTTTCCAGACGCTGTAATCACCAGTTTCCTTCCAATATATATAAGCCAGTGATGATTTGGTGCCTGCCCCGTCTGAATGCATGATGTTGCAGTATGTATCATCTCCGCCCAGCAGATCGGGCATTATTTTGCAGAATGCGTTGGGGAAAATGCCTTTATCAAGGTCACGGATGGCTTTGTGCACATCGGTTTTTGAAGAGGACACCCCGCGTTGATTGTACCTTGTTGATTTTTCCATCAGGATTGTTTATTAGTACAGCCTAAAATGGTGCAAATTTAATCTCAATTTTCCAAATCGGAAATCATATGATGAAATAATAACCGCTGTCCGGTAATTATTTTGTTTAAGCCTTCTTTTAATATCACAAAAGTAAAAAGGCCACGAAGGCACAAAAGCCCGAAGGCTCACAACGAAGAGATTCCTTTGTGATACCTTGGTGTCTTAGTGCCTTAGTGGCTAAAACAGCATTATCAAGAATGAGATCCCCGTCCATAAAAAATCCCCGTCACTTAGAAAGTGTCCGGGGATTCAGAAATAATAAACAAGCAGGCTTAATTATAATCAACACCCAGGGATTCCATCAGCTTCTTACGGGTAAAAAAGATGCGGCTTTTCACCGTCCCTATTTTTAAACCAAGATTATCCGCAATTTCTTTGTATTTATATCCCCGAAGATGCATCTTAAACGGAACCTTGAAATCATCATCAAGTCGTTCAATATGATTTTGTATTTCTCTAACCGAAACAGCCGAATCGGGACTTTCTGCAGACGATTCGCGGTTCAGATTGAGGTAATACAGGTCATCGGTATGATCAAAGGTCGTATTGCTTTTTATTGCTTTCCGGTAATTGTTAATGAACGTATTTTTCATAATGGTAAAGGTCCATGCCTTCAGATTCGAATCATCGGCAAACTTGTCACGAAACGATATGGCCTTTAAAAAAGTTTCCTGCAACAAATCCTTTGCATCCTCCCTGTTCGTTGTCAGGCTCAAAGCAAACCTTTCCAGACTATCGCTGAGGTTTGTCAACTGGTAATTGAATTCTATTGCTGTCATATCGATGGATTTTTGTGTTAATATTGTTTTATTTTGTTTAACAAAATTAAATGATTTTTAAACACTATACAAATTATTCTTATTTAGTCTAATTATAAATAAGCATATTTTATAAATAAGAATATTTCTGTATAACCCATCATTAAGGGATATTTAAAGAATATATTTATATATTCTAAATTTATTATAAATTACAATATCGGATAAAAAAGTATTATTTTAGTGTTTAATTATTAATAAAAATCTATAAACATATTAACCAGAAAGAGCGAACGTTGAAATAATGCAGCAGCGGAATGTTGGAATGTATAGAAAGGGGATAGATCGAATGGAGGAGAAATACGACGGATAGAGAAATAAGAAACCAGGAGCTTACAAATAACAGCGTAAAACCGGGAAATTACGACTTGCCTATCTTTTCAAGCTCTTCGATAAAGTGTAACGGAGAGATAATGACGGTTGCATGGGAAGGAAAATCGTGCCGGTGATTTTCTGTCTGCAGTCCTGAAACGAACAGGGGTTTATATCCTGTCTTTTCGCCCAGCATTTCGATATAGGATTGTATGTTGCGCTTATTTATCGAAGAGACAAATGCCGTTATCAGCGCGTCGAATGACTTAATCCGCATGATCTCTACAACATCGGACAAGGGTACGGACTGTCCGAGGTAAATGATCTGATGGCCACGTTTTTTTGCCAGGTAAGCAAAGAAAAGAATGCCCAGTTCGTGCCATTCCCCTTCGGGAAGGAAGAATAAAAATTGTTTTGAATCAGCTTTCCTGTCATTTATCATGCTGTCAATGGCCACGTAAATTTTTTGCCGCATCAGACCGGAAACAAAATGCTCCTGCGCGGGATTTATATTACCCGTCTGCCACATCAACCCGATTTTTACCAGAAACGGATATATGATCTTGATAATGGTATCTTCAAAACCAAACTGAAGGATCGACCGCGCCAGTATTCTTTCAAATTTAACCTCATCGTATTCAATCATGGCAATGGTCAGTGCCTCTATCTGACTCTGATCGTCAGATATATGCTGCATAATGGCGTTGATCTTATCGTTGATCTCCTTCTGGTTGAATTGAGCGATCTTGCTGATTTTAATCCCATGGCGATTAAGGATGGAGATATTCATCAGTTTCTTCAGCTCACTGTCACAGTATGTACGGATATTGGTGGTAGTCCTATGCGGTTCGATCAGCCCGTAACGTTTTTCCCATATACGTATGGTATGTGCCTTTATCCCCGACAGTCTTTCGAGATCACGAATGGAATAAGCTCCCATGAAAATAATGATTTTAATATCAGTTAAGTTAACATATCGGCAGTAAAATTGTTCGAAAATATTTCAACAATACAAGAAGGTCGTGCAAGTCATGCAAGTCATGCAGTCTAAAAGTCCGAATACCGATTACCGATCACCTTAACTCCCTCGTTACTCGTCACTCGTCACTTTCTCTTGTCACTTGTCACTTGTCACTCG
The DNA here is from genome assembly GCA_016928305.1 of Bacteroidales bacterium. Classification (GTDB taxonomy): domain Bacteria; phylum Bacteroidota; class Bacteroidia; order Bacteroidales; family UBA10428; genus UBA5072. The sequence continues at coordinate 98,003 of JAFGKY010000012.1, forward strand.
TCACTTCTTCTCGTCACTCGTCACTTCTTTCTTATCAACATCAGTCCGTCCCTCACAGGCAATATCAGTTTCTCAACCCGGTTGTCATTTTTAACAAATTCGTTGAATGCCACAATGCCCCGGGTTTCCTTATCCTGCGACCTGCTGATTACCTTACCTCCCCATAAAACATTGTCAGCCACAATATATCCACCCGGTTTGACTTTCTCAAAGACCAACTGATAATAATCAAGGTAATGCTGTTTATCGGCATCGATAAAAACAAGGTCAAACCGAATTTTCAATGTTGGTATGATGTTGCCGGCATCACCAAAATGCAGTACAATGTTATCTTTTAATCCGGCCCTCCGGATATATTTATCGATCACCGGTTGTAGTTCATCATTAATTTCAATGGTATGAAGCTTTCCGTCCGGCTTCATTCCTTTTGCCAGGCATATTGCTGAATATCCGGTATAAGTGCCGACCTCAAGTATAGCTGCAGGCTGTATCATCCGGCTGATAAATTCAAGCAGCCTACCCTGCATATGCCCGGAAACCATCCTCGGATACAGCACCTTGCTGTGGGTTTCGCGGTATAACTCCGAAAGCAAGGGATCTTCGGGAGAAGAATAAGAGGTAATGTATTCCAGGAGCTGATCATCTATGGTTAACATAATAATACAAGTAGTTAGTAGTTAGTAGTTAGTAGTCAGACTGCATGACTGGCATGACTGGCATGACTGGCATGACTTGCATGACTGGCATGACTTGCATGACTTGCATGACTGGCATGACTTGCATGACTGGCATGACTGGCATGACTGGCATGACTTGCATGACTGGCATGACTGGCATGACCAACAATCATAACCATCATAACAATTACAACAATTACAACAATTACAACCTCTTTAATTATAAATGAGATACGACAACTTACCCTCCTCAAATATCTCATTTGCCACTTCCAGAATTTCATCAGCGGTTATGGCATTGATTTTCCGGCTGATCTCACTGAAGGAATCCATTCTGTTGAATACCAGCATACTCTTGGCCATGGAAAGCATAAGGCTTTCATAATTCTCGGAAGATATTGCAATCTGACCCAGGAGTTGCCTTTTTGCCTTGCCAAGGACAGCATCTTTCAGTCTTCTTTCCCGGGTCAGCTGTAATTCTTTAAGAATAAGATGAATGCACTTATCAACCGATGTCTTATCGGTCCCAAAATAGATCGTGATGTTACCGGTATCCGAATACGTGGTGTATAGCGAATCAATGGTATAGGTGTATCCCTTTTTCTCCCGCAGCACAAGGTTCAGGCGTGAATTCAGCCCCGGCCCCCCCAGGTAGTTATTCAATAAATGGAGTGCAAGCCGCCTGCCGCTTTTAAAATCATAAGCAATATTTCCCATAATACAGTGGGTCTGGTATGTTCCGCGCTGAGCGATGTGTCTGGAAGAGCGGTAGGGATATGCTGAAGGATAGCACCGGCCGGGATTTTTGAATGCATAGCACCCGAAATATTTTTCAAACAGGTAAACAAGCTTTTTAAACGAGATATTGCCTATGGAAGACACCACCATCTGATCCGTTGAATAATTCTGTTGTATAAAATCAATCAGGCTTTCCCTTGTAAATTCTCTGAGCCTGTTTTCTTCTCCGAGGATATTTCGCGCGAGTGAGTTCCCGTCATAGATCTGTTCTTCAAATTCATCAAAAATCAACTCCGACGGAGAGTCCTTATACGAGTTGATCTCATCATAAATAATTTCCTTTTCCTTTTGCACTTCACCGGCAGGGAATGATGAATTGAAAGCAATATCACTCATTAATTCCATGGCACGTGCATGGTACTGTGTAAAAAACGTACTGTGAATACAGATTTCTTCCTTGGTTGTATATGCATTTATCTCACCACCAACGTCTTCCATACGGTTGAGTATATGCAGGGATTTTCTCTTCCGTGTACCTTTGAACAGCATGTGTTCCAGGAGGTGTGCCACACCATGTTGTTCAGGGGTTTCATCACGTGATCCCGTATTGATCATGAGTCCGCAATGCGCCACCAGGCTTTTGGCAGGGTAATGAATCAACCTTATGCCGTTGGGTAAAACATGTGTCTGAAATGTCATAACAATTACAAGAAAGTGCAAATGTATGAAAACTTGAAAGCAGAATACATACATGTTGGAGAATAAGAAAGGAATTTAGTAGTTAGTAGTTAGTAGTTAGTAGTTAGTAATGCGAATTAAGAGTTGAAACCATTGCCCAAAAAGATACAATAAAAGTTAATTCAATAGCCCCAA
>JAFGKY010000100.1 GCA_016928305.1 Bacteroidales bacterium
AGCTCACTGAAGCCGAAGTGGATGTCATGGTGGCGAACAACGGGTACCTCACCGGAGTGACCTGGGCAGACATACCCGATGTCCCGGCCGACCTGGCTGATGGAGATGATAATACCCAATTAACAGAAACAGAGGTAGATGCAATGGTGGCCAATAACGGCTATTTAACCATGGAGGTGGATGGGGATGCGACCAATGAAATTCAGGATTTAAGCATTGACGGGCATCTGTTAACCATTTCAGGAGGAAGTACGGTCCAAATCCCGGACAGCGTTAACGATGCGGATCATGATCCTTTGAATGAACTGCAGGATTTAAGTTTAAAATTTAATATTCTGTCACTCAGCAAAGACGGCAGACCCGACCAGGTTGATCTCAGTCCTTATCTTGACAATACGGATGAACAATCATTATCAATTGATGGGCACCAGTTAACCATCTCCAATGGAAATGCCATTACATTACCCGATAGTGTGATTGACGATGATGCCGATCCGGTAAATGAAATCCAGCAACTGGTTTTAGCCGGCCATCAGTTAAGCCTGACCAACGGAAACACCATTCAGTTGCCCGACAGTGCCAATGATGCGGATGCCGATCCGACCAATGAATTGCAGGTACTGACAATAGGACACGATACCATTTACCTGAGTAACGGAGGATATGTAAAACTGCCTGCGTCTACAGGTTTTAGCGGTGATTTTAACGACCTGCTAAACAAGCCTGATATAACAACAACGCCCAATGTTCTGGTTGGTCCGGGAGCCGGTGAAAACACACCACCTGACAGAAATATTGTGGCTGTTGGTGATTCGGCTTTGCATAATAATGGAGTTGGGACAACAGAAATTTATCATGCAACTGGTAATACAGCAATAGGTTCAAAAGCTTTATTTTCAAATACGCTTGGATTTTCTAACACGGCAAGTGGTTGCAAGGCTCTTGTTTTGAATACAGAAGGATTTGAAAATACAGCAAATGGTTCTTATTCACTTTATTCAAATACTGTTGGAAGCAAAAACTCTGCGTATGGAACTTATGCACTATATTTCAATACTTCTGGAGATGGTAACACTGCAACTGGTTATGGTGCTCTACGAAAAAATACCACAGGAATTGTTAATACTGCAAATGGATATAATGCACTCGAATATAATACCATTGGATTCTCCAACACTGCAAATGGTTATGAAGCACTTCGTTCAAACACTGAAGGATTTGAAAATACAGCATATGGTTCCCAGGCACTCCTTAGCAATACTATTGGTGTTCATAACGTTGCAATTGGTGTTGGAGCTCTCTCGCAGAATATCAATACAAATAATAATACAGCTGTTGGCGCCTTTGCGCTCCTGGATAATAACAGTGGAGATAGGAATACAGCTATGGGTTGTAATGCACTTAAATCAAATACAACTGGAATTTCAAACACAGCCAGTGGTTACAATTCTCTTGTTTTGAATACAGAAGGATTTGAAAATACAGCAAATGGATCCTATTCACTGCATTCAAATACCTTAGGAAGCCGTAACTCTGCGTATGGGGTTTGTGCACTATATTCAAATATTTCTGGAGGTGATAATACTGCAACTGGTCATGGGGCACTTCGTGCTAATACAGAAGGTAATTTAAATACTGCCAATGGTTGTCAGGCACTTTATTCCAATACAACCGGGTATAATAATACAGCTGATGGTTGTCGTGCGCTCTATTCTAATACTGTAGGATATGACAACACGGCAAATGGCATGGAAGCTTTAGCATCCAATACAACAGGTAATAGCAACACAGCAAGTGGCTACCAGGCGCTTTTTGCCAATACCACAGGAAATGAAAACACTGCATATGGCAGGGGAGCTCTTATATACAATACCACAGGCGATAAAAACACCGCAAATGGTTGGGGATCACTGGGTAACAATTCAGTGGGAGATAATAATACGGCAAATGGTTGGGGTGCACTAGCCAGTAATACCACAGGGAGTAATAATATTGCTTGTGGCTATAGAGCGCTTCTGAATAATAACGGACACTCAAACACTGCAATGGGAGCAAGAGCTTTAATTAGCAATACAACTCAAAGTAACCTTGTGGCAATTGGTGATGAAGCATTATGTAACAACGGGATTGGAGCGACCGGTACTCTCCAGTCAACCCGAAATACAGCTGTGGGTTCTAAAGTTTTATATGCAAATACCATAGGATACTCCAATACTGCCAACGGTTATGAAGCATTATACAACAATACCGAGGGTAATTTTAATACTGCAAATGGAGACCGTACGCTTTATAACAATACCACAGGTGATAATAACACCGGCATAGGATATCAGGCACTATACAGCAACAGTACGGCAAATTATTGTACCGGCCTAGGATACCGGGCCCTTTTCAATGCTACAGGTAATAACAATACTGCCATAGGGTATTTTGCAGGTAGTGATATTACTTTTGGCAGGAACAACATCGCTATTGGTTCCAACGCCCAGGTACCTTTTCCCATGGCCGATGATCAGGTTAGGATTGGTAATGAGTTTATTTCATACGCAGGAATACAGGTGGCCTGGACTATTACTTCGGATATACGCTTTAAGGAATCCGTCAGGGATTTGCCATACGGACTCAACTTTGTCAGTAGGCTCAAACCTGTTGATTACATCCGGAAAAACAACGAAGCCGGAACCCGCGAGGCAGGCTTTATTGCCCAGGATGTGGAAGCCCTGCTTGAAGAGATGGATATTGACGACAGCGGTATGATCAGTAAAGGTCATGATGGAACGCTGGAGCTGCGGTATAACGATTTTATTCCCATACTTACCAAAGCGATACAGGAGCAGCAGGCTATGATCGAAGAACTGAAAAAAGAAATTGAATTGCTGAAATTACGGGAATAATGTTGAATCCAAAACCGTACACCTCAAAATCAGGATGAAAAATAATGATGTCTGTCTTCTTTTCAAATTGTCCAAATCACATGAATATTAACTATAATTAAAATAGAGGAGAAATACTTATGCGAATCAATTCATTAACAGTCAATCTTGACAGTAACCAGGGAGCAAATATCCCTGTGAGAATTACCGTTAATTACACTATTCAAAATAATGCGGAAGTCGGCAGTCGAAATGTTCCTCTTATATGGCTTCTTACTCTTCGAATCGTTGCTCAAGGAATGAAGATGGTAAAACTTCCAAATGTACCGCCATACCCACAGCTTGTCACAAGGGAATGGACACCTGGCTATCCGATAGGTCCAAATCTTGTTATACCTGAGGGTAGTCAGGTTGGATACACTGCCAACCATATTTTTGAGCACGTTATTCCCAGACAACAGATAGCAGTCCCGAATATGAATGACTATTACAGGTTCTTTATTCAATTGGTACCAAGAGATATTTTAGTAAATCCAGAATTCGTTTTTGTTTTGTATGATCAGAATCTCGGGTAATAGTTACTTTTTGACAGGTTTCTGCTGTTTTATTATCGAAGACAGACATCTTTAATTTCCCCTTGCTGATCGGTGATTGCCCCTCTGCTGATCGGGGGTTGCACCCCCGATCTTTTATGACCGGAATTAAAGAAGGTTCTTTGGCTCGTTGTATATGCTGGCATTCGCCGGTTCAGGCAAAAGTCGCATCGTCATGCCGTCCGGAGGACCCGGGATCGGTATCTTCGGCAGGTGCGCAAAAAATAACGGGGTTGAGTGAAAGAGAGTGACATTGCCTTGAATCGTTTTCATATGATCTGCTTGTTCGGACCGATTGCTTCGTCACGCAAAATCATGTGTTATCATGAACAAGCGATCATTTCGCGTTCCTCGCAATGACCTCACGGTTTAGCACTGTTGCAAAACTTCCCCATGCTGATCGGGGGTTGCCCTTACTGATCGGGGGTTACCCCCAGCCACACAAGCTGGTCGGGGGTTGCACCCCCGACTTTATAAAATGGTTACTGGTCCGGCTGATTTCAGCTTTAACTGGTTTTTTCAGGCAGATAGTATATTAGGCACCCGGTTTTCGTAAAAATACAATGAATTAATCTCAAATCATATTAATAACTTAAAACTTAGTATCATGAAAACAACCAATCCCATCAACAAAGCGGCCATAAGGCTGCTGGTATCCCTGGTCCTGATTTTTGCAATGAACTTCAGCATCCAGGCCCAGGACAAAAAGACCTGCCAGGCAAACAAGGATCTCATTAAAGAGTACCTGGAAACCGTAAGCGGCAATGTAAAAACAGCAGCGATGATGGATAAATACATCGCCGACTGTGACAGCCTTCTGAAGAAACATATCATAGCATTTGATGCTACCTTTCCGAAATATGAGCTGATTCCCGAAGATATGATCGCCGAAGGAGATCAAGTTGCGGTAAGGGCAAGGTTTAAAGGCACCCATTCGGGTCCCATGGGTGATATCCAGGCCACCTATAAAAAGGCTGATTTGCCTGCTGTTGTTATATACCGGATTGCTGACGGTAAAATTGTTGAGCACTGGATATTCCTTGATCAGCTAACCATGTTGAAACAACTGGGAATCATGTAAAATTCCCCGTGTTCCAGGACACCCTGCCAGGGTACCCCTACCCTGGCAGGGTGTCATATCACGCTTATTATAATAGGATTGGACCAGGCTCTTGTATAGAATATTATTGTTTTCCCCCTTGCTGATCGGCGATTGCACCCCCGAGTGTTCGAAACTTGTATTTTTGAATCTTTCAATGGAAAAGTTATGCGCGTTCGATTCGATTGCCTGACTGCCGGCAGGCAGGCCACGTCGGCCCCAATCATTTTGGCCAAAGGAATAATCGCAGAAGGCCTCCTCGCAATGACCTTACGGTTTGGCATTGTTGCAAAACTTCCCTGTTAATTATTGAAATACCTGAAATTGTGACGGTTATCTTCAGTGTATTGTACCGGGAGCCAAATCTGAACCAGTTTATTTCCATCTATTGATACCGATTCCGTATCCATTGTTTTTTCAGCTGTGAACCACCGTACAAAATCGTCATCGAGATCATCTTCGATGCTATTGATTAACCAATCCATTTCATAAAACTCAGCACCGCTCTTGTTTATTCCTTTTTGACCAGAAATGGAATTTCTCAGTAAAAAAGTAAGTATGGCTATTTTAATTATTGATTTCATTGTAGTAAGCATTTTTGGATTCAAATAACGAATCTAAAATACATAATACAAATCATGTGCCATAATTGAATTCCATGGCCGGATGGCCTGTATTTTGAGGTAGTGCAATAAGAATTAGGTTCCTTTTCGGCTGGTATCCCACCCGGATAACCAGGTCTTTAACGATCGGTCAGGCGAAAAGGTATACCCGAATCCGGCTTCGGAAATATTGCACATTGAAACGGATGATCACGTGGTCGTTACACTGATAAACAGCCTGGGAGAAGTGGTAAGGATAAAAACAGCGGACGGACCGATAACCCTCGATACCGCCAATTTACCGGGCGGTTTATATAATGTCAGCATTGCCAGGGGAAATCGTTTTACCATTTTTAGGGTAATAATTCAGCAAAAATTCGTAAATTGAATAATAATTTCTTCTAACCTAAATCTATCTGAAAATGAGACAATCCTGTCTTCTGTTCATCGTTCTTACGATGACAGCCTCCATTGTATTATCGCAGGGCCTGGATAAAAAGGGAACCCTTTATGGGCATGATTTTTTCAGTAGTTGCAGCAGTGTGAGGAACAGCCGGTTTGGAGCAGGTGTAGCCGTTGGTGATATTGACCATAACGGATACGATGATATCGTATCTGTCGCGAACAAACGATCGGAAATATGTATTTATTTCAGCATTGGTAATACAGAGCTGGAAAAGGGTCCTGTTATTGATGCATATGCTGCTTCGGTTACTGTAACTGATATAAATAAAGATCAATACGAAGATATTATTGCAGTCTATTATAATACGTTGAAGATCTATTATGGGGGTCCCGAAAGGGCAGCAATAGGCAATGATCAACTGATTATTTCTTTATTAATAAGTGAATGGGATTTATACGTTGTTAAAGCGGGTGATGTTGACGACGATGGTTACAATGATTTTATTGTTGGTTCACCTGATATGGACAGAGCCTATATTTTTTATGGCTCTTCCCTTAAGACCGGTCTTGCTTCAGAAATTATTCCGGCATATGATTTTTATAAAGCATGGGGCTATCTGGGGGATGTGAATAAAGATGGTTATGCAGACCATGTGATAAAACTCACGGATCAGTCTGATCCGGTTCAGAAGGTCGGTATCATTCTCGGTCCTGAGAAAGCCCTGCTGCATGCCTCGGGTGAAAACTCATCGGGGGAACTGGGTGATGGCACATTAAAGGATAATACTTCGTATGTTAAAGTGCAGACTGTTACAAATCATAAGATGGTCAGTGCAGGGAGAGGCTATAGCGTTATGGTTAAACAGGATGGCTCAATATGGAGCTGGGGAAAAAATGATTATGGACAACTGGGCCTTGGTAATACGCAAAAAGTTTCTGAACCTGTGCAAATAGGAAGAGACAGGAACTGGAAATTCGCTATTGCCGGTGCATATCATACTGCAGCCATAAAACAAGACGGGTCATTATGGGTATGGGGAAGGAACAACGAAGGTCAGGTAGGGAATAATTCAGATAAGGATGTATATGCTCCTGTAATGGTAGGCACTCGCAATGATTGGAAGACCGTGGCTGTGGGGTATCTTCATACCGTGGCTGTTAAAAGAATGGACGGTTCTCTTTGGGCCTGGGGTGCAAACAGTCTGGGACAATTAGGGATCGGAACAACGGATAGCAAAAGCGTGCCTGTAATGATAAACAGGACTCAAAAATGGGATACGGTTGCCAGCTCGCTTAATTTCACCATCGCTCTTCATTCTAACGGGACCTTATGGGGATGGGGGATTAATTACTTTGGCCAGCTGGGAGATGGTACAAATGATAATAAACCAAGACCTGTTCAGATCGGATCGGATAACAACTGGAAAGAAATAGCAGTCGGACTATATCATACCCTTGCTATTAAAAAAGACGGAACATTATGGGCATGGGGAAGAAATAATGCTTATCAGCTGGGTATCGGCTCACAACCCGACCAGAACAGTCCTGTGCAGGTTGGTTCCGATGATAACTGGATACATATTTCATGTAATGAAACTTACAGCATGGCAATAAAAGCCAACGGCAGTTTATGGGGATGGGGGACAAATTCCGACGGACAAATGGGAACAGGAACAACCGGTATGTACCAGACTCCCCACATAATAAGCAATGAGATGTGGTCCATGATCGCGTGCGGGATAAATCATTCGCTGGCCCTGAAAATGGTGGACATGCAAAATACCAGCTGGATAATTGAAGGCAATGAAACGGGTTCGGAATATACTTTTGGTGACCGCTGTGGCTCTGCCGGTGATATAAACGGAGACGGTTTCACCGACATGTTTATTTCAGATTATTATTACGATATGAAACCCGAATTAGAAGATCATCTCGGGTATTGGGGCAAGGTCTATTTCTTCTATGGGGATGAAGCGTCCTCAACTCATCCAACCGGTTTTGAGACGGGCTTGTCGCTCACCGGTGCAGATGTCACCATCAGCGGTGATTTTGTAACGGGGGCACTGGGCTACAGTGTTGCAACGGGTGATTTTAACAACGATGGTTATTCCGATGTGGCCATCGGGGATCCCAGGGGAGCAGGAACTTGTTTTACCGGGGGTCAGCAGAGTTGGGATGAAACGGGATTTATCTATTATTATTTTTCGGATGAAGCTCCTCCCGATGTTGATGAGGATGGTGTGTCGGACTACATTGATAACTGTATCGGATTATTCAATCCCGATCAGGCCAACAACGATGATGACCGGTTTGGTGATGCATGCGACAATTGTGATTATACAAATAATCCGGGACAGGAAGACAGCGATGGCGACGGTATGGGTGATGCATGCGATCCGTGTACAAGAGACGGACTAAATGATGCAGACGGCGACGGATATTGCGATAATGAGGGTTTTCTGCAACCCAAGACCGGTGACAAAGATAATTGTCCTGCCGTTTCAAATCCGGATCAGGTTGACAGTGATCAGGACGGATTGGGGGATGCCTGTGATAATTGTGATTTTGCTGATAATCCCGATCAACATGATGGTGATAACGATGGTGCTGGTGATGCCTGCGACAATTGCCCGGAAATGTCAAACTCAACGCAATCGGATCGGGATGGTGATGATGTTGGAGACATATGTGACAATTGCCCGGATACGCCGAATGACCAGACCAATTCAGATGGGGATGGACTGGGCGATGCCTGCGATAATTGTGATCTTGTTAATAATCCTGACCAGCATGATCGTGATAACGACAATGCTGGTGATGCCTGCGATAATTGTCCCGATTTGTATAACGATGATCAGACCGATTCTGACCATGATGGTATCGGAAATGCGTGTGATCTTTGTCCTTACGATTTCTATAATGATAAGGATAGTGATAATGTTTGCGGTGATGTTGATAACTGTCCGGATGCCTGGAATCCTTCACAAACTGACACCGATAAAGACGGGCAGGGAGATGCATGTTCCATTGACCTTTCTGTGGGTCCGTTCCGTGTCATACAGGCAGTTCAGAAACCGGATAATTCAACCAAACTGGCAAAGGGTAAACCCACCTTTGTAAGGATTCAGGTTTTGGTTGATGATTTCCACAGTGTCGTTGAAAAAGTAACAGGGATCTTAGAAGGATTTACAGGAAGAGGACCGAGTGTGGTACACCCCGATCCTGAATATATAACAGCCTTTCATAAACAGTATTTTACTTCTCAAAGCTGGGCGGATAAAAACCTTACGCTTAACTTTGCCCTGCCTGAAGAATGGTATACCGAATCGGGTAATATGTACCTGTTTAAGATTACAATCAATCCTGAACATTCTGTTTCTGAGACTGATTATAGTAATAATACACTCAATGCCGGAACAAACATGATGTATGATGTGCCTCCGCTCCGGATAAAGGTTATACCGGTATACGGCTGTGCTTCGACATACACTGATGGTTCAAGTCCGTGTCCTCCACCTTCAAGTTTAACGATTGCGCAGACCAGTGCTTATATGAGGAAAGTCTATCCCGTTAGTGAGATTGAGGTCGTCAGAGGCAATCCTATGTATTGTTCCATGGATCCAACCGGAAACGGAATAGACGGAGGAGCGTTATTGACCGCAATAGGGATGTTGCATCTTATTACAAATGATGATTATGACAAATATTTCGGCCTGGTTTGTGATGAACTTAATCCTTCCGGTTTGGCTAATTCTCCGATCTCCGGCAGTTCTCAGTCCGGGATGGGATGGGGTGATAATGCATGGGCAATCCGGTGGGGGAAGAATCTTTCGGAAAACCTGGGAGGTGAATCAATGGCCCATGAAATTGGCCATACATTGCTGGGTAGTGACGGATTGAGTGCAAATCTTGAATTCTGGCCGGCACACGTAAGAGATGAATGCGGAGCAGGGCCTCCTTATTTTGAGGGATACCCCGTGTCAAGTCCAAAAGGACTGATTGATGCACATGGATTTGATGGAACGAAGGTATATGATAAAAGAAAGTATTTTGATTTTATGACATACTCTCCTTGTAGTGGTGTTGCCGGAGATGGTCAATGGATATCTTCCTATAATTCAGATCGGATTTTGCATGTGCTCATGGGTTATGATATGCCAACTAAAAGTACGGGAAGCACAGCTGTTGAAGATAACTATATGATACTTTCCGGTATATTGACTGACTATCATACTCTTTCTGGTCTGAAGATTGTAAATATGACTTTAAAAGCATCTCTGCAAACCGGTGATGCGGAAAGTCCGTTTAAAATACAATTGTTGGATCAGGAAGATAATTTAATGGAACAATATCCTATCCAGCTGAACGCACAAGGTTTCGGCGGGCCGGACTCGAATATTGCTTTCTTCCAGGCAGTTATTCCAAATCCGGGAAATGTCAGCACAATCCAATTCTTATATAACGGAGAAACAATCCAGGTCATCCCGGTAAGTGCACATATACCGGAGGTAAATCTGACCTATCCGAATGGCGGGGAAAAGCTGGATGGTGAAATTACGATTACCTGGACTGCATCTGATAAGGATGCCGATGTTTTGGTTTACGATATTTTATACAGCCCGGATAATGGCAGTGCATGGGAAGCTCTTGCCGTTAATATCAGTGAAAATCAATACGTATGGAATACCTCTTATGCAATGGGATGCGAATCAGGCTTGATAAAGATCCTCGCTTCTGATGGGACCAATACAGGTTATGACGTATCGGATGCACCTTTTCAGGTGTCAAAAAAGAAGCCGGAAGCAGGTATTATTGAACCTGACAACAATACATTATTATATTTCGGTGAAACCGTCAGCTTTGAAGGGTTTGTATATGACAATGAAGATGGCCAGATAAAGGACGAAGAAATAGAATGGGAATCATCCGTTGACGGAGTGCTTGGATTCGGCAGTCATATTTTTAAACAAGACCTTTCCTCGGGTGAACATGAGATCAGTATTTCGGCTGCCGATAAGGATGGGAACGAAGCTGTTGCAAGCATAACGGTCTATGTCACTCCCGAAGATGACAGAGATGGTGATGGAGTGAACAATCAACAGGATAACTGTCCCCGAACCGATAATGCGGATCAGGATGATACGGACGAGGACGGTATAGGAAATACCTGTGATAATTGCCCGGATACAAAGAATGCTTTACAAATCGATAGCGATGCAGATGGAATGGGAGATGCCTGTGATGATTGCACGGAGAATTCAATACCCGATCCCGGAAATATTATCGAAAACGGTGATTTCGGATCGTGTATATTACCACCATGGCAGGTATTTTATGCCGACTGGGTGGGAGTTGCAGCTTCTTCAGCACTGGCTGACGGAGGTTGTACCGTGTCACCGTCAACGCTGGCAGAAGTTACCTTAGTATGGCATATACAACTTTTACAGGCACTTACCGGGGAGCAAAGGAACATGCTTGAGGCAGGATCAATGTACCGGATATCGTTCGATGCTTATGCCGAAACAAACAACCGCCCGTGCCACGTGTATTTCGGCCAGGATGAATCGCCATACACACCTTTGCTGGACGAGTACATAATGCTCAATACAGAATCACAAAGCTTTTCATTCGAATTTGAAATGACCACGGTCTTTTCATTAATGAAGCTAACCTTTGAAATTGGCACCGAATTGCATGCGGCTTGCTTTGATAACGTTAAACTGATGAAAATACAACCCGATTCCGACAATGACGGAACCGAGGATGCCCTGGATAACTGCATAACCGTCTTCAACCCCGATCAACAGGATACAGATGGTGATTATGTAGGCGATCTATGTGATAATTGTCCGTCAACCCCGAATACCGATCAGGCTGATCACGATAAAAACGGCACAGGCGATGCCTGTGAACCAGTAATCTTTATCAACAATGATGAACAAAGTGAGGTGATCATCGAACTATTCCCCAATCCGGCAAGAGAATCCATCCTGATTAAATCTGTAAACAAACAACCTGTTGCCTGGATTGAATTATATGACATTACAGGAAGGAGATTATCAAGGATGGATAACATAGGTGCCAGTCATTTCATATATGGCAGAAAGAATATAGACGACGGGGTATATTATCTTAAAATTTCGACCGGTGAAAAAGAAATTATAAAGAAAGTTATTTTTGCATGGTAAAAAAACCGGCAACCATCTTTTACCGATGGTGCCGGTTTTTTTCATAAGGTTTTGTCAATCCCAGTAATTCGGCAGATTATCGCTTCACGCCCATTTCATCCAGCAGGAAGCCGGCATTACCATACTTTTCAGTGACAAAGAGAACATACCTGAAGTCCACGGCAATACATCGCTGCAATGCATAATCGTATTGCCAGTCGCTGATCATCGCCTCATAGTTTCCGTCAAAGGCCAGACCAATGATCTCTCCCTTTGCATTCATCACGGGACTGCCGCTGTTGCCGCCGGTGATATCGCACTGGTTCAGGAAGGCAACGGGAACATCGGATAATTCGGGATCGATCCATGTAGCGGTAGCTTTCTTGTTATGAAGTGAAACCAAACCTTCAGGAGCGTTAAAAGGTGCCTCTCCCGTATTCTTGTCCAATACCCCCTGCAGGGAAGTAAAGGGTTTATACCAAACAGCATCGGCCGGACTGTATCCCTTTATGGGGCCCCAGGTAAACCGGATGGTGCTGTTGGCATCAGGGTACATGGTAGATCCTTTCCACTCGTACAGCGCATCAATGTATTCCTTTCTCAATGCATTCACATTAATACCAAATAATTCAGTGGCCTCACCGATCTCCTCCGACATGGGATAAATGCTTGCTGCCAGCCGGATAAACGGATCTTCTGCTTTTTCAATTTCAGCAGACGATTTCCCGATAAGACTTTTAACGTATTCAGGATCTTTCAGTTTTGTGGTATTGTAAGCTTCATCCACCCATTGCTCCGGTGTCTTATCGGATCCGGTGAGTATGTATTCCAATCCCGTAATGCGCTGGTCTGCCGGCAGCACAGCCGCCATCTTCAATACCCGAACCAGCATGGCCTTGTCCACCGGCTCAAAGTAATCATTATAAGTATATGTGAGCCTTTCCTCAAATTCTTTCAGCGCTTCTTCTGTAAGATCTGTTTCTCGCTCTTCTTCAGGCTTATCCATTTCTTTTGCAATATCGTATACCTGGCTTGCCACGTCAAGCATAGTGCCTGATAATCGCTGAAGGACACTGAACAGGTTATCTCTGTCTTTTGTTTTTTCAATGATGTCGTATTGTGCTTTTATCTTTGACAGGATATCGCCATATTTTGTCTTTCTTTCAGGTGTGGCATTTGCCCAGGTCATAAATTCTTTCTCAAAATCCAGCTTTTTTTGAAGAAAATGAGTTTTGTTCATGCCATCAACATTCCCCTGGAAGTTCTTCATTGCATTGGCCAGTCCCTGGTTAAGACTGGCTACCTTCAGCTTCCCGGCTGGATCATTGTTTGTAAGTTCATCCGTTATCGAAAGAATCTCTCTGAAATTTTTAATCCAGAAAGGATAATTGTTTACAAGGTTCCATCTTACTGAATTGGATGAACGATATCGTGTAGTATGCCCGGGATACCCGATGATGAAGTTGAAATCGCCTTCGTCGATGTCGTCCAATGCGGCCTTCAGCCAGATTTTTGGTTTGTAGGGTACGTTCTCGGTACTGTATTCGTTTCCCTTACCATCGGGGCTGACATATACCCTCATAAAGGAAAAGTCACCCGTGTGCCTCGGCCACATCCAGTTGTCAATCTCTCCTCCGTAATTGCCGATGGACAACGGAGGTGAGTAAACAATGCGAATATCTTTGAATACTTGATAAGTGTACATGATATATTGCTTACCGTTGTACATAACAGCGACCCTTGCTGACTGATCTTCGTTTTTTTCGCTCACTGCTTCTGTCATTTCCTTAATGCGGTCATTTATTTTCCTGTCTTTTTCAACAGGATCTGTTATCGCTGCAGCCACCGCAAGTATATCCGCTGTAACATCTTTCATATCAATCATAAGTCTTGCCTGGTAACCGGGAGCCTGGATTTCAGCCGAGCGGTCCCTGGCCAGG
The DNA here is from genome assembly GCA_016928305.1 of Bacteroidales bacterium. Taxonomy (GTDB): domain Bacteria; phylum Bacteroidota; class Bacteroidia; order Bacteroidales; family UBA10428; genus UBA5072. Next base: position 13,680 of record JAFGKY010000100.1, read on the forward strand.
AAACCATTGGTAAGATAGTCGCTGTTTACGCTGGAGGCCCGTTGCAGTGCAGTATAAGCAACGTGATGGTTCGTCGCCACCAGTCCTTCGGGTGATACAAACGATGCAGTACCTCCTCCCATCTGGAGGATGGCGTTGGCAATACTTGGCTTTCCGGGACTGTATATTTCATCCACAGAAATCATCAACCCTTTTGTAGCAAGATCCAATTGCTCCAGTTGATTCAGCATCCACATTCCTTCCTGGGAAGAAGCATAGAGCTCCGCCAGAAAAAGGGTAGCGGAAAGGATAAATACTTTTTTCATAGTGTATTGTTTTTGTCTGTTATTGGTTGGTCGGATAAACTATTTGTTTAAATGTAATTCACGAAATTATCCAAATTATTGTATGTTTCCTGTTAAATAATGTTAAACCAGTCGCTGTAATTTCTTTTTGAATTCAGTCCAATCCCTGAATTAAAATAGTATCACAATCCGCAGCTTTTAATCGATATTTTAAAATATTCTGATATTCAGCAGAATGATACCAGTCATTGAAGTCGTTTTTATTATTGAAACGGATTAAAACAGTTCGTGTGTAGTTCCATTTTCCTTCAATAACCTGAGGATGATTGTCAACCGATAGATATTCTCCCTTGTATTTTTCAAAAATACCACCGGCTTTATCAATATACTTTTTGTATTCTGATTTATCTTTTATCCTGATCTGGGCAACAAAGTAACAACTCATGGTGTTATTTATAAAGTTCTTAAGAGTGAAGTTATTTTTCTTAAGTCCGTTATCCAAATATATTTATTATCTCGTCATATTGTTTTTTCAATTCGACAGGTTTATATGATTCGATTCCTTTTTTCTTTATTTGAGGTATGCATATATACTGATTTTGCTATTTCATGAAAAAACGTGAAACAACAATCCTGTTCAGTTCTTGGCGAACTTCAAACGGGTATATTAAAGATATGCATGAAAAAAAAGCAGCGTTACCTGATGTAACGCTGCTTTTTATAAATTGAACCGAAACTCAGAATGACACGCTGGTTACTTTGCCTTCATACGGTGTGATATTTTATAATCCGGACGGAGCATCGTTGAAATAGATCCTGTTGATGGACAGCACCTCATAGATTTTAACTGAACCGATGCTATATTTTACCGGAAGATTGTTATCCGCAAAAGTAAAATTCAGCAAGGAATTAAGTGGTTTGATATTCTTCGTTCCGTCTTCCGTCTGGATAACCAGACGCTGCACATTCCCCGCGAATGTCCTCGCCCATGCTGACAGGTAAATCGCAAAAGATCCGAAAAAGCCAAGTTTCTTTAATGTATTGACTTGGTTCATCTTTTGGATTATTCAGGATAGGATTTAATTACCAGCCTCTTGAGGCGGATTTGCGTTCAAAGCTTGTCGCTTGTGAAAAAGCTTCAGCAACAGAGTACCCTGATGTTCATACCATTGATTAAGCTCCCGGGATCTTCGGCATTATTCTCAGTAGTCTTCTTATTTATGACTTATTAACTCGTCCAGGATTTCTTTTGATGGTTTGTTGGGTATTGTGGCAATAGTCTCTCCGTTGTAAACAAAGACTTCCTTATCATCAGCCGTAACTTCTCCAATTACAGACACCTTATCTGTTTTTGAATGTATGGCGCTCAATACCGCGTCGACTGATTCAGGTGCAACATGAACCACATAACGGGCCTGTGTTTCACATATCAATATCTCCTGCGGGGTAATGTCCGTGACGGATACCGGTACCCTGGACAGGTCCACCCTGACACCAAGGCCGCCATAACGGGCTGATTCACATATTGCAGCTCCGATACCGGCGGCTCCCAAATCGGAACAAGCTTTTATCTTACCTGTGCCAAAAGCAGCCATGGCTGCCTCCAGGGCTGTCCTTTCCTCTTTAAACAATGCTATGGCCGGACGCATTTCATTCACAAGACCGGCTCTATAAAGTGTGTCATTACCGTCATTCCCGGTTGCTCCTATGATAATAATTTTATCCCCGACATCTTTTGCCGGTTTGGTAAGGGGCTTTTCGGTAACCAGTTTACCGAATACGGATACCACTACAGCCGGTACGATGTCTGAAAAGGATGTGGAGAATCCGCCTCCAGCTATGAAAACATCCATTGTCTCACACATATCCCGTAATCCTTTGACCATAATGTTAAGTCTTTCCTGACTGGTCATTACCTTGCATTTACCGCAGGTACAACGTCCTGAAAAACCACACGGACCCACAATGACTTCCTGATCGAGAGGTCTGGTCCCGATGAAATCCAACAGAAAAACCGGACGGCCACCCATGGCAACCACATCACGCATTGCCCCTCCGGCACCTGTGGCGGCAGCGTCATAAGGCCTGGGCACACAGGGAGAACAATGGCTTTCCATCTTGGCCACCACATATCCTTTCATGCCTGGTACCTGAAAGACCGCAGCATCATCGTTTTGTTCAGGTCCAATAGTCAACGCTCCCGGCCATATCTTATCCACCTGTCGGTTTAATTCCTGAAAACTCTTGAAATCAATTACTTTGTCTATGTTATGATGCAAATGAACGAATAATCCGTGCATTAAAGCTTTTTCTATTGTATTCATAATACCTCCTTTTTTTCTAAAAGTAATTATTTTTCTTTTGTGGATATCATAAAGATTGTTTTTTTCATGTCTCATTTCATTTCAATGCTTGTTCCAGATCTGAGATCAGGTCTGATGCATCCTCTATCCCCACCGACAATCTTAACAAATTGTCACGGATACCATCCTCTTCTTTTTGTTCTTTTATTAAATGGGTCTTATTACCCGCCCTTCGTCGCCTCCGCGAAGCTATGGCAGAGTGAGATAGGGCGAAGGCAAAAAATTTACCTTATTGATACCCCGCTGCTTGCGGCGGGGTAATTCATTCCTGACCGGTTGAAACTTTTCAGATCTCAAACACGGGCAGTTAAATGGTTTTTTTAAATTCAATCAGCTCTATGGGAGCTTCATTATGTTTGATCATTGTGGTCCTGACACCTTCGGAAGGAGAGCCGGGTTCTGCTATGATTTCAAAATCATGTTCTTTAAGGGCTTTGTTCAAATCATCCACTTCAAATGCCACATGAGGAACTGTTTTAATTAATTCATCGATCGGACAATCATCTTCAAATCGCATCCATTCCACTCCAAACGGACTGGTAGAAAAACCTGAAACATAAAATTTCAGGTGGGGCAGATACATTTCATCCGGCATTTTCTTTTTTGTGGGGATCCCCAGGTGATGATATCTCCAGCCCCATTTTTCAGTGGATTCCGGTAATTCATAATCTTTTCTGATCCTTTGTATTTTGTCTTTTTTAGTCATACCTATATCGTTGATAAATTCATGTGAGTCTGCAATCTCACGTATCCCTTGTCTTCCTTTACTTCGGGAAGTTCATCCCCTTGTTTTGAAATGCAGCGATAACCGTATTATGCCTGCACTGTAAAATTCTGTTGTTTCTGACGCATTGACAAAACCTGTTACTGTATTTCAAATTTTGCTTTGATCTCATACCTGAGCCTGATCTTTCTCAGATTGTCAATCCCTGAATTGTCCGCAGCAGGCATAACTATATTGCTTGCCGCAGGTTGAGGTCTCCAACGATTATTTTCCGTATCCAGCTCAACAATTGATATTATATCTCCAACCTGTTTGTCAATGCTTTTCAACATATAACCGGCTTTTTCCATAGCTGCTTTTAAAGCTTCTGTTTTCACCTGTCTCCTGAATTCGGCGATATCTTTATTCTTAAGTTCACCAATGGTCATGTAGGCAATACCTTGATTATTAATGGTGGCGATAATCTCATCCACTTCTTTAAACGTTTTTAAAATCAACTCCAGTTGTTTGCTTATGAGAAATTCTTTTCCCCGATGTCTCCAATAATTACCAACTTCCCGGATCATTATTCGATCTTTCGGGATACCTGCTTTTGACAGATCATTTATTAAATTGTTTTCTATTTCAGCAATCGGGATTTTTGTTACGTAATCTTTAAATTCCTTATTCTTATCAAATTCTTCTTTCCAGTATTCTTCGATCCCTATAATCAGTCTTATCTCGTCAGGCTCAACATCTATTTCAGCACTGCCGGTTACTTCAATGAATCGTAATATTTCGCGGCCCGTATCCTGGGATTTCACAATCAGGGTATAAAATACCAATGTGAGTAATAATAGTATTTGTTTCATGGTTATTTTGTTATTTACTTAATCGGTAATAGGGTATTTCTTTACAAGGTTCAAATCCGAGCTTCAGCGCCAGATTATATGAACCGGTATTCTCTATCCTGCATGACCAGATTGGTTCATAATCATTTTCAATGCAAAAATCTATCAATGCACGGCACGCAGATTGTGCAAATCCTTTGCCCCGGAATTCTTCAACGGTCTCGATTCCCAATTCAAGCTTATGATCATGAATGTATGCCGAATAAGCCGTCGATATCAGTTTATTTCCGTAAAATAAACTGAAACCAACTCCATTTTTACAGAAATCATCGGCACTATCCCAGAAATGTGATGGAACAACGGTACCTTTCATCTCCCCGAAAACCTGCTTATCAGTTTGGAAAATCGTATAATCTGTAGAGGTTTTATTCTTCCGGTTTTTAAGATATTTGTCTTTGTTGAATTGAAAATTTATCCGTGTATTCAGCTCAATCATCCCATATTCCTTATTTTCAATATTATCAGAAGATTTTATTATACAATCTTTAAATAATTCATTAAGAACAGCATTCCAGTCATGCGGAAAAGCCTGCATCCATTCATGTCTTTCCCTGGTCTTGTTCAGGTTTAAAGCATAATCCCTGAAACTATCATTGAAATCTTTATTATTCCAGTTCCCAAATAACAGAGACATTCCATAAGGGTGGATTACATAAAATGTTTCCGGTTTTTTGTTATCATCAACATAGATTTTGCCCGATACACAATGCTCAATAACAGACCGGGCAAACAGATTATTAAACGTCACCTTCTTTAATGGTGCAATCAATTTAAAATAGCTGTTCCTTTCCAGAAGTTGCATAATGGTTCCTGTATTTTGTTTTCCTGCTGAAGTCCCTATAAACCGGGACAAAAGCGATGCATTCAATTCAATACCGCACTGACTTTTTCAATTATTCTATCAATATTTATTTCGGAACACCTGAAGTGTTTTTCCGGGCATCTCACTTTACCATGCAAACCGCATGGCCGGCAGGTAAGCTTTTCATCAGTTTCGATGATATACGATATATCGGAAAGCGGGCCAAATCCAAATTCAGGAACGGTTGAGCAATAAATAGCTGTAACGGGAGCATTCATAGCAGAAGCCAGATGAACGGGCGCCGAATCGTTAGCAAATGTCATTTTCGCTTTCTCAATGAAAGCCGCAGACTGTAAAAAAGTGAGTTTTCCTGACCAGTTCTCGATTTTCTTCGTTCCGGCTTTTTTAAGGATCTGGTCACAAAGTTCAAAATCGCTTTTTCCACCAATAAGGAAAATCAGATACTTTTCCGGCAGCTTATCAATTAACTCACACCATTTATGCATGGGAAACTGCTTGGTAAACCATATACTTGCGGGAGCAATGCAGATATAATCTTCTTTCATAGAGACCTTCTGATAATCGCTTTCCGACGGATATAACCTGGGTCTTATAAAAGCATTATCAGCCATCTTTTCAATAAGGGCAAGGTTTCGGTCAACCTCATGATATCCTTGATCCTTCGGGAATATATGATGTTTATATGAATAAGTGTACAAAAAGGATAACGGATTTTTGTTGAAGCCTATTTTGATTTTTGCGGCTGACAAGCCGGTAATTAATCCGGTTGAGAAGAAACGCTGAACATTAATCACATAATCATATGATCGGGCCCGGATGATTTTTATAAGATCGATTAAGTTTTTAAATTTCCTTTTCTTTTTGTTAAAAATCAGGATCTTGTTCAGATATGGATGATTCTCCAGCAGCGATTCATTCCCTTTTCTCAATAGAAAGTCTATTGTACAATTATTATCATGTTCCTTTAATTTTTCAATTAAAGGAGTTGTTAATATAACATCACCTATAAATGCGGTCTGGATTATTAATATTTTCATAATTACCTGCCAATATTAATCTTTTTTTCAAAGTTTTTTCCATCGGCACTTTTCTTTTCTGCACTTATATAAGGTTATCCGGTTCATAAAAAGTTGCCGGAATTGTACGGATCGGTTTTGAAGTCGGTTAATTTCTGTTGTCAGAGACCGGTTTCATTAATTCTCAAAGCGCATTAAATCCGATAGGGTGAATATCCATTCCGGTGTTACAATTTTCTTTTTCTCATCAATCAGGTACCATGGACTGATAGTTTCATCATTGGGATTTTTTAGGATTTGAATTTCCTGCGCCGGCATATAGCTTTGAGCCAAAAGGAAGAACTTTTCGCCTGTTTTATTATTGTCAGCCATATCAACAACAATGACGGCATGCCCCGGGCTACCTCCCTGAATAAAAACATCACCAATCTTCATGTCGGCAATCCCAACCGGTTTGAGTTCTTTTGAAAGTGAAAGTGTTCCTGCATACATAAAAACAACCTCCATGTATTCCCAAAAATCCTGGTAAGTATTCGATGGATTGGTCTTTTGTTTCCAGCATACTGAGTTACCGTTAACAACAATACGTTTGCCTTGCATCCACCCGGAGTAGTCAGCCCGAAAGCCGTTTGTAAAATTAAAATGGATCTTATTATACTGTTTTTGCTTCCATAAATATTCTGCCCTGAGCCGTATCACTGCATCTGCACACTGGTGAAGGTCTTTCTTCCCGATATTCAGATTGACAATAGCATCATAAATATCCTGATTGGGTTTTGTATTTCCGTTATAATAATGAACCAGGGAATTATGTGGCTTTAACGGTAGTTCTCTTAAATAATCTGCGAAAGAATCGGGTTCTGTTATTATTCTCTGAGACCCGGCTGGCGGCATTATACGGGTATGCACCGTCATTCCTTCAGGATTGATCAGCGTATTTATGTTGTCCATTTGGCCATGATTCGCTTCCACTATGGTATCCTGAAACAACATCGGTTGACGTACCCCTTCCTGTATGCATGCATGCATGGATATTATCAATATTAGTCCTGTTTGTAACATAGTTTTCATTTTAGATGCATCATATTGTTTTCATAAATGGCCGGCTTTTCCGGCATTAGACCCAACAAAGACAGGGAGTTTTAACTTAGGGCAGAAAACCGGTAACCACGGCATTTCAGCGAAACAATCTCACCACCAATGGGAGCAGACCCTGAACTTTATTCATATGCGAAGTTAATTTCAGATTTTTGATGATTTTATGGCATAATCTTGGTTAAAATAATGTTGTCATTATAATCGGATAATAGTCTGTCCGGTACTTCATCTGTTTTGATAAAACCGGCTTTCTCATAGGCCCGGATTGCTGCATGATTTCGTTTGGATGGGGAAATTATAAATTTTTTGCACCTGTATTTATCTGCCAGGTAGTTGTTAAGAGTTATTATTGCATCAGTTCCGTAACCTTTATTTATATATTTGCTGCTTTTAAGCCAAATGTCAAGTTCGGTAGAACCGTCAGCACTTGAGATTTTATCATGGTTAATCTGACCAATCGGTTCATCATTGACTTCAATAACAAAGCAACGACCCAAATGAGGTTTTGTACTGTCAAAGAAATATTCTTTATAATCGTTTACAAATTCTTCCCATGTTGGAACAGGACTGTCTGGATAAATCGGAGGTCCCATCATGAATTTGGTCAGGTCTGAATTTGTAAGCCAATCAAATATCGGCCGGCGATCAGCTAAGGTAGCAGGTCTTAGCGTCACTTTTTTCCCAATGATTCTTTCTGTCATGATTGTTGTTTATATCCAAACCAATCCTGTTAGTTAATGTTTGCAATATGACAAGTGCTTGATATTATTAATTAATATTTATTTGCCACATAGGAGAAATTCCTTCTACTTTTAATGCTTCCATTTTCTCTCCAAACTGTGATTTTAAATTTTCGACCAGCTTTTCAGATGCATGAATAACATATATTTCAGCATAATCCTTATGAGACAACTTTTCTTCCATGTTTTCAATATCGGGATCAGCACGCAGTATATCAACATTTTCTGATTTGCATTCGATTAAAACAACCATAAAATCCACCATGCCTGTCCTGAATGCATAATCTGTTATCAGTAATGGTTTCTCAGCCTTTGATATTAGGTGTGCATCTTCGATATATACCTGTTGCCTGCCAATGTACCAGTTCCTTGATTTTGAGATGGCCAGGATAGAAATTATCCCCATGATCACCAAACCCACATATATAGCTGAATAAAAAAGATTTCCCTGTTCTATCTTTTTGAAGAAGAAATAGGTCACAACAAGAAATATGCCAGCTGAAGTAAAAATAAAGTATCGCCACCACCAGGAAGTAATGCCATTTCTCGTAATATCCAACATATAAAACAATATGAATCCCGGAAGTATAATCAGCAGTAAAAAATAATTCGTTTCTTTTTTTGACTTCCTGAAAAGATAAATAAATGAAATGACCAGTAAAGTCAGCACAAGAAGGTTTAAAATAAAAGCACATAATAATCCGTGTGGGAGATTATCTGAAGGTTGATCAAATGCTTCAAAATAGTCAAGTTTAGATACAAAAATACTGATCATATATAAGATCTGACCCATTAAAGGCATCCAGAAAGGTACAGACTGATCAATGGAATGCCACGAAAGAGATGAAAAAATTTCACCACGGTGGATGAATATGGAATAGATCCATGGCAGATAAGCTACGAAAATAAAAAGCAGATTGATATTATATACAAGCCGTAAGTCCTTTTTAAAGAACCATATATATATAAAATGTCCGAAAATAATTATACCGGAAAATGGAGATGTATACATAGCAAAAACTGCTATGAGTGAATAGGTTATCCACCACCTGATACTTTTGTGTTGAATTACCTGTAAGAGCAGATAATGCAATACGATCAAAAAAAACGACCATAATATATAATACCTGGCCTCCTGTGAAAAAAGATTAATATATGGAGATACGGCATACATACTCACTGCCACCCAACCGGCCAGATTCGATTTATAAAGTATTTTTGCCAGCAGAAAGAAAAAAGGCAGGGTTAAAATAAAGATAAATACTCCAAATAACCGGAAGTCAAAATAATCGTCCCCAACGATGCGTTGCCAGAATATTAAGAACGAATAGTGCAAGGGTGTTAGCTGAGTTGATGAAAACAAACCTTTTAATTGTGCGGTTATTGTATAATTCTGTTTATTCAAATGGTACAGATCATTATAAAAACTGATGTTTTTTATTTCATTTAATGGAATTAATCCGGGATATTCACAGTCCGGAATACCAGAAGTGTGCTGAACTGTGCAAACTTCATCAAACCAAAATAATTTTTGATCTATACGATAAAATTTTAGCGTTATCCCAATCAATACAATAAAAATATACAGATAGGGACCAAGAAAGAATTGTTTGATTGTCTTCACTATAAATATTTTAGGCTTTAGGTTTTCTGAAATTGTATTTTAAATATTGTTACAATTTTAATATAAAACAACTCTATTTATCAAATCCTAAATAATTAACTTGTCGTCAATAAACCTTTATAGTAATTGGTAATTTCATTCCAACAAATTACTGCCCACGGTTTCGCATATGCCCGCCCGCCTGTCTGGCGTTGGCCCTTGCAAAGGCAGGCATGACCGGTCCCGATTCATCATGATTGGCTACATGGGGTGTTGTACGAAGGGTTATATTCATTTTCTAACATTGAATATATTCTTTGAGACCTGTAGCAATTATCCGTTATAATATTGTCTCTTAATGTTCCTTCCTTTATAAATCCTTCAGATTCATACAACCTTATAGCAATATCATTGTCATCATAAACATCAAGCCACAATCGATGAAATCCAAGTTTTTCAAAACACAGCTTTTTTATTAACCTGATCGCTTCCCTGCCGAATCCTATCCCTTTTTCATTAATTGTGATTCGTCTGAATTCAAGGACTTTATTTTGACTACTGACTCCAAAAATTATAACATGTCCAATTATTTTATCATTATCAATCCGTTTAATTGATAAATGCAAACAGTCATTATCTGTGAGAAGTGACACATGCCGGTCCTTTGGATATTGAAGAACGAATTGTTTATTCGAGTTTTCAAATTCAATAATCTTATCAATGTCTGATAAAATTGTATTCGTAAGTCTAATTCTTTCTCCGGTTAATTCAATATGCATATAACTATTCTTTAATGTTATGTTAGACTTGCGCACGACGTTCTCGCATATATCACGCTTGCCCGTCGTTGCACTGACTAAGGCCGGGCAGAGCCGGTCCCGAGGTCTCGGAATTGGATATATGCCGTATTGGCTTTAGTTACATTATTAATTTATCTAGTTTTCTGTTGAGTATTTGTTTTTGATATCTCATGTATCAACAGGCTTTTCTTTGTTTAGATAATTTTGATTATTTAATCAGTTTAAAAAACTCAACCAGTTCAAATATATCTCCTTTAGTTTTCTTCAGTTCTTGGAATCCACAAGTAATATAAATTCTCCGAGCTGGAGCGAAGAATTCATGATCCCCTGTGATTGCTTGAATTTCGTTGAATTTGTTGTCTTGAAAAAATTTAATGATCAGTTCAATTTGCTTTTTACCATATCCCTTACCCTGATAGTCTGGTAATATGCAATTTTGTCCAACTATTCCAAGTGGAAATTGCCTGTCGTCCCAGCTTACGTATCCAATTGGACTATTATTTATGCAAGAAAACAAAACGTATTTTCCAACAGTCTTTGGATTATTAAATGTTTCATTATCTTCTTTTTCCCATTGACGGTAAAATCTTTGTTTTTCTTCAGGAAAATGCTCAATAAGTCCTTTATAGCAATTTTTTAATAGTCTTTTAATAAGTCCAGGTTTAAAATTATCTATGGTTTTATATTCAAGCATAATCAATTAAGTTCATTTTTATCAAGTTACTAAGTTACTCGAATTGCACGTGCAACAAAAGCTAATGTTTTCGCATATGCCCGCCCGCCTGGTGTTGGCTTGTTCAATGGCAGGCAGGATCAATAGCGTGGTTCGAAGCGTTTACGTCTCCGGATACAAAAACTTGTTTGCAGAGTGCAAATCTTCGAACGCTTATCGCATTATATGCGATGTTGGGGGATAGTGTTCTTCAATATTGCTTTTATTTCAAATATTAGATCATCGGCCGATTTATTATTATTATCGATTGCATAATCAGTACGCATATTCTTAGCGATTACCAATTTGTTAACTTTTTCTACCTGATCATCAGAAACACTGATATGTATTGACTTATCTCTTGTTTGTATCCTGTTTAAGCATATACCTAAATCAGCATTAATCTTGATTGTGATTACATTGAAATCTGATCTAAGGTTATCAATTAATTGATCAAAATGCTTGGATAAACCTGTCGATTCGAAGACTATATTATCGGTTTCCCTAAGAGCTTTCTTTACACCTTTTTCAACTGTACTGAAAACATCTCTAATATAATCGTCATCTTCAATATCTCTTCCATTCCTCACTTTTAAAATCCAATCTTCGACTCTTATAAAATCAATAGTAAAATAATTCTTAAAAAGAGTTCCGATAAAAGTTTTGCCACTGCCTTTTGGCCCAATAAGAATATATACCTGTTTGTTATTCACGGTTGTCATTGTGTATTCTAACCAACGTTTTTATAAAATGTTTATTATCAACCATATGTGGCGTACTAATTTCTCTACTTTTTAAATTTAATCTACGGAAAAAGTTGGCTTGAGAAATCAGTATCTCCGATACAGGGGGAATTGTCCGCAACGTTTTCGTATATGGCCAGCGTTGCCTGTCTGTCGGGTGTTTACCTGTATAAGGCACGTATATGCATTTTTAGGCATCGGGTTTTACTATTTTTGTTTTTACCAGTCCCAATACTATAAATCCTATTCCTATGACTATAAACGGAATACTCAATAATTGACCCATATCAAGTTTCATATGTTCTTCAAATGCAACTTGCCGTTCTTTTACAAATTCAATGAAAAACCGGGCTGTAAATATTAATGAGAGTGCCAGTCCAAAAAAGAATCCTTGTGGTAGTATATTCCTTTTTGTTTTGTAAAGGTAAAAAGTTAGCCCGAATATTAGTAAATAAGTAATTGCTTCATATAACTGAGCGGGATGCCTTGGTATGTTATCCTCAAGTACAAAGATAAATGCCCAGGGGACATTGGTTGGAATACCTATAATCTCAGAGTTCATCAGGTTTCCGAGTCTTATAAAACAACCTCCCAGCGGAGCAACAACGGCTATAAGGTCCAGGGTTTTGATAACCGGTTCTTTTACTTTTATTGCGTATATGATCAGGGCAATCAATAATCCAAGTGCTCCTCCATGACTTGCCAGTCCCTGATAACCCGAAAATATATAACCACCATCCGGTAACTGTTGAATGGGAAGTATCATTTCCAACGGATGATTCAAATAATATGAAGGTTCATAAAACAAACAATGACCCAGCCTGGATCCTGCAATTATCCCGATCATACCGTAAATGGAGAGTTTCTCTAATTTATCCGATGAAATATTTTCGGTTTTAAAGATCCAGATCAGGATAAAGAAGCACAGGATCAGTCCACCCATGAAAAGAATCCCGTAATATCTCACTGAAATGCCAAACAGGTTAATGATTTCCGGGTTAATATCCCAATGTATATAATTTATTATCATAGCAGTTATTGTTTTCGACTGACAAAACCTTCACATTCACATTTCTGCGTTACATCCGACTGCCTGGTATAAGACCTGATTTCTATACCATTCATTTGCAGTTGTCTTTTAATGCTGTATAACCAATTTCAATATTATTAAAACAATTTCTGGGTATCAGTTTCCCGATTATGCTCCAAGAACCTGGTAATATCATCACCTGTTGGACTTTGAAATATACTTAAGCCGAACTGGGGAATAACGGCCAGAATATGATCAAATATATCAGCCTGAATAGCCTCGTAAAAAGCCCATCGCTGATCGTTGCTGAAAACATATATTTCAATTGGAAGGCCTTTGTCGGTAGGTTGTAAATGCCTCACAAGGAAGGTCATATCATTGTGAATTTTGGGATGGCGTTTTAGGTATTCTTCCGCATATTTCCGGAAAGTTCCGATGTTGGTCAGCCTTCTGCCATTAACCGGCATTGACTCATCAACGCCATGTTCTTTATTATACTGTTCCACTTCAATTTCCCTCTTTTCTATGTAGTCTCTGATGATTTGAATTTTTTTAAATTTTTCAATCTCCTGCTTGCTTAAAAAGTGAATACTTTTCATGTCAATATTAATCGAACGTTTTATTCTTCTGCCACCCGACTCCTCCATGCCCCGCCAGTTGGTAAACGATTCGGTCACTAATGCATATGGAGGTATGGTGCTGACGGTTTTGTCCCAGTTTCGCACTTTGACCGTATTCAGGGAAATGTCTATTACCTCCCCGTCAGCATTTCGGCTTGGCATCTCAATCCAGTCACCCAAACGTACCATATCATTAACGGATAACTGAACACCGGCAACAAAGCCAAGGATGGAATCTTTAAAAACCAGCATAACGACAGCCGCCATGGCTCCTAATCCTGCAAAAAATGTGGTTAAGTTTTTCTGAAGTATAATTGAGATAACTATTCCCAGTCCTAAGACATAAATAAAGATTTTTACCACCTGCACAAGACCCTTAATAGAACGGTTTTTTGAAACAGGCAGAGTATTATAAATTTCGTGTGCGCTGTTTATTATGGCATCAATTACCAGTAGGCCTGCAATAACCATATAGAGGTAAGTTGCGGATTGTATTACTTTAACAGCAACCGGGAAATCTTCCATTACCAGGGTAACCCCGTAATGAATGATAATAGCCGGTACCAGGTGGGATAATCTCTTAAAAACCTTCTTCTCAAAAAGGATATTATCCCATGTTGTCTGAGTATGATAAGTAAGTTTTTTTAAATAATAAATGATTACCCTGTTTAATACCAGAAAGGCTATCCACGAAATTATAAGAACCAATATAAAAGCTGTTACTGATGCTGCCAGCACAGCATGTTTTTCCATCAAACCTAATGACTCAAACCAGTCTTTCAAACCTGCCACTACCAGAAGTTCCATTTTACATCTCTTTTTAATTCAAAGCTAAAAAAAATATACCGTATTTTTTTCATGGATATGACTCACAGATACTGTTAACAACATTCGACATTCTGTCTTTATTAATCTATGAATCAGCGATTTTGTTCTTAAAATAATTGCCAACAGGTTCACATATGGCCGGTCCTGTTCCGTTTCATCGGAAAGCGAAAGTGAATAAATCTTTATCAGTGAAGGAATTAACAGGGATATAATATTTCTCAAGGCATCCATAAGTATAAAAAATCTCGTAACAGTGATACATAAATCACTATCTTTCGTTATTATTTTATAGCACCCTCATCATATAAACCATTTGCATGTTTGTAAATCTTATAAAAATCGCTGTCAGGTATATATTCAAGCATTTCGGCTACAGTCTGATGAATATTCTCGGGCTTACACTGGGTATAACTAGTGCCCTATTTCTGATTATTTATTCAGCCAATGAAATAAGCTACGACCGGTATCATGAAAAAGCTGACCGGATCTACCGGGTTTCCTCCAAAATAACGGAACCGGATGATCAGTTTACCTGGATCGTTGCTCAGATACCATTTGGGCCTCAGGTTGCACAGGATTATCCTGAAGTGCAGGCCTGTGTCAGGTTTATTGACATGGGTCGCACCTTATTCCGGTATGAAAACAGGGAATTCAATGAAGAGAAGTTCTATTATGCTGATTCCACGTTGTTTGATATATTTACTTACAAGGTTGTGAAGGGCGAGGTTAAAACGGCCCTTGAGGAACCCAATAAAATCATACTCACCGAAAAGACAGCTACCAGATACTTCGGTGATGCCGATCCCATCGGCAAATCACTTAAAACAGCAGAAAGAACTTATGAAGTTACCGGCATCATTGAAAATGTACCTTTCAATTCCCATTTCCGGTTCGATGCGGTGGCATCGAGGAATAATCTGCCCAAAGAGCTCGGATCGTGGGGAAATTTTGGCGTATATACCTATATATTGTTCCCTGAAAATACCGATATAAAGGCTTTTGAAAAGAAAATGCAGGGCATGTATGACAAGTACATGAAACCCATTTTTGAAAAACTGAACATTAAAATTGAATATATCCTTGAACCTGTAACCCGCATTCACCTCTATTCCACCAACGCCGGTGAACCCGAACCAACAGGAAGCATAACTTATGTCTATATTTTTGCGATTGTAGCTGTTTTCCTTGTTCTTATTGCTGCCATGAATTACATGAACCTGGCTACTGCCCGCTCAGCCCGAAGAGCCAGGGAAGTCAGCCTGCGCAAAGTTGTAGGTTCGGGACGCGGACCCATCATACTTCAATTCCTTTCCGAATCTGTAATCTTTACTATAATCTCACTGGTCTTTAGTCTTATATTGCTCAGCGTATTATTGCCAAAATTCAATGAGCTGGCAGGCAGATCTTTCGACCTGCATGTTATTTATGCACCCGTAGTACTGTTAGCTGTATTTGGAATTCTGATCGTAGTGGGCATCGTAGGAGGAAGCTATCCTGCTTTTTTTCTTTCACGGTTCAGTCCTGTTACCGTGCTGAAAGGTGAAATCACCCAGGGCACAGCCGGCAGCTTATTTCGAAAAGTGCTTGTTGTGATCCAGTTTACGGTTTCGGTCATCATGATCATATGCACACTTGTAGTGTTCAAACAGTTGCATTTCATGAAGAAAATGGACCAGGGCTTTGATCAAGCAAATGTGGTATCACTGCAACTTGACCGAAGGTTAACAAGGAAATACCCTGTGCTGAAGCATGCATTGCTTGAAAATGCTGAGATCAGGCATGTAGCTTCCACGAACACACCCATAGGAGAAGGCTCAGGCAAAGTAATCTTTAACGTGGAAACAGATCAGGGAATGACTCAGAGAGGAGTGAATTTTGCCGTTGTTGATCACGATTTCATCGAGACGCTGGGCATAAAGATGGCTGAAGGCCGTGATTTCCGTAAGGATATGCCCTCAGATACCCTGTATGCTGTAGTTGTTAATGAAACTTTTGTAACCCGGATGGCGTGGAAGGAACCCATAGGGATGAAAGTTGACCTGGGAGACTCCAGTATCCTTCGTGCCAGGGTTATAGGAGTTATGAAGGACTATCATCAGACAGGCATGTATAATGAAGTTGAATCCCTGATGCTGATATACCGTGAATTAAGCAATGTGGTGTATATAAAACTGAGCGGAAAGAATACCCAGGAAACACTGCGTTTCATTGAAGCTACATGGAAGGATGTGTTTCCCGATCAGCCCTATACCTATTCTTATCTTAACGACAGATTTGAAGGACAATTTAAAGCAGATGAAAAAAGGGGTATGATTTTCACGCTCTTTACCCTGCTTGCCATATTCATTGCGTGTCTTGGTTTATTCGGACTGGCATCCTATATGGTTGAACAACGTACCAAAGAAATAGGCATCAGGAAAGTGCTTGGAGCCAATAAAGATACAATATTGAAAATGATCTTTAAGGACTTTCTGACACTGGTTGCTATAGGAATAGTAATCGCTGTGCCCATTGCATGGTATTTTATGAATAACTGGCTTCAACATTACGTGTACCGGATCAATATAAGGATTGTATTGGTTGCACTGGCAGCATTGCTGACCATCATAATAACTTTTATTACCATCAGCTATAAGGCCTATCAAGCCTCAATTATGAACCCGGCAAGTTTAATCAAGACGGAATGATTCATAATTAGGGTTTTTTCACTCCATTTTACATGAGATCAGTTTTGGTTGTAAAATTAGGATAGGATCAAACTATATCATTTAAGGATAGTTACTTGGTGTTTTGAATGGGCCGTTTTTTATAATTTTTCTTACAACAATTTGATTGTTCGACATTTGTAATTTTACGAAATAAATTCCATCGGGTAAATTGCTCAGGTTTAAGATCAGTTCTTCCTGCTTGATTAATAAGTTACCATTCATGTCAATAACTGAGATCTCATTTACTTTCTTATCTGCTTTTATTTCCACTATGTCACTTGTTGGATTTGGATATAAGAAAAAATTCTTTGATGTATATTCTTCTTCAATCCCGGTAATTATTGCATATTCACATACACTCCAGTCTGGATTTTGATATACTTGATTATTATTGCTCCAAAAACACAGCAACTCCATATCAATACCAAATCCTCCGATATGTGTTAAATCAAACAAGCACTTTAACGATCCAATTCCTTCATACCAAAAATCCGTGTAAGTTTCACTTGGCGAAATATGAGGCATGTTCGTTCGAAAAGTAGTATCGCAGATCCCAATTTTTTTTCCTTGAAATCCATCAAAGTCAAATATGTCAATTGATTTTACATATCTGATCGTATAGGCATCTTTCCAATAAGTTGTATCAATGGATATGGTGTCTCCTGTCTTATGGTCAAATGAATAGATTTTTCTT
Organism: Bacteroidales bacterium; assembly: GCA_016928305.1. GTDB lineage: Bacteria > Bacteroidota > Bacteroidia > Bacteroidales > UBA10428 > UBA5072. The sequence continues at coordinate 31,356 of JAFGKY010000100.1, forward strand.
TCCTCACTTTCACCTGTCCTCACGTAAACGGATTGAGCAATGATGTCCTCCCTTATACCACCTGCATAAACTGTATCGGTACTATTATATTTGATTATCTTACTCATTACTTTTTTATATACTGTATCCGATATTATTGTGTCTGTGGTAAAAAATAAGGAGTATGTTCTGGCTTCCCCACCGCAACAAGTTGTAAAAGCCTGATCCAGATAATTCCATTTATTGGTGCTGTCAATTAATTTTTGATACGTTTGGGAATACAAATTTGCTGTCAAAATGAAAGCTGAAATCCATAATCCAATTTGCTTCATGGTATTTTGTTTTATGTGGTTGTTTCTATAATGCCCTATGACGTTTTAGCAAAGATTCATATCTATGTTCCAATGTTTTCATATGACCTAACTTGTTAATGCTGATGTGTGTGATTTTTAATTAGCTAAAATTCAGTTACAACAGTCTCATTATCAAGCCAGGCAGCCATATTAAGCACAAGAAAATTCCAATTTTGAAATCCTTTATTAAGTATAGGTTCTCCATTATCCGGTAAATAATATTCGTGTAAAGCTCCGAAACGCTCAAAATCTCTACCAAGAAGTAAAATAGTCTTTTCAGCTAACTCTTTGGCTTCATCATAATACCTGTAATTAATAAGGCCCCTAAATACCAAATAATTAACGTTGATCCAAATTGGTCCCAGCCACGAAGAGGGATTGCCGCTTGCCCTGGTATCATACATTTTTTCTAATGGAGACAGTGTACGAATACCTGCAGGGGCGTTGAATGATGTAGTATCGTGAAAATGCTTTTCCACCATAATTTTCGCTTGTTGTGAGGTTGCGATGTTGGCCCACATGGCCATAAAACCACTCCATACACTCAGACGCTGAATCAGACAATCGTATGTGCGCGGCTGACCAACATGTAAATTTAACTTACCGGATTGCAGGGATTCTATGTCCGGTTTCTCTATAGGACGCAGATTCAGGTCAACACTGTAGTAAAATCCATCGCGCAGGTCCCAGCAGTGTTCCCTAATTTTTCCCAGTAATATATCGGCCTCCCTTCCGTAATATTTTGCTATATCACTGAGATTGAGACAGCTGGCGAGATAACTTAGTGCCTGCAGCTCTTTATACATGAGCGCATTGAGGAATATTGAGCCCGAACTTCCATAGGGACGATAAAAAGTGCTTGGATCATTATCTACTCCTATTGCTTCGTCGGTTTCCCAGTATATCAGTCCCGTAGTTGGATGACGGTGAAAATTAAGATATTTGCTTACAAAGGCTTGCAAGGCATAAAAATCATCGCGCAACCATTCTGCATCGCCATTCATGTTTTTAACGATGAATGCCGCATGTTGTGCCAAGGTTGGTTTGTGCATGTTGCTTTTCCATGGATTACGGACGTTAAGCATCTCTTCCCTGCCGGGTGAATCACGTTCAATCCAGATGGGAATCCAACCATCCATTCCGCCGTAACTGAGGGAGTTCAATACGCAACCTTGTTCATATTTAAGCGCTTCCTGACTGTCTTTTTCATTACCATTTTCAAGCAATATTTGTCTTAATGCAACATTGCTCAGCCACGAATCCCAGTCCCAAAGCATATCAAGATACTGGTTGCTTCCCGGCGCCAGAAAAGGAAATCTTAATGCTTTTCCCGGCTCCCGGTACATGCCTTTCATCTCTTTATAAATATATTTTCTGCAAATCTGTTTATATTTTTCAATATTTTCAGGAGTACGCGCGGGCATTTGGGCTACTGCGCTTAAAACACTGCCGGCAAGGAACAAAATTATGAATATCCTTTTCATCATAGAGTTTTATTTAATGTTATATTTTATACCAAAAAACTTAGTGAGACATTTGTAGCTGAAATTCATTCAGCTAGAAATTACCCTACTGCAAATAAATTCCGGCGCTATTAACATGTCTGGCAAATGCTTCAGCAAAATTGCAACCGAATTCCATTCCACGAAACGCTTCCATTTTCCCATGGTGGTACTGGTACGTTTCTTCAATTTTCTGACTTACATGTGTAAAACAGGCTTTGTGTTTTTGCTCTATTACACTGGTGATGTCAATGTAATCGGTAGGTATAAAATGCTGAGATTGCATTCCACTCATGGCTTCACAATAGTAAAGGGCAGGTTTACGCTCCAGCATCAGCCATGCATCATAAACTAAAACTGAACAGATGCGATGATCGCGATGAGTATCAATAGGCCAGTGAGTGAGTATAATATCCGGATCTTCATTTTTGAAAAAAATGATGATTTGCGAGTATCTCTCGCTGGTTATTTCGCAATTTCCATCGATCTGTCCAAGGAACTCAGGACGGACTTTTAATATATCGCACGCAGTTAGTGCTTCGGCAGTGCGGATTTTTGCAGATTCTTCATAGGATTTACCTTCAATACCTGCTTCTCCCCGTGTCAAATAAGCTGAAACAACCTCATGGCCTGAATTTGAATACAGAGCCATAACTCCCCCGCACATTGTTTCCGGATCATCAGGATGTGCCCCTACAACTACTATTTTCATTTTCTTTTCGAATGAGGTTGGCGCACTATTCCCCAGGGTGCTTACATGGGAAAATCCAATTGTTGTTCCAAGGGTGACAGGTACAGTATTGGTTAAAAATTTCCTTCGTGTATGTTTTTTCATAGTGTTTTCATATATGTTCAGGAGCACCTGCCTGTCTAGCGTTGACCCATGCAATGGCAGACAGGGCGGTTATATGTGGTATAGGGTTGTGCATTAAAATTCATCGGTTCGGAAAGGCGATGCCGGCAATCCCTCCAGGTTGTATAAATTAGCTCCTTCCGGATTGTCTGCCCAGGCATATCTTACGGCAATCGGTTCCGGCACTTTTTCACTCCACACAATTAGCCTGTCATGGTCAATTTTTGCCTTTGCCCACACAAACTGCCTGTCAACACCGGCAATCGCAAAGCCTTTGAGTTCTCCTCCCTTGGCCTGCAAACCACTGCCAATACTTGAAAAGCTCAGGATCACCCTGTTGTCTTCAACACTCATCGACTGGTATAGCGGACCCGAATGAACAATTTGATCTTCCCCATACGCTACTTTTCGTGCACTCAGCGCAAGACGCTTGCCGACATCTTTCTTGTTCAGCGGATGAATGTCGTTCCATTCGCCAACATCAATGATCACAGTCATTGCAGTATTCGGTACTGACAACGTTTTGAGCTGGGCCTCACGCAATAAAGCCCATTGACTTTCACTTGGCTGGTCCTTAGCCTTCATGAAATTGGCCAGCTGAACATACAGGAACGGGAAATTACCCTGGTTCCAGCTGTTTCTCCAGTCCCTGATCAGGGCCGGTAACAGGTTCCTGTATTCAAGCGGACGTCCTGTATTTGATTCGCCCTGGTACCAAATGGCTCCTTTGATGGAATAATTCAACAGGGGAGATATCATGCCGTTATAAAGCCCAAGCGGTTTCCAGCGGATAAAAGTCTCTCCTCTAAGAGGCTCCATAGATGCCCCGATCCGGTACTGCCAGTCTCCCTTCAGATCCAGCTTTTCCTGGCCGGCTATGATTTCATAGGGTTTATCCGGGATAAATCCTCCAGGTCCTATATTATTGATAACTCTTGCAACCAGTATGTTTTTGCCTTCTTTCAGGAGGTTATCAGGAAGGTCATACCTCCTGGGGGGATACTGGTAACTGGTAGTGCCCACAAAAACCCCGTTGATAAAAACGGAATCGGCATCCACAATGCGCCCCAGGATCAATTTTGCCGGTTTGCCGGTCATGGAGACCGGGATGTTAATCTCTTTCCGGAACCAGATGACCCCGTCGAATTTTTCCAGTGATTCACCTGTCCAGTATCCGGGAATTTTCATATGATCCCAGTTCGATGCATTGATAGCAGGATTATACCATGGCCCGGAAGGATCTTTATAACCCTCATCCTTTTGCTCTAAAAGCTCATACCATGCCTTCATTCTTTGCCTGTCCGAATGCTCGATCGAATCAATGAGCGATTGATCTTTAAACCGCTGGGCTTCATTATATTTTTCGGGAAACTGCTTTAAGGCTTCTTCGCTCATCCAGGCCTCTGCCGGAGAGCCTCCGAGGCTCGCATTGATCAATCCTATGGGTACATGGTATTGCTCGTACAGCTCTTTGGCAAAAAAGTAAGCGACTGCTGAGAAACTGAGTATGGTTTTTGGATCAGCCTGCTGCCAGGATCCCAATTCCAGATCAGCCTGCGGTGCGTTGAAATTGTAACGCTGGGGTACAGCAAACTGCCTGATAAAGGGATTTTCTGCACCGGAAATCTCGGCTTCATAAAGGGGGCTGACCCTGCGCATGGGCAGCTCCATATTGGACTGTCCCGAACATACCCAGACATCACCAATCACAATATTTTTAACAATAACAATATTACTGCCGTGAAGGGTCATCGTATACGGACCGCCAGCATTCAGTCCTGAGAGTGTGATCACCCATTCGCCCTTTTCATTGGCGGTTGTATGGTATATGGTATTAAGAAAACTCATGTTGATCTTTTCTCCGCTTCCTGCCCATCCCCATATTATAACCTTCGCATTGCGCTGCAATACCATTCCGTCGCTGATCAGTGCAGGAAGCCTGATATCTCCATAAGCGGCAATGGATACAGAAAGAAAAATAATACAGCATGCAATTGTTTTCAATAATGGAATGGATTTCTTATGTGGTAGATTCTTCATGGTTTCTGTATTTTTGTTACCAATACTGCAATTCGCTTAGGTGAACAGGTTATTGTTTAAACGAATATCCTTGCTGAAAATATTAAACTAAAATAATAATTTCATTTCATACAGGATGATTCTTTTTAAGTATAAACGTTTATGTTTTCGCCTAGGATCAGTCCCGGTGCCCGGGATTGGCCCTGCCTGCCAGACGCTTGCCTGTGCCCGGCAGGCAGGTATTTGCGATGTTGGGCACGGTAGTTATTTTTTGTCATCTTTGGGACAATTTCTCCACCTGTTGATTTCTTTTTTAATGTCAAGATTTGACATCAGAATAGGATAATATTCTTCCAATGATTTTCCGCTATTGAGATATTCTGGTATATTTTCGTAAATGTAAAGACAAAAAATAAATCCAAGTTTATATTCATCTGCAATCATTTTAAAAGTTTTTGCACTATCGTATTGATAATATTGGCCGACAAGGTATTTATCAATAGTCCGCACAAAACTTTCGTTTAGCAAACTTATTATATCCGGGTAATTTCCTTTTAGTTTTTCTTGGGCACAATCGTTCAATTTTCCAAGATTTATTAATAAATCCTTGTGTTTGTCAATAATGGAACCAATCGGTGGATGCAATGCTTCATGATAAAAGGCCCCTGGTCCAGGTTGTCCTTGACTTGGACCTTGTACTAAATACAATGTGTTATTTACTCTGTGATTAAAAGCTGTGAAATGGGACATCAAAGGACAAACCATAAAATGGATATTTGAAGAATATTCCAAGTAATAATCTTTGACAATTCTTGTAAATGAAATAATATCATCAATGGCTCTTTGTGCATAAGGCTGATATGAGTAATTTATACTGTCTATTTCTTTTTTATACTTATTCCATAAAATTTGAATATTGGCCTTTTTATAAAATTGACGATATAACGTGTCCAGACCTATGAAATCATTTTTTAAATCAGGATTGCAGGTATCACAAATCCAATTAAAAGTTGGAGCCTTATCCAGGTTCAAAACATAGGCGCCACATTCATACCAGCTCAATTTTGTTCTTTTGATGTAATCTGTAATTTTCTGCTTGAAGTCATCATGAAGAATTGAATCGATAAATATTCTGGTTTCAACTCGTACAGTATCCATTTTCAACCAGTCATGGTCAAATCCACCAGCATTTAAAAAAGCATATGCTGTAAAAATCCTAATATCAGGTTCAAAACAATAAATTTGTTTATTATTCTGAGCCATATTTTTATTAGCAATCAGTCCGATAAGTAAGATTATAACATATTTTCTCATACTATTGGTATTTTATGTGTTTCACAGAAGCTTTCACTATTGTACCCGACGTTTTCATATATAGACAGTGGTGCTTACCTGCCTCAGGTTTGGCCGGTGCATTGGCCTGTGTAATGGCAGGCAGGAATCCAAGGCCGGCAATGAACTATATGCAGTGCTGGCAACAGCTATTTTTAATATCCAGATTTTCTTCCTGTATGTTCCCTGAGCATTTTAAATCGTGAAAATCCCATTTCGGTAAATACATCAAGATCAAAATCTGTTAAACCATGCAATTTGCGTGGTTTAATTTTGTTTATACACCATTTTCTGTGTAAAATAAAATAGTACCATAAGTAAAAATATCGGGACAAAATATTTGTAGTTGTTAATACCTTATTTCGTCTCGAAATGTATTCGTAGCATATTCTATTTGGACAGGAAAGAGAGCAACCAGCATTTCCGAACAGGGTAATTCGGTTTTTTTGTTCAATGCTTTTTAGCAATTCATGATTGCTGTTCAGGTTCATTGGTAATACAACAGTATCATAAATACTAAGAGCATGATTAATTTCTTCAATAGTTTGAACTTCTTTTAAAAGGCTCGCTTCTAACTGGTAAAGAGGGTAATCTCTTTTTATCCAACGTGCAAGATTATCGTTAGTAACAATTATTGAATTACCCCTATTATGATATTTATCAAGAATTATTCGATTTTTTTGGTATTCTTGTTCGGTTGCAAAATGGTTAGTAAATGGAATACGAATACTGATATTATTTTTTTTCAGAAACTCATAATCTTTATCAGAAATTTGTCTTACGGTGAAAGGTCTGCCGCTGTGCAACGATGATGCTTCAACGAAACCAAAGACACTATCGATTTTTTGAAGTGGAATATTCGGGAAAAAGTCTTTAAGGAATTTTTCTATCGGTTGATTTGCTCTCTTGCCCCTGGCAGATATGGTGTATACAATTTTATTCATGTAGTTTTTAGTCTTGTTGTTAACATTTTTGCATATGTTTCTTTACCTGGTTCCCTTCCGATAAACCGGGATTCAGACGGGGAGTGCCCACTTGCATTGCCCGCCACCGTGTCGCGATCTATCGGGATTGGCCCTGCCTGTCATGCGCTTGCCTCTGCCCGGCAGGCAGGTATATGCGGTGTTAGTTGTTATTATACTAATTATTATGGAATTGGTAATTTTATTATTCCATCCTCAACAGTAACATATAGACTTCCCTCATCAAATCCTTTACTACTGACAGCTAAACCAATTGAGGTCTTCAATGGTTTTGGAGAAAGATATTGAATTTTCCCATTAAAGTCAATTTTTATTACATTATCAAGTGTACTTGCATATAAATTGTTATTGTCATCAGTACACAAATAAAATATTTTCGTATTATCAATAATCACCTCAGGTTTTACAGCAGGATCATTTGAGTTTATTTCAAACTTGATTATTCTGTCTCCGTCTCTTGCATACAAATTCTCATCATTACTATCAATAATTATACTCGTAAGAACAAACGGACCTGTCGTATCACTTTTATAAAAAATATCCTTTTCACCTGCAGGGCTGATTTTATAAATCGTACCACTAAAATCATCTGCCACATAAATGTTACAGTTTTTATCTATCTTCACATCAATACATACTGCAAATCCATCTGCAATTGTTTTAATATTACCGTCAGGAGAGACTTTTAATAGTTTATCTCCTACTGTTATAAATATGTCATTGTTATTGTCGATAGTTATTCCAGGACCAATAAAACTTCCTTCAAGTACGGCTATAGCAGTAATTTTTCCATCCGGTGTAACTCTCGAAAGTGTGCCATTACCCGTATTTGGAGCAGTAATCATATACATGAATCCATTTTTATCAAAAGCAATACCATAGGGTCTGTTACCCGAAATTCTTAAAAAATAATCTGGTTCATCAGCACTAATAGATGCAAAGCTCAATATCGATAAAATAAAAAAGATAAAAAAATCTTTAAGTGATTTCATATTTATATTTATATAAATGGTTTTAATATATTCAGATTCGTAAATTGCTTATTCCCTCCGGGGAATACACACTATATCATCCTTATATCACAATACTGTATCCCATGCGGGGAATGGTTAAGTTGCTTTCATAAATATTCCTTTCTGTATAATTTCGACTCTTAATTTGCATTATTAGTCTTCAATTATTACTTGTCAGCAATGGTTAATTTTCAATTTCTAAAATAAAAATGCTTGTCCCGTCAGAATCATCAGGATCCCCGCCATAGGATTCGAATGCGATTTTGCTCCCATCAAATGAAATAGAAGGTGCTCCGTCATATCCTTCATAATTTGTCAATCTTTCAGGATTCCCTCCTTGAGTCGATATCTTGTATATATTGGCAAATTCCAGATCCGAATCGCAACTATAAATAATATACTTGCCATCATTTGTAAAACAAGCATCCGTCTTATCTCCAGCACCAGATGTGATCTTAATTTTATTACTTCCATCAATACTCATTATCCATATATCCCATTGACTATTCTCATATTTTTGAAATAAAATATAATCTCCTGCAGGTGACCAGTTTGGTTGTCGGCAGTCATCATCAGCATTTGTTAATGCTTGATAGGTTGTACTATGATCCAGTTTATATTTCATAATCACTCCCTGATTTTCAACATCAACAGGATGAGATTCAAAAACAATCCATGCTCCATCGGGAGAAAATGTGGGTTCGTATGCCATATAATCTGACCTTTCTGTTATTTGCATCTCATCACCCGGTTTCCCGCCATCATTTATGATATAAATCTCATCATGCGGATCTCTTGAGGATGAAAATACAATACTTTTATTCTGTGAATTCCAGCTTGAACCTGGAAGGTTAACATTAGCACTGCCATCCATAACCAAAGTATCTAATTTACCAGTCTTCAAATTTATAATCATAATATCGGCCGGTCCCTTATTATATCCACTTCTATATTGTGTAAAGACAATTGCCCTCCCATCTGGGGAAAATGCCGGATTCTGCATGCTCCCAGATACCGGAATATTTAATTTACTTGCGCTATCATGTCTCAGATAAGATTCAGGATCTTTTTCGTTACAGCCTGTTTGAAGAAAAAAAATTCCCAAAACTGTAAAATTGCATATCCAACTATTCTTTGTCATAATATTATATTGTAATTAATTATTGCCATTTTTTTACATATAGAAAGTCCTGGTACTCCGCGATTGACCCTGCCTGTGCCCGGCAGGTAGGTATATACGCTGTTATGCATTTGTACATCATATGCATTTAATTTTTGTTTTATTATTTTGAGTTTTTCAGTAAACCCAAACCAACTAACAAATACCAGATCAGCGTCGTAATCCCACCAATCATTGCAAAAATCATTGCTTCATAAAACAAAGTGTCAATAAAGGATGAAATAACTTCAAAAATCAATAAGAATGAACATCCAATCAGTCCAATTATACCAGTTGATTTTTTTAGAACTCTTCCAATAAGTATAACGATTGAAAACAATATTCCTGCAATTTCTCCCATCAAAAATCCCGGAAATGTACCCGGAGTATGGCTTGCTCCTTTGGCAATAAGAGCTTCACCTGCAGCAAGCAAAATAGTTTTTTTCGCATCAGAGATTTCTTTGAAGTATTTTTCTGCAAGTTCAAGGCATGCAAATGTTGTATTGTCTGCCATAAAAATAACATATCCTACAAAACTTAAAATCAATGAAAAGGATGCAAATACTTTTAAATTATGTCGGTATAATCCGTAAAGTGAAAAAAACACTGGCAACATTAATGTAGAGGCTACAATATTAATAAGACCCATATATCGCATGGCCATAAACCAATTTCGATTGTACAAATTAAAAAGTTGTTCTGTTGTAAGTTCAACTCGGGCACCATCAGGCAAAGCAGTAAGCAAAATCTCAGTTAACATAACCAAGACTGCTAAGAATACAGATACCGCTCCTATTTTATAAAAGAGCTTCCAGTGTATTTCGACATTATTATTATCCATAATATAATTTTTAAATTAATACTATATTCACAGTAGTATTATTGCCTTTTTATGCATGACGCATATCGGTTGGCAATATGGCCAGTGGCTGTTTTCGAAGCGTGTTACTATCCACCAAGGGAAAGCCTGATGCGGGCTTAAATACCTGAATTACCACTTTCCCAACCATTTGCTATATCGTTTGTTAGGCAAAGTCTTCATTTTTTTCAATAAAGTTGACTATTTAAATAACCTTTGAGTAAATTCTCTTAAACACCTTCTCCAGGAGAGCCATTCGTGGGCTGTATTTTTGGATTCATAAAAAATAATATTCTTCACCCCTAACTCAGTTAGTTTATCGCGGAAACTTTGTGACCAATTGCCCTCTTCTGATCCTGTTCCCATCCAAATGAGTTTTAATTTTTCATCAATCTCATCCGGATGTTTTAGTAAGCCTCCATACAAATCGGTTATGTCGACATTGTCTCTTAATCGGATTGCCCCACTAAAAGCTCCCAGATAGGCAAATTTGTCCATATTGTTAAACACTATTTCAAAGGTCTGCAAACCACCCCAGGATAAACCTGCCATGGCCCTGTGCTCACGGTCAGACATAGTCCTGTAATTTGAATCGATCATTGGTATTACTTCCTGAATAATTAAATCCTGAAATTCTACCTTGTTTTTGCCTGTAGAAGTAATTGATTGGGCAGAATCCCAATTAACAACATTAAAAGGTAGTCCTGAAATATCACCGTTATCCATTACAACTAGCATAGGCTCAATTTTCCCTTCTGCCAGCAGGTTATCCATAATAAAATTCATTTTACCCTGGTTGCTCCATCCGGTTTCGTCCTCTGCCCATCCGTGTTGCAGGTATAGTACAGGGTATCTTTTATTCACATCCTGGTCGTAACCGGGAGGAGTATAAACAAAACACCTTCTGGTTACTTTTCTGATCCGTGAATAATAATATCTTGCTCTTACCTCACCGTGAGGGACATTTTGGGCGGAATAGAATTTCATATCCGGTGCAGGAATGTCAATACCACTCAAGGCTGCACCCGTACCAAAATAGGTATATGTCGATGGGTCGGAAACCCTGACTCCGTCAATGTTAAAGGCATAATAATGAAATCCTTCAACGATAGGATCGGTTGTTACACTCCATAATCCATCTTCATCTTTTTGCATGGGGAATTTCTTCCCTACAATATCAGCAAGTACTGCGTTGGCCTCCGGTGCATGAATTTGGAATATTACCCGACCATCATCATATATTCTGGGATATGATTTACCAGGAAGACAGTTGTCAGCTTTTATGGTATATTCAGGGTAACTTTGTCCTATACTAATACCTCCTGAATAAAGGACAAATATTAGAGTTAAATAAAGTAGTTTTGTGTTCATCGTAATTCAAATTAATCAAAGTATTATAATGAATTTAAAATTATTATTTTATAATTAACATTAGATATGAAATTAAAATTTTGCCCAACGTTTTCGCAGTTATATTCGGCATTGTGCACAGGGCATTAAGTATTTAGTTTTGAACACCAAATAATTGCATTTTCAATTAAATCTTTGCATACTTTAGAACTCATTACTTCTGGATGCCCGCTTGTTAAAAAGATTCTCCCATTTTTATACTGTGTTGTTATAATTAATACTTTTTCTCCTTTTAATGATTTTCCTAAATCAATTGCATTTGAATCATCTTCTTTAATAAGCATAGGACCATGATCATATAGGTAATATATGGTATCTGGAAGGTTATTTGTGATCGGATGTACCTTATTTATTATTTTAATTCCACAGCTGAAATCCATATAAGTTGGAGCATAATCTTCAATAGGGCCATCAGCTGTACCTTTAAAGATGTTTAACATACCAGAATATGAAATAATGGTTCGTGGTTCTCCAGCCCAACCTCTCCATATATTGTTTTGTGCAGCTAAATATGCGCCACCACAGATACCAATATAACCTCCTCCTCTTGATACATAATTATTGATAATATTTAATCCTTCTTGCTCAAGATTCTGTTCATATAAATCCGGTCTACCACCAGGCATAATTAAAACAGAATATAAAATCAAATTGCCTTTAAGAATGGTATCTTTATTTATGACGGTATATGGAAATCCTATTTCCTTAAGTATGTTTTCCGTATATATTTTACAATTAGGCCAAACAGCATCGTCAATATACAATGCTATTCTTATTGAATCAAAAGTAATTAATGATGAATCATATTGATTTCCTGAATCATCGTCACAACTTGTTAATCCAATTATAATACAAGTAACTATTGTAATGTAAGTTATTATAATACGTTTTCTCATAAACGAATTTTTTTGCCTTATGCAAAACGTTTCTTGCATATGAAAAGTAGTGGTATTCTATGCTATGTTCTTATCCGCCGTTAGCTATCTTTGCCCCAGGATACAAATTCTAACAACGCACAAACCAGCTATTTTTTTTATATGCGATGCTATGCTCAGTTTTAGTGTTTTTCAATCTTCATGCTGAAATGTTTTAGTCTGATTTTTTCTATTACTTGATAAAATTATTGAAACTTCTAATGGTCTTGTTCAGGTTGATGATGAGATTATTAATAATGCTGTTGAAGAGATGCTGGCCATTTTTAGTAGTCCTCAGAAATATAATCAGATATCAGCCAATAATTATGAAATGAGTAAAAAATATTTTGGTTTTGACGTACAACGTGCACATTTAAATGCTTCACTTGAATGGGAATGCTCAAATTCAGAATCGTTTTAATTATTGTTTCAATTACTCTCATTATTTTATTTCTCAGCTATTTTATAACTTTCGAGAATTGGTTATAAGATAAAACGATATCAAAAACAAAGTGTGTTACACTCTTGAAATTTTGATAATTGATAGTCTCCGGACTATCCTGAGGAGTATGATTAAGGCTTCCTCCCGTCATTAAACAAATAGTCTGCAATCCATTGTAATAAAACGAAGCATGGTCAGATGAAATGGGATCCTCTTCAAAAATAAGATCAATTGTTTGTGCCTCCTCAGAAGATAAATTAATAAGCCTCGGTTTTACCCGGGTAATTTCTTTATCTGATCCAAATATGTAGGTAAAATTCCCTTTTTTCTGCTGCCATGGATCTATAAAGCCAATACCATCAAGATTTATATTTATAGTATTACTATCAATTAAAATGGGTTTATGTTTCACAAAATATTCCGAACCTACTAAGTGTGCTTCTTCACCCGAAAAAGCAACAAATGCAATTGATTTTTCAGGAATATACCCGGATTGCACAATATCAGAAAAAACATCAGCGAGTTGAATAACTGCTGCAGTACCAGATGCATTGTCGTTTGCCCCGGGATAAAATAATGTATCATTTAACTTTACGGCATCATAATGTGCTGTGATGATTGTACCTACAGTATCATTTTTCCCCTTGATAATCCCAATAACATTTTGTGAATTAAAGATTTGTTGTTGTTTATTCATTATAAATGAAATACTCGTTCTGGCTCCACCTGCTGTTGAGACACCTTTTTCAAGCTGAACATTTATTTGCTCATTAAATTTTTTAGTATTTACACCCAAAAGTGAGTCCATGGCACTATGTCTGGCAAATATTCTCGGATAGGTTCCAATTAAACGGTTTATTGCGGCTATATCTTTACTTCGGTAGTAATACCAGTTGTTAGCATTACTTGCAAAGAAGTCAGGATATTTGTCAGAATTTATTTTAAATATTATTCCATTGGCACCTTTTTCCTGGGCAATCTCCTGCTTGAGGTAAATTTGTGAATAATCAATTGGTTTATTAAAATCAAAAGTGTCAATTAAATTGCCAATTGAATCAAAAGGTGAGTTGATTTCAACCACAACCCATTTACTATTTACATCAATGTTTTTATAATCAGAATAATCTTCCCCATTTAAACCAAATCCGGTGTATATTATATCAGCTTTTAAAGTATCAGGTAGAAAACAAAATTCCCATGTGAAAAAATCTGAAAAATAAATAAGACTATTGTTTTGATTTTCAATAGTAAAACTAATTAATGTATCATAACTTAACGTGTAATTCTGGAAATAATTGTCAATTCCGCCAATACTGCCAGTTAATCCTGATTTTATAAACTGATCACGGATGTAACAAGCTGCATTTTTTTCTCCCTGGGTTGCAAATTTTCTCCCACCGTTTTGTTTATCGCAAAGGGTTTCTAAATGTTTTTGAAGACTGTTTATTGTTATACTGTCTTTGAATCTTGAAAAATCCTGTGCTTTGCATAAATAGCAAAATACCGGGAATAAAAACATAATTGAAATAATTGCTTTTTTCATCCTATAAATTCTAATATGCAATAATAATAAACAATCCAAGATGAAAATAAAAATAATGCATAACGGTTGACAATATGGCATGTGGCACCTGAGTGCCATTGAGTAGGCCAGCTTTTCGGCAGACAGGGCTTTCAGAGTGGGTTCCTATCAACCGGGGAATAAGTTTGCTGCGGGCTACAACGCCTAAACCTACTAATTTCACCGTCATTTGCTATAGGCGGTGTAATTATTTAATATTTATTTCGATTTAATAATCGACATTTCTATTCTTCTGTTTTTTTTACGATTTTCATTGTCAATATTGGGGAATTTAGGCTTTGTTTTACCATAGCCCTTTGTAATAATATATTTAGAATCAACACCTATTTCGGTTAAAAATAACTTTACTGCATTAGCTCGATTTATTGACAGTACTAAATTGTATTCTTCACTCCCAATATCATCAGTATGCCCCTCTATAATTATTGATTCAATTTTAGTCTTATCAATAATTATCCTTTTCATTTCACTTAAGACATGTTTCGCTTTTTTGTTTAGTTCATAACTGTTAAAATCAAAAAGAATCTCATCCCCAATTGAAATATCAATTGTACTATCGTTATCATTTACTAAAATTGGATAAAATTGAGAAAGATTGAATATTTGATATGACCTATCATCTATTTTCTTGAAACATAAGATTAATCCAACACTATATCTTGGCCCCTGAAAATATTGTACTTCGATTTTATGGAGGCCTTTTGAAAGGCTTATACAATTTGTTTTCGTAATAAATGCATGTGTATAATCATTATCTATTACCAGACTTTCATCAATATATAGTTTTGATCCATCGTCTGAACCAAGAATAAAGCAATAAAAACAACTGTCTTCTAGATAGAATTTACCTATATAATCAATAGCAAAATATTCGAACCTGTCAGTCACCCCAGGAAAACCCTGATCAAAATCCTGTTCCTTAACATTAAGGGAATTTGTATATATTTCTCCTACAGGTATTAATTTGCTAAAATCTGGAAGTTTTATTGTATTTTCGGGAAGATAATAAATATATCCAGTGAAGTTATTTATATCCTCTTCTTTTTCACCAAAAATATTATTGTTTTGGTTATTTTGTCGGTAATTAGAATTTGATTGTGCCTTAAGATTATAATTTAATAGAATGCACAATATTAAGCATAGAATAATATTTATTTCCATAACATAATTAGTATTTTTAAACGAATATAAATTTGTCTACATAACATATTCATATAATTGGGTTATATAACCCTTACCAGATAATGGGTAGGAGCCTATATTTTACCTTTTTTATATACTCTTCATAGCCTTCCAGTTCATGGAGTAGCATTTTTCTCTTACCGAAGATCCTAGCCGCAATGATAATAATCCCAAGCAAGCCAAGTGCCAGCCCAACAATGGAGCCCAGGAGGAGTGGACCGCCAATAAGGAGCAGAAGATAACCAAGGTATAATGGGTACCGGACAAAACCGTATGTTTCGTCCTGATTTAGGTTTACACTTTTCTGGTCAGTTGGTGATTTCAAAACTCAAACATATCAAATTAGCATTGAAGCCGATTAAAAGTACAAAACTTTCTCAACTTAGCGAAGTGATCTCATGAACCCCGAAGTATCGGGATGAATAA
>JAFGKY010000101.1 GCA_016928305.1 Bacteroidales bacterium
CCCTCTTGAGAGGGGCCGGGGGTGTGTTCTCTCCCCTCTTGAGAGGGGCCGGGGGTGTGTTCTCTCCCCTCTTGAGAGGGGCCGGGGATGTGTTCTTCATATTCCTCAATCCATTCCTCAATGGCCTCAAGTACAATATTAACATCCTTTTTTACATCAATATCATCAAAACGCAAGAACTTAATTTCAAGTCTTTCCAGTTCTTTTTGTCGGATCTTATCTTCTTCAAATTTATGGTCATGACTTTCTCCATCAATTTCTATTGCCAACCGTAATTCATTGCAGTAAAAATCAACAATATAGCGGGATAGGGGTTTTTGACGATGAAAGTCGTAACCTCTCATCCGTTTGTTCTTAAGACCGTTCCACAGAAGTCTTTCAGCCAAGGTTGAATTGTTCCTTAGTTCTCTTGCAAGCTTCTTCAATCGTGGATCATAGGGTATTATTTCACGACGGGAATTCATAGGACACACCCCCCACCCCTCTCAAGAGGGGAGTTCATTCCGTATGCATTTGGCTTATTCATAAATTAAAACATACTATTGTTTATCATCAGGCATTTGCTAAACACACCCCCTGCCCCTCTCAAGAGGGGAGTTCAATCTGTTTAACATATTATCTTTCTTTAAAAGACATAAATTTATTAAAATTCTTCTCTTCACAGCCTTAATTGCTTCAAAAGAGCACGTTTATATTCCTCCGACCCCGGATCCCCTTCTGCAGGGGCCCATGATGCAAAATGTTTATCGTCAGACGGATCATAGGGCCCGTCTTTTACCTCATAAACCAGCGACCCTTTTTCAAGGACGATCAGGCAATGCCAGGTGCGGGGCTGAATTTCCGCACCAAAGTTCCCTGTCAGGGGATCGAGGATAATGTATTCCGTTATTATTCCTGCATCATCAAATTCAACAATAACCACCCTTCCCTTCAGAATGACAAAGACCTCGCGCTTATCAGGATCTTCGTGCTTATGGGGCTGCACATAAGTTTCAGGTTCCATGGCATGAAGCATGCGGTTCATGGGATCAGAAAAGACCCGGTGAAAGTTGTGGTTTTTTCTTTTCCTGGTCAGGTTGACAGCGTCACGTACGAGACCGTCCGTCAGTTTTTTATCAATGATAATCATAGGCGGCAGATTTTCAGTAAAAATATAAAACCATCCGGAAAAGCTAAAAAATGCAATCCAATAAAATCTTTTTATTAACCAATCATGCAAGCAGAAATTATAGATTAACAGACACTTGCATAACAAAAATCAGCTTTTACGCTGACCCTATTGAGATTCAGCCTATTGCCAATTAGAATGAAATAACTATTTTCGTATTGAACTAAACTATGAAAACAATGAAAAAACTACTGCTAATTTTAACCGTGGCAATATTATTTCCGTTTCTGGTAAACGCCGGAGGTATTGTCACCAACACTAACCAGAGCGCGATATGGGTAAGAACTTTAGCGCGCGATGCTTCTACAGATATTGATGCTGCTTATTTCAATCCTGCCGGATTGGTTAGACTTGACGACGGATTTCATTTCTCACTGAACAACCAGACCATTTGGCAAAACAAGGACGTGACAACCGACTACAGGTATCTTCTTCCTGATTCTTCAAAAACCTTTGCGGGGAAAGTAAGTGCCCCGGTTTTTCCAAGCATATACGGGGCATGGAAGAAAGGCAAATTTGCCATTTCATTAGGTTTTAATCCTATTGGTGGTGGCGGCGGTGCAACCCTTGAAGAAGGAATTCCTATGGTAGACATCCTTGTAGCCGATTTAAGAAAGGGTTATGAACTTCAGGCAGGTGCCACAGATTACCGTATGGATGCATACATGAAGGGATCATCCGTATTCTATGGATATCAGGCTGCCTTTTCCTATGCAATCAATGATATGATTTCCATTGCTGCAGGACTTCGTTATGTAACAGCAAAGAATACTTATGAAGGCCATCTAAGGGACGTAGAGTTGCTATTGCCTACAGGCTGGGCTCCCGCTGCTGATCTTGTAGTAGCAAGCGCCAATATGGTTGCCCAATCTGCCACAAACCTTCAGAACGCCATTGATTTGGGTCTTCTTGGAGCCAATGACCCGATCTCTGTTGAGCTTGGGCTTCAACTGCAAATGCTTGGCATTAATCCAACAGGCTTCACCAATACCATTGCTGTGGGAGCTTTGCAACAGGCGAGTGATGGATTAAATGACAAAGCAGGTTTGCTCACTCAGGAACTTGAAAGTGTTCAAAAGGGCTCGGGATTTACACCGTTTGTTGGTGCTCATTTTTCGCTGCTTGAAAACAAGCTGAATATCGGTGTAAAATATGAGTTTAAAACAGCCATGAAGTTAAAAAATGATACCGAACAGGACTTCACTGTTGGTTTCACTGATGCAGGAGTTCCCATTACAATGTTCCCGGATGGTCAGGAATTTGACAGCGATATTCCGGCTATGCTATCGGTTGGCGTTGACTACCAGATAATAAAAAAATTGTCAGCCTCCGTAGGCTTCCATTACTTTTTCGACAAATCAGCCAACTACGGCAAGAAACTAAACGGTGTTTATGTGCCCAACGATAGCCTGATTGATAAGAACTATATTGAATTATCAGCAGGTCTTGAGTTTAATATAACGGATAAATTAGTTGCAAGCGCAGGATATTTGTATGCAAAGTCAGGAGTAAAAGAAGAATATCAGGACGAACTTAGTTTCAGCCTGCCGTCAAGTACCATAGGTGCCGGATTGGGATACAAGATCAGCAAAGATGTTATGGTCAACCTGGCTGCTGCCTATGCTATGTATGGTGACGGGAAGAAGGACTATGAGCATGTATATCCAGGACCCGGCAATGAACACTTTCCTGTAAGAGATAACTACACTAAAAACACGTTGATTATTGCTATCGGATTGGATCTGCATTTCTAGCAGTTTTTTGATATAGCTGAAAACCGCCGTGTATTCAAAGATATACGGCGGTTTTTATTTTACCGGGGATTGCCTCACCCCTGCCCCTCTCCTGAAGGTGAGGGGGAAGAAGTGACTTACAGTCATTTGATTAGAAGAATTAATTATGGGCTTCAATCTGAATGAACTAATCAATATACTTTAATTATTAATTTATTAATAAGAATTGAAATATCTTTGAGAAATAACTGTGGACCGTCGACCATGGACTTAAAATCTTCAAATCAATAAATCAGCAAATCATTAAATCAACAACTATTATGAAGTCATACTCGCGCAGATTGATCAAGTTCCTGTTGTTCGTGATCGTGGTTTTTTTTGTACTGCTGTTCTTATGGCCCCTGCTTTCGAAAGGTGTGTCCCTTGAGGAAACGTATCATTCCATTGTGATAAATCAGCGGATGGTGATGATCCTGGTTATCCTGCTTGCATACTGTTTTTTATACCCGCTGATCAATTTTGGTAAAAAGGAGCGTTATATAAGCGGAAATTTCGCCGATAACCGCTCAATCTTTGAAGAAACCATGCAAGAAGCAGGATATTTGAAGAAGGCTGAAGACGGATCCGCGCTTGTATACAAAAAGAAGTCAGTCTTCTCTAGGATCATGATGCTCGGTGAAGATACCGTGGAAATAGACACAAAGGCAAATCCCCTTATCATCGATGGTCCGAAAAGAGATCTTAGGAAAATCGATGCGTTATTGGATTCAAAACTACTGAAGGAAAAAGGCTGAAAGATCCGTTATCAGGCGATCCCGGTGTTTCTTTTCTGCCAGTTGGTATACCGTTGGGAAACATAATCCCAGTTAACCACGTTCCAGAAACCGCTTATATAATCCTTCCGCCGGTTCTGATTTTTCATATAATAGGCATGTTCCCAGACATCAAGACAAAGCAAAGGAAATCCTTTATCTGCAACAACATCCATCAGGGGATTATCCTGGTTTTGTGTGGTTGTAACCACTAGTTTATTATCCTTTATTATCAACCATGTCCATCCTGAGCCAAAGAGGTTTTGGGCTGCAGTATTGAATTCATTCATAAATGCTTCCTGGGATCCGAAATCCCTTTCGATGGCATCGCGCAATATGCCTGAAGGACTTCCTCCTCCAACGGGAGACATCATATTCCAGAAAAGACTGTGATTCAGGTATCCTCCTCCGTTATTACGAATGGCTAAGGGATAATTCGATATATTGCCCATAATTTCCCGGATGGATTTTTCAAAAATACCTGTTCCTTTTGCAGCTTCATTGAACTTCTGCGTATAAGTTGCATGGTGCTTTGCATAATGCAATTCCATGGATTCACGGTCGATGTAAGGTTCAAGGGCATCGAAGGCATAAGGAAGGCCGGGTTGAATAAATTCACTTCTTCTTTTAGCGTTTTTCCCCAGTATCCTCGAAACCATACCCCTTGCCGTAAATGAAGACGCAATAATACCTGCAAAACCCAACAAACCTGATTTAATAAAAGTGCGCTTATCCATTTAATTCAACCCCAATAATTAATTCTTTTATAAATGAATATACAAACATATTAAAAAATTGTTTTATCAGAAAACAAAAAAAGAACAATTGGATTCATTTATAACCAATTTGTTCGTTTTGACAAGGAATTGAAAAAGGCGCTGAAAAGCCTTGGTTTAAGGTAACAGTATTCGGTTAATAGTGAAAAACGAACAGTGAATAACGAGAAGTGAAATAATTATAGTTATTGTCATGGTTCCGGTGGTTTGCCAACCGTAAAGAAGGCTATGACCAAACGGGCTTCCGGATTAGTCAATGTATTTCACTTTTCATTTTTCACTGTTCACTGTTCACTGTTCACTTTTCGTTTTTCACTGTTCACTTTGACCCGTCACTTTTATCCACCGAAGCTTTAGCGAAGGTGGATGTCACTTATCACTTCTTTTGGTCTTCCGGATACAGGACAACCCTTACATATTTATTGAGGTTGATTTTTTCGGCGGTGTTCTTAAGCGTTTCCGAAGTAATCTGGTCGATTCTTTCCTGATACTGTGAAATCCTTCCCGGGTCGTTATAACGGTATACTTCAACCAGGTTTCCGATCCAGGGATTGTTTTCCTTCAGTTCCCTTTCCTTTTGCCGGCGTTCGGCTTCCCTGACTTTTGCCACATCTTCTTCGCTCACACCTTCCTTTTGAATTTTGCGTATTTCATCAAGTGCCGCCTGGGTCAGCTTATCGGTATTTTCAGGTGAACAGGGAATATACAGGGCAAGTTCATAATGTTCATAAGGGACTTTAACGAGATTTATGTCAAGTTCAAATCCGTATACTCCGCTCATTTCTTCCCTGAGGATATCGATGTACCGTATGTCAAGCAAGGAGTTCAATGATCCGAACATATGAGATGCTTCCGGAGTCCAGGGTTCCGCTTCTTCCATGTATAGTGCCACCATACTTTTCGGGTCATTGCCCATATAAATTGCCGTGTCGACGGTTGATTGAGGAGCCCTGATACCCATATCCCGCCAGGTATCTATCTTGCGTTCAGAAGGAAGACTGGCCAGGTAGGTTTCAATCAGCGGCTTTATACTGTCTACATTGAATGCCCCGACAAAAAAGAAGGTGAAATCCGAAGCATCGTCAAATCTATCCTGGTAAATCTCAAAAACACGATCGAAATTTATCTTTTCGATATCCTCAACGGAAGGTATGCCATTCGACCTGGGATCATGCTGCGTGATAATCCGGAAATACTTATCGAAGAAATAGTTCTCAGGATCAGCAAGCAGGTTGGTAACAACACCCTTTTGCTTGGTAATGAATGATTGAAATGCAGCTGTATCCTTCCGGGGTTGAATAAAATAAAGATAGAACAACTGCAGCATGGATTCCAGGTCTTTCGGAACCGATGCACCATTGAAACCATCAAAATAAGTATCAATATAAGGACTTACATTCAGCTTCTTACCGGAGAGTAATTTGTCAATATCCGAAGGTGAAAACCCGGCAACACCGCTTTCAGTTACTATTGTTGAGGCATTTGATGCCGACATAAAATCAGGCACCGGGTAAACCGAATATCCTCCCGGGCTGAAGGCCCTGAAAAGCACCTCATCGTTTTTAAAATCCGTGGGTTTCAATATAACTTTTGCACCATTTGCGAGGGTTAGCTCGGTGATACCCAGATCGTCCTTTCTTTTCGTAAAAAGAATCCTTCCCCTGGCCGGTCTATCATCCATTAAAGCATTACCGGTCAGTTTGTCGAGATACGGGTTAATAACCGAATTTTCTGTTTTGGTTATGAGAGTGTTGACTAATTCTTCCTGCGGAAGGGTTAATTCATCCTTCTCCGGGGCCATCACGATTAAAACCCGGTTTTGCCTGCGAATGATCTGATTTGCAGTCAAATTAATTTCTTCCAGGGATATCGTATCCAGGTATTTTTTTGTGAACTCATATTCGAACGCAATTCCCGGGACAGGCTCATTCTTCAGGTAATGGTTGACATATTCCCGGGCAAAACTTTGAGACTCGGTTTTATCACGTTCATTGTATGCATTTTCATAGAGTGTCAGCAGGGACTTCTTCTGACGGTCCAGCTCACCCTGCGTAAAGCCATGCCGGATGATCCTTTCATTTTCTTCTATCAGGGTTTGAATACCACGTTCAATACCGGTTTCCGGCACAATCCCTGCAGCTATGAAGGCTTCTTTTTCCCGTGTACCCAACTCACCGAACTGACTCATGGAATAAAGCAAAGGAGGATCAGCCTGCTCCTTAAGTTCATTTAGCCGCTGGTTAAACATGTTACTGATCAGCTGCGTCATCAGGTACCGGCGGTAATCTTTCCATGCTGTATTGGGCTGGGGATCGGTCTTGCACACCAGCTGAACCAAGGTATAGGGAGATTCTTTGTCGGATGTCAGGGCAAGAAGGGTTTCCTTATGATCTGGAACTGCGTATTTTCCTCTGGGTTTAGGATCTTTCACTGCCGGGATCCGACCAAACATCTCCTGAATGGTCTTTTCAGCAGCTACAGGATCAATATCCCCTACCACAATAAAGGCCATTAAGTCGGGTCGGTACCATTCGGTATAGAACCTTTTTATCGTAACGTAATCAGCTTCCTCAATGATTTCTTTTTTGCCAATGGGTAGTCTCTCAGCGTAACGCGAATCCTTGAACACCACGGGTATAAACTTATCCTGCATGCGCTGGAAAGGACCCCTGCCCAGCCGCCATTCCTCTATAATCACGCCTCTTTCCTTGTCTATTTCCGTGGAATCGAACAGCAGATTATGAGCCCAGTCCTCCATGATCTGGAAACCCTTTTGCAGGGCATCTGCCGAATCCGTCGGTATGGTGAGCATGTATACCGTTTCATCAAAGGAAGTAAAGGCATTCAACTCGGGGCCAAATTTCATTCCTATTGACTGAAGATAGTGTACCAGTTCATTCTTGTCAAAGTTCTTTGTGCCGTTGAACGCCATGTGCTCAACAAAATGAGCCAGGCCCTGTTGATTATCATCCTCAAGGACAGATCCGGCATTCACAGCCAGCCTGAATTCAACCCTGTTCTCGGGTTTGTTGTTTTTGCGGATATAATACGTGAGTCCGTTCTTTAATTTTCCGATCCGTACATCGGGATCGATAGGTAAGGGCTGATCAAACTCGGTTTGAGCGGTTAGCAGCTGGCTGGATATAAATAGCAGCGTTATGAAGAAGATTTTCGGAATGCGTTTTATATGTTTCATATATTCATATATTTTAGATATAAGATGTTTTGTCGGTATAATAGGTTAATCAATCATATGTAGAGACGCAAAATTTTGCGTCTCTACAACAAAATCGTTATTCTTTTAAAAACCTCATCCGGTAAACAGCATTTGCTTCAACAGCCTGTTGTGTAAAATAATCAGGATGGTAACTGCCTTCTATATAAAGGTTGGTCTGATCACAGTAATGAGGACTGGCAGGGATTCCTGAATTACCAGTAGGGATCACGGTGAGGGAATTGTCCCAGTTACTCAGGTCAAAAATATGCCTGTGTGAGGCACCATGATCGGAAAGAAAAGGCTGAGCATTGGAATAACTATAAGGTGATACGGTATGAAAACTTCCACCTACAGGAAAGGGTCCCCGGTTCAGCTTAAACAGTTTGTTCAGTACGGCAACTTTTGCAAGTGGATGCTCCAGCTTAACCTGGTGTAGCTTGCCCCATCGCCACTGGGCAATATCAGGGCCAAACTGATTATTCAGGCTATCGGTCACTTCTTTAAAGCTCTTCATCAGGATGTCAGAAAACGTTTCAGCAATGCCGGGAGTCGTTATATCATCCGTCCATAATGATGTTCCGCGCAGCCATATCTGTTCGGTTGATATACGGGATACCTGTGTATTCCGGATAAATTTGGAACCCAGGTCGTCACCCAGTTCATCAATGAAAAGGTTCCGGATGGTCTGCAGGTAAATACACTCAAACAGCAGTGGGGCAACAGTTCCGGCCTTCATAGTAAAATCCCATGTCTTCAAAGTATCTGCCGCCTGTCGTTGTATTTCGCTGAAACCATCATAATTTTTAATAGCATTCAGCAGAACCGGTAAATAAACTTCAGCCATCTTTGATTGTTGATCAAGCTGAATGTCCTTAAAATCATCAACCGAAAACTTATCTTTTGCAACGAGCAATTCTTTAATCCTGTCGTAACGGCTGGAAAGAGAATACCAGGTACCGATGTGATAGGGATACTCATCACTGGCGGTCTGGTTATTTGCAGAAACCACGAATTCGTCGACGGGATTATAAAAATGAGGCAATTCCTCGAACGGCACATAACCCGTCCAGTTATATTCGTCGGTCCATCCGGGCAGGATCGAAATTACCGCATCGCGTTTACGCACTGGTACGCCGGCAGCACAATACAGCCCAATATTCCCCTTAACATCGGCATATACAATATTCTGGCCAATAGCCAGGAATGTTCTGAGTGCTCCGGTATAATCATTCCAGTTATTTGCCCTGTTAAGCAAATAAACCGTCTGCATTTCATTGCTGGGCTCATCGCCTACCCAATGCATACTTACCGTCTTCCCTGCAAAATCCTTATAACCTGAAACAACAGCGCCCCGGTGCGAAAACATCAGTTCTTTTTCTACAACATCGCCTTCTTTTGTTTTGATCGTTTCAACTTTTTTCTCAAATTTTTTCCACTCACCCATGTATTTATACTGTCCTGAATCATCAGGATTTATTTCTTCCTCATAAAAATCAAGATTATCAACGTAGACATTCGTCATTCCCCAGGCTATACTATCGTTATGCCCACAAATGACAAGCGGCTGACCCGGCAAAACAAGGCCTGTAACGTTCAGCTTACCGGGTATAACGTGGTGCATCTGTATCCAGATGCCCGGTACGCTGAGACCAAGATGCATATCATTGGCCAGTAAAGGCTTACCCGTTACGCTCCGGTTGCCGGATACGGCCCAGTTATTACTGGCATCAAAAACGTCAGCACCAAGGTCATCAAGCTTTTGCGATTTCATCAACAGGGAAGTAATTAATCCCCCACTCTTTTTATCGTTAAAGCCCGGGTACACCACCGATCTCTGACCGGTAAGGACCGGCAAAAGCTCCTGGTATAACGAAGAATCCACCTTTTGCCGGATCTCTTCAAGAATGATCTCACTCCAGCCGGCTTTCAGGTCCCATGCCATGTAGCCGATAAGGTTCAGTGAATGAACCGGTTCCCAGGGTTCGGGTTTATACCCCAGCAATGTGAATTCAAAGGGCAGTCTTTTTGAATTGTATTCAATATATTGATTGATCCCATCGGAAAATGCCTGCAATGCCGAAATAACCTTAGGATCAGTCTGTTCTATGATCTTCTCCGACTTTGCCTGATACCGTAATAAACGCAGCAAATAATCGGTATCAACGAAACTGTTTCCGAAGATCTCACTGAGCCTACCCTGCGTTACCCTTCGCAGGAAGTCAATCTGCCAGAGTCTTTCCTGCGCCATGATGTATCCAACTGCAACATACAGATCGTGCTCATTTTCGGCATATATATGGGGTATGGCATATTTGTCTCGCAGGATAAGCACTTCCGACTGAATGCCTTTCAGCACTATATCTTTATTATAATCAGGCAGCGCCCTGTGACTTACAGCCCTTACAGCGATTAATGCACCAATAAGTACTACAACAATAAAAATGAGAAGACCCGTTACAAAACGTGTTAAGGTTTTCATATTTTAGACATATTAAGAATATTTACAAACAGTGAAATTTAACTGGTTTATCAGACCTGCCAGGTCTTGTCAAACCAAAGAGAATCACGGGTATGAACCCAAAAAGTCCTGAGAATTCGGGAGAAACTTATTCCGCAGCAGGGCTGCGGGTTATTATACCCTCCGACTTCGTCGGGATTGTTCGACTTACAAATTTCATTTCGTAAAACTCCTGAAATTTGAGTCTCACGAATAAAATTATAACTTTTTTATAACGAAAGCTTGCCGGAGTGATAAAATTATTAACTTAGGTCTGAAGCAGAACCAATAAACGAAGCCTTATGAATATAAGAAGAGTTTTCCTTGCATCGCTGTCGGTATTCTTAGTAATGGCCTTAGCGGCAAACGATACGGAAGATACGGTGAAAGCAGAAAAGAAAAAAGAAAAAGTAAAGAAGGGCTTTACCTTCGGTGCCGTACCGGCTATTACTTATTCTTCCGACCTGGGCTTTCAATACGGACTGGTTGTGAATTTATATCATTTTGGGGACGGCTCTTCCTATCCCAAATATCATCACAGCCTTTACCTGGAATGGTCGAGGTACACAAAGGGCAGTGGTGTGAATATGATCAAATACGACTCGGAGTACCTGATCCCCGGAATTCGTACATCTGCTGAGTTCAGTTACCTGACGGAGCAGGCACTTGACTTTTATGGATTCAACGGATATGAGTCTGCATTCAATAAAGCGTTGTCCGATGACAACGATACGACTCATTATATATCCCGTATGTTCTATCGCATGGACCGCAGGATGTTCCGCGGGAAAATTGACTTTCAGGGCCCGATCCTGGAGAAAAAACTACGCTGGATGGTAGGGGTAGAATTAAGCAGCATAAAAAACGACAGTGTGGATGTAAAGAAGTTAAACAAAGGACAAGACGAAGAGGATAAGCTTCCTGTTGACGCCGATCTGCTTTTTGAAAGATACCAGAGATGGGGAATTATTGACGAAGAGCAGGCCGACGGAGGAACGGCAACTTTTGTAAAACTGGGTGCTATATATGATACCCGCGACAACGAACCCAATCCGATGAAAGGTTTATGGACAGAGCTTCAGTTTTTCTGGGCACCGTCCTTTCTTGGTAACGGAGACCTGGCTTATACCAAGCTGGTGTTTACACACCGTCAGTATTTTACACTTGTGCCCAAAGTGCTTTCATTTGCTTACCGGTTAAGCTATCAAGGCAAACTTACCGGTGAAATGCCTTTTTACATGCTTCCCTTTGTTTATAATACCGCACCCGATTATACGCGTGACGGATTCGGAGGTTCAAAGACCATCCGCGGTGTATTGCGTAATCGTGTGGTAGGAGATGGTGTAGCGTTCGGAAATGCCGAATTCCGCTGGAAATTCCTCCGGGGAGTGGTATTGAAACAAAATGTATATCTTGCCTTAAGTACTTTTTTAGACGCAGGTATGGTAGTGGACAAATATGAATTTACATTGGATGAGGCCCACCGGGCAGAAGCTGAGGAATTTTTGCCTGACACCAGGGAAGGATTACATATGGGTTACGGAGCCGGACTTCATATCGCCATCAATGAAAACTTTATCATTGCTGCTGATTTTGCCAATGCTGTAAAGAAGGAGGATTCCAATAAGCTGGGAATATATATAGGCTTGAATTTCCTGTTCTGATCAAAGCCATTTATGCCTTTTAAAGGTCATCCAGGTAATTAATGAAGAACTAATCATCAGCACGATCGCCAGCGGATAACCGATTTTCCAGTTGAGTTCCGGCATCAGCCTGAAATTCATCCCATACAAGCTGGCAATAAGTGTAGGAGGCATGATGATTACCGAAACCATGGTAAATATTTTAATGATCTTGTTCTGAGCCGTATTAACGAGTCCGAGAAAAGTATTTTGCAGGTATTCAAGTCTTTCGAACAGGAAATTGGTATGATCAACCAGGGAATCAATATCCTTAAAAAGGGTTCTGAGCCTTTCTTTTTCATCTTCAGCAAATTCTAAATTTTTTAACATCAGCGAGACCACCCGTTGCTTGTCGATAATGTTTTCCCTTATCAGCATGGCAGTTTCCTGGTGAGCCGTGATCTGCCTGAGTAATTCCTCACGGGTATCATTTTCAGCCGTAAGGGATTTGCTGATGATTGTAATTTGCCGTGAAATAGATTCAATAAAGTCGGCATCAAAATCGATCCGGGTCTCAAATAAAGAAAGAAATATCTTATTGCCGGTTATAAAGGATTTGGAATTCGTAATAATTTTTTTTCTGCATTCGACAAAAGCCTTCACTTCTCCTTCACGATACGTCACCAACAGATCGTCCTTGATCAGGAAGGAAACATGCACGTTAAAATATTGTGATTCGTCACTTGTCATTTGGAGGAACTTTGAGTTGGCAATGGTATAATTATCCATTTCAATAAAACGCGAGCTTGATTCAATTTCCTCCTGTTGCAACAGGGTAGGTATGTTTATTTTGAAATAATACTCAACCTCAACAATTTCATCCAGGGATGGGTTCTGTAAATCAATCCAAATCAGGCCCGAAAGGTCGCCAGCGGCTTTTATGCTGCTGGTTTCGTTAATGGTATTTTCACCTTTTTTATATAAACGAATCATATTAAAAGAGCATATTGAACATTTTATCCTGAAGCCTGTAAATAAATAGACTTCTTAAAGTTAAATGTTTTTAGTATTCTTGCAATAAGCTTTATCAATATAGAAATAAAAAAGTGTTTTTCCATGTCCCCCTGGATTTTGTTACTTATCGTTGTTGTTTACTTCTCATTGCTTATTGTCATTTCCTATCTCACCAGCCGTGGTGCTGATAACGCCACGTTCTTTGTGGGGAACCGCAAATCACCCTGGTTCCTTGTAGCCTATGGCATGATTGGTGCATCTATTTCAGGGGTAACTTTCATTTCCATACCGGGAGAAGTCGGAAACAGTATGTTTTCATACATGCAGGTAGTGTTCGGATACTTTGCCGGTTATCTGGTCATTGCCAATGTATTGCTGCCGTTGTATTACCGGATGAACCTTTCTTCCATTTATGTATACCTGGAAAAACGGTTCGGATGGCACAGTTATAAAACAGGAGCTTTTTATTTTCTGTTATCACGGATTATCGGTGCATCTTTCAGGCTTTACCTTGTAGCTATGGTAATTGATGCTTTTGTTCTGTCCCGGTTTGGCATTCCTTTCTGGGTGAGTGTTTGCATAACGATTTCGCTTATCTATATATATTCATATAAAGCCGGGATAAGAACCATTGTATATACCGACACCCTTCAGACTACCTTTCTGTTACTGGGAGTTATCCTCTCGATTGTTATGATTTCAAAAGAACTCGGATTTTCATTCTCAGATATCATAAGCCATATCAGTGACAGCCGGTATTCAAAGCTTTTTATATGGGACTGGCGGCCCGGCAATAATTTCTTCAAGCATTTTCTCAGTGGCATGTTCATTTGCATCACTATGACGGGACTTGATCAGGACATGATGCAAAAAAACCTGAGTTGCCGGAATATTAATGATGCCAAAAAAAATATGTACTGGATGAGTTCGTTGCTGATAATTGTAAACGTATTCTTTTTATCCCTGGGAGCTTTATTGTATATCTATTCAAATACAAAAGGAATTATGATTGAGCATTTTGCTCAGCCTGATCTTGCTAAAAAATGCCCGATCGAATTATTGTATCCTGGTACCGGTATATTTTCCTGTTCAAAAACAGATGCACTGTTCCCGTTTCTGGTTTTCAATTATTTGTCTCCTACGGTAGGCATTGTTTTTATTGTAGGTCTTATTGCTGCTGCTTATTCAAGTGCTGATTCTGCTCTGACAGCACTCACAACATCATTCTGTGTTGATTTTTTAAACTTCAGGGAAGACAACCAGCGCATGGGCGTACGAAAACTTGTGCATGTTGGTTTCTCACTCGTGCTGATCATCGTGATCCTCACATTTTCGGCAATAACCAATCAGAGTGTAATCAACTCATTATTCACCATTGCCGGATATACATATGGACCCTTGCTTGGACTTTTTTCTTTCGGTATTCTTACAAGGTATACAACCAACGAAAAATGGGTGCCAATAATAACCCTGCTGGCCATAGGATTGAGCTATCTTACAAGTTTGTATTCCGGAGCACTGTTCAACGGTTACAAGGTAGGATTTGAAATTGTGGTGCTGAACGGATTGCTGGTGTTTGGAGGATTGTATCTGACCAGAAGGAGGGAGGGAAAAATAACCGGTAACTGGTGATCGGTAATCGGAACGGAAAACAGTAAACGTACAGAATAAACGACAAGCTGTAAATATCATTCAGTAGAGACGCAAGATTTTGCGTCTCTACAAGATTATTTCAACCTTCATAAATCTGCGAGAACTCCCCTTCTAAAGTTCTTTTTCGATAAATTCCCCGAGTTTGGAATATTTTCTGTACAGCGTCTCGTATTTTTCTGCATTGGCTTTGATGGGTTTATATTCCTTCTCGAAGCCGCTTCCCATCTTATTTTGCGCTTCCTCGAATGTTTTGTATACACCACCGACAACAGCAGCGGCCATTGCAGTGCCCAGTGCACAAGCCTGTTCGGAACGGGCTACCTTAATGGGCATATTCATCACATCGGCAACGATCTGCATTACAAAAGGAGACTTTTTCGCTACACCACCCAAGGCAATCACACCATCAATACGAACGCCTTCGGACATAAACCGGTCTGCAATTTTCTTTGCGCCAAATGCGGTGGCTTCAACAAGAGCTTTAAAAATGCGGGGAGCATCGGAGCCCAATGTCAGGCCTGCAATAGACCCTTTCAGGTTCTGATTCGCATCGGGTGTACGCCGGCCGTTCATCCAGTCGATGGCAACGATGCCGGTTTCCTCAATAGGAATTTCTTCGGCGGCTGCCGAGAGTTGCGGAATAATCTGGTCCTCAATGGCGACTACCAGCTTCTCACGGATCTCAGGTGAAAGGATATCGGTTTTTCCAAGGATATTCTCAACAGGCCACATCAAAATTTCCTTAAACCATGCATAAATATCGCCGAATGCTGACTGCCCTGCCTCCAGCCCAACCAGTCCGGGAGTAATGGAACCCTCTACCTGTCCACATATCCCCTGCACCAGGTTTTCGCCTATTTCACTTTTGGGTGCCACAAGCATATCACAAGTTGAGGTTCCCATAACCTTTACCAGGTAATAAGGCCTGATTTCGCCTCCAACTGCACCCAGATGCGCATCAAAAGCACCAACGCCCAAGGCAATTTCGCCTGAAAGGCCAAGTTTTGATTTCCATTCGTGTGTCATATAACCTGCCACCACATCGCTTGTATAAGTTTCCCTGTATAATTTACCGCGCAAGCCCTTCAGCAGCGGATCGAGCTTGGTCAGGAACTCATCCGAAGGCAGTCCATCCCAGTCGGCATGCCACATGGCCTTGTGCCCAGCAGCACACCGGCTTCTTTTTAATTTCAGGGGATCGGTGATTCCGGTGAGCAAAGCCGGTATCCAGTCGCAATGTTCAACCCAGGAATAAGCTGCCTGCCTGACCTTCTCATCGGTTCTGAGAACTTTTAATATTTTGGCCCAAAACCATTCCGACGAATAGATACCTCCTTCATATTTGGTATAGTCCACCCCACCCCATGACCGGGCCAGGTTGTTGATTTCATCGGCTTCTTTCACTGCAGTATGGTCTTTCCACAGTACAAACATGGCATTCGGATTTTCCTGGAAATCGGGCAACAAAGAAAGTGGAATACCCGATGCATCAACAGCAACAGGTGTCGAGCCTGTAGTATCCACCGACAGGGCAACAATATTTTCAGCTACGTCAGCCGGTACTTTTGATATCACTTCCCGTATGGTTTTTTCGAGCACCTCGATATAATCCAGCGGGTGTTGCCGGAACTGGTTTTTAAGCGGATCACAATATTTTCCTTCTTTCCAGCGTGGATAATACATAACCGTACTGGCTTCTTCCTTACCGGTAGATGCATTTACAAGCACGGTTCTCAGCGAATCTGTTCCGTAATCAAGGCCGATGGTGTATTTCATAAAGTAAAGTTTGAAAATTTGAAAATTTGAAAGTTATTACTCAATACTAAATAAATCTCACTGTTACATTAATATCAAATTCTGAATAAACGCGTTAAAGAAGTAATTTTTTGAATTTATTTCCTTTTAATTCAGATTGTTTTAAATATTTAATAAAATTTGCAATAGAACCAGATATTGTCTTTGCCTTCTTCAAGGTTTCCTCAAATTCCTCATTTGATATATAGCCAAAATCTTTTAAACGGTATAGCTGAGACTGAACTTCACCTGCTGATCCCTTTGCTATGGTTAAGAACTGAATTAATTCCTTGTTTCCTTCTCTCTCAAAGCCTTCTGCAATATTATCCATAATAGATCCTGATGCTATTGAAATTTGATTTCTTAAACCAGATTCCCTTCTATGTATCTCTGACTTTTGGGTAATCTTAAAGATTATTTTGCAAAGTTCTCGCGCTAATTTCCATATTTCGAGATCTTCAAAACGTGTAATTGTTGACATCTTCTTAAACAATTTTGTAAATAGTCAGCATACCTTAACAGATCAAAGACTTTTATCCTAGGATTTTTCCTTGTTTTCAATGATTATAATATAGTAATCAATCTTCGAACTTTCAAATCTTCAAACCTTCGAATATTATTTCTGTCCATAATACGCATCCTTACCGTGTTTTCTCAGGTAATGCTTATCGAGCAATACCTGAGCAATGGGATCGACCGTGTTTAAAACACGTGTACGGAACGCCATTTTTGCCACTTCTTCCATTACTACAGCGTTGTGAACAGCATTTTCGGGATTTGTTCCCCAGGCAAACGGGCCATGGTTGTTAACCAGTACAGCAGGCACCTGATCGGGATTGATATCCCGGAAGCGTTCAACAATTACCTTCCCGGTTTCTTTCTCATAATCCGATTCAATCTCTTTTTGTGTCATTTTCCGGGTACAGGGGATCTCCCCGTAAAAATAATCCGCATGGGTGGTGCCATAACAAGGTATGCCCTTGCCAGCCTGTGCCCAGCTTGTTGCCCATTCGGAATGTGTATGAACAATGCCACCCACCGTTGGAAAAGCCTTATAAAGCACAAGGTGCGTGGGGGTATCCGAGGAAGGTCTAAGACTTCCCTCAACAAGTTTCCCTTCCATATCCACGATCACCATATGTTCAGGCTTTAAATCATCATAGGAAACACCGCTGGGTTTGATCACCACAAAGCCCTTTGAACGGTCAATTCCGCTGACATTTCCCCAGGTAAAGATCACCAGACCGAATTTAACCAGGTCGAGGTTGGCTTTACAAACTTCGTATCGCAGATCAGGTAACATATTGACTTAGTATTAAATTTCGTGTTACAGGATAAAAACCGATGATTCCATTTCATTTCTTCTCTCTCCCGGGAGTTTGATTCTTGCATTACTTGTCCCTTGTCCCTTGTCCCTTGTCCCTTATCCCTGCCTTTACAATCCCTTTGCCATCATATAATACATCTCATTCCACTGAAGCTCTTTCTTTAATGTAGCGATGTTTGTATCTTTATTGATAGCAATGCATTCGATACCTGCAATTTCGCAGAAATCTTCGATATACTCGGCTGTAATAGCTTGACTGAATGCATTATGATGTGCTCCACCGGCGTAAATCCAGGCAGCAGCTCCAACTTTAAGGTTTGGCTGTGGTATCCACAATGCGTTGGCCACCGGCAATTTTTTCAGTTTTGCTTCAGGCTTAACACATTCAACATCATGCACAATGATACGGAAACGGTTACCCATGTCAACCATACTGGTAAGTGTAGCAGGTCCTGTGAGGGTATTAAACACAAGTCGTGCAGGATCTTCTTTACCACCAATGCCCAACGGATGGACTTCAATTTTTGCTTTGCCGGCTGCAATACTGGGACATATTTCCAGCATATGGGCTCCTAATGATTTATAGCCACTTGGATGCAGGTGGTATGTATAATCTTCCATAAAAGAACATCCACCTTTAAGTCCGGTGCCCATAACTTTAACCGCACGTACCAGTGCAGCATGTTTCCAGTCACCTTCAGCACCAAATCCGTATCCTGCCGACATCAGGCGTTGAGATGCAAGTCCGGGCAGCTGTTTCAAGCCGTGTAAATCTTCAAAGGTGGTCGTAAAAGCTTTGAAACCGCCCTCTTTAAGAAATGACTTGATACCGGCTTCAATTTGGGCCTGGTATCTTACATTATCATGATATTTTCCTCCCGGCCTGCCTTCTTTGGCGATTTCATATACTTCATCATACTCTTTGATTAATTTATCGACAGCAGCTTTGCTGACACTGTTGATGATTTTTACAATATCTCCTACAGGCCAGGTGTTAACAGAAAGGCCTAGCTTTATCTGGGCTTCTACCTTGTCACCCTCGGTTACCGCCACTTCGCGCATGTTATCCCCAAAACGTGCAAGCTTGGCACCCTGCATATCGTACCATGCAGCCGCGGCACGTGTCCATATGCCAATGCGCTCCTGAACATCATCTTCTTTCCAGTATCCGACAACCACCTTACGGCTTTTGCGAAGGCGCGAAAGTATAAAGCCATGTTCACGATCACCATGGGCAGCCTGATTAAGGTTCATAAAATCCATATCGATTTCACCCCACGGAAGGTCGCGGTTATATTGTGTATGCAACTGAAGCAGGGGTTTATTCAATAGCTTTAACCCGTTAATCCACATTTTTGACGGTGAAAAGGTATGGCACCATGTAACAATACCAATGCACTGCCTTGCTGCGTTTGCTTCGATACAAATATTGGTTACCTCATCGAGGCTTCTCATTACAGACTTAAAAACAACCGTTACCGGTATCTTTGCCGATTTATTTAAAAATGTGGCCATTTCCTGTGAGTGTCTTCCTACGATCTTAAGCACTTCCGGGCCATATAAATCCTGGCTGCCTGTTACAAACCACACTTCAAGCTTTTTAAATGTATCCATAATTATCTAAGATTTGGTTTTTATATTTCGAAATGGAAGCCCCTGCTGACAAGGTCATCGTATTTTTCTTTATCAAACCGGTAATAGAAAGCCCCTTTTCTGGAATCCGACTTTTGTTTTTCATCCAGCTTCTTCAGCAAACCCATAGAAAGTATTTTCTTGCGAAAGTTCCGCTTATCAAGTTCCCGTTGATGAATGACTTCATAAAGCTTTTGCAGCTGCGGTATGGTGAACTTCTCGGGCAGCAGTTCAAAGCCAATGGGTTGTGAAAGGCTTTTTCTTTTTAACCGGCGCATGGCTTTATCGACCATAATGTTATGGTCAAATACCAAAGGTGGTGTTTTTTCAATCGGGAACCATTTTGCCGAAGATTCCCGGTTGATCGGCAAATGATAGTTTTCTGCATTAATAAGTGCATAATAGGCAGTAGATAAAACCCGTTCGCCCGGATCACGCTTTATCTCACCATACGTATACAACTGTTCCAGGTATATATCATTCAATCCTGTAAGGTTATTCAATATCCGCAGGGCTGACTGATCAAGCGTTTCATCAGCTTCAAGAAATCCGCCCACCAGCGACCATTTTCCTTTTTGGGGCTGAAAATTTCGCTTGATCAGTAACAACTTTAACTGCTTATAATCAAATCCGAAGATGATGCAGTCCACTGCAACCAGAAACCTTGTATTTTCAGAATAATATGGTGTCAAGGGTATAGAATACTACCAGAAATAAAAGTAGAATGCAACGATAACACCCAGTATTATAATGGTATTAACAATATCCCAGATATTCCAGCTTGCCTTCGTGGCAGCCCTTTCTTCAGCCGTGGAAGCTGCATAAGTATATTTCAGCTGCTCGGCAGACGGTGCCTTTGTAAACAAACTGATTAATACCATAACGACAATACACAAAAAGAACAGCAATACCGTATAATGCAGCCAGTTTACAGCTGCAATTTTATAAATAATCCCGCCGCTGTCCAGGTAATATTGATGAATACCGTCCTTAACCTGACTCAGGAGTTCGGAAGCATATGTCTTACCATCAGCTGTTAATCCCGAAAATGAAGTCATGGCGGTATTTACCTTCTCTGTTAATACGGCTGCAACATCAGAAGGGAAGGAATGGTTTATTGTTTTGCTGACAGTAGTCAGATCGTCAAGCATATCATTTTTAGCCTTATCGGAATTGATATACAAAACCGATTTTATCATTCCTCCAATTTTACCTACCAGTCCATACTTTACGTTCAATATTAATCTGAACATTCCTACGGAGAATCCGGTAATCATACCCCAGAAGGCTCCTTTAGCATTCATTCTGCGCCAGAAAACACCCAGCAGAAATACGGATGCAATGGCAGGGGCAAGTAATCCTTGAACTCCCTGCAAATATTCATACAATACCTTTCCCAGACCAAGCATTACGGGTATCCATACCACACCAAGAACTACCACAGTTGCCGTAGCAGCTCGTCCAACTCTCACATAATGCTTGGGTTCCTGATTTGGTCTCATTTTTTTGTAAAAATCCTCAACAAAAAGCATGGCCGATGAATTAAACAGGGAAGCCAGGGAACTCATGAGGGCGGCCAGCAATCCACAAACCACTATTCCGGTTATGCCCGCAGGCAGAAGCTTGGCAACCATGGATGCAAAAGCCGAATCACTGCTGCCGACTTGCAGAAGGCCTTTCTGATTAAGGGCAAACGCTATCATTCCGGGTACCATAAAAATGAAGACGGGCAACAGTTTGAAATAACCGGCAAGAATAGCTCCCCGCCTTGACTGTTGCTGATTTCTGCCGGAAAGCACCCTTTGTACAATATATTGGTCGGTACACCAGTACCAGAATCCGATGATCGCAGAACCTAATAAAACACCTGTCCATGGAAAATCGGGATCGGCTGCAGGCCTGACAAGTTTTAAATTCGAGCCGACAATATTTTCCACTTCAGCCCAGCCGCCAACTTTGGCAATACCAACAATTAAAATTACGATTGAACCGAACAAAAGTACGGGTGTCTGCAAAACAGATGTAAACAATACAGCTCTCATTCCACCTAAAATGGTATATATACCTGTAATCAGCACCAAACCCATAGCACTAACCCAGAAGAAATCAATTTCCTTGCCGAATAATGTTATCGATTCAACATTGAAAACCGTATCGAAGACAACACCACCGGCATACACTGTCACGGCTACTTTTGTTAACACATAGCTTACCAGTGATATAATCGATAATACCGATCTTGAGCCCGGAGAGAACCTTCTCTCCAGAAATTCAGGCATCGTGTAAACCTTAATCCGGTCATAGAAAGGGACGAAAACCCAGCCCAGGACAAGGATAAGCCATGCATGCATTTCCCAATGGGCCATTGCCATACCACTTATAAACCCGGCACCGGCAAGTCCAACCAGGTGCTCCGATCCAATATTGGAAGCAAAAATGGAGGATCCTATTGAGAGCCATCCTGCATTTTTACCGGCAAGAAAATAATCGGTTGTATTTTCTTCTTTTTGTTTTAATACCCATACAATAATACCTATAAGACCCATAAAAAACAGGCCCAGAACGATCCAGTCAAGTGTTACCATAGTTGTTCTTAATTAGTTATGAATATATTCGGTTTTGGTAATTTTAATAATATGCTGAACTACCTGTAATGTAATAGTTACTTATTGGGATTCATTTTCAATAAGTGTACAATACACACTTATTATAATTTGTAAAGTTAAAATTTATCTTAATATGACAAACTTTTTGAAAAAAATATTTATGGGACAGACGGATATCCTGCCGGTAATTTTACAGGTATATTCCAAAGTTCGTCTGTATCAAATTCTATATTCACCGTAATTCCTGCAAATGAATCTCCCCGCCGCAAGCGGACGGGGTATCTTGACAGACAATTTGTCTTGCTCTTCGCCGCAAGCGGCGGGGAATTAACCCAATCCCGATACGCTTCGCTATCGGGATAATTACTCACTTCG